>JBJELY010000164.1:0-76663 GCA_051879395.1 Roseburia sp. | reverse complement strand
TTTATAGTTTTAGATGTTCGGATTCTTTTTATACAATAAATTTATTACCTTCAAATAACCATCAATCACTTACAGTATTCCTCAGTTAATTACTATCATGGAAGTATATGCCCTGCGGACAGATATAAGCGATACCATTCTTCCTTCGTCAACATTATGTCACTACCGTCAATAATTTCCTGCAGATGAGTACGATTAGTTGTTCCTGCAATCATCTGGATTCCCGCCGGATGACGAAGAATCCACGCAGCTGCAATGCCGGAAGGAGTGACATTGTATTTTTCTGCAAGTACATCTAATTCTTTGTTCAATTCTGAAAATTTTTCGCGATTTCCCACAAATACGCCGTTGAAAAATCCATACTGGAATGGAGACCATGCCTGCATTGTCATATCATGAATGCGAATATACTCTAAAATACTATCATCCCGGTCAATCGCTCCATCTGTCAGCATATTGGTCTCCAAGCCGCTGGCAATCATGTTAGAGAACGGAATAGAAAGCTGCATCTGACTGATTTCCAGCGGTTGTCTGACGTATTTTTTCAGGAGTTCAATCTGCATCGGTTTATGATTGGACACGCCAAAATGTCGTACCTTTCCACTAGATGACAGTAAATCAAAGGCTTCTGCCACTTGCTCCGGTTCCATGAGAGCGTCTGGCCGATGTAACACCAGTGCATCAAGATAATCCGTGTTAAGTCGTTTCAGAATACCGTCTACGGACGAAAGAATATATTCCTTGGAAAAATCATACATCACACCTGGCACAATACCGCATTTGGATTGAAGAAACAGGTCCTCCCTCCGAAGAGAGGTAAACGCCAATGCATTGGCGAAGTTTTCCTCGCACATACCGTTTCCATAGATATCAGCGTGGTCAAAAAAATTTAGTCCCTGCTCTACACAAAATTGAATATGAGATGCAAGAGCCTGTGGCTCCATGTTATCTATGCGCATGCATCCGATTGCAATTGCAGGAATTGTAGTATTTGTTGGTTTTAAAATAAGTTTTTTCATAATCTTCTCCTTTTTGTATATTCAAATCATAACATGCCTACCCACCGGATAATAGGTATCATATTTTTAAAATAGTGTAATATTTTCGATTTCTTGCTTTTTCCTTACCCCAAATTTATTTTCTAATAAAAAACTCCCATGTAACAAACATGAGAGTTTTTTATCACTTCAAGCAGAGCATACTCTGCACCCTTTTATTTCTGTTTTTCTTCTTCCGGAAGCTCTTCTCTGATTTCTTTTGTTCTGATTTCTTTGCAAATCTGATCCACAAATTCACCTAATGGTTTCACGCCTTCATTTCCAGCAAAACGGCTTCTAACAGATACAGTTCCATCTGCTTCTTCCTGCTGTCCAACCACAAGCATGTATGGAAGTTTGTCTAATCTTGCTTCACGAATCTTATAACCAATCTTTTCTGAACGGTTATCTACAGTTGCATCTACGCCATTTTTCTTTAATTCATCACATACTTTATTGGCATACTCTTCGTATTTGTCGGAAATTGGAAGTACACGAACCTGTTCTGCGCACATCCAAGTTGGGAATTTACCAGCATAATGCTCAATCAACCATGCCAATGTTCTTTCGTAACATCCTAAAGAGGTTCTATGAATAATGTATGGACGAACCTTCTCTCCATTCTGATCGATGTAATACAGATCAAAATTCTCTGCAATTGCACAGTCTAACTGTACAGTACACATAGTATCTTCTTTTCCGTATACATTTTTTGCCTGTGTATCAATCTTAGGACCATAGAATGCTGCTTCGCCTTCTGCCTCAACAAACGGAAGATTTTCTTCTATTAATACCTGTCTTAAGGCATCCTGTGTTCTTTCCCAATATGCCTCATCTCCAAGATACTTCTTTTTATTATTTGGATCCCATTTTGATAAACGGAATGTTACATCATCCTGCAATCCTAAAGTTCTTAAAATATATAAAGTAAGGTGCAGACAATTTCGAATTTCCTCCTCTGCCTGGTCCGGACGGATAACGTTGTGTCCTTCTGTAATTGTAAACTGACGTACACGTGTCAAACCATGCATCTCTCCAGAATCCTCACAACGGAACAATGTAGATGTTTCACTCATTCTATATGGAAGGTCACGATAAGAATGCTGTTCATTTTTGTATACATAATACTGGAATGGACAAGTCATCGGTCGCAGTGCAAATACTTCTTTATCCTTTTCTTCGTCTCCTAATACAAACATACCATCTTTGTAGTGATCCCAGTGTCCGGAAATCTTGTAAAGATCAGATTTTGCCATTAATGGTGTTCTAGTACGAACATATCCCCACTCTTTATCCTCTAAATCTTCAATCCATCTCTGGAGTTTCATAATCATTTTTGTTCCCTTTGGTGTGAATAATGGAAGTCCCTGTCCGACAACATCTACTGTTGTAAAAATTCCCATCTCACGGCCAAGTTTGTTATGATCACGCATCTTCGCATCTTCTAATCTCTCTAAGTGTGCTTTTAAGTCTTCTTTTTTATTGTAAGCTGTTCCGTAAATACGCTGCAAACGCGCTTTTTCGGAATCACCTCTCCAGTATGCCATAGAAGAAGAAATTAACTTAAATGCTTTCACACCTTTCGTTGTCATCAGATGTGGTCCGGCACAAAGGTCTACGAATTCTCCCTGGTCATAAAAAGAAATCTCTGCATCCTCCGGAAGATCCTGAATCAATTCTACCTTAAATGGCTCTCCTTTTTCTTCCATGAATTTGATTGCTTCTACTCTTGGAAGAGTAAAGCGTTTAATTTCATGTCCTTCTTTGATGATTTTTTTCATTTCAGCCTCTAAGGCGTCTAAATCTTCTCTGGAAAATGGTTCTGCATCAAAATCATAATAGAATCCATCATCAATTGCCGGTCCAATTGCAATTTTTGCATTTGGGAATAAACGTTTTACCGCTTCTGCCAAAACATGAGATGCAGTATGACGAATGACTCTAAGTCCTGCCTCATCATTTGCTGTAATAATGTTTAATTCACAATCTTCCTCTAATACTGTTCTTAAGTCTACGATTTCTCCATTCACTTCACCTGCACATGCCATACGTGCAAGTCCTTCACTGATATCCTGTGCAATTTCATACACGGATTTTGCTTCACTGTACTCTTTTACAGAGCCATCTTTTAACGTAATCTTCATTCTTCTTACCTCTTTCTGATTCTAAAACTATGAGAAACACGCTTTGCGAGTCTCTCAAGTTATCGCGGTGCTCGTCAAATCTTCATGTAAGCATTCGATTTTCCTCGCTACTCGCGTAAATAAAAAATCCCTGACACTGTATTTCTACAATGTCAGGGACGATCTTCTTTTACCGTGGTTCCACCCAGCTTCATTTTTCTTATTCAGTTACAAAAAATCACCTTGTCTGCATAAGAAAAATCTCATCTTGATGGTAACGGAATCACCGGACCGGATTGGGGCCACTCAGAGTTAGTCTTCAATTGCTTCCCCTAAAGACGCTTCCAGCACAAGGCATCTCTCTCTGTTAGCTTCCACAACCTACTCATCTCGTCAACGTGTTATCCTTTATCTGTTATCGATTGTATTCCCTTTTTGGAAATCTGTAAAGTACTTTTTTACAAATTCTTATTTTCCGCAGCACTTTTTATATTTTTTACCGGAACCGCATGGGCATGGATCATTACGTCCTACTTTTTTGCCAACAACAACTGTTCCAGACTTTTTCTGCTCTAAGTAAAGTCTTTTCTTTGTCTCTTCATCAAAGATTTCATCCCACATTGGAAGTTCATATAACCAGTCTGCTTTCGCATCTACCATGTTTTTATATAACTTCTCTTTATCAAAAATAAGGTTTACTTTGGTATCTTCTTCCATCGTATCAATTGGATTTGCTTCTACTAAGCTGTCGTTGATTCCATCTAAGAATCCTGTCATTTCCATAACGGTGATACCATATTTCTCAGCGAGTTCTTTGACTGTTCCTTCTACTTTTTCATCTGGGTTTGTTAATAATTTTTCATAGACACCCTTCTCTAAAAGGAAATATCTCTGCCAGAATCTCTGTAATTCACCTTTATCTGCCTTTTCATTATAAGCAACTTTCTGCCACTGTTCTAATAATGCCATCTTAAATATCCTCGATTTTTCATTATATTTCGCATTTTCTTATGTAAGATACCTTCTTCCATAAATGCACTTGCTATTATACCAAAAAAATGTGAGTTTTTCAAAGGTTTTTTCGAATATTTTTCCTGATTCTATTCTTTTCCATACACAGCAAACTCCCAAAGAGAATATCCGTATGGTAATGCTCTTTTCACACCTTGCATTCTTACATATCTTGCATTTACCGCGTTAAATGTAACGATATCTTCTCCACCATCCTGTTCTGTTAATGTCTTAACTGTCATATAGTTGATTCCATCTGTTGATACTTGAATATTATAAGCCTCTCCATACGCATCTTCCCAGTTCAACACCACTTTATCTACGGAATAAATCTGTCCAAGGTCTACTTCAATCCATGCATCATCTGCGAAATTGGATGACCAGCGTGTTCCATCGTCTCCATCTACTGCATATCTTGCATCCATTGCGTCAGACTCTGAACCCGATGTGGAAACCATTTTTCCCTTCGCAAAATTACCATCTGTTTCAGGCTGTGGATTCTTTACACCATAAACTTCCATTTCCCATAAAGAATATCCATATGGTAATGCTCTTTCTATTCCCTGCATTTTTACATATCTTGCAGAAACTTTATCAAAGCCAAGTGTTTCCACTCCACCGTTTCCGTTCGTAGTTTTATAAATTGTTGTCCAGTCATTTCCATTTTCTGAAACCTGAATTTCGTATGCTTTTGCGTAAGCTGCTTCCCAGTTAAGTACAACACTGCTAATCTGGTAACTACTTCCTAAATCTACCATCATCCATGCATCATCTGCAAAATTGGATGACCAACGTGTTTCTGTATTACCATCTACAGCACTTGCTGCACTTGTTGCATCAGACTCACTTCCAGACTGAGCCGTCTGAGCTCCCTTCGCAATATTTTTGCCTGTTACTTCAGTATCATCACCCGGAGTTACTCCTCCTTCTTCACCGAATACATAAGTCGCCTCTGAAACTTCTGAAGGCAACATTCCTTTTTTGTATGCAATTGCCTTAATCATTGTTGTCTGTGAAAGTTTAATGGTTGGTATATACAGAGGAGAATTTTCATTTGGTGTAGAACCGTCTGTTGTATAGTGAATTTCTACACCTTTTGTATTACTCTTAATTGTAAGTTCTTTCTCTCCCTGATAATTTCCTCCCGGTAAGCTAAAGCTCGGACTTTCTACCTTAGCAGCTTCATAAATGCCTATCTCCCAGAGAGAATATCCATAAGCTAACGCTCTCTTTACTCCCTGCACTTTTACATAACGACAAGATACTGCATCGGTTATAATTTCTTCATCTCCGCCTTTTCCATTCTTTGTTTCATAAACTGTTGTCCAGTTGTTCTTATCTTCTGAAACCTGAATATTATACGCTGTTGCATAAGAGGCTTCCCAGTCAAGAGTTACTTTATTGATTGTATAAGACTGTCCTAAATCTACCACAAACCATTCATCATCTGTGAAATTAGAAGACCATCTTGTTTCCGGATTTCCGTCAACTAATTTGCTTCCATCCACACTTGCATTTTCCGCTGAGGATGTTTCAACATTTTTGCCAAGTGCAAGATTTGTATCATAAGAAATATCTGTTCCATCGATTTTAATGCTGCTCGATGCTAACGGCGAATCAATACTGCCTTCTTTTACCGCAATTGCTTTTACAGTCGTATCACTTGAAACAGCAAAGGTTCCATCATATACCTTTGATGCTTTGGTTGGCATAGTTCCATCTGTTGTATAATAGATTGTAGCCTCTGCTGTCTCTGAGGTAATTTCTACATACTGTGTATCGTCATACTTACCCGAAGGAACTGAAATAACCGGGGTTTCTACCTGTGTTACTGTAAAGTTCTTGTTTTCAAATACTTCAAAATCAACTAATGCCTTTGCACCTACCACTGCCGTTCCGACTTCTCCTGCCTGTGTTCTGAATGTTACAGTCTTTGTTTCATTTGTCGGATTCCATACAACAGCAGTGTATTTATTCGTGTCTTTATTATAATATACCGATGCACAAGTATCGCCTGTTGCCCAGATTTTATCTGTCTTATATCCTAATTGAAGCATACTGTTGATAAACCAATATGTGTTGGCTGTATCCGTTCTCTGTACACTTGCTGCATTCTCCCCAAACTTTTCCAATGCAAGTTTAGGATTGGTCTGTGAAAGGAACGGCCAGGTAATATGCTGCCATCCAGTATCCGCTTGTGGATAAGTATCTAACATCTTCTGAATTTCTTCTTCTGATTTTCCTTCTTTTCTTGCTGAAATCACTGTTTTATCCATAGCAACTTCAGTATCTTTTAATAATCCACTGTAAATATCAGCACATCTTTGCTGATCCATTCCGTAATATGTCAGATATTCGGAAACCGGAAGCCACTGAATACCATAAACGTAAAGCGGCTGTCCACCAAAGAAAGTTCCATAGAAATTAATACCACCGTATACCTGTCCTACTACTTCATATGGCCACTCTTCAACCCAGTTATCTAAATCATAGTTAAACCAGTACTGTTTTACTGTGTCCATTTCGTTTGTAAATCCAAAGATTCCTGCATCACGATAAGTATCCTCATCTGTTAAAACTCCCCACATATAAAGGGTAACCCAACTAAACAGGGACTCACTTGCTGACTCCTGATTGTTTCCGGAATCATTATCCGCATATCCGCCTGCCCATGAATGTCCTTCATATAAGTCATAGCTTCTGAACCTACAGAATTCACTATCATTATCCGATGGATTTGCATAATCTCTGATAAGCATTTCAATCATATCTTTATAATCGTTATAGAACTCATCATCATAAGTTGCTAAAACTGTAGCTGCGAACATGAAGTATCCATAAGTAAAGTGGTGGTCACAGATTGCTGTATTTGCACCGAATTCACTCTGCAGATAGTACAATGTTCCCCACTGTTCATCATAAATGAAATAACTTATATCATCTTCTCCGTCATAGGTAAACCAGTTTGTCAAAATAGCTTTAATTCTTTCTAAGAATACATCTCTTAATTCAGTTTCTCCAAGCTGGTCAGCCATGAGTACTCCCATACCAAGCGGATGCAAATTTTTACCTTCCCAATATGCATCTGCTGCCGGAGTCAGATTCTTAGTTGCTTCTTCTAACTGATAAAGGTAAGTCAACAATTCTGCACTGTCAAACTCTTCATTATCCGGCACTGCAAATGTCGGGAGCAGTCCTTCAAAAGTTTCACTCGTTGTAAATTGGTTGCTTGCTACTGCTTTTAAATCTCCTCTTACCGAGGTATAAACACCAATGTTCCCATCATCATTTGATGATTTTTTCCACTGGTGCGGCAACATACACTGAATAGTATCTGCTGAAAATCCGTTTCTCTTTAATTGTGTCTGAACCTTATAATCTACCGCAATATTGGAAGATGATTCATCAAAGTTATATGTTACACTTGTATCTTCCACAAAAGCATATCCATGCTGATAGAAAGTATTTAACTGGCCTGCTTCTGTCATAGAACCAATTGACATATATCCGTTCTGAGCCGGAAATGTTACTTTGATGTAACTTCCCATCTTTTTAAATACAGTTCCTTCCGGGACTGTCACACAGTAATAGCTTTTAGAAGTTTCTGTCTTATCTTTATTATCATTATCCACTACTTCGATTCCGATGTGGTCCGTTGTATATGTATTGCCGTTTGTAAATAATTCATTTCCGCTATCATCAAATAATTTTTTGATGGAAGAACCTGAAACGAATGCTGACATTCTGTCTCCAAACTCCATAAATACATAAGGAGACCCCTTTACTAACGTAGTTGTCATTGCCACACCGTTTTTATCACATAAATCAAGATCTACAGAATAATCACCGTATCCCGAAACTTGATCATATGCTGTCAGAGCATCTAAATTCTCAGGAAGAATGTACAAATCCGGAATTGTTTCGGATTGAACAGATACGTTTACATCTGTTTCTCCCATAGTAGGAAGCCATCCCTCCGTAGCTGTCAATAAGGAAAGCCCCTTTGCAGAATATTTTGCCTTCAGTGGCAAAACGCTCATAAGATTTCCGAACTTATTAATAATAGAAGACTGCCACCAGTCATTAGAATCAATCGGAGCTTCTAAACCATCTTTTAAATATGTCGGAAGCTTTGCTTTCTCTAAATACATTGCATCCGTAACATAAGAACCTTTTCCATTTTTCGAATTTATAACCTGCATTTCCGGAAGATTTTCAATGGCATGATTCACAATCGGATCACCATTCTTATATGGATATACCTCTAATTCATAGAAAGAAAATCCACTTCCATTTTCCACTCTTGTATATCCGTATACTCTTACATATCTTCCTGTAGCATATAATTCTACATTTGCATCTTCATTAGCGTATCCTTTTAATTGACGATATACTGTAGTCCAATTTTCTCCGTCTTCGGATACCTGAATATCATAAATTTTTCCGGCATCGGATGCCCAATCGATGATAACTCTTCCGATTGTGTAGCTTTGCCCTAGGTCTACACAAAACCACTGATTGTCTTTTTCCCCTGATGTCCAATAAGTATTGCCTTTACCATCAACCGCATTTTCTGCCAGTACATTTGTCTGATCGATGACTCCATTGTCATCATACATCCACCAGGCATCTCTCAAAGAAGAAGCTGTTACACTCTTTCCTGCTGCTAAATTCTCGCCGTAATCCACTGGTCTTTCTGTCAGACCATTTCTTCCCATTACCTGAAATTCATATAAAGAATATCCATAAGCAGGCATAAATTTTTCATCCATGTAAATTCTTACATATCTTGCATTTCCCGTAACATTTAAATTTTCTACTCCACCATTCCCCTTGGAAGTAGAATATTGCGTTGTCCAATTCTCTTCATCATTTGAGAACTGAATTTTATAACTTTTTGCGTAAGCTCCCTCCCAAGAAAGCCGTACACCGGTAACTTCTGTTACCTTTCCCAAATCCACATATAACCATTCATCATCACTTGTCCATGTGCTTTCCCATCTGGTGTTCTCATCACCGTCTACAGCGAGAGATGAATCACTGTTAGCCTGTGCTGAGCTGGCATATACCATACGCCCTTTTGAAACCACATATGGCTCTTCTTCGGCCGCCTTTGCCGTAATTGCTGCTGTCGGCATAATGCCTGCTAGCATTGTCGCCACCAACACTGCCGCTAGTCCCCTCTTCTTTCCTGTCATTACATGTTGCAACATAAATCTCCTCCTTATATATTTTTTGTATTTAGATTGAAAATTCAATCTAATTGGTATTATACGTCTCCTTCTTTTTTGAATAAGTATCTTATTTTTGGTTAAAGTGTCTTTTTTTTGCCTTCTCCTTGTATACTCATATTTATCGTGCTATAATAACTTACTTTATATAAAATCACTCACTGATTCCTTTACACAAACCAGAGTTCCTTTCATATTTTCTGACAATTACATCTTTTTCTTCTTTTTACTTGACCAATCCTATTTTCTTGTTATAGGATAAAGCATAGTAATAATTCCATTTAGAAAGGATGCTCTATGAAAAAAATAAAACAAGTTTTGGCAATTATTGGTGTTATTGTTTTAATCGGATTATACATCTCTACTTTAGTTTGTGCCCTGTCTTCAAGCCCAAACTTTATGAATATGTTTATGGCTTCTGTTATGGCAACTGTTATCGTACCTGTCCTACTTTGGGCATATAGCTTTATCTATAAGCTGTTAAAAAATCATTATGGTCCGGATAGTGAAAATACTTCCACAGATTCAGACAAGCAAGAATAATGCACTTTACACAAAAAGGCCATGAGCACTACGATATGCTCATGACCTTTTCGTTTTCTTAATTCATACATCTTCTAATCTGCTTCTGTAACTTCTGCTTCTTCTGTCGTTTCAACCTCTTCAGTTATTTCAACTTCTTCCGTAGTTTCCACTTCTTCGGTAACTTCCGTCTCTTCTTCCTCAGCAATCAACTCTTCTACTGTTTTTCCAAAGGAACTGCTGAGAGAACTGCCAATCAGGTAAACCGTATCACTGTCACCTGTCATAATATAATAATCTCCGGTAATTTCATTTGAGTTTCCAACCATCAGTGTAATTACACCTTCTGAAGTTGTAATGGTTATTGTATTTTCTGGTGCATCCAGTCCATAATCTGCCAGACTGTCATAGTCATCCAGTTCTTCTGTTGCCGTTAGATTCGAAGCTGCTGAAAGCATTGTTTCCATCACAGATTCGTCTAAATCTAACGTAGCATCTCCATCATAGAGCCAGTTATCCCCCTCCTTGGTAAAGGAAAGTGTTTCACCATTTAACTGATAAGAAAATGCCGTTACGTCATCCGTATCAAAATCCGTAATCGTTACAGTCGCCGCATCTTCCTCCGCCGCTTCCTTTTCTTCTGCTTTCTTATTATAAAAATGAATTCCAACGTAGGCCAGAATCATTACTACAAGCACTGCCAGAATAATGACAAACTGCCTTTTTTGCTTTTCCATTTTTCTTGGTCTCCTTTCTCTTGCTGCCTCTCAAGCAATCTTTACTGTCTTTTTCAACCAGTCCGTAAAATAATCTTATTTCTTTCTACGTTTTGCCCAAATAATAATTCCAAGAATAATCATGCATACCGGAACGACGATAATCGCACCAAGTCCTAATCCTACTGCTGCCGCAGTCGTTACCGTAATCATGCTCAGCGTGTATTCTTTTGCAGCAATTACACTGGTACTTAATTCAGAATCACCTACCAATGTTGAAATAATATCCTTAAACATAGACGCATTATTGCCAGAAACCACTTCATCTGCACTGTCGTTAAAAAGCTGCAAAGAGCCAACTACGACTAAGTTTGTAGTATTTTCATCATCAACGGTCTGCTCTACGGAAACAGCAAGTGTAAATGGTCCCTTTACATCGCCCTCTTCATAGTCATACGTTGTAAAATTCTCCAAATCTACTTTAGAGATTGCATCTTCAGTTGTCGTCAATAATGCTTCATATGTGGTATCGTCGGTATCTTCCCCATAAGTCAATCCGACACTGTATGGTGCAAAAATATAACTATTTGAAACGGATGAAGTATAATCCGTTGATGCCACTTCCGGAAGTAAATAATACGGAATTCCCTGATAATAGTAGCTGGAGTTTCCTTCCATTACAACTCCCTCCACCACAGACACTCCATAAGTACATAAAACAGAATTAAAGTTTTCCAAATCCGGATACTGGAAATTGCAGATCAGAATTGCTTTTCCACCGGCCTGCAGATAAGAAATTACTTTTTTGGCATCATCTGAAGATAAGTCAGATGTTGGTGCATTGATAATAATTGCTGCTGCATCCTCCGGAACCTCATCTACCTCTAACAATGTCAAATCCGAAAGCGTGATATTGGCCTTTTCTACCACTTCTGAGAAACCACCTGATAAAGATGTTTCTCCGTGTCCCTGCACCTCATAGATAACAGGAAGTTCTGACGAGTCCATTGTTACATACTGAATTGCACTTGTAAGCTGCCCTTCTGCGTCATATCCATCTATCGAACTTGAATATGACGTGTAGTCATAAGAGTACTCATAGATATCGCTATAATCCACTACTCTGGAGCGCTCCTCGCTGACAACAATCAAGCTGTTCGATGTTGGAGACGCATCCGTGTACTGCTGATAAAAGGTTGGATATTTTGACGGACTCTTATACTCTACCTTTATGTGGTCGGACAGCCCTTCGTAACGCTCTAAGGTTTCCTCTAACGTTGTGTCTGCCGAACCTTCTGTGGCTAATACATAAATCGTTACGTCTTCCTCTAAATTTTTTACATATTCCTTTGTATCGTCTGTCAGAGAATACATTTTCGTAGAAGTAGCATCTATCGACGTAATCGTTGCCGGCAATTCGCGTACCGTAAGATTTAAAATAACTGCCGCCGCAACCGCTACTGCTACAAACCCTGTATGAAAAACTCCCAGCGAAATCTTTTTTGAATTTGAGCTCCAACGCTGCTTTTGAATCGACTGTCCTGTCAAAAAGAGGAATAGACAAATTACCGTCAAAAAATATACTAGTCCCGTCAAATCAAGGCAGCCATTCATAAAGGTCTCCAATGGTGAATAGATATCATAACATCCTAAAATCTTTGTCAGAATATTCCCGGATGAAGAAATCAATCCTGTAATATTATCCATCATATAGCCTAAAAATAATGCTGCAAAGGAAAGAACTGCTGCAATCACCTGGCTTTCCGTAATGGAAGAAATAAACATACCTATCGCAATGCAGGCACATCCATACAAGAAAAATCCAAGAATTGCCACATAGCTCTCTCCCATTGGAATCGTTCCAAAAGCAGATAATATGATTGGTGTAGTTGCTATCAGTAACATATCAACTGCAAAAACTGCAACCATTGCCAGATATTTTCCTACCACAACTTTTCCTACCGTAACCGGTGACGTCAAAATCAGCTGGTCCGTTTTACTTTTCTTTTCTTCTGCAAGACTGCGCATCGTAAGAATCGGTACCGCAATCAGCATAATAAACGCAATTGCTGATAAGGAATAAGATATGTATGGATATCCACTTCTTAGATTATAGACGAAGAAATAAAGTCCATACAGCGCCAAAATTGCCGCCAGGAATACCCAGCCAATCACAGACTGAAAGTATGCTTTGAATTCTCTTTTAAATATTGCCCACATATTTTTTGTCTCCTTCCTTTGTTGTTAATTCCAGGAAGACATCTTCTAAGGATTTCGTAACGGTCTGCATTTCCAAAATAGAAAAATGATGGTTCACACAGGTACGGAAAACCTGTTCTCTGACATCTGCCTCTTTCTTGGCAATAATATTTAACCTTGTAGTTTTTTCTTCCTCTGCTTCTAACAGTTCACATTTTTCTACTTCCGCAATCTGAAGCATAGATTTTTGCACTTCTTCCGCTTCTCCTTTTACGACAAGCTGTACCTCCTGTGCTCCTGCCATCAGCTTTACAAGATTTTCTGTTGAATCACTGGCAACTAATTTTCCCTTTGAAATAATAAACACATGGTCACACACAGCACTGATTTCCGTTAAGATATGAGAACTTAAAATAACTGTATGTTTTTTTCCTAACTCCTGAATCAGCTCTCTGATTTCAATAATCTGTTTGGGGTCTAATCCTACCGTAGGCTCATCTAAAATGATAACCTCCGGATATCCCAATACTGCCTGAGCAAATCCTACTCGCTGACGATATCCCTTTGAAAGATTTCGAATTAAGCGATGTGAAACATCTGCAATTTTGGTCAATTCCATCGCCTCTTCCACATATTTTGCCCGGACACTCTTTTCTAATTTTTTCAATTCTGCCACGAAATCAAGATATTCCTTTACTGTCATATCCATATAAAGTGGCGGTAATTCCGGCAAATAACCGACACATTTTTTTGCTTCCTCCGGCTGTGAAAAAATATCATAGCCATTGATTTTTACTGTTCCGCTTGTCGCACCAAGATACCCCGTAATAATGTTCATGGTTGTAGACTTTCCGGCACCGTTTGGCCCTAGAAATCCATAAATTTTTCCAGGTTCCACATTGAGTGACAAATCATCCACTGCTACATGATTTCCATATTTTTTTACCAAATGGTCAATTACAATCACAATGAAGTCCTCCTTTTCCCTCTCTTACTTTATGTGCTCATTCTTACAAATAGAAATGGCTTCGCACACATCTATATCAACTTATCAAAAAATTGTGACAGAAAAAAGTTGAATTTGTGATAAAACTGTGTCCACGGATAGGACTTTTCTATTCACAAAAAAGCTCTCTCCGTCGCGTAAACGACGAAGAGAGCTTCTCTCACTACATTTTTCATTTATTGTAGGGAAAATCCCCATAACCTTAGATTAATTTTCCTGCTGATGTTTACGTACAACAAGAATTACTACAAAGAAACCAACTACTGCCAATCCTCCAGCAAGTAAGTTTACTTTATTAATACCTGCTGCAATATTTTCAACAGAATCACCCTTTGCAACAGAGCTGTTATATAAAGCGGCATTGACTGCTGCTGCAACTAAGCTTGCCAAAGAGTTAACGAATGTTACAAATGAGGTACCGATACCCATCTGTGAAGGCTCTAATGTAGCCTGCGCTGCTGGTGTAACCGCTACAGAACGGAAACTTTCAGCAATACCAGTAACACCAATCATAATCATGTACAGTATGAATGGAGTACCTGTAGAAGTAAATCCTAATGGAATGTATGCAATCGCAATCAAAGCTGTTGAGATTGCCATTGCTTTCCATGAGTTACCTTTCTTCTTACCAACCCATGCACCAAAGATTGCTGGGAACACCATTGTAAGAATCATACGAGGGAACTGTAATGAACTTGACAATGTTGCTGATCCGCCGATAACATCCTGTACTGCAAGTGGCGCATAACTGTTCATTGCCTGCTGATAGAAGTAACAAATGAAACCAACTAACAATAATACAGTAAATTTGCTGTTCTTAAATAAGCTAACTGGAACAAGTGGTTCTTCTGTGCCACTCTCGTATTTTACAAGAACAATTAATGCAACGATTGTTACTGCAAATAATACAAGTACAACTGGACTGGTCCATCCCATAGATGGAGCATAATTCAAACCGAAGGAAAGTGCTGCAAGCACGATTGCAAGTAAAACCATACCAACAAAGTCGATTTTTACTTTTCCTTCTGTCTTCTTATTCGGATAATTCTTTGCAATTAAAATGATACCAATAACAAGGAAAATAATTGGATATCCAATTGCAATTGGAAGTAATCCCATATCAGAAAAGATACCAGAAATAATGGATCCTGCAAGACCTCCGACTGCAACAGTACTTGCTAAAAGTCCCATTGCCTTTGGTACATCCTTAGGCTCGTTAATTTCTCTTGCAATAATGTAAGGGGTTGCTGTAAAAGCTCCCTGTGCTGCACCAAGAAGGAAACGACAAGCCATAAATGGGAAAGCCACACGAATCACTGACATTCCTAAGCAGCTGGCAATACAGATAATTCCCGCAATTGTTACAACTGCTTTACGTCCAAATAAATCTCCTAACTTACCACCGATTGGTGTCATAATGGATAATCCTAATGTTGCCATGATACCCATCATACCAAAGTAATTTGCATATGCATCCTCACTGATGCTCTTTAAGATTGGTCCTTGAAGAACCGCAAGTGCTGCACCACTAGCCGCGATGAATAACATTAACATCATACAACCAATTGTAACAGCTTTTTTTGCACCTTTCTCCAAAGGTACCGCTACATTTGAAACATTGTTCTCTGCCATAACTTTTTCTCCTTTTCCGTAAAAATCTTTTGTGTAACTAAAAGTTCCTTATTTATTGTTTTTCAGCCACTGTGTTGCACAATGTGCAAGGCTGCTGGCACCGATTGGACAAACATCTTCATTAAACTGTACCTTTGGATTATGAGCTGGATATGATCCTCTTTCGTCTAAGTATCCAGCTGACAAATACATGAAACAACTAGGAATCTTCTCTGCAACAACCGCGAAGTCCTCAGATGCACTTGCTGTAATTCCCGGATATGGTGTTGCACCAGGAATATTCATCTCCTGCATGTATCCAATAATCTCGTTTGTAAAGTTTGGATCACAAATCAATGGTGGAACATCGGATAAAATCTCAATGTCTACAGTTGCACCAAATGTTTCTGCTGTCTTTTCTGCAACTTCCTTAATTCTGCGAACTAAAAGATTTCTCTGATCCGGATCATTTGTTCTTAATGTTCCTTCAAGTACTGCTGTATCCGGAATAATATTAGCTGCTGCTCCTGCCTGGAACTTGCCAATTGTAAATACACAAGCTTTCTCTGGATTAGATTCACGTGCAATCAATGTCTGGAATGCTAAATGCATATGTGCTCCAACGTTGATTGGGTCGATGGACATCTGTGGATATGCACCATGAGAACCTTTTCCTTTGATTGTAAAGCGGAATCCATTTACAGAAAACATCATAGTACTTGCATTGTTATACATGTAAATACCGATTGGCATCTTACCAGCTGTAACATGATATGCAAGTGCTGCATCAACTGGTGGATTTTCTAAAATTCCATTTGCAATCATATCCTTGCTTCCTTCGAAAGTCTCTTCTGCTGGCTGGAACATGAATTTTACTGTTCCTTCCAATTCGCTTTCATTTTCTTTCAGCATCTTTGCTGCTGTCAAAAGCATTGCAGCATGGAAATCATGTCCACATGCATGAGCTTCTGTACCTGTAGGGCAGGCAAATGGCTCACCACTTTCTTCTGGCATTGGAAGTGCATCCATATCTGCGCGAAGCATAATACACTTTCCACCTTTTCCTAATGTAGCTGTCACACCATGACCACAAACTTTTGGTTCCAAACCATACTCTTTTAACTTGTCCATTACATATGCCTGAGCTTTTGGCATTTCAAGACCAACCTCTGCATTTGTATGGAAGTAACGACGATTTGCAATTGTTTCGTCTTTGAGTTCAAGTGCTCTTTCATAGTAGTTCATATCATTTCCTCCTATACACTATATTACATTAAGATTTAAACTATGAGAAACACGCTTTGCGAGTTTCTCATAGTATCGCGGTGCTCGGCAAATCTTCATGCAAGCATTCGATTTTCCTCGCTACTCGCGTATAAATAAAAAATATAAATAAATTATATTATATTATTTACTATTTTCTTCTGTTTCTACTGCTTTTGTGGTTTCTGTGGCTTCTGCAGTTTTTGGAACGCCATATTTTTTCTTGAATATCATTCCACCTGCAATACCTGCCACTGTACCACCAATTGCTGCGATTACCAATGCCATTACAACTTTAATTGGATCATTAAATGCGAATGGTGCAATCATACCTGGAATTGGAGATGCTGTACCAGGTGCATTGTTTACAATACCAAGCATTGCTGCTCCTAAACCTGAAATTGCTCCACCTACTGCATTCGAACAGTAAACCGGAATCGGGTTCTTTGTTACGTGATGTGCCTGTGTTAATGGCTCCAACATAACACCAAGTACGCTTCCTTTTTCACCAAGGTTAAGCATTTTGAATACCACACCATTTGTAAATGCACCACCGAAACATGCGATAGCTGCAATACCCATTGGAAGTCCTGTTAAACCAAGCATTGCTGTCAATGCCATAGAGCTTAATGGTGAAGTACAGATTGGTTTCATAATTGCTCCAAGAAGAAGTCCCATTACAACTGGTGACTGCTCTGTTGCTGCTGTAATAGCTCCACCGATGTAAGTAAGTCCTGCTGTTACAGCTGGATCTACAATAGTTGCAACCAATCTTGCAACTGGTGCTGTTACCAATGCTCCAACAATCAAATCTAATCCTGTTGGAAGATACTTTTCAAATAATGGTGCAACAAATCCAATTACGTATCCTGCAATAAATCCTGGAAGAATTCCAAATCCTCCAAGGGCTACACCACCTACAACTGCATATACTGGATTAACACCCATAGCAAGTGGTACAAGAATTGCTGCTGCAACTCCTCCCATGCTTCCTGAAGTTGCTCCAACCTCGCCTAAAAATTCGAAGCCAAACAAATCTCCTGAAATGTAATTGTGAATTGCTTCAACAAGAAACGTTGCCACTGCCGCATTTGCCATACCTGACATTGCCAGTGAACCTTTTGGTGCTTTCATACTGAATAATGAAAAAGCTGCCAATACTAAAACTAATAATCCTATTCCTGTTAAAAGTGTCATACTAAATCCTCCTTAAATAAAACATAAAACATTTTTAGAATACTTTTGGAATACTTGCTTTTCTGTATTTTACCATGTTTTCCAAAATTATCCAATGTCAAAATTCACTAAATGTTTATAAATTTTTTCACATTTTTCACAAAATTGTATATAAATCGCACTTTTTGGCGAAAAAAAACACACAATTTTCATTTATATTTGCTTTTTTTCTTTAAAACTGCTATAACTATCTTATCAGCATTCGTTGCACTTCCAATAATGTTCCAAAAGTTTATTATCGAGGTATTATAAATATGAAGCCAAAAATTTTAATTATCACAAATATTTTTTTATATGATTTTCTTGTAGATATGAAAAAAAATCTAAATGCAGAGTGTACAATCGAAATTGCACCCTACAATCATTTTGAAGATATTCCAGCAATTTATGCATCTTACCGAAATCAGATTGATGCCTTTCTTATCAGTGGAAAAATTGCACTCGCCTCTTTAGAGAAGTCATATCCAGACCACAAAGAACCTATTTATTCTTTCGAAGCAGATGCCCTTGCATTATACCGTCAGCTCACAAATCTTTTTGTACTACGCAAAGATTTAGACACCACCCGGGTCATCATGGACTTCCTTCTTCTTTTAAATAAGGATGCAACTGTAGATTACTTTTTAAAACATGCTGATTTTGACGATTTAAATCAACGTATTACAAAATGGATTGATTCCGCAACAGTAGATGAATTCTCTGTCTTAGAACAGACCGTTCTTCAGGAAATTATTCGTCTTTGGGACGAAAAAAAGATTGATTTTGTCATTTGTGAATACGGAAGTATCGTTCCTGCCCTGCAAGAACATGGTATTCCCTACCAATATATTCCACCGACAAAAGAATTACTCCAATATCATATTCATTCCTTATTAGATCAGATTCAGCTTGTAGAAATGCGTGACAATCTTCCTGCTGTTGTTGCGATTGCCGATAGTAGTTATGATAACGAAACACTTCAGAAACTTGGGGAAGCTCTAGCAACAATCAACAAAGAACATGCTACAAATTACATTCTTCAGGAAGAGCAAAAACGTTTCTATATTTATACAAGTGCAAAAATTATTAATTTACTTACAAACAACTATAAAAACAGCTTTTTCCAACTTACTTTAAAAAATAACTTTCAAATTCATGCTGCTGTCGGGTATGGCATCGGAACAGATATCAGCATTGCAAAAGCCAATGCTGAAACGGCATTAAAAGAGTCTCTCTTCTCCGATGGAAGCTATATTATTAATGAGGAAAGGCATTTAATTGGTCCTTTAGGTTCTGAGCAATCCATGGAGGTGGCTCAGGATAGCCCTGACCAGATTTCCAAAATTGCTTCCGATTGTATGCTATCTACTCTTACCATTCGAAAGCTGATTACAATTTTGACACTGACACATTCTAACCTTATTACAGCTCAGAATCTTGCTACTCATCTTGGCGTTTCTGTCCGAAATGCGAACCGCATTTTGAACCATTTACAAAAGGCAGGATATGCATCTATTGTCTACACGCAATCCTCCGCCACAAAAGGCCGTCCTGTCAAGGTTTACGAGCTAAAAATACATGTAGATTATGACCAAATTTTCACCCCATAATCACCTGGTTTTTTCGATATATTACAAACTCACTGTTTTTCGTAAAAAGACATTTGACTTTCTACGAAAGAATAGGTATCATTAATAGTATCAGATTTATTGTAGGGAATTCATATTGATGCATGCTAAACAGTGAGAGGGGGAATTTTTTATGATAATTGCAATCGTATTACTTTACTTGTTATTTGCTCTTGGTTTAGAGTATTCGAGTGAATTACACGCTTTTGTTTCAAAAATAGCATCAAAATTATTCACAAAAAAATCCAATGCGTTAAACGCTCATTCAATCTAGTTTTTTTTGCAACACGTAAACAAGATAATTGCAATGCATCGATAGAATAATATATCTGATATTTTTCATAACCTTAGAAAAAGCCGTCGCGTCTGAACGTCTGATGGCTTTTTTGTTACAAAAATATCAATTGTTGCATTTTAACACTAAACATGTTATTTTCTTTACTGATTAAAATTGAAAGGAATTATTTGATATGAATTCACACAAAGAAGTTCTAAATCTAGCGGTACAAGTTGGCGATGCCATGCTACGAAATGGTGCTGAAATCTACCGCGTTGAAGATACCGTTAAACGCATCATCAGAGCCTTTGGCATAGAAGACTTTGATGTCTACGTACTCACTAATGGCATTTTTGCCAGTGCAGATGAAACACAAAGTGACAGCTGTAGCATCATCAGACATGTTCCCTTCGGTTCTATCCATCTGGGCCGTCTCAGTTCCATTAATCGACTGACAAGAGGTATCTGCTCCGGGAAATATTCAATTGAAGAGGCAACTGCCCTTCTTGAAAGGATAGTGACAATTCCATTCACAAGTTCAGTAAAACAAATTTTCTTCTGCGGTCTTGGATGTGGTTGTTATGCTTTCCTTTTTGGCGGAACCTTTTGGGATGCCATTTTTGCTTTTTTTATTGGACTGATATTACAAGCCAGCATCATTGCATTCCAAAATTACAAAACCTCCAAGTTTGTCATTAACATTTTCGGAAGTGCGATTGTAACCATCTTTGCCCTGCTCCTGCACACCATCCATCTTCCGGTCCTTTACGACAAAATTATTATTGGATGCATCATGCCTTTAGTTCCAGGAATTGCCTTAACAACTTCCATCCGTGATTTATTTAATGGCGATTATCTCTGTGGCACAATACGCATGATTGATTCCCTTCTGACTGCCGGATGTATTGCATCTGGTGTTGGAAGCGTCATTACCGTTTATCAACTTATCTTAGGAGGTCTCGTATAATGATATTACTTCAAGGAATTGTTTGTTTGGCTGCAACGGTATCATTTGCAGTACTTTTCGCAGCTCCAAAATCAGAACTTGCTTTTTGCGGCATTGCAGGAGCTGTTGCATGGATTTGTTATCTCATTTCCATTAATTTAGGATTTACTTCCGTTTTTTCTAACTTATTGGCATGTTTCTGCCTCACTTTAATATCGAGAATTTTTGCAGCAACTCGAAAAACGCCTGCAACAATTTACTTAATACCAGGCATTTTCCCACTTGTACCAGGAGCTGGCATTTATTATACTTCTTATAGTCTAATCATGAACGATATGAGCGCCTTCTCTAGTAATGCTGCTTCTACTTTAAAAACTGCCGGTGCTTTGGTCTTAGGGATTATATTTGGAACTGCACTTCCACAAAAATGGTTCAATGCACTTCAAAAAGTCACCTCTAAAACTGATGATTAAATAATCCTTTCATTATTCTCGCTACTTGCGTAAATTTAAAGAAGATGTAGACACTTCACTAATCCATAGTAAAAGTATCTACATCTTCTTTTTATGCTTAACAAGCTTCTATTTCTTTGATATTACATTCATTTCCTGCCACTAAATAAGTCTCTCCACTTCCACAATATGGACAGGTTCTCCCATGCTTCACTGTCTCATAAGTTTTTTCACAATGTTCGCAAAATGTAACAGCTGGAAGCATTTCTATTTTCATCTCAGATTCTGCAAGAATCGGAACCCTCTTTCGGTAGTATTCCCAGCAATCCGTAAGATATTCTGGCACAACACCACTTACTTCACCAATTTCCAATGTAACAGAACCAATCTTTTCTAATTTATTCTCCGCTGCGATGCCCTCAAGGGATTTTGCAACGTGAACAATGATTCCTAATTCATGCATTTATTTTTCCTTACTAAACTTAATCTTAATAGCACGTTTTGCTGCATATGGTCCAATTGCTTTCAGCTTATCCTCTGATTTCCACATACGACTTGCTTTCGGAAGATCTCGTGTTAAATGTATTGCATCAAATTCACATTTCGTTGTACAAAGACCACATCCGATACATTTATTCTCATCCACAACAGATGCTCCACATCCAAGACAACGTGCTGCTTCTGTTTTCACCTGTTCTTCTGTAAACGTACTACGCAAATCGCGGAATGTTTCCTGAGATACGCCAGCCTTCTTTCCAGGCACCTGACGCTGTGCAGTATCATAAGTTTCAACTGAAATATTGTTCTTATCTAATTCCTTGAACTTACGAAGATCGCGTGCCAAAGTCAGACTATGTCCTTCGTTTACAAAACGATGGATAGAAACATATCCTTCTTTTCCTGCTGCAATTGCATCAATTGCAAATCTTGGTCCTGTATATGCATCACCACCGACAAAAATATCCGGTTCTGCTGTCTGATAAGTAACAGGATCTGCTACTGCTGTACCATTACGGTTAAATTCCACTTTTGTACCTGCTAATAAATCTCCCCACTGAATAGACTGACCAATGGATAATAAAACATTTTCACATTCTACTGTCATTAAATCATTCTCATCATACTGTGGATTGAAACGTCCGTCTGCATCTTTAACAGAAGTACATTTCTTAAAGACAATTGCTTTTACCTTACCATTTTCAGTTACGATTTCTTTTGGTCCCCAGCCACAGTTTACACCGATTCCTTCTTCTTCAGCTTCTTCTACTTCATCGGCTGCTGCAGGCATAATATCGCGGGACTCCAAACAGAACATGGATACTTCTGTTGAGCCGGAACGAAGCGCTGTACGTGCAACGTCTACTGCTACGTTACCGCCTCCGACTACAACTGTACGTCCACTGAGTAAGTGCGCATCTTCTTTTGTATTTGCTTCTAATAAGAAGTCAACACCTGTTACAACACCTTCTGCATCTTCTCCTGGAACTCCTGTCTTACGTCCACCCTGTGCACCAATTGCAACATAAAATGCTTTATAGCCCTGTTCACGAAGCTTCGCAATCGTAATGTCTTTTCCAACTTCTACACCACATTTGAATTCAATTCCCATCTGACGCAAAACATCGATTTCTGCTTCAATAACAGTCTTCTCTAAGCGGAAAGAAGGAATTCCATTCATCAACATACCACCGGCACGCTGATTCTTCTCAAATACAGTAACCTGATATCCCATTTTTCTTAAATAGAATGCAGCAGACATACCTGCAGGACCTGCACCAATCACTGCTACCTTCGTATCGATTTCTTTTCCACGTCCAAGGTGATTTACCATTTCAGGAATGTAACGTGTCTCTGCATTAATCTCTTTTTCTGCAATAAATTTCTTAATTTCATCAATTGCAACTGCTTTGTCAATCGTTCCACGTGTACAAGCATCTTCACAACGACGGTTACAAATTGCACCACAGACTGCAGGGAACGGATTCTCAGTTTTAATTAATTTTAAAGCATCCATGTATCTTCCTTCTGCTGCCATCTTGATATAACCCTGTACCGGCAAATGAGCAGGACAAGCTGTTTTACATGGTGCTGTACCTGTTTCATATACGTTTAATTTATTGTTATCTCGATAATTTGGATCCCAGTCCTCTTTACTCCATTTATTGTTATCTGGGAGCTTGTGCTTTGGATATGTAATTTCACTTCCATCTTTTGCACATAATTTCTGTCCAAGTTTTGCTGCACCTGCCGGGCAGACTTCTACACACTTACCACATGCTACACATTTTGATTTTTCAACATGTGCACGATATGCAGAGCGAGACATATTCGGAGTATTAAATAACTGGGATGTACGAAGTGCATTACATACACCTACTGCACAGTTACAAATCGCAAAAATCTTATTTTCCCCATCGATATTTGTAATCTGATGTACATATCCCATCTCTTCTGCACGTTCGAGAATCTCTAATACTTCTTCTCTGTCTGCGTAACGTCCTCTGTTTGTCTCAACAAGATAATCCGCCATATCGCCGACACCGATACACCATTCACCTTCGACATCTCCGGTACCCTCACCACGGATTCTCTGCTGTGTACGACAAGAACACTGACCTACCGCATACTTTCCATCATATTTATCCATCCAGTGTGAAATGTGTTCTACACTTGCAGATTCCTGTTCTGCTGGAATCGCTTTTTCAACCGGAATAACATGCATACCAATTCCGGCACCACCTAATGGAACCATCGGTGTTACTTTCTCAAGTGGTAATCTTGCCATCTGTTCAAAGAAATCAGCAATTTCTGTATGTTCTTCTACCTGCTTTTTATTCATTACCATGAACTCAGCGCAACCCGGTACAAACATCGGAAGTACATACTGTTTCTCATGCTTTGGATTCTCCCAATTGTACTCTAAAAGTCCGATGACTGCCATCTCCTGAAGGAGCTTTTCTAATTCCTCTTTACTATGCTGTGGGTTCTTTTTTGCAAGCTGTTCTAATGTCTCAGGCTTACGAACATCCATCGTAAGTGCAATCGTTGCCATCTCATCTGTAACAACACTTGCAAGACCAAAATATTCCGGATCTTCCGCTGTTAACTGTTTTTTCCCTAATTTATAAGGAATTCGATCTGTAATTTTCTTTCCTAATTTTAAAATTAATTCTCTTTCCTCTGCCATTTTTGTACCTCACTAACTATTTTTACTCATCCACATTTTTATTTATACTCTTTATTTCGTTTGAACACCTATAGATCCCGTCTTTAAGCGTTCCACTCTTTCACTTCATTACGAAGCCAGTTGAACCACTCATCCATTCCCTCTCCGGTACGGGAAGAAATTGGTATAATCCGAATCTTTGGATTCAACTTTTTAACGCGCTCTTTACATGCTTCGATATCAAAATCAAAATACGGAAGTACATCAATTTTATTAATCAAAAGCACATCGCAAATAGAAAACATCAACGGATATTTCAGCGGTTTGTCGTCCCCTTCCGGTACACTTAAGATCATTGCGTTCTTAACGGCACCTGTATCAAACTCTGCAGGGCATACAAGATTTCCTACATTTTCCAAAATTGCCAAATCCACATCTGCTGTCTCTAAACTTTCAATCCCCTGTCTTGTCATGTCTGCATCTAAATGACACATACCACCTGTATGAATCTGAACTGCCTTTGCTCCTGTTGCAGCAATCGTATCCGCATCTACATCAGAATCGATATCTGCTTCCATAACACCGATACGCATCTCATCTTTTAATGCTTCAATCGTACGAACCAGTGTTGTTGTCTTACCAGAACCCGGAGAAGACATTAAATTCAAAAGAAATGTTTTTTCTTCTTTTAATTCACTTCGAAGCTGATCTGCTTCTCTGTCATTGTCTTCAAGAATATTCTTCTTGATTTCAATCACTTTAAACTCACTCATGAATCTTATTACTCCTTTCAGACTCTTCTAAGAGTCAGATATATTGCCACAACCAGAAATCCATTCAAACTGGTCATACCTCAACCTTTGTCTAAATTTTAACATACTTTTCCAGCAAAATCAATTCTATTTTCGCCATTATTTAAGCATTATTCAACTTTTGCCATTCTCTTTCTGTTTTTATTGGTATGTGGTATAACCAGTTATACTTGTTCTACGAAATTGTAACACCCAATTTCTGCAAAGCATCCTTAGCTGCATCTAATGTCGTAAACTGTATCGTATGAATGCCAAATTGTGCGGCAGCTTTCAAATTTTCTGGTTTATCATCCAAAAATACACTCTCCTCAGGCACTAAATCAAAGGTCTCCAGCAAGGTCTGGTAAATCTCAGGTTCCGGCTTGATACTTCCTACTTGATAGGAAAAAACTACACCATCCATCTCCTGTTCAAATGAAAGCGCTTCTCTCGTACATTCATAAGTATGACGTGCATAATTTGACAGAATATATGTATGGTATCCCTGACTGCGCAATCCTTTTACCAGCTCCATGGAATAATCATACTGCCAGATTGGGAGTCCCACATTCTCCCAGAATAAACGTATCTCTTTCTCATAATCAGGTGCCTTTGCAATAAAATATTGTAACTGTTCTTCATCTGACATACTGCTTCTGTCATATTCATTCCAATCCGCTGAACGTACGGTAGCATCTGCCACTGCTTCAAACGCTTTCCCTTCTATTCCAAGCTTATGAAAAGCACTCTCCCAATCAAATTCTACTAACACTTTTCCCACATCAAAAATTATATTTTTTATCATTTTAACAATCCTTCCTTTCCTAGATAGAAAAAACAGAGGGATACACCTCGTATTCCCTCTGTTTGAAATTATTTTTAAAATTAACGATAAATAATATCATCTCTGCCCGGTCCATTAGAAACCATAGTAATTGGATAACCAATCTGTTCCTCAATAAATTCCACATATTTTCTACAATTTTCCGGAAGATCTTCATATTTCTTAATGCCACGGATATCACATTTCCATCCAGGCAATGTCTTTAACACTGGTTTTGCTTTCTCTAATTTGCATGTTACAGGGAAATCGGTCGTTACTTCTCCATCAATTTCATAGCCCACACAAACCGGAATTTCATCTAAATAGCCTAATACATCTAATACAGTAAATGCTACATCTGTAGTTCCCTGCATACGACATCCATATTTGCTTGCCACACAGTCAAACCATCCCATACGTCTTGGGCGTCCTGTCGTAGCACCGAATTCACCACCGTCTCCACCGCGACGTCTCAATTCATCTGCTTCCTCGCCAAAAATTTCACTTACAAAAGCTCCTGCTCCTACTGCAGAAGAATATGCTTTACATACTGTCACAATTTTCTTGATTTCATATGGAGGAATTCCTGCTCCGATTGCACCATAAGCAGCCAATGTAGAAGAAGATGTTACCATTGGATAAATTCCATGATCTGGATCTTTTAAAGTACCAAGCTGTCCTTCTAATAAAATATTCTTTCCCTCTTTGATTGCTTGATCAAGGAAAACAGATACATCACAAACATAAGGAGCTACCATGTCACGATACTCATGTAATGTCTCTAATAATTCTTCTTCCTTTAATAATGGTTTATGATACATATGCTCTAACAAGATATTCTTTGTTTCACAGATACGTTTTACTTTATCCTGTAATAATTCTTCGTCGAATAATTCACTAACCTGGAAACCGATTTTTGCATATTTATCAGAATAAAATGGCGCAATACCAGATTTCGTAGAACCAAAAGAGTTCTTTCCAAGACGTTCTTCCTCATACTGATCAAACAGTACATGATATGGCATCACAATCTGCGCTCTGTCAGATACCAAAATCTTTGGTGCAGGTACATTACGGTCTGTAATTGATTTAATTTCATTAAATAACTTTGGAATGTCTAATGCCACACCATTTCCAATAATACTTGTTGTATGATTATAAAATACACCGGATGGCAAAGTATGTAATGCAAACTTACCATAATTGTTTACAATGGTATGACCTGCATTTGCACCACCCTGAAAGCGGATAATAATATCAGCTTCCTTTGCGAGCATATCTGTAATTTTACCTTTTCCTTCGTCGCCCCAATTGGCTCCTACTACTGCTGTAACCATTCTTTTTTCCTCCTGGTTCTCTTTTTATTTGAAAACAAAAAGGCAGGTGTAAAAACCTGCCTCATTTTCCCTGTTTTTACTTATTGATTATACACGAAAGCTTTTCATAAGTAAAATTAATATTTATTATATTTGGCATAATTACGTATTATATCACTTATAAATCTTTTGTTTCACCTTGGTACAAAAAATGTAATAACTTCTCAGCAGCGGCTGATATTGGGATTTTTTCATTCGTCACAATACAAAACTGCCGTTCCGGAATTTCCTGTTCAAATGTCAATTCAAAAAGCTCTCCACTTTCGATTTTTTTTCTTGCAAAATCTTCCACAACACTTGCAATTCCAAGATTACGTACCGCAAACTGTATGAGCATATCGCTTGTTGCAAGTTCAAATTCAGGACTCAATCTCACTCCTTGTTCCACTAAAAAATCTTCCACATATCTTCTGGTCGATGTATTTCCTTCCAGACACATAATCGGAAGTTTTTCCAACTCATGATAGGACAATACTCTTCCTTTTAGCATTTCAAAATTATTTCCTGCAACAAAAATATCCCGTATGTCTCGAACCGAAGTCCATTTCAATTTTCCAACTTCCGGAACCGGCGTACTCACAATTCCAAAGTCGATTTTTCCATCTTTTAAATGTTTTAAGGTTTCCGGCGTTGGCGCATTGGTAACTACAACCTTAATCCCAGGATATTTTTCATGAAACTGTTCTAAATAATCCAAGAGATAGAACTGCAATGTCATATCACTAGCACCAATTCTAATCTCACCAGCATCAAGATTCAACATCTCGTTTAGCTTATGCTCTCCTAACAATATCGTTTCGTACCCACGCTCCACATAAGAAAATAATAGTTCCCCTTCCTTCGTCAGCCTGACCCCCTTTGACATACGCACAAACAGGGCGCAGTCTAAATCTTTTTCCAAATGCTTTACCGCTTGGCTGACCGCGGGCTGGGATATGGTCAACATTTCTGCCGCAGCTGTTATACTTTGATATTTTGCAACATAATAAAAAATTTTGTAATATTCTAAATTAATATCCATTTCATTCTCCATTTTTCAAAAAAGAACTGCCATTGCTGGCAGTTCTTCTATTCTAACTCTGGAATTTTCTTAGAACATGCAATTGCAAGGGAACCAGGTCCAATATGACAAGAAATACTTAAAGACAATGGATTCATTACAATCTCCATTCCCGGGAAAGCTTCCTGTACTTCTTTTTTAAAGTTCTCTGCATCTTCTTCATTATGCGTATATGCCATTTCCAAATGAATATGCTCTCCCTTTTCATCATGGAAACGGTTTGCAAAATCGTTTTTCATAGCCTCTATCATAATGCTCTTTGCCTGTTTTACAGTTCTTGCTTTTGCAAACGCATCTAATTTTTCTCCCTGAATCTGCAGAACCGGTTTTAACTTCAAAAGTGTTCCGAGCGCTGCAGCGGCAGGTGTAATTCTTCCACCCTTTTTCAAGTAATAAAGCGTATCCACCATAATATAAATAGAGGATTCCATCTTATCACGCTCTAAGATTTCTTTAATCTCTGCTGCTGACTTTCCTTTTTCAGCAAGTGCTTTTGCATCCAAAACAGACTGTCTCTGTGTGACAGAAATTCTCTGGTTATTCACTACCTGTACTTTTCCATCGTAATCCTGCGAAAGCATATATGCCGTTTCACAAGAACTGCTTAATCCCGAAGACATTGGAATATAAACAATTTCATCATATTCTTCTAACAGCTTGTCCCATAAATCTGTTACATTTCCTACCAACGGCATTGATGTCGAAATCTCTACGTCTTCCCCAAGCTTCTGATAAAATTCATCCTGAGTTAAATCTATATCTTCATACAATGTCTCTCCATTAATAAAAAACGGCATTGGTAAAATTGTAACACCGAGTTCCTTTGCATCGCTCTGTGTAATACCACTATTACTATCAGAAACAATTGCTACCTTATTCATCTATCTGCGCCCTCCTATAATGTTTCTGAACGTTCTTTAATATTCTTCTGAAAATTAATAATGTCATGTTCATATTCCGTATCCATATATGCAGATTTAATAATAAAATCTGCTGTTGCCTTATTGTTTGCAATCGGAATATCATAAACCTGCGCGATTCGAAGCAATGCCTTTACATCTGGATCGTGCGGCTGTGCAGTTAACGGATCTGAGAAGAAAATAACTAAGTCAATTTTTCCTTCTACAATCTTTGCACCAATCTGCTGATCTCCACCAAGTGGACCACTATTATATCCACGAACCGGAAGATTAGTCTTATCAGTAATCATTCTTGCCGTTGTTCCTGTACCACATAAGAAATGATTCTTTAAAATCTCTTTATTTTCTTCACACCATGCAATCAATTCTGCTTTTTTATTATCATGCGCTATCAAAGCAATGTTCTTCTGTTTACCAATTGTTAAGGTAATAAAATTATCGTTCATTCTACCTCTCCTTCTCAATCATTTACAAGCCATCTTTTTCCTATTCATCAAGCAGACAACTCATACTTGTCTTCCATTATAACACATCCAATCATATTCTTCCACAAAAAAAAGTGTCGCCGCGCGACACTTCCAAAAACACTCCGCGTTTTCCCTCGAAATGATTTACACGACAGCAATTTCCTATAGAGCAAAAAACAGGACTGTAACAGCAATTTCATTTAGATCATGATATTGCAATTCACAGTCCTGCGTTTTATACTTTCCTACTTTCTATTTTTTTTGAACAAGCCCCTTCATCTGGGCTGAAATGCCATGAATTTCTCCTAACGTTCCATTTAATTCTTCTAGTGCACTCATACAGGTTTCAAATACAGATAAACTTTCATCCGCTGAAGCCGATACTTCTTCACTTGTTGCTGAAAGATTAGTAATACTGTCATTAATTTGCGTATTCGAGGATAGGATTCCATCCACCCCTTCTGCTAAGCGTACAACCGCACTATGAAGTACCTCTACTTTATCTTCGATTAACCCAAATTTTTCTCCAGTTTCTTCTATCATTTCATTCTGTTGTTCGGATGATTCAGCAGCTCGTTGCATATTGACAGATGCACTTTCTACATCAACAGTCAATTTTTCAATAATGTCTGTAATCTTTCCGGTAGATTCCTGTGTTTCCTCTGCCAACTTTCGGATTTCATCAGCCACTACTGCAAAACCTTTTCCCGCTTCTCCTGCTCTTGCTGCCTCAATAGATGCATTTAACGCTAATAAATTGGTCTGGTCTGAAATGCTCTTAATAGTTCCAATTATCACCTCAACCTCTTTAATTCGGTTGTTCAATTCTTCCGTCGTAGCTCTGGTCGCAAGATTGATTTCTCCTGTCTGAACCGCTTTTGTCTTTAACTCCTCTACAAGAGTTGCACCTTCTCCAATTGCCTCCTTTGACACTTCAGATGCATCCTTCATAGATGCTGTTTCAGATTCTGCACTTTCAAGACTAATCTGAATATCGTTTGTCATCCTTGTCTGTTGTTCAATTGCCTCAGCAGTAACTCTGACACTTGCTGCAATTTCTTTCACAGAATTATGACTATTTCCCATACTATCTGTCAAAACAGATGCATTTTCCTTTGCAATATCAAATTTCTCTGATAATTTTTCTGATAGTTCGATAATTTCACTTGCAACACGCGCACTAGCATCCATCTGCTCTTTAACCATATTAAGATTTTCTTCTATATGTAGTACCTGCATCTTGGCAACAATATATGCAACTACAGTTGTCACAATTACAAACATTGTCTGTATAACAACCTGATTTGCCGTATCCGGTGCTGTAACACACATTTTCACACAATAAATAGCATTTAAAATACCTATCACTAAAACTGTAATTCGAACGAACTTTTTATCCACATACAAAATTGCTGCTAAAATAATTGGATAAGCTAATGCATGCATTGCCGTATTCGTATTAAAGAACAATAGAATTACATATGCTATCATTAGACATCCTAAACTAATATACTGATATTTACTGTCAAACTTATATTTCAAATAACTAACAATCAAAACTACTAACAAAATTCCATCTACAATAGTACGTAAAGTCAATGACGCCGGATTTCCAGCTCCTGCGAGCAAAGACATGATATTAATTCCTTCTAATACTATTAAAATAATCAATCCAAGAATGTAAGCAATTCTGTTATTATCCTGATTTTGTTTTCTCTGTAAATCCATCTTTTCCCATCCTTTCATTCATTTGTTCGTTTATTTCTGGACCGGCAATGTAATCTTATGATCCATTATCATTTTCACAAATGCCGTATCCCGGATAATCCACGGGTCTTTTTCCAATAAAATATTTCGCCGATAAATTTCTTCCGGTAATGCCCATTTCAGCTCATATCCTTTTGCCACTTCACTTGGTGTCAAATGAAGTGCTTCCTGTTCTTCTCCTACTTCACAATAATAAAAAAGAGAATGACAGATATATTTCTTCTTTGCATCAAACAAATCCTTTCGAACTTCCTGAATCTCCCCCAGTTCCAAAATGCTCTCTGGTTTTACATGAAGTCCTGTCTCTTCAAGCACCTCCCGTATCAATGCCTGTGTAAAGTTTTCTCCCTCTTCAAGACCTCCACCTGGAATTTTATATTCTCCCTCTTGACTACATTGCATCGCTAGTTTTCCCTCACGCATGATAATTCCACGTACAGAATATTTCTCAGATACTTCTACCGTATTCTGATAATCTTTTTCATCAAATACTGCCAGAATTTTCATCTTGATTCCTCTCTTCGCTCAGTACACACTATCAATACTTTAATTGTCTAAATTTTAGCACAATTATCTGTTAATTTCAATTAATTTGTGCTATTTTGGTCACATTTCCACCATATTTAGTATATCTTTCAAAAAAAAGTGCCAAACAGCTTTTTCACACTGTTTGACACTTTTTTTCATTTTATTCTATTTATACATCTTTATAAAAGTTGGAATCTTACATCATTCCCATTCCACCTGCACCACCTGCTGGCGCTGCTGGTACTTCTTCTTTAATATTTGCCACAACAGATTCTGTTGTTAATAAAGTAGATGCAACAGATGTTGCATTCTGTAATGCACTTCTTGTTACTTTAACAGGATCAAGAATACCAGCTTCTACCATGTTGACATATTCTTCTGTTGCAGCATTGAATCCAACCCCCGGTTCAGATTCTTTTACTTTATTAATAATAACTGCACCTTCTAATCCTGCATTTGCAGAAATGTAATATAATGGAGCTTCCAATGCTTTTAAGATTACTTTAGCACCAGTCTTCTCATCACCTTCTAATGTTTCTGCTAATTTAGCAACTTCCTTGGTTGCATGGATATATGCAGATCCACCACCTGCAATAATACCTTCTTCTACTGCAGCTCTTGTTGCATTTAAAGCATCTTCCATACGAAGTTTTGCTTCTTTCATTTCTGTTTCTGTTGCAGCACCAACACGAATAACTGCTACACCACCTGCTAATTTTGCAAGTCTTTCCTGTAATTTTTCTTTATCAAATTCAGATGTTGTTTCTTCAATCTGTCCACGAATCTGATTTACTCTTGCAGAGATAGCTGCTTTATCACCAGCGCCGTCAACGATAACTGTATTTTCTTTCTGAACTTTAACAGATTTTGCACGTCCTAACTGATCTAATGTTGTATCTTTCAATTCAAGACCTAAATCAGAGCTGATAACCTGACCACCTGTTAAGATAGCGATATCCTCTAACATTGCTTTTCTTCTATCGCCATATCCAGGAGCTTTTACAGCAACTACATTGAATGTTCCACGTAATTTATTAACGATTAATGTAGTTAAAGCTTCTCCTTCGATATCTTCTGCGATGATTAATAATCTTGCTCCAGACTGAACAATCTGCTCTAATACAGGAAGAATTTCCTGAATGTTGCTGATTTTCTTATCAGTAATCAAGATATATGGATCATCTAAAACTGCTTCCATCTTATCCATATCAGAACACATATAAGCAGAAATATATCCACGATCAAACTGCATACCTTCTACTAAATCAAGTTCTGTCTGCATTGTCTTGCTTTCTTCAATTGTGATAACACCATCGTTAGAAACTTTTTCCATAGCGTCTGCTACCATGTTACCAACCTCTTCATCACCTGCAGAGATAGATGCAACTTTTGCAATCTGATCTTTTCCTGTAACTTTAGATGACATTTTTACGATAGCATCTACAGCTGTATCAGTTGCTTTCTTCATACCACGACGAAGGATGATTGGGTTAGCACCAGCCTCTAAGTTCTTCATACCTTCCTGAATCATTGCCTGTGCTAAAACTGTAGCTGTTGTAGTACCATCACCTGCAACATCATTTGTCTTTGTTGCAACTTCTTTTACTAACTGTGCTCCCATATTTTCGAAAGCATCTTCTAATTCGATTTCTTTTGCAATTGTTACACCGTCATTTGTAATTAATGGTGCACCATAAGATTTATCTAATACAACGTTTCTTCCTTTTGGTCCAATTGTTACTCTTACTGTATTTGCTAATTTGTCAACACCAGCACCTAAAGCTGCTCTGGCTTCTGTTCCATATTTAATTTCCTTTGCCATAATTCATTACCTCTTTCTATAATCAAATTTAATAAGTGCCTTGTGGCACGCCCCCTGAAATATAAAACATTTCAGGCAACCACTCGCATTAAAAATGCTCATGTTCGTTTGCTCGTCAAATTCACAAATCCGGATGCAAGCATCCATTTGTGAACTTTCCTCGCTAGGTTTATTCTATTCTACAACTGCTAAGATATCATTCTGTCTTACGATGATATATTCTTCACCATCTAATTTTACTTCTGTTCCTGCATATTTAGAATAGATTACTTTCTGTCCCTCTTTCACCTGCATGGTAACTTCTTTTCCTTCTACGATTCCACCTGGTCCAACAGCAATTACTTCTGCTTCCTGTGGTTTTTCCTGTGCAGTTCCTGCAAGGATAATACCTGATTTTGTTGTTTCTTCTGCTTCACACTGTTTTAATACGACTCTGTCGCTTAATGGTACTAATTTCATCTTGAAATTCCTCCTTTATTTTCTGTTTTCAAATGATTTTCTTGGGTTATTAGCACTCATTTCATTCGAGTGCTAACCGATAGTCATATCATAGATATTTCATAAGCAATTCGCAACTTCATATATTTCTATATATTTTTGTAAAACTATGCATTTTCTCTTATTTTCTCCTGTTTTCTCTTGTTTTTATATTTCCAGCGTTTTCCGCTGATTTTATTTTTTTTTTAGAAACATACAAAAACACATCCAAAAACCCGTAAACTGCCCGCTGTCAAAATAGACAACGGCGTTTTCTTCTGGATGTGTTTTCTCTTATGATTTCTGCATTTTTTCCTCTATTTTCTCGTTAACTGCTTCCTTCATTCGTTTCTTAATCATATTATTTCCAGTTTTCCACAATAATCTGATTGCTTCATATAAAAGCTTCTGTGTCTCTTCCGGAAGGTCGGTAGTTGCTTTAATAATTTCCTGCATTTTCTTTAATTTACTGTGATAGAAATCATCCACTGTATAAATTTCAGCCGTTTCCAACACAGCGAATGCTGTCTCTACAATCTGCTGACGTTGTTCACCGTCTAACTGTCCTAACCATTTTTTCATGGTTTCATCTAACATCAGACTCTGCGGTGTGACATCTTCTACATAAATAAAATGCTTTCCCTTAACCTCCCAGGATAGCGGATCATGCTGCTGTGCTCCTCTCTCACTGCTTTTTACAACTTCATACTTACTTTCATGCTCTAAAAGCAACCCCACAATCGAAGATTCCGGTACAATTCTTCGTATTTTTCCTTCCATTCTCCGATAAGCATCGCTTTCTAAAATCTCTTTTCGAAATCCAGGACCATCATTACTATAGACTTCTATGATGTGTTTTTGAATCTGAGGTTTGCACATTACTGACGCATAAACAGATAAGTTTCCTCCTTTAGAATGTCCACCAATCCTCAAGACCTGTTTATTTCGTTTCATCGTAAAATTCAAATAGTCCACTGCTTTTCTTTGTCCCGGTGTTTCCTCTAAATATCCCATATTGAAATTCTCACGCCATCCCACAATCGTACTGTCCGTACCACTGTAAGAAATAAAAATACTTCCATCCTGTAGCGTAATACACAAAACTGAAAACTGTGACTGTTCTTCTAAATCAATGTCGTTCACATACTTTGACAAACGAATCTCAGAAAATCGCTTCGTCTCTGCCATTTTTTTCATTACAAAAGCTGACATTTTTGTCATCGAAACTTTTGCCAAAATATCTTCTTCCTTATTCTGTTCGAAAAAACGCTTCGAAGCTTCTTTAAGCGTTATATCATCTTCTGATGTTACCCCCGGCACGATTCCTTCAAAATCTACATAAACAAGCTGTGCCAGAATCAAATTATCCACTTCGCTAAACGGATCTGCCTCCCATGACAAATCTCCGCGCCATTCCAAATAATCCATTACATTTGCCATTCTATCCCTCTATTTCATTTCTATTATAGTTGAAGCGCTTCCTCAAAATCTGTCTCCGGAATCGGTTTAAAATAGTAATACCCCTGTGCTACATAAGCACCAATTTCTTTCATTAAAGCAATATCCTCTTCTGTTTCTACTCCCTCACATACGACCTGCGCTCCTAATTCTTCTGTCAGTTTCACAATTCCGCGCATAATTTTCACCTGCCGATCACGGCTCTCCTGATTCAGCAGGAAAGAACGATCCATCTTGATGACAGACGCTGGAATCTGCTCAAAAATTCCAAGAGATGAATATCCTGCGCCAAAATCATCAATAGATAAGCGAATTCCTTTTTCTTTTAAGAAATCCAATGTCTTTTTCACCCTATGCTGTTGCAATTCTTCCACAATAAGTGTCTCTGTAATTTCCACTTCAATTAGTTCTTTCGAAATCTCGTAATGGTTAAGAATTTCCATAAAATGCTCCGGAAAATCCCGTTTGATAAAATGTATTCTAGAAAAGTTACAGGAAACCGTAACTACCGGCAAGCCGGCATCTAAACGCCTTCGAAGCATTTTACAGACCGACTCAAATACGAAAAAGTCAATCTCTGTTATCCTACCAGTTTGTTCATAATATGGTACAAAAAAGCCAGGTACTCTTACTGATCCACCATCTGTTGGATCTAAAAAACGCACCAGTGCTTCAGCACCTACAATTTTTCCAGTGCGAATATCTACTTTGGGTTGATAGTATACCACAAAATCTTTATTAACATCTACCGAATCCAATAATTTTTCCCTCTCATGCTGTTCCCTAATCAGTTTTTCCAGCGCTTCATCATATATTTTTACCTTCTCTCCTCTGTTACTTCTCGTAAACTCAAGTGCTTGATTGGCATAATTAATTGCCAACTGTAAATCATTCTCATCCTCTGGCAGATAATAAATCCCCATTTCCAGCAGCATATGATTATCTGTATCACTTAAAATTGACTTTTCAACTTGCTCCCTGATTACCTGAATTCGCTCCAAAAATAAGTCTCTGTCTGAATAGTTTAAAAGCATTACAAAGTGATCCCCTTGATCCCTTGCACAAACTTCTGTTTTAGAATCCACATTTTTTATCAGAATACAGGCAACTTTTTCCAGCAAACGTTCTCCCGCATTCCATCCATAAATCGTATTATACTGTCTAAACTGTGCCAAATTCACATAAACTACCGCATACTGCATTTTATGTTCTGGTAGCAATCTGTGCTCACCTTGGAAAATCAGATAATTCAAATTCCAAATATCCATTTTCGTATCTTTATACATCAATTTCTGAATTTTTTTACTATCCTTTATCATATGAATAGCTGTAACTACAACTAATATTATAATTATAATCAAACTGCCAATAATTTTTAAGCTGTTATTCCGCACAAAATTGACCACACTAACCAACGGATAGGTATTCTCTTTTAACATGTACTCATTGATACTTTTTGAATCAATTTCCAGAATCATCTTTTCCAAAATACCAAAAAGCTGCTTTTCCTTTTCCCTGATTGCCATAGAAATGACATATTCACTGCTAAGTACATTTTTTATCTGTAAATCTTTATAGCGGAATTCAGTTCGTAACAAATATTCTGCAAAATATCCGTCGCAAAGTACTGCATCTACAGTACCATCTTTTACTGCATCAATACATTCCTGCTGTGTATCATAAGTAATAACGTTTGCATCCTCTGTTTCTGCTGTATTTCCAACCTTATCCAACAAAAAAGATACCGTTGCCACTGTTTCTATTTCATTGATATTTTTGCTTTTTCCCATTACTAAAACCAACGGAACCTCAGCATAATCACATACTGTTGTCAACTGTTCTGCTTCCAGTACTGCTTCTGCATCCGCACAATATGCCAAAATATCAATTTCACCATTTTGAAGCGCATTTTGAGCCACCTTACGATTTTCCATCTTCCGATACTCAAGTTCTACACCGGTAACCTGGATACTGCTTTCTAACAGTTCTCTGGAAAGCCCCTTAAATTCCCCATCCTGCTCATATGAAAACGGATAAAATCCATCCAGATATCCGACTACAAGTTTTTTTGTTTCTGTAATATACTCGCTTTCTTCGGTTGTAAGCAATGCCGTTTTATCAAATTTGCTATAATAGAAATCATTCATCAGCTCTGTTTCTAATTCCGGACGGTTCATCTTCAAGTCTGCTGTAGCCTGATTCAACTCTCGCATGACATCATCATTTCCCTGATAGGTAATATAGTAAAATGGCCTTGGTGCAAAACGTCCAATCAGACGTTGTCCTTCCTTTACTTCTGTAAATGTATGAACCAAAGCATCGATTTTCCCTGCTGAAAGTGCATTCTGCAGTTCTAATGTAGATGGATACTCCATGATAGTCGGGCTTTCAATTCCATGATCACTAAGATATTGTAAAAATTCATCTTTTCGAACATAATTTTCTACCATACCAAAGGTAATATTCTGCATTGCCGTAAAATCTTCATAAGCAATCGTACTTTCCGGATTTGTGGCAATTACTCCAAACGTGTAACCGCTAGAAAGATCAGCATATTGAAACACCTTTGCTCGTTCCTCTGAATATTGTGCGGACCCTACTAAATCTACCTGCTTATTCTTGAGCAGTTGCAGTGCTTCTTCCCAACTATCACATTTTACATATTCTATTTCCCAGTCCGTATATTCACATAGTGCCTTTAAATATTCTACGTCCATCCCTCCATAGCTTCCATCTGCGTTTGTGATATGATATCCATCCATAGGAAAAAAAGCAACCTTTACCAGCCGTTTTTCAGCTGCATAAATGTTGCTTTCAAAAAAAATGCAAAAGAAATATAGCATCCACGTCAAGATGCCCATTCCAAATAATATTTTCGTTGTTATTGATTTTATCTTAGTATAAATAAAATCACATCCCATCCGCCCAACAGCATTTCTTCTTATGCCTCTTTCCTCTACACACCACCTTTATTCACATTATACGCTTCTTTTTACGCAAAGTCCATTGTCATTTGATTATTAATTAATGAGATTTTATTACCAATTTTTTTATATGTCCTTCACATTTATCTTGTTCTCTCCACGAATTTTGCTAACTCTTTCTGAATTACTTCACCATTCCCTACCATGAGATGTCCTCCCGTTTCAAAGGAAATAAAGGTACAATCCGGTATCCTTTCTTCCCATGGTTTAGCACCATTATAATCAGCCAGTTTATCATCCTTTGCATGAAAACAAAGAACCGGTACTTCTAATGTCCTCATATCATAATCTTCTCTATGATTATACATAACGGTATTAGATACCTTGGCATCAATTACAATTCCTTCTTTTCGCTCTTTCAAAGGCATAATCATTTCTATTGTATCTCTGTCCATTCCCATCACTGGGCCAAACAACGGACTAAAAAACCACATAGGGAAATCACTGCAAATGAATGCCGGTGGTCCTACATAGGTAACTTCGTCTTCCGGCTCTTCTAATGTTGGATATCCGGAACAGTATAAAATCAATCCTTTTGTTCTTTCCGGATACATCAAAGTAAACTTGATGGCTGTTGCTCCTCCTGCTGAAGTAGCCAGCACATATACCTGATCTATCTCTAGTGTATCTAATAATTCCACAAAAGCTTCTACCTGATTTTCTACACTTGGGTTCTCAGGAGCATCACTTCCCGGATAACCAAAGCGAGATGGTGCAATGACACGATAATTATCCGTTTCATCCTTTAATGTGTCGTATGCCTGATCATATCCACCACATAGTCCATGACAACTAAGAATCACTTCCCCTTCTCCCTCGTCAATATATGTAATCTTCCCATAAGATGTTTCTACTGATTTTGCCTTTGTTTCATACTCTGCAAAACGCTCTTGCGCCTTTTTTTCTGCCCTAAAAAAACATACTGTTGTCGCAATTGCAGCAACCACAAATATCCCCAAAATAACTAACATAATATTTCTCCTTCTACTTCTCTTTTCCATGATTCGCATAACTCCTTCCAAACGCTTCCACATGTTTTTCCAAAATATGTTTTATTTCCTCTTCTTGTTCGGGATGACAGTCATATTGTTGGAACAGTAAAAAAATTGGTCCATAAAAATGCAATGCAACTATTTCTGCCTCTTCTTTTCGAAACATTCCGTCCTCTACCAATTTGGAAAACGTTTCTCCCTGCCGTCTCAATACGCCCATAATAAAAGCTTCACTATACAAATCTGCAATGTGATTACTTACCAGCATTTCCCGTACTAACAACTTTCTATAGTTAGAAACCATGGGATCTTTAGTATAAAGGCAAAAAAGCTGCCAGGTAATTTCTTTCAATCTATCCTCAGATAATTCCTCATATCCTGCTGTCACATCTTCTCTGACTACTTCCGGAACTTGTTGTTCCACATAGACATTTCTAATTCTACTCTGCATTTCGATAATTATCTGGTCTAGGATATCCTGCTTATTTTTAAAATGCTTATAAAGCGCACTCTCCCTGACCCCGACAACCTTTGCAATATCTCTTACTGAGACACCCGAAAAACCACGCTGTGCAAACAATTCCAGTGATACTTCTATGATTCTCTCTCTTGTTGACATTTTTCTCCTCCAGTGAACATTTGTTAACCATATTATAGTTAACAAATGTTCACCTGTCAAGTACCAATATTTTAGTCAGTCTTTACACGCACAAAAAAGGGATGCCGCTTCACGCAAACATCCCACAAAAAATACTGAACTAATTAAAAATCGTCTTAATATACTTAACAACCTCTTCTGTAACTAAATAATCCTCATGGTTAACTTCCTCAAAAATTTTAAGTTCTGCGTTATCAAAGCAATTCACTACTTTTTGTTGAAGTCCAACCCCAAGTGTACGATCCGCATTGGAACCAATCACATAAACAGGACACTCTACATTCGACGCATACTCTGATGTCCTAATATTATTGGAAATAAATATTTCCAATGGTCCCCAGAAAATTGGAATCATCTTGTTATATAAGTCTGCTAAATCACGATAAGCCGATACAAGAATTAATGTATTGCATTCCCCTTGCTGTCCTGTGTCCCATAGTAATCCGCGGAAATGAATGGGCAACTATATTCGCCGGCAAATCTGCCAACCGAATTATATGCTATGTAATTTGACCCACCGAAAAATAATATAATCTGATTCGTCTTTGCCTTAAGATTGTAGCCATATCCTGACAAATTATCTGTCATTTTGATATACTCAGGCGTATATGTAATATTCTCCATTTTCTTCGCATTCTTATAAAATGCGTAACTAACTGTCTGCATGATAAAGTTAGTTCCAAAACCGATAATCAGAATCCACATTACAATCTTTAATATCATTCTACATGCTTCGTTCATTCTTTTGCCTCTCATCTCTTATCCTCTGTATTCTTTCTGTTTCATGTAAAATCATTATAAAGACATCCTGCTTCTTTTTCCAGTGTATATTGTCATTTATTTTATAACATATGTCATATTATTCCCAACTCTACAAAGTCTTCCACTGCAAAATCTCACTCCGAATAAACTGTTCAAAATAAACGCTCAGCGGCTGCTCTAACTTTGGCCCATTATATGCCCTCATTCTAACAACGAAGTCTGTCATTCCATCTATATATACAGAAATATTTGTTACAATTACATCCAATTCAAGTTCCTTGCGGAATAATTGCTGCTCTATTCCCCTATTAATAAGTTCTGTCACTAACTCCATAAACCTGGCACCCGTTTGTTGTACTTTTAACCTTGGTAAAAAAGTCTCCATCTTCTGAGGATTGTTTGTCATATAAATTTCCAATTCATATCGAATCTTACTTACAATAGGCGGACATGCTTCTATATAATCCCCTAATTGACGAAAAATGCTTACAAGACCTTCCTCTATTGCTTCTTCCTGTTGATTCACGGAAAAGGTAATCTCCTCCTCATTGGAAAAAACAGTGTTAATCGTCTCAACAAGCAGTTCATCCAAATCAGAAAAATATAGATATATTCCTCCTTTGGATAATTTCGCCTGCTTAATGACTTCAAGCATATTCATTTCGTAAAGTGGTTTTTGCTCTAATATTTCTAATGCCGCCTGAACAATTAACTTTCTCTTTTCCTGTTTATATTCTTCTGTGACTTTTGGCATATCTCATTCCTCCCTGCGAAATAATCAATCACCATAGTTACAATGATAACAAAGAACATTAAAATAATGGATGGAAGCATTCTATCAGTTGCCGGCATTACTTCCCAAAAAGCATTAATTGATGCATGTGCAATAATCGCCATAAAGATACTTTTTGATATATAGGTTACAGAACCAATAAAGAATGACAGCATAATCGTATTGATACAGAACCACCCAAAATTCATACTCTGCTGATTCGTCCCGTCGATGAACCACAATGGCAAATGCCAAATCGCCCAAATGACACCAACGCTGATTGCAGCCACAATATGTGGACATTTCTGTTCCAGCTGCGGTTGCAATAAACCTCTCCATCCAATTTCTTCTATGCCACCACCGATAATCATGGGAATTATCATAATAAATCCAATATACAACGGTTGCTTTACTTCTGCAAGCTTAAATAATACCGGAATTGCCTGAATGACCATCGCCCCACCAATGGCATATACATACATCCAAACAGAATGCTTCGGATTCACAATACTCTTCATGAATTGTTTGAATTCCTCTTTCGTACTGTTTCTCTTCTTAAGAACAATCTCACATATTGCCGGTGAAATTCCTCCAAATACATACAACATCGTACCTATAAGGCTACCAAACATCATACATTCTATTCCTAATTTTCCCGCAATTACAACACTTCCCCACAACAACCATGACACAATAAACGTAGTTGCTAAATACTTTCCTATCATTTTATTCATAAATAACCTCCTAATAATATAAATGAGAATCATCTCATTTATATTACAGGAGGTTGCTTCTATTGTCAATGCAAAAATGAGACTTTTCTCATTTTTTTATTTTTTCATCATTCTACTGTAAATTCATAAACAGTATCATAATCAAGACCAACACACAATTTCATAGTATGCTCGGTCAAATTATAAACAACAGACCACTGCGTTGCGCAGTCATAATAACGGCCATTTGGATCTCCGCCGGAAACTGCTTCTCCATCAAAGTGTGCATCATATAAGATAGAGAATGCTTCATCTTCAGTCGCAGTACCATTCTTTTCATCCAATTCATTCGTAATAATCTCATATCTGTCTTTCCCACCGCCATTTTGTTCTGCTGTTGATAATGTAAAATTGGTAGTAGCCAGATAACTCTGGTCCCCTTTTCGCACCACCCGCATCTCATTATCAATGTATTCTATCACAGCAGAATCGCCAGTAGCATCTGTAACCTGGAAATGATACCCCGTACTTCCACTAGAATTCATATCTACTGTTTGTAAGAGTTCAATAGCTTCCTCCACAGTAGCACACTTATCCAAAATCATACGAAGTGCAGCCGTCGTAGTCACCGGCGTTTTCCCTGTATCTTGATGAACAACTTGCTCGTCAACAACTAAAACTCCAAGTGCAAGTCCTTTTTCATTCATACCATCCAAGACGATATAGGGAGCAGCAAGTAACTGCATTTTATTTTGGAGACTATCCGGCTGTCTGTCATCCCCATAACCAATATGGCAAAGATTCACCATACTAATTGAATGGTAAGCATCATCCGGATTAGTATGTACAATTAAACATGTTGAATGAGTGTAGTCAAAATTTCTTGCCATAATCACCTCATTTTCAGGTGTTGTGGCACAAAATGTACTACATGCAGCATCCGGATTCGCTTCAACGGAAGGAAAAATTTTTAATATCTTTTTTGTAACAAAGTTAGCTAGTTCATCATCTGTTGCTGCTCCCTCATCCATATAATCATCCAAATAGTAATTCGATTTAAAGGTCATCTCATATAAAGGATAATCGCTTAATTTTGTGATTGTGCTTAATGTCTTCAACTCGCCATGAAACATTGCATAACCAATACCAGCAATAACCACAACTAAGATAAGAACAACTGTTGCAATTCGTCTTATTATTTTCTTCATACTTATTTTCTCTCCTATTCGTTTTAATAAAGAATGTTCGGTCGTTATTGTGTCAGAAGAAAAGGGACGTTTTATTGTCCCTATGTGTAACTTTCTATTAAACCAAGCCGCTTGCTCCATAAACATGGTATTGAAAGAGTGCAAAAACTTGTTGGGAAATCTCCGTTTCATCACTGGTTTCATTCACAATTTTAGCAATTCCTTCCATTAGCATATGGGTCAAAATGTACGCAAACTTTTTTGGCATCTTTTGCTCATCGAAGGTAAAGAAACATTGTACTAAAATTTCTGTAAGTTCTTCTACAAAAGCAATATCCTTTTCTCCACGTCCCGCCTGAAGTAATACAACTATCTGTTTTCGATACTCCGTTAGCAACGGCTGTAACATAGATGTCATAAGCTGAGGTCTCTCCTCCTTGGGATATCGAAGAATTTCCTTATCCGTAAGAGAATATGCCACCTTGAGAAACATTGTCATTGCAGGTGCCATAATTGCGTCATATAAATGTTCTTTAGATGGAAAATAATTATATAAGTTACTCTTACTAACTCCACATCTTTTCGCTATGGCATTCATGGAAGTTTTCGCATATCCACTTAAATAGAACTCCTCTAGCGCAGCTTGCATAATCCCATTCCGGATTTCATCTTTTAATACTTGCATAACATCCTCCAATAAAGACCGATAGTTCTTTTTTATGATACCATATATCTCACAAAAGTCAATAGATTATGTTATATACTTTTTCTCAAATAATTGCTAATAGAATAATACAACATTACCAGCCCTGCGCTTAATAATGCACCACCAATAAAATCCGTAAACCAATGTACTCCTGATATTAATCTTCCAACAACCATAAATATAGTAAATGCAATAATAATACCGGCAATAATCTTTCTAATATAATAGAAGAGTCCGCTCACCGGACTCTTTCGCGCCCGAGCGGTGTCGTTTACGCCTACCTTCATCTCCGCGAAGTGCGCATCCTTAGCGGAGCGTTTTTTACTCTATAGGGATTGCAACGCAATTTCCTATAAAAAAAAGCACTGTGAAACGTATCCCACAGTGCTAAGCAAACATCCATTATTTCATTTTTAAGTATGCATAGCCCATTTATATGGACTTACAATGTTTTCAACATCCTCTGCAACAGTTCTAGAAATGTTTCTTGTTCATCTTCGTTCAGACATCCTAAAAGCCTTCCCATTATTTTCTCCTGTTCCACATAGGTACTGCTGATTACATCGTTTCCATGCTCCGTCAGACAAATCAGATAGGAACGCAAATCGTCGCTATTGATTCTACGCTCAATCAGATTATTTTTTTCCAAACGCTTAAGCGCACTTCCCAACGTACTCGGCGGTAGCTCTAGGGCCGCTCCTAATTTTTTAATTGGAAGTTCTCCATTCTTTTTCAGCAATCTAAGAATATTGGCATCCAAAATAGACGACCCTTTCAACTCCTCGGTACAGACATCAATTCTGGGATTCACAATAAGTTGCTCAAACAATTCTGCTAAAATTTTACTATTCCGCTCTAATGACATGTTTTCCTTTCCCGCCAGGATATTACCGCCATGGGTTCCATCCCATTCACAAGCTCCTGCTCATTTATTATTTTTGTAATTTCTACATTATCATAATTTTCGAGACAACACAAATAAAAATGAGACAGAAAAATACCCAAATCAATGAAATGTCTATCTTTCAAATAAAATACTGCTTTGTTTTCTTGGACTATGACACGCACCGGCTGACAGTTGTTCCCGGACGGTGCCATAATCGCATGCTTCACAATATCCACAATTGCATCCTCTTCTTTATACTTTTCCTCATTCAGCAAAATCTCACGGTAACTTTTCCTTCTGCTACTTCCCGCAATATTTCGAAAAGTTCCATTCATAAATCTGCTATCCGCATTTGCCTTTCCCAAAACAAGAACAATGCCAATATGCTCCTTTTCAGATAGTTTACAATATGACCGCAAAACCTTTTCATCGTATGTTCCAAGAAAACACCTTCCATATCCTTTTTCTACCAGAAACAATACTTCTTTCTCCAGGAGAAAAACGATTTCCACTAAATCTTCCTCTTCTTCATAAATTCCTACAATCATAGCGGGTGCGTTAATTTTTCCAATTCCAAACAGAAATCCTTTTTTTGCTTCCTTAATATTCCTATAACCGGTAATTGCCTCAAAACGGATTTTTCCCTTTGTCATGCTGCTTCGACCTTTGTCCAGAGAATCCATTATCTGCGTAATTACGCTTTCCTCCACCGCTTCATTACAATAGCTTCTAACAGATTTACGTTGTTCCATTGCCTCTAAATAATTCATCTGTAATCCCCTTTGTTTTATGCGTTTGTCGTATATTACGATATTCGTATTGTATGACTATTGTTATTTTATGTCAAGATGCAGTATTAAAAAAACAACCGCCTTTTCAAGCGGTTGTCTTTCTTAAATAATATTCTGAAGCAGATATTCCAATTCATAATCGTAGTCTTCGCTAAATATCTCTTTTACAGCTTCCTGATCTACCGGAATTACAACCTCTGGCTTAATTCCTCCTGTTCCATGATATTTACTATCAATCATGATTTCTCCATCTTCATCTAAGCACGCGATAGACGGATATACTCCCATCATTCCTTCCGGCATCATATCAATTCCATTGATGGTTCCAAAACTTCCATTCGTTCCCTGGATTCCTACAACAGTAACTTGAGGTAATTTTGCCATGTTATAAGCAAATCCTTCCCCAGCACTGATACAATTGCTATTTACCAAAAGATAGATAGGAACATCAATACTGGCTTTCGCATCCATTCTCAAAGTTCGATTTTCTATGTACTCTCTAGAATCACCATCATAGGTTGTTTCTTTTAAGTAAAACAAATCCTCCGTTGCAAATTGCTCCGCAATTATCACACCGGCATCATCCGCACCACCGCCATTATTTCGTACATCTATAATTAGCGAAGAAATCTGCTCTTTCTTCATTTGTGCAATATATCCTTCTATCTTAGAACGAATTCCATCATAATCAGTTCCCATTCCTTTTACCTGAAGGTAACCAACACCATTTTCTAACGTGCAATAAAAAAAGTCTGCCTCTTCTGATTCGTCTTTATGTAAAAATAAGCCAACTGTCTGGTACAAATACTGATATCCATTTCCCATGGAATCTAAAGTAACCTTCTTGCTATTCCCCTGTTCATCCAAGAACTCCACTTCTATCTGTTCTTCTCCATTTTTAACCGGAAACGTAACGTCTACACTTTTTATTTTCTTAATCAAATTTTTATCGTATCATCCATTTGTGGATAAATTATAATGACTTCCGGCTTGCTTTCAGCCTCTTCTCTTAACGTAATTTTCACTCAAAATATTCCTCCTATAACCATAAATTATTTTATATATTTTTTAACAACACCTGTCAACCAAAATAATAGCATAAATTGCAACCACACTAAAACAGGGACCTGCTTTCGCAAGTCCCCAAAAAAAGAAGAAGGTTATATGAAAAAATGAAGGTTTCAAATGAGAAACTAATCATTTCTCGCTAAAATAAATTTTCCAACTAAGTCATTCATTGAAGTTGCCTGTGCTGACAATTCTTCACTGGTTGCTGAAGACTCTTCGGCAGTTGCTGAATTCGACTGAATTACTTCAGAAATCTGATTGATACCAGCTTCTGCTTCCTGCATTGCCATTGCCTGTGAAGCCGAAATCTCACTAAGTTCTTTTGAAGAAGCCGCAATATTTCTCATTCCCTCTACAACACCTTCGATGGAAGTTGCAGCGCGCTCAGCTGCTTTGTTTCCTTCCTCGATTTCCTGTAGAGAACCCTCAATCAACTGACGTGTATCTACTGCTGATTGAGCACTCTGTTCTGCAAGTTTTCCGATCTGTTCTGCAACAACAGCGAAACCTTTTCCTGCTTCACCTGCTCTTGCTGCTTCAATTGCTGCATTCAAAGAAAGCAAGTTTGTCTGGCTAGCAATACTTTCAATCTCTGAAATGATATTCTCAATCTGTTGTGATGTTTCATTAATAGCATTCATAGAGTCTACCATTGCCTGCATCTCTTCGCGACTGCCATCTGCTTTTGCAGCATATTCTTGTGCCTGACGGTAAGACTCTTCAACATGTTCTGCTGTCTTGTTAACGCCCTCTGTAATATCTGCAAATGTTGCCTGTAACTCTTCTACCGAAGCCGCCTGGTCTGTAGAACCTTCTGCAAGTGCCTGAGCAGCATCTGCAAGATTTCCTGCTCCAATAGACACCTGTTGAGAAGCTTCTTCAATCCGTTGCAATGTTTCACTCATCTGATATTTCATCTTACGCATTGCCTGAATCAACGCTTCAAAATCACCTGAATACTTCTCTGTTGCATTACTATGTACGGTATAATCACCCTCTGCCATTGCACCAAGCAATTCTCCCGCATCGTGAATAATGATATTCAGATTTTCTGCCATATACTTTACTTCTTCTACCATATCAGCAATTTCATCTTTTGTCCGAATTTCTGGGAATGGTGAACTTAAATCTCCTCGTGCAAATGTCTTAAACCGTTCAGACAACTGTCCCATCGGAACTGCAATTCCTTCTGCAATCTTTTTGCCAAAATTCTGTGAAACAAAATAAACAATAACTGTAATCACTGCAATCGCAATCACCAACATCATACTAAGTGTCTTCAAGCTTGAACTTAATGAATTTCCCCTGTTGACGTTCGTATTCAATAACTCTAATACATCTGTATAAATTTCTTCATACATCGGATCCAACTGCTCATACGCCATCTGTTGTGCTTTTGCCGACATTTCACTATCAGAAGTTGCACCAAGATTGATGATTTCCTCTTCGATTCCCCAATAAGTATCCAATTTTTCCGTAATATTATTATAAATGGCTATTTCCTCTTTTGACGAAAGTGTTTTCGTAACATCTTCCATATAGCCTTCAAAGGCTTCTTTTTTCGTATCATGATACTCTATTTCAGCCTGAATTGCCTCTTCTGACTCATAACCGATAATCGCACGGGTTGCACTTCTCGTTTCTGCAAGAGTTACAAATGCTTTTCCAATATCCCCCTGAGAAAAACCATAATCTGTCAATGCATAAGCATATCTGTTTGAAACAACAAATGTTGCAATAATTCCAAGTAATATTGCAACATCTGCAAAAAATACAATTGTCTGGAATCCTTTTGTTAGTCTTCGCTCAATCCTCATCTGATTCAGTTTTGCCATTTTTTTACTAATTCCATCTTCCTTTGCCATATTTATCCTTCTCCTTGCAAAAATTTTCGTATTGACTACTACTTCTATTTTACCGTTATTTTATTGATAATTCAACTTCTGTTGCCGTTATTTTCGATATATTTTATTCTTTTTTCGCATTTGTTAGAAAATTGTATTGTACCAGAAAAACATTCAAACAATTCAAATAATATAAGAAAAATAAGAACATCTAATACCGACGACAAATATACAAAAAAGGTGTGACAAAACATCACACCTTTTCTCTCTATTCTCTTATTCACGATGCATAGAAAATGCATTCATATCATAATTGCTCAGATTTTCATGAATTCCACGTTCATCTGCCTGACCAATTAATGCATCTCTACTCTTCTTAGAAGAAATCGGATCGTTAAATGCACTTGGTCCGCCAACACATCCGCCTTCACATACCATACCTTCAATGAAGTCTTCTGGTAATCTGCCGGCTTTCAGTAATAACAATGCCTTCTTACATTCTGCAGCACCATTACACTGGCATACTTTTGCATCAATCTCATCTTCAGATTCTTTTAAACTCTGTAATACAGCAGCTGTTACACCGCCTGATTTTGCAAAGTTCTTACCGTATACAGAAGACTCCTGATAGCTGTTTGCATCTGGTCTTAAGCTTACATTCTTTGCTTTCATGATGGCACGAACTTCGCTGTATGTTAAAACATAATCTGCATTTCCTTCAATCTGCTGATCGACTACTTCGGATTTCTTTGCAATACAAGGTCCGATAAATACGGTTACAGCTTCCGGATCTTTTGCTTTTATCATACGGGATACAGCACACATTGGAGAGATTGTTGTAGAAATGCAATCAGCCAATTCAGGATAATGTCTACGTACCATATTGACAAATGCAGGACAACAAGAAGTTACTTTCTTCTTACCTTCCTTATATGCTTCTGCCCATTCCTCTGCTTCATAAGCTGCTGTCATATCTCCGCCTAAACCAACTTCGATAAATCCTGCAAATCCGAGTTCTTTCATTGCCTGTTTCCAGCTATTCATCGTAATATCTGCACCAAACTGTCCTTCTGTTGCAGGAGCAGCCATTGCATATACTTTTTTGCCTGCTTTTAAAGCTTCAATTACATCTACAATAAAAGTCTTAGAACCGATGGCTCCAAATGGACAACTATGGATACATTTACCACAACGGATACATTTCTTCTCGTCAATGACAGAAATTCCGTTCTCGTCATATGTAATCGCATTTACTGGACAACTAAATTTACAAGGTCTCTTTAAATGTGCAATTGCATTATAAGGACAAGCTTTCGCACACTGTCCACATTCTTTACATTTTGAAGCATCAATGTGGGAGCGATGACGTCCCGGTTCGATTGCTCCGAACTTACATGCATTGATACATGCTTTTCCTATACAGTTCTGACAGTTTTCTGTTACTGTATAACTGGAAATCGGACAATCTTCGCAGGCAGAGCTGATAACCTGGATAATATTACCATCATCAACAGGACCTGGTGCCTTTCCTTCTGCAAGTCTGACTCTCTGTCTGATAATTTCACGTTCTTTATAAATACAGCAACGGAACTGTGGATTTGGTCCTGGGATTAAATCCATTGCTATATATTCTTTTTTCTCATCCAATTCACCGGCGAAGGCGAGCTCCGCTACTGCGTGGAGTACGTCGTGTTTAATTCGAATTACATTTTCGTCAGCATACATCGTATTTTACCTCACTCATCTTTGTTAACAATTCATCGTTAATTTTTTAACCATCTTAAACATTATAACTTATATGTATGAAAAATAAAAGTACAGATTATGTTTTTCTTGAGAAACAATATGAAAAAATTTCTAATTTTCCTCTATTTTCATAAAAATGGAGACAGGAAAAATCCTGCCTCCTCAAATTTTATGCCATTTTAGAATGGATTCTCTGTTGGATACATCATACCTGCTGGTTGATTAAAGTTAACATCCTCCATTGGAACGCCTAAATACTTGAACACTTCAAAAAGTGCCTTTCCATAATGACCGAATGCAACTGCTCCATGATGCGGATAATTTTTCTGAATCAATACGTGGCGATAAAATCTTCCCATTTCCGGAATTGCGAATACACCAATTGCTCCGAAGGAACGTGTTGCGACCGGAAGCACTTCACCCTGAGCCACATAAGCACGAATCTTGTTATCAGAAGTAGACTGCAAACGGAAGAATGTAATATCTCCTGGTGCAATATCTCCTTCTAAAGTTCCATTGGTTACTTCAATCGGAAGACTTCTTGCCATGATCATCTGATATTTCATTTCACAGGCAGCAAGTTTTTTGGAACAGGTATTTCCACAATGGAATCCCATAAAAGTATCCGTATGTTTGTAATTGAATTTTCCTTCTATTGATTCCCGATACATATCCTTTGGTACGGAATTATTGATATCTAATAAGGTAACTGCATCTTCACTGACACAGGTTCCGATAAATTCACTTAATGCACCGTAAATATCTACTTCACAGGACACTGGAATTCCTCTTCCTGTCAGACGGCTATTTACATAACATGGTACAAATCCAAACTGTGTCTGGAATGCCGGCCAGCATTTTCCAGCAATGGCAACATATTCACGATAACCTTTATGTGCTTCTACCCAGTCTAATAAAGTAAGTTCATACTGTGCCAGCTTTGCAAGAATTTCAGGTTTTTTATTACCAGCTCCAAGTTCTGCTTCCATATCAGCAACCACTTCTGGAATTCTATCATCTCCTGCATGGTTATTGAATGCTTCAAATAGATCAAGTTCTGAGTTTTCTTCAATTTCTACTCCTAAATTATATAACTGCTGGATTGGTGCATTACATGCTAAAAAGTTTGTTGGTCTTGGTCCAAATGTAATGATTTTTAACTTTGATAAGCCTTCTATCGCTCTTGCAATTGGTAAAAATTCATGAATCATGTCAGCACAATCTTCTGCATCACCAACCGGATATTCCGGAATATATGCTTTTACGTTACGAAGCTTTAAATTATAGCTTGCATTTAACATACCGCAATAAGCATCTCCACGTCCCTGAATCAAATTGTCCTGGGATTCTTCTGCTGCTGCCACAAACATTTTCGGTCCTTCAAAATGTTTTGCAAGTAAAGTCTCTGAAATTTCTGGGCCAAAGTTACCAAGATAAACACAAAGTGCGTTACATCCAGCTTTCTTAATATCTTCTAATGCCTGCACCATATGAATTTCACTTTCTACGATGCAGATTGGGCATTCATATATATCATCAGCATCATATTTTTTCTGATATGCCTCTACTAATGCCTTTCTTCTGTTAACCGATAAAGATTCCGGGAAACAGTCTCTGCTGACTGCTACGATTCCTACTTTTATTTTTGGGATATTCTTCATATTAAATTCCTCCATTTTATACATTCATTTATTATATATTCCTTTTAAAAACTACATTTTCAGTAATAATTTATCTGCAGCTTACTTCTACCAATCAAATAATCTGATCAAACAGAGTACGACAAGCCGGATAAATATTTTTAAACTGCTGATATCTTGCTTCATATCTTGCAGCAAGCTCTGGTTCCGGTTCTACGGTATCCACTACTTTTACAATTTTTTCTGCCGCAGCCTCCACATCCGGGTAAACGCCACAGGCAACTGCTGCTAACATAGCCCCTCCTAAAGATGGCCCTTCTTCTGTTTCTAAAATATCTACTTTGATATTTAATACATTTGCAATGATTTTTTTCCAAAGCGGACTCTTTGCGCCGCCGCCACAGATTTTTGTACGCTCTATCTGAATTCCTAATTTTCGAGCTACTTCAAACGAATCCCGGAGTGCAAAAGCAACACCTTCTAGCACTGCCTGCGTCATGTCTGCTCTTGTCGTATCCATCGTCATACCGATAAAGGTTGCTCTTGCATTTGGATTATTATGAGGCGAACGTTCTCCCATTAAGTATGGAAGATAATAAACATGATTTTCACCTAACTTTGTAATTGTTTCTTGTTCTTTTGTATAATCTTTTGTCTGTAAAATTTCATCATTCCACCACTTATTGCAGGAAGCTGCCGATAACATGCAGCCCATCAGATGATATGCCCCATTCGCATCACAGAATGCATGAAGTGCATTATTTTCATCTACACTAAAATGTTTTGATGAAATAAAAATCGTTCCACTTGTTCCAAGGGAAATATTACATTTTCCCTCCCCTACCGTTCCGGTTGCTACAGCGGCAGCGGCATTATCTCCTGCTCCTGCTGCTACTTTTACCCTCTCACTAATTCCAAGCTCTTTTGCAATTTCCGGCAAAACAGTTCCAATGCATTCATAGCTCTCATAAAGCTCTGGCAGCATTTCTTCTGTAATTCCACAGATATCACACATTTCCTTTGACCAACAGCGATTTTTCACATCTAGCAACAACATTCCAGACGCATCTGACACATCTGTTGCATGCACTCCAGTCAGACGATATGCTATGTAATCTTTTGGCAGCATGATTTTTCGGATTCGCTTGAATAACTCCGGTTCCTTTTCCTTCATCCATAAAAGCTTTGGTGCCGTAAATCCAGTAAACGCAATATTTGCCGTATAAGCAGATAACTTTTCTGTGCCAATCGTATGATTTAAATACTCACACTCTTCCGTTGTTCTACCGTCATTCCAAAGAATCGCCGGACGAATGACCTCATCCTTTTCATCTAATACAACAAGACCATGCATCTGTCCTCCAAAACTGATTCCTGCTACGCGGCTTTTATCAAATCCATCTAACAACTCTTTTAGTCCCTGTATGGTTTCTCTTTCCCAGTCAGCCGGATTCTGTTCTGACCAACCCGGATGTGGAAAATACAACGGATATTCTTTTGATACGATATTTTTTACCGTTCCATCCTCCTCCATTAAAAGAAGCTTGACGGAAGAAGTTCCTAAATCAATTCCAATATAGAACATCTTTCACCTTTCCTTTCCCCATATTTTCTATACCGTGCACGTGCACGTTATTTATTATAACTATACATGACCCATTCCAAAATAGCAATGTCTAAATTGTAGAAAAACCACATTTATTTTTAGTAATTCTCACAAAAAAAATTTGTACACCTGCACATAGAATGTTATAATGATAAACAATTAGAATTTCACAATTGGCTAAAACTCACAACTGACCGAAAGGAAGAAACAAATTATGGCTACTATGAAAGAAATTGCAGAACTTGCAGGAGTTTCCCGTGGGACTGTCGACCGTGTCTTAAATCATCGCGGTGCTGTCAATGAAGAAACCAGAAAAAAGGTTTTAGAAATTGCAGAATTATTAAAATATGAACCTAACCTTGCGGGTAAAGCACTTGCAGCTCAAAAGAAAAAATATAAAATCGGCGTTCTCTTGTTTGGAATTGAACATCCATTTTTTGACGAGGTTATGGATGGGCTTCTTGCAAAAGCTTCCGAACTTTCCATCTATGGGTGTACGATTATCGAAAAAAGAATTTCTTTTTCCTTAGAAGAACAACTACGTGCCATTGATGAACTTTGTGAGCAGGATATTCAGGGACTGATTCTCTCTCCTTATAACGCTCCTGCCATCAAAGATAAAATTGATGCCCTCTATGAACAAGGGATTCCATGCGTGACCATTAATACTGATTTTCCGCAATCCAAGCGAATTGCCTATGTTGGAAGTGATTTCCACAAGTGCGGAAGAACTGCAGCGCAGTTACTCTCGCTTTTTACCGCTTCCCACGCAAAAATTGGTATCATCACAGGTTCCCATAATGTACTCTGTCATGAGGAACGAATTGCCGGCTTTGAAGAATGGATTACCCAGAATGCTTCTGATATGGAAATTGTCTCGATTTCAGAGAATGAAGATGATGACTATAAAAGCTATGACCATGTAACTGAATTATTAAAAGAGCATCCTGACCTTACTGCCCTCTATTTTACTGCTGCAGGTGTCTATGGTGGATGCCGTGCCATTATAAATGCAGGGTATCAGGAAAAACTTCACGTTCTCGCTTTTGATGCCCTTCCATCTACGATTGAAATGCTAAAAGAGGGAGTGGTCACTGCTGTTCTGACCCAACAGCCGGATGTACAGGGTGCTACCTCTCTCACTTTACTATTTGAATATCTTCTTTCGAATCATCTTCCTGAACAAATTTATAACTATATGGATCTTTCTATCAAAATAACAGAAAATCTCTAAACAAAAAAGAAGCTCTGCTAATCTTTCTTAATTAGCACGCTTCTTTTTCATATGAATGTACAAAAATGTGGTTGGCAATAGTTAGTTATAACTAACTATTGATTATTATAAAAGAGGCTGTTGCATTTTGCAAGCCCCATCTTCCACTTTTTTTCTCAATAAGTAAAGTTTAAATCTTCTATCCGATACATATTTTTTCGATTAATAACACCAATTTCTTCGAGCATATTAATCATTCTATAGACCGTTGCAAACCCGATATTTTTATCAACTTTACTTGCACGATAATAAATTTCTTTACAACTGGTGCATTCATTCCCCAAAATAACATCTAACAGCACGAGTCTCTGATGTGTAATCCGGCATCCGTTATCTCGAAGCTGATTGATAATCATCTGCTTCTGTTCATTTTTGATTTCCGCTTCTCTTTCTTCCTGTTGTATCGCAGTGTTGTATTTCATCGTCCTTTCTCCTCTCTTTTTTGACATTACTATCTACATGGGTTAGTTTAAGCTAACCCATGTTTTTTGTCAATAACTTTTTAGGATTTTCTTTTACGGAATTGATTTTACACACTGTGAAAATTTTTGTTTTGCATTCTCAACTTTTTTCTCTTCTGCATCCGGAGTCGGATAAAATCCTCTGGAATGCATCATTTCAAAAACATCCTGCTGAATGCTATGCTCCTGTTCTAAACAATGTAAAATAGCATCGCGGACATTAGCATGCACACATTCATTGGCAAATGTGTTGTAGTGATCTGTAGCTGTTTTTTCTGATGTCAAAGCATCTGCTAATATTTCTTTTTCGCTGTATATTTCCTGCATTCTGTTACCATCCTTTCTATTTTAACTGTGCGTAGAGGGAATTAAAATGTCCCTGATGTTTCTCGGAAATCTCTGTGAACTTCGCACTAACCTCCTGGTCTGTACTATGTTCTGCTAACATTTTGAACTTTTTAATCAAAAGTTCTTCTTCCGTCAATAAATCGTTTAAGGCTGATAACTCTTTTTCTGAAATCTGATTTGTCATCTTTCTCCCTTCCTTTCTGTCATACTTATTGAAACGACAGTTTTATTTTTTGAAAATAGAGAGAATTTATACACATCAAGAAAAATTTATATTTTTTACATACAGTTCTTCAAATTTAGGATGATTTGCAAGATTTTGTTCCGTTATCTTTTTTTGTATTGCTTCGACTTTCTGCTGACTATCCACACTGCTTCCATAACGAATTGCTCCTTTTAGGGAAGAATTTCCAAGCAGTCTGATTCTTCCTCGCCATTCTGCCGGAATCATTCCTATTGCAATGGCAGTTTCCTCATTTAACTGATATCCAAATCCACCTGCCAGATAAACCGTTTTTACCTCATCTTCCGTAATTCCATAATCTTCTGTTAAAATCTCGATTCCGGCACGCACTGCAGCTTTTGCCAGCTGTACCTGTCTGATATCGTTTTGTGAAAAACGAATTCCATTTACTATAGTAAAGCTTTCTTCTTCCGTTAAAAAAGTTCCATTTTCATCGATTTTTCCAGTGCGCAAAAGTTCTGCCACAATCTCTAATACCCCGGTTCCACAAATTCCAATCGGTGTTCTGTTTCCAATTGTCTGATACTGCACCTTATTTGCCTCTATTGTCACATGACTAATTGCACCTGCTACTCCCGGCATTCCTTTTTCAATATTTCCTGCCTCTAATGCAGGTCCTGCTGCCACCGATGCTGCTAACATCTTTTCTCTGTTACCAAGCACCATTTCTCCATTTGTCCCTAAGTCTAGTAAAATTGTAAATTCCTCTTTTTCTGCCATACCGCTTTCATAAACTCCCATTACAATATCTCCGCCAATAAAAGCTGAGATTCCCGGCATGAATTTTACAGAAGCCTGTAGCCAGTCTACACCAAAAACATCCGAAAAAGACTGTTCCGGCGGTGTCAGCGTCACAGGTGTAAACGGATAATGTCCTAATTTTTCACAAGAATAGCCTAATAAAATGTGCTGCATTGTCGTATTTCCGGAAACCAAAATTTCCCGGACACAATCAGAAGCCACTTTATTTCTACGTAATAGTTTTTGAATGCCCTGCGTAACATCCTGTTGTAATAACTCTCGTAACTGCTCTCCATTTCCCTCATTTGCCGCTGCAATTCTTGCCAGCACATCCGTTCCAAACGTTCTCCCATGATTCATACAACTTTCACTATCTAAAAGTATGCCGCCAGCTTTTTCAAAAAGCTCAATTGCAATTGTAGTTGTTCCAATATCCACTGCAATTCCAAGCTGTCCTTTTTCCCTGTTCCAAACTGTATTTTTTTCACTCGATGCTTTTTCAGAAGCTTCCAGAATTTTCATCGTTTCTTCCTGAAATTCCTCTACTTCTATCACAGCATCTCCTGCCCAGCCACAGCAGCAGGCTAGGCGATATCCTTTTTTTATTTTTTCACTTGCGAAAAATTTCTTTTCCGTTTCCGTCGGCTGTGGTACCCCTTCTAAAAAAAGTATCTGACATTTTCCACACTTTCCTTTTCCACCACAAGCTCCTGCAATTGCAATCTGCTCTTCTACTAACAACTCATAGCATGTTTTCTCACCTTGATGTTCGATTACCTTGTCTGTTTTTCCCTTGCATTTTATAATCAATTTCATTTCTTTCTCCCTTTAAAGTTCTTTCCGTAACGCACAATCCTTCTTGGGACACTTTTTACAATCATGTTTTAGCTCCATGCAGTTTTCTTCGGCTGCCCATGGGTAAAACACAATCATACTTTTTTCCGGTTGTAACATATATGCACTCGTTAACTGTACCGGTAAATCTCCCTGCTTTTCCATTTCTTTCAGGATTCTCTGTTGTATTTCTATCGGATAGTCCAACGGTGCTTCCATCCTACCGGAAATTCCATGATGTTCTTCTCTGCATAATTGTTTTACTACTTCCTGCAACTGCTCGTCCATTTGAAAGATTAACTGATTGGCAAGACCGTCTAACAAAAAAGCTGCCATCATATCCTTTTGCTGGAATTGTTCGATTTCCTCTGAAACCTTCTCTCCTAATGTCATAAGGCAGGCATATCCCCAAATATTCTGCGTTAAAAGCATTCCCTGAATATAAGCTTTCGGTTCCCATATTTCAAACTTTTCCTTCCATAGTTTTTGCAACACTCCGCTTAATTCCTGATAAAGTGGATTTTCCTTCGTACAATCTGTCATTCGAAGCACTTGTTCCACTTCCAGTTTAAACTTAAAATGATTCACATCAATCCGGTTCTTCTTCATATTTACTCCATTTTGAAAACAAGCCTTACCATACAGTAAGACTTGTTTTTTTCCTATTCATTAACTTTTAATACAACATTTTAAGGTACGGAACAGCTGAACATAATCCACTGGTTTTGCAAGATGTCCATTCATTCCTGCTTCTAGAGACTTACGCACATCCTCTTGAAAAGCATTTGCTGTCATTGCAATAATTGGCACCATCTTTGCATCTGTTCTAGGCAAAGCACGGATTTTTCTTGTAGCCTCTAATCCATCCATGACAGGCATTAGGATATCCATCAATACGACATCATACTCATCCTCCGGCGCTTCCTCAAACTTTCGAAGAGCTTCTAATCCGTTTTTTGCACAAACTACAATCATGCCTTTTTTCTCTAGCAATTTCTTTGCGATCTGAATATTAACGGGATGATCTTCACAGAGAAGCACTTTCTTTCCTTCTAATATAGAATCATCTATTTCCTGTTCCTGTTTTTCTTTTTCTACATATTCCTCGCAGACCTCTGTCTCCAGTTCTACGGTAAACTCGCTTCCTTTTCCCGGCTCACTCTTTAATGTGATTTTTCCACCCATCAAAGAAACCAGATTCTTCACAATTGCTAATCCCAAACCAGTTCCTGAAATTTTTTCCGTCTGTCTCTCCTGTGAAAACGGTTCAAACATATGCTCACGAAATTCATCCCCGATTCCGATTCCAGTATCCCGGACAATAAAGTGGATTTTAACGATACTGTCCTTTCTTGCAACATGTTGAATAATAAAAGTCACCTTTCCTCCTGGTGGCGTAAATTTTACAGCATTCGATAACAGATTAAACAATATCTGGTTAATCCGAAGCTTATCCCACTGTACACAATTACATTCAATATCCTTTTTTATAATTTCAAACTGAATGTCTTTTGCACAGCAGATTGGACGAATTAAGGTATCAATCTCCTTTATTAATTCCTCAAGCAGATAAGGCTCTCTCTTTAACGTAACAGAACCACTCTCTATCTTTGTCATATCCAAAATATCATTAATCAATCCTAATAAGAACTGACTAGAACTGTCAATCTTATTTAAATAGTCTAAAATTTCTTCCGGATGGTTGATTTCATCCTTGGCTAATGTTGTTAGCCCTATAATTCCATTCATTGGAGTTCTGATGTCATGACTCATTCTAGATAGGAATTCTGTCTTTGCCCTATTGGCTTTTTTTGCTTCCTCCAATGCATTTTTTAACTGCTCTAACTGCTTTTGCTCCTGTTCATAAACTTCCGTAATATCACTGCGGCTGACTAATATAATCTCTTTTGTTTCATCGAGGTAACAGTACTGTAACCGTTTTCTCAGTCGTTTTTCATTTTCCACTTGAATACTGAACATACATTGATAACTGCCTGTCTCATCCAAATGTTTTTGAATTGTCTCCAACTTCGTAGCCGAAAGTACATTTTCCTGTTCTTCCGGTACTACAATTTTTCGAATCATATATTCAATACCCTTACCATATTCATGATAACGGTATAAAATAGCATCTTCCTCTCCCTTTTTGATATTATACATCCGCAGAGCTCCTCTTTTTACATAAAGGAGTGCCAGATAATCATATTCCACATTTGTAATCTGCGAAATAATATTCCGTTCCAAAATATTTGCTGTAATATCATATGTATAAGAAAATGCAATCAGCTCCTCTGTCTCTGGATGCATAAATGTTTTGATTCTGCTAGAAACCCAGATTGCATCCTGTCCTTCTAATTTTCGTTGATATTCATAAGAAAAATTCGTAATTCCTCCCGTAAAATTATGGAATAACGCTTCTCTATCAAACATTCTCTTAAGCTGCTTTTCATCCTCTTTTTGTATTGCATATCCACAGATTTTTTTTACAAAGTCATCATAGTTTTCAAATTCGGATAAGGAAATTGCATCTCTGCTTTTTGGAATATAATATTCTATTTCATTTGTAGTTAAATTGTATCTTCCCTTTGCAATCAGATTCTCATCATTGATACCATTACTAAAACGAAGCTGGTCTAAATACAATCGTTCTGCCTTTTTCTGTTCATCAATACAGAATGATATCCCAATAACTTTCAGCCGCCGTCCTTTTTCATCATAGACAGAAGACATCTTAATTCGATACCAGTGATCTTCCCCCTGTTTTCGCGACTTTATGTCACATTCTACAGTATCTTCCCCCTGTTCTATCCGTTCAAATACTTTTTTCAATTTTCTGATTTCATCTGATGAATTAAGTTCCTTTTTGGCATATTCTTCTGACCAATCGGGAATTACTTGCGGTATTCCCATCTCCTCTGAAAAATTCCGATCAATGACAATCTTATTTTCATCCGGAAAATAAATCCACAATTTCATATTAGAATGGCCAATGGCCCCCATCAACGTTGCCTCGTCCTCTTCTAATTTTTTCATTAGTACTCTGTTTTTCCTATTTCCATAAGCTAAAATCAGTATAATAACAAGCATTAAAAACAGAATCACTGAAAATGCTATTGCTAACATCCATTCCATTTTTCCCTCTCCTCTTCACACGCTTGTTTTATTATACCAAATTTTGCCTTCTAGGAATATATTTTTAAAAAAATCTTTAATTTTTATCGTATTCCTCTAAAAAATGATGAACTACGCCATCTTTTTTATAGGCAATAATCGTACTTAAATTCACATTTTCTACACTTTTGAATATATTGCTTTCAATATAAGGATTTACTTTTTTCAGTTCACGAATCAGCTTTTTAATCTCTAAACGCTTTGAAGCCGATGTTCCATCTTCATTACAACTGCTACAGGTTTCTGTAAAATGACAGGCACACTGCAAAAAATTAAGATGATTGTAGTCTCTCCAATGCTTAATATCGTCCTCACGCACCAAATACAACGGACGTATCAATTCCATTCCTTCAAAATTCGTACTATGAAGTTTTGGCATCATTGTCTGTACCTGTGCACCATACATCATTCCCATTAAAATAGTTTCAATTACATCATCATAATGATGGCCTAATGCTATTTTATTGCAGCCTAATTCTTTGGCTTTACTATATAAATGACCTCTTCGCATTCTAGCACAAAGATAACATGGTGACTTTTCTATCTCATATACCGCATCAAAAATATCCGACTCAAAAATCGTAATCGGGATATTCATCATTTTAGCATTTGTCTCAATTAACTTTCGGTTCATCTCATTATAACCAGGGTCCATAACTAGAAAAACCAGATCAAACTGAAATTTATTATGACGTTTCAGTTCCTGAAAGCATTTTGCCATCAACATAGAATCTTTTCCACCTGAAATACAGACTGCTACTTTATCGCCTTCCTGTAACATTTCATACTGATTAATTGCTTTTGCAAAACGACTAAAAATCTGTTTATGGAATTTCTTCCGAATGCTTTTCTCAATCTCTGCAGCACGGTCTTCTTCCCCCGAAGCATTTCCCTGACCAGACTGCTCCATCTGCGCTAACAGCCATGCGTGATAGCCGCCTTCTATATTATACGCCTGATAACCCATTTCCACTAATTGATCTACCAGTTCACGGCTGGATGTTCCTGTTTTACAAAAAACACACACCGGTACTTCTTTTGACCATTCTGTACTTCTCTCTTCCAATTCATCAGCAGATACATGTACTGCTCCCGGTATTGTTCCATATTGATAAGATGCCTCATCTCTGCTGTCAACAAGACGATATTCTTCTATTTCTTTTAACTGTTCCCATGTAAGATCAGAACCATTTTCAAATTTCATTTTCTTATGCCTCTCCAACCATTTATTTCCTACTATTTTTCTATGTAAACCTTAAGAAGAATAGCTCATGTATGCACTTTTGTCAAGTTACACAAGAAGATGCCATACTCTTTTTGATACAAAAAAGGAAGCTGCGTCATAGTGGCGCAACTTCCTTTCTCTCTTATTTATTAATTACACTTGTAATAGATGGATTTTTCAATTCTGCTGTAGAATATTTTTCCCCATCTGCTGGTTTTGCTCCAAAACCAATGCGCATTTTTTCTCCTGCCGGAATGGTTGCGTTGTATCCTGCATTTGACACAACATAATGTGTTCCTTCATGACTGATGATTTCTCCACCCCAAATAGAAGTAATATCATCTTCGTAATCAAATTCTAACGTCCACTCCTCAATTGCAGAATCTCCGGTATTTTTGATACATAATGTACCTGTATATCCTTTTGGCCACTCACAATTACGTTCTAATGTCACCTTATAGGAAATCTCTGCTGTATCCTTTGTTTCCTCACTTGTCAACACAACATTTTCCGGTATCGGTTTTTCATCTGCATTTGGAATCTTTGCAATAAAGTAAAAGCTTGCCACTGCACCTGCTTTTAAGTTGTGATTCCATCTTGGCGCAGATACAGACACAACCCCATCTTCCTGTGCCTCTAACTGAGCTCCCCATAATGCAGAAATCTCTCCTTCATAAGAAAATTCAATACTCCAGTTCTTTAAAGTTTCTTCCGTTTCATTGGTAATTGTTAATTCACCAAGTACATAATTTCCCCAGGAAGAAATCGTACGATAGTTGTCAGAGATACGGATTTTTTCCGGTTCATCCGGCTCCTCAATTATTTTTTTTTCAAATGAAGCTTCTGCTGTTACATTTTTTCCTACGGTAAGAGAAATCGTTTCTTCTGTTCCGATGCAAATATCTCCTATATACCATCCTTTAAATATAAAATCTTTATTTGCTGTTGCAGTCAACGTTGCCTCATTCGAAAGTGTACTTCCCTCTACACTTCCATTTCCATCGGAAGCAGCCGTAACCTTAACAGGTGACATTTTTAAATTCTTTATGGTGCTTAATTCACTCCACCAATATGCCGTTTTCGCTTCTCCAACCCCATAGGTAAACTGATCACATTCACTGATATAGTTCAAAAGTTCTTCATAAGTTGCTCCTGAACTATTTTCTGCGGTCTTAATTTCTTCCCCATTTACTTTCATAATCACACTTTCTTTCGTTATTTCAATGGAAATGAGAACTTCCTCTCCTGCCTCAATTCCAAGGTCTGTTGCAGCATTTGTTCCACCTGCTCCAGGCTGATTGATATCAAGCCAGTGACCTGCCGCATCATTATAACAAATATATGGTGCTGTCTGGAATGACACTCTTCCTCCTGTTGCACTGTTGTAGAAACTGAAAATTCCATCCCAGCCATTTTTTGCTGCTTCTTCTGACCATACAAGCGTATATTCCAGATAGAGCTGATCTAACTGTTCTCCGTAATATGGATTTTCTACTACTTCACAGTCTGATGTACTTTCAATCGTAAAACTGTCTTTCCCGAAGCTCTCTGTTGCAAGCTCTTTACCAATAATAGAAACATCTGTTAATGTACAGAGTTCTGTATTCCAATAAGAAGTAACCGCTTCTCCGACACCCCAGCTAAACTGGTCTGCTGCCGCAATCGCTTTTAAAATAGATTCTGTAGTACAACCGGAATCTACAACAGAAACCGGAATCTGAATTCCTTCCAGATACATCTGTACCTCTTCTGATGTAATTACAATCGTAAAATTATATGCTTTTCCAGCTTCTAAACTATATGCTTCAATTGTATTCGTTCCCTCATCCGCCGGGCGGTTCACATCCATCCAATTACCTGATGCATCATTAAAGCAAAGATATGGCGCTGTCTGGAATGACACTCTTCCTCCTGTTGTACTATTATAGAAGCTAAAGATTCCATCCCAGCCATTTTTCGCTGCTTCTTCACTAAATGTTATCGTATAATCTACCGTTACCGCATCAAAAGATGCATGATAAAATGGATTACGAATATATGTAATATCTGCATTCGTCTCTAATGTAATGCTGTCTGCTGTGATTTCAGGATTTTCTATAATCTCTTCTTCATCTTCTGTTTCTGACTTCGGTCCTACTGTGCAAACTACATTTTGAATTGTAACGTTTGCTTCATCATAGCCTGCTGCTGCCCACCAGGAACCATAACCAAAATACAGCGTATCTGCTGAATTATAGAGCCAGTCTAACACTTTTTTATAATTTGTAATAGAACCTGCACCATTTTCCGTTGCCAAAATTTCTTCTGTATAGGCAACTTCATCATTTACTGTTACGGTAAATCCAGTCTTCGTCAATTGAATTGCTACATGTGCTTCATCCCCAATGTAATCTTCAACCAGACTATAGTTATTCAAATTAGCATCAAAGTAACTGCCTCCTGCGTTATATCCAAGATAAGAACCCGGTGTAAAATAAAGTCTTCCACCAGATCCTCCATCTGCCAAAAAGGAAAGAATCGTTCCTAATACATGAACTTCTCCGGTTGCTTCTGCATCGAATTCAATCGTAACCCCACCGGATAAATCCAGTCCATAATTGGTTCCATAATAAAATGGATTTGACACGGAAAGGCTTCCATCTAAATGTGTTGATAAATCCTGTGCATCCTCTGTAAAATATGAAGCAAGCACGATAGAATCTTCAGTGTTCTGTGCCTCTGCTTTTACAGTTACCGGATAGTCTTTCTCATAATAGTAATCGCCCTTACTGATTGTTTCTGTCAATGTAACCGTTGTATCTTCTTCCGGAATCGTAATGGTTCCATCATTTGCCAGTACTGCTGTATTACTAGAAGACCAGGAAATCACTGCCCCATTCAACCCTTCTGTTACCAGTTCAATATCACTATATGTATTTTCCGGAACTACAATGCTACTGTTTTCCACATTCTGCGCCACGATGGCGTCATCTGTCGGTTCTCCTGATCCCCAGACACACAAGCCACTATCACTTGCTACCGTAAAGCACATCGTTGTAATATTACTTCCATCAATGACCTGCTCCGCAAAAACACCTTTATAGGTTGTGCCATCTAACGTAATTTGTGCATATGGTGTTCCTTCTGTCATGCTCCAGGTACCTGTTTTTTCACCGGTAACCGTTCCATCCTCATTCAATTCGATAGAAACCGGTGTCTCGTATGCTAAATCTGCATACGCAATCTGGTACTCATGTGTAATCACATCATAACTTCCTGTTACATCTTCTTTTTCGTAACCTGTTTCCGATAAGGTTTCTCCGGAATATTCATATGGTGCAGCTACAAGCCATCCATCTTCATTTAAAAAGAGCTGGTGAACGCGCACCTCATGTGATGCTGTTCCATCTGCAAATTTAGTATGATATACCACATATGCTTTTCCATCGGAGTCTACAAAAGCAGAGTTATGACCCTGGGCAACCTCTGCGACATCCATGGTATCCCATTTATAATTTGCCATAATTTTTTCGCCATAATTATAGTTTGCATTTGTACTGCTATAATTCATGATATACTTTGAATAAATGGCACTATTTCCATTTTCATCCACATATGGACCATCCGGTGTTTCAGAACGGAATACTCTCATATTGTATCCGCCTTCCGGTGAATAGAATCCATACGAAATGAAAAGGTAATAATAATCCCCGATATGTTCAATGTAAGGACCTTCTCCTGATACATAATAACCTCCGGCAATTTTGGTTCCAAAATACGGATCTGATGTCATGGATGCCCCTAATGTCTCATAAGTATCTTCATAGGAAACCGTATAATCACGTAATCCGGTTGTTTCATCTAATTCCAACATGTAAATACCACCAGACCAGGAACCATAAGTCATCCAAAGATTTCCCTCTTCATCATAAAAAACACACGGATCAATGGCATGTGGATAGTAAGTACCCCAGCTCGAATCTGCGATTTTCTGATAACGTTCCGGCAACTCTTCTAGCTCTCCCAGCACTAATTCTAAATCTGTGTCATGAAATGACTTTGTAGAATCTGCTGTAGAAAATCCTGTAAAAACAATCGGGCCCTGATAAACATAAGGTCCCTCGATGTCATCCGCAGTCAAAAGAATTATGCTGGAATTCCAAGTCGCACCATTTAAGCTTAAATACATGCACCATTTTCCCATTGCCTCATTATAGATTACATCTGGTGCCCACATATTTCCGCTTACCGTATTGTCAGAAATCCAGGCTGCCACATCATAGCTGCCAAAATCTACTGCGTAAACGTTCCCCTCTTCATCTAGAATATTCACCTGCCCGGTATAGGCATTTTCTTTAAAAGCGGTTTCATAGGAAACAACTTCTCCTGCCGCATTTCCAAATAAAGTACTAGTTGTAGATTCACTTGTCACAGAAGTCCAGTTTTCTAAGTCCGTAGACTTTGATACCCCCATATGTGAACCAAACACATAATAATTTCCTTCCTCATCCACCACAATGGATGGATCATGAACGCTGGTGCGTTCCTGTGATGTCTCCCCTGTCAGCGCTGCCACATCTTCCTCTGTCAGACGAATGGACGCTGCTTTACTTTCTTCTGCCTGAATGGTGATCAGACTTCCATTTCCCCCTAAACTGCTGATTACCATTGCTGCTGCGAGTACGATTGAAAAACTTCTCTTCATTTTTCTACCTCCCAAATATGATTCAGAAATTTACACTTTGCCCCTCTGTAAATTTCTGTGTCGTTTCCGACTTTGTACTCCAATTTAGACATTATCACATGGGAAAATCTTTGTCACTAGTTCTTTTACATTTTCGTAAAATATTTCAGTTTTTATTCAATGTTTTTGTAAGGTTTTCACAATTACTTTTGCACTATTTTCTCACATATTCAGTTGAATTGCATTTACTTTTAGATTTATCAGAATTATTTTATGATATTTTTATTATTACTCAACATAGCAAATCGGGGACCTGACATTGCAATGCCAAGTCCCCGATGTTTTTACGACCTATTTTTATTCACAACGATTTCTTAATTCTTCCCAGCGACGGTCTACTTCCTGCTGGAATTCTGCAATTAAATATTCATTTTCCGGTTTGAAAAGATGTTTGAAACGTCCCTGAAGTTTTAAAAACTCTTCAATTGGCTGTTTGTTCTTTGGTTCATAGGATAAGCTCCATTTTCCTTCTACCACCTCAAACATCGGCCAATAGCAGGTCTCTACTGCCATTTTACAAATATCAAGAATGTCCGGTGCATCATAACGCCATCCTCTTGGACATGGCGCCATAATATTTAAAAACGCCGGACCTTTCGTATAAATTGCTTTTTCGGATTTCTGATATAAGTCCATCATATTTCCAATAAAAGTTGTCTGTCCCACATATGGAATATTATGTGCTGCAAGAATTGCTGCTAAATCTTTCCGGTACTGTGGTTTTCCATTGGACTCTTTTCCGGCAGGTGTCGTTGTCGTATCCGCATACATTGGTGTTGCAGAAGAACGCTGGATTCCTGTGTTCATATAAGCACCATTGTCATAACAAACATATACCATATCATGGCCACGTTCCATCGCTCCCGACAAAGACTGGAATCCGATATCATAAGTTCCACCATCACCACCAAAAGTGATAAATTTGTAATCTTCCTTGATTTTTCCTTTTTTCTTTAACGCATTGTATGCAGTTTCGACTCCTGCTAATGTAGCTCCTGCATTTTCAAATGCATTATGAATATAACTGTCTTCATAAGCAGTATAAGGATAGGTAAAGGAGGATACCTCCAAACATCCTGTTGCATTTCCGACCACTGCTTTATCTCCCGGATGAAGTGCTTTTAAGACATTTCTTACTGCGATTGTTCCGCCGCATCCGGCACACATGCGATGTCCCGGTGCAAGACGTTCCTGTCTTTCCTGTATCTCTTTAAATTTATGTTGACTCATAATTCTCCTCTTTCCACTATTCCCGTAATCCAATGTAACGATATTCTTCTGCATCTTCTGCTTTACCATTTTTTGCAAGTTCTGCTAAATCTGCATAAATCTGCTCTACATTCTCTACCGTTAAATCTCTTCCATTTAAACCATATACGATTTTATCCACTTCTGCAGTTGATTTAGCTGCAAATAAAGCTGCAGACACCTCTGCTCCTAATGGACCTCCTGCTGCACTATAACTTTCACAGCGATCCATCAATGCAATTGCTTTACAATTTTTTAAAGCTGCTGCAATCTCTTTTCCCGGGAAAGGACGGAATACTCTGATTTTTAATAAACCTGCTTTTACGCCCTGTTCTCTTAAACGATCCACAGCATCCTTTATCGTACCGCAGGCAGAACCGATTGCCACAATCGCGTAATCTGCATCCTCTAAGCGATATTCTTCAAAGAATCCATAAGAACGACCGGATACTTCTGCAAATTCTTTTGCCACGTCTAAAATAACCTGTTTTGCATTAATCATTCCCTGTGCCTGTGCACGTTTTGCTTCCATACCGTAATTTGTAACAGCATATGGTCCCAATGCCATTTTTTCTTTTTCATTTAAAAGGAAATGTTCCGGTTCATATTCACCTACAAACGCTTTTACTTTTTCATCTTCTAATAAAGTAATATTCTCTACCGCATGGCTGGTAATAAAACCATCCTGGCAAATCATAACCGGAAGTTTAACATCTGCATGTTCTCCAATACGGTATGCCTGAATAAAATTATCATAAGCTTCCTGGTTGTTTTCTGCGTAAATCTGAATCCATCCGGAATCTCTTGCGCCCATACTGTCAGAATGTTCACAGTTGATGTTTAATGGACCTGATAAAGCACGGTTAACGCATGCCATCGTAATCGGCAAACGATTTGATGCTGCTACATAAAGCATTTCCCACATCAAAGCAAGTCCTGCGGAAGAAGTGGCAGTCATCGTTCTTGCTCCCGCTGCTTCTGCTCCAATTGCAGCACTCATGGAACTATGCTCACTTTCTACCGGAATAAATTCCGTATCCATTTCCCCATTTGCAATATAATTGGATACAAACTGTGGGAGTTCTGTCGAAGGGGTAATTGGAAATGCCGGCATAACATCCGGATTAATCTGTTTCATCGCATATGCTACAGCTTCATTTCCTGACATTCTTTCCTTAATTGCCATATTATTTTCCCTCCTTCATTGTAATTGCTCCAAATGGGCATGCTTTTACGCAGATACCACATCCTTTGCAGTGGTCTAAGTCAAATTCTTTTCTTTTTCCGCCAGAAACCGGAATGCAGCTGTCCGGGCAATATGGAACACATAATAAACACTGACGGCAATTGTCCCAATCTAATACAGGTGTCTGAGTTCTCCATTCACCTGTCATAAATTCTTTTGAAGTAGCAGGTTCAAAAATCTGTAATCCTTCCGTTAAATCCTGCCATTTTGTCTGTTCGTTAATTTCTTTTGCTGATAAAGCCATTAGTGTACCTCCTGTAATGCCAGCTGTAATGCCTTCTTGTTTCCTTCTAACACTTCCGGCTTCTTGGCAAATTTATGCTGTAAGGATGCTTCCATCTCTTTTAAAAATACGTCTTCTTCCATCACTTTGGATACTTTTACAATTGCCGCAAGCATCGGTGTATTTGGGAAGTATTTTCCCAAAGTCTTGTCACAGACATCCTTTGCATTAATGACAAATACATCTCCTTCATATCCTTTTAAAAGCGGAATAATTTCTTCTTTTTCTTTTTCCGTATTAATTAAGATGGCTCCTTCTTTTTTCAATCCCTTTGTCACATCTACGCTATGTAATAAGGTGTCATCTACCACTACTACAAAATCCGGTTCATATATATTGGAATGCACACGAATCTCTTTGTCACTGATTCTGTCATATGCAGTAATCGGTGCCCCCATACGTTCCGGACCATATTCCGGAAATCCCTGCACATGTTTTCCAATGCTAAATGCAACATCAGCTAACAATAAAGCCGCTGTCTTTGCACCCTGTCCTCCTCTTCCATGCCAACGAATTTCTGTCAAACCATTCATTTTCATACAACCTTTCTTTTTCTCGTCTGTTTTTCGCTCGCGCATATTTGTTTGTCCCACACGCACACACGCTACATAACAGTATACGTTATAGAAGTAGTGTTGTAAAATAACAAATAGTTATGGAAAATATAACAAAACGGTACCCTTCGACACTTTCTCGCAAAAAAAAGAGTGCAAAGCACTCTTTTTTTCTTTTATAGAAAATTGCTGTCGTGTAAATCCTTTTGAGGAAAAACGCGGAGCGTTTTTTTTTAGTGTCGCGCGGCGACACTTTTTTCTCTCTTAATTTTTTCTAGTCTTCCATGCGGTAAATGCAACAATTGCTGTCATGAATCCAACCAAAACTTCCAGCAGTCCAACATTAAGATAGTTAGCAGCTACTACCGTCACAAAATCTACAAGAAAGTGTGCTGCAAATGCTGTTGCAATGAGTGACTTCTTTTGCTGTTTGACAGCTTGATACATCAAAATTGAGAATGAAATCTGTAACACAATCGCAAGCAAACGCTCTACCCCAACTAAATAGAACTGATAAGAAGGTAATTCCCACAGTACAGAAATGCTTTCTAAGGTTGCATTTGCTGTTGTCTCGTCTAAAATTGCAAGGCTTGCTTCCATTGCTCCCGTATTAATCATAACTGATGTCAGAATATTACTGATATTGCTAAATCCGCCCAATAAAATAGCTTCCACTCCACCATGACCAATTCCATACATCAATGCATTCTTCTCCTCAAACTGCTTTTTCAGGAAAAACTTCATGGCAAGAAGTCTTCCTGTCTCTTCAAATACTGCAGCTGCCATTCCTCCATAAAGTCCATACAGCCATATATTTCCCGTAATGATATCTCCTGTCAAACTCAGCACAATATAATGAAAAATCTGTTCTAACACCAATGCTGCTACTACAAAAACTCCACATCCAATAAAGAAACTTGAAATCGTCGCATGATTCTTTTTCCGGTTCCAAATCAGTAATCCTATCGGAACTACAAATGCAATCAATGCTGCTACTACCATTCCTACCATACTACTTGTTGCTACATATCCTAACTCCATAACAAATCCTAGCCTTTCTTATTGTATTTAATTCTTTCTTTTTTTCTTCGTGTCACCAAATTTCTTCTTCAGAGCATGTTCTGTCGGCAAAATTGGAAACAGCATCAAGAATAGTTCTGCCGTACATACAACAGCTCCATATGTTCCAATTACATCAACACTTTTTCCTAACAGCGGAAGCATTCCCACAATGGATACGACTGCTACTCCAAAGCCACCATAAAACCACCATTTCCCGAAATAGCGATGTGCAAAATCCCATGCTTCCTGACTCGCCTTTGAGCGCGATGTCCGATACCCATAAATAGAATTAATATCCTTCGGTGGATGTTTCAAAAAAATCCATCCGAATAAAAGCATCATAATTGGAAGCAGCAGATTCATCCATAACATAAAAATCCAAAATCCCATATAATCTTCTCCTTTACTTTAACTTTTTTCACGACACATCTTTGCCCTCTCTAAAATCTCTCTCAATCGGCAGATTCTTCTTTAAGATAAGTTTTCTCAAGGTGATTGTGATATATCATCATTGCAATAATTCCACCACATATTTCTACACAATTGATTAAAACTGCCGCCAACTCACTCCCAAATGGAAGGACAATCAAATAAGAAACCGGCATTCCTACGCCATAAAGAATCCATATACGCCCATGCTTTTTATTGTAAGCTTCTACATCTTTTACCCGCTTTGCATCAGGCGGTTTTACTCCAGACCAGAATCCGACTGGACGCTTACTTTTTAGCTGTACAATGCCAATTCCAATCATTACCAGCGCACACATCGATATAATTACCAGGTATATTATCGTTCCTGCTTCCATACGAACAACTCCTCATCTCTTGTAATAATAGAAACCTATACTATTTTGATTCTGTATTTCTTCCATATATATTTTAAGCTTATATTCTTTGGATTTTTATCGCATATAAATTCCTGCCAGTTTCATTTCCTCATCAAAGGTTACTGTATAGGTAATACTGATATTTTCGTAAGAAACATCTAATTGTACCATTGCAAATTTTTGCCCCTTCTGATTTATTTCAACTGCATATGTATTTTTATAGCATTGGAACGCTCCAAAATCTTCTCCTATAGACTCCTTTGCCTGTTTTAATCCATTTTCTCCCAATGCTTCCTTTAACTCATGCGTCATATAGGAATCCAGTTTTTCATACTGTTCAGCATCCAGATAGAAAATCACTTCTTCTGCACTCTCAATGACTTCTTCCTCTGAAAAAATAGCACTTTCTCCAATATCCTTCGACTTTGGAAGCATCCAGTAAGTTATTCCAACCAACACAGCAATCACTATAAAAATGCTTACAACGATTGTAACAACTGTTTTTCTATGCTTTTTCTTATGAATTGTCTCCTTTTCTTTTTCTTCAAAATTCTCATTAAATTCCTCTGCCAGTTCTTTCGGATTTCCCATTTCGCTTAGTACTTCTTCTAAAGACTTTCCCTGCTCCATTGCACTTGCAATATCAGACTCTATCTGCTTTCTCATTTCCTTTTTCACTTCAGGTCTGCAAAGCAGATATTTTGCAACCTTCCTGGTATAAGATTTTACTGTCATTCTTTCTTGTCCCCCTCTAAAATTTCATCTACGCTTTCCGAAAAAGTATTCCAAAGTGCAATGACTTCCTCTAATGTTTCTAATCCTTTTTCAGTAATCCGGTAATATTTTTTCGACACTTCTTTTCCATTCGGCGTGCTCCAATAATTGGTTACCAGTCCTTCTTCTTCCATCCTGTATAAAATCGGATAAAGGGTTCCTTCTTTTAAAGAAAAAATGCCATCTCCTCTTTCCTTTAATTCGCTGATAATCTGATAGCCGTATTTTTCTTCTTCCGAAAGCAATTTTAGTACCAGCATCTCCAATACGCCCTTTTTCATCTGCTTTTCATATTTACTATTCAACTTCTCACCTCAAAGTATTTAGTATTACTAAATATATTTTAATACAAAATCATATTAGCGTCAAATAAAAAAAGAATGCCATTTCAAGGAATTTTTTCCCTGAAATGACACTCCCTATTCTGTTTCTACTATATTAATATAGAAAAACTTAATTCATTGATTTCTTTCTTTTTCTTCCCATACCAAGTGCAAATGCACCAACTACAAGAAGAGCAAGAGAAACTGTAATGCTTCGGCTATTAATATCAGATGTATCTGATGCAGCCTCTACACTTTCTACTGCAAAGATGAAAGTACTGAAATGGTTCGTTTTAAATGTAACCTTTCCATCCTTAACTGTAGTCTCACATTTTGTCAGTGTTCCATCATCATTTAAACGATATACGGTAAGCATCTGTCCTTCTCCAATGCTAAGACCTTCCGGAACTGGCATTGTCACAGTTACATATCCATTCAGCTCATGAATCTCAGCCTGACTAGCATCTAATAATTCAATATCGTAGACTACATAGCTACATCCATCTTCGAGATATTGATCGACTGCCGCTTTTGCTTTTGCATAAGTAACGCTTCCTGCTTTTGCTTCCGCAACCGTAAAGTCTGCTCCTTCCGGCAATACATCTTTTGCTCCGGAAATTGTTACGCCACTTGTTGAACTACTTGTTAAGACACGTTCCTCTGTACCGGATACTGTTGCTCCTTCTGTAGAAGTAGTTGTTTCTGGTGCACTACTCTCTTCTGGTGCAGATGGATTCTCAGCTGTTCCAGGATTCTCAGTTGTTCCAGGATTTTCTGGTGTTACCGGTGCCTCTGGTTCTTCTGGTGTCTCTGGATCTGCCGGTGCCTCTGGCTCTTCCGGTGTTACTGGCTCTTCCGGTGTCTCCGGATCTGCATCTTTTGTTACATGAACAAGGCAATAGCTCTTAACTGTATTGTCTGCTTCCGTAGATACTTTGATATATGCATATCCAGATGATACTGCTGTAATCACACCATTCTCATCAATCGTTGCAACCGATGGGTCAAAGCTTTCCCAATTTACTTTCGTGTCTTTTTCCAAAGAAGGTTCTGGAGAAAGTGTTGCTGTAAGTTTCTGTGTTTCTCCACCTTCTAATTCTACTTTATGCGTATCTAATTCCAAAGAATCCGCTTTTACCGGCTGTGAAATAACTGCGAAGTTCACTTCGTAATTACCATCTTTGGTTTTAGCTGTAATATAACTGATACCAGGTTCTGATGGAGTATATTTTGCCACTTCATAAGAACTTCCATAATAATCAGTTTCTGTTACTGTTTCTAAAGTACCATCACCTTCTGTCACTGTCCAATCAAATGGTCCAAACAGTGCATCTGGTCTTACATATTCATTCCCAGAAAGTGTTCCCGCAGGATTACCATCGCTTACTACGCCTTCTGCTTTAATTTTTATGCTTGTTGTTGCTCCCATAGGTGCATAAGGAATACTGATTTCTCCAGTTGTAGCATTATAGGTATAACCGTAATAAGAACCTGCAGTCATCTCATTTTCATATGTACTACCGTCTGAATAATTGTATACTGTATAAACATGAATGCTATCTGGAAGTGCGTATCCCTCATTATTTACAAGTTTTGCACTATAAGAACCATTCTGCATAAAGAAGGACGCTCCGTCTAAGGTAAGTCCTGTCAATTCTGTCACCACATCGCCTACTGCATGTTTCGAAGACTGACGGTATTTTGCACTTAAAGTAGCAGTCTCGCCCTGTGCCACATAGACACCCTGACCACCATAACTAACATTTGAAATCAAGTCATCCTGGTAATAATCCGTATAAATATCATCCCATCCAATTTCCATGGTTCGACTTACACCATTTAAAGTAACAGTCAAGGTTCCAATATCTGCTGGAAGTGCTACGTCTGAACTTGATACATTTAAGTATAAACTTCCGGAGAGTCCGTCACTGGATTCTTTGGAAACTGTGATCAATCCCTCGCCGTAGTTCTGAGCATATTCTTCACTTTCTTCTACAGACCATTTAATCTCACTTAATTTTACATCTGCCGGTTTTAAATCAGTTACTTTTACAACTAATTCACCGTCTGGTTTTAATCCTTCAAATTTATCAATTGAAAGATTAAAGTCTTCTACTTCTGTATTGACTGCTTCTACTGCAACTACGCAGACTGCAGAAGAAGTTCCATCTGATACTGTCATGACAGCCTGACCTGGTGCAACTGCAGTAATTTTACCGTATTCATCAATCGTTGCAACCTTTGGATTGCTAGAAGTACGTGTCAGTACACTATCTGTATTTTTGGTATTATTATTAACACTCAGTTCAAATGTTTCTCCCGGATGCATTAACGCTGAAGTCTGGGATAATGCAATTCCCTCTGTTGCATCTGCTTTGACTGCATAATTTCTCTCGTTTGCACCAAAGTCACCACAGAGTAACATCAGATTTCCATTCCATTCAAAATTGTAGTAATAATTTTCACCACTATAGGATTCATTACTATGTGCATATTCTGTAATATCTGCTGTAAATGTCAATGTATTAGTTGCTTCATCAAAATATTCTTTTACATAAAATGGATTGTTACGGTCAATACCAACTTCTGCATAAGAAGGGTCTCCATAACCTTCCTTATAAGAACGTATTACATATGGAACAATTTTCAAAGAAGCAATGGTACCATCTTCATCATATAAAGTACCTGTCACATAGGTACGTCCGTCTTCCTCGTAAAATGTAACCGCATTGTTTACAAGTTTTGGTGCAACGGTATCGACTGTGACTGGGAAAGAAATCACATCCCCATCCTTATTCATTGCATGGCCATTAAAGGTTGGTTCATTTTCTCCCGGAATGATGGCATCAAAATTCGTTACATAACGTTCACCATCTTCATTGTAAACTTCATCACCATAATCGCCCTCACCGAAAGCGGTAATTGTATAAGTACATTTTGTTCCACTTGGTAATACTTCCCCATTCAGGTCTGTTCCATCCCAAGTTGGATAGGTACCATAGGCACTGTATGGAATCGCTGTACCATAAGAAGTATTATAGGTTGTCTTAAAGGAATAAGAAACCCAATCTCTAAAATA
>JBJELY010000163.1:0-76727 GCA_051879395.1 Roseburia sp. | reverse complement strand
TCGCAGTTTTTTTGTTTAGCGTTCGTAAATAGTATAATGATGCTTTTTTAATAGGGCAATGGCCGCATCTAAAGATTCTTGGTCATACATTTCTAATCGGAGTACACCTTCTTCAAATTCTCTGTTATGTATAATCCCGATATTTTTGATACTAAGGTTATTACTTGCTAATACCGTAGCAATTGTTGCAATTCCACCAGCTTCATCTAGTAAGTCTAAATATAGTTCATAGACGTTTTTAATTACGCCGGGGGCGGTGATGGAAATAGAATCCCGGTAATCTTTTGCTGATTGAAAGTAAGAAATCAGTTTTTGGCTGTCGGCATGTGCAATATCTGTCCGAATTTTAGTTAATTCATCAAGATAGGAGTCTAAAAGATGAAGAACCTGCTCTTGATTAGAAAGACAGATATTTTCCCACATAACAGGTGAAGATGAGGCAATTCTTGTCAAATCTTTGAAGCCACCTGCGGCAATTGTTTTCATTGTTTCTGCAGAATCATCTAAATCTTTTACCATATTGACAAGACTGTATGCAATAACGTGCGGCAGATGACTAATCGCAGCTGTGGCATAATCATGTTTTTCGTAATCGAGTATCAAAGGCAGGGAACCTAAAGATTTTACAAGATTATAATAAGCGTGCAATGACTTATCGGTTGTTTTTGCGGTTGGTGTTATAATGTAGTATGCATTTTCTAACAAAAATTCGTTCGAACTATCAATTCCTGTTTTTTCAGAGCCTGTCATAGGATGTCCACCAATAAAAAATTCTTCCATGCCAAGAGAAATTACCTCCCGGTGAATGTCTGTTTTGACACTTCCAACATCTGTAATAATACAGGAGTCTTTGATATGTCCCTGTAAAGCTCTTAAATATTCTATGTTTTTCTGAACTGGACAGCAGAGAAAAATATAATCGCAGTCTGAAAAATCTTCTATTTCTAAAAAATCGGAATTCGAAATTAAATGTTGCTCAAAGGCAGTTTTTATTGTTTCAAGATGACCGGCGGTAGCGATTAATTCTACTTCCGGATGTAAAGACTTTAATCTTTTTGCAATGGAGCCACCGATTAATCCCAGACCGATGAATCCAATTTTATTTAATGACATAATTGTCCTCCAAAGTTTCGTATATAATAACATATAATATTTTACTACATTTTATCAGATAGTCAACACTTTAAAGTATGAAAGTACAAAGAAAAAAATATAAAAACTATGAACAAAATGTGAACTTGTGAACCAGTTGTAAACCTTGTGTAAATCATTGTAATAAATGCACAAAAAATGTATATTTTGCGTTACAATACATAATATAAAGAAAAGGCGAACAAACATTTTTGAGTAAAAATGCATAATAATGTTGTAAAATCCATAGACAAATAGTACAATATAAACATACTAAAAAATAAGTATTGGAGGATTTGCTATGAATGTTTACACAACAGACAAAATACGAAATGTAGTTCTCTTAGGTCATGGTGGCTGTGGTAAGACGAGTCTTGTAGAGGCAATGGCTTATTTAGCAGGGATGACAACAAGAATGGGCAAGGTTCAGGATGGTAATACCATTAGTGATTTTGACAAAGAAGAAACGAAGCGGCAGTTTTCAATCAATACTTCCCTAATACCAATCTTATGGGAGGATACAAAAATCAATATTTTGGACACACCGGGATATTTTGATTTTGTAGGAGAAGTAGAAGAAGCAGTAAGTGTAGCAGATGCAGCAATTATTGTTGTTTCAGGCAAATCAGGAATTCAGGTCGGAACAAGAAAGGCATGGGATATTTGTGAAAAATACAACCTGCCTCGTATGATTTTTGTAACGGACATGGATATTGATGAAGTAAGTTATCGTAATGTCATTGAAGAACTGCAGGAGCTATATGGTAAGAAGATTGCACCATTTCATCTTCCTGTTAGGGAAAATGGTCAGTTTGTTGGATATGTGAATGTACTTCAACAGAAAGCAAAACGCTGGAAAGAGGATGGTACTGTTGAAAAATTTGAAGTGCCAGACTATTCGATGGAACATCTTGCAACCTATCGGGAAGCATTGATGGAAGCGGTTGCGGAGACCAGTGAAGAATTTATGGATCGTTATTTTAATGGCGAGGAATTCTCAGAGGATGAAATTCGTCAGGCCTTGCGTGTGAATGTTTCGGATGGAAGCATTGTTCCGGTTATGATGGGATCAAATATTCTGGCAAGAGGAATTTATACTTTGCTGGTTGATATTGTAAAATATCTGCCGAGCCCGGAAAAGAGAAGTTGTGCTGGAATTAATGCAAAATCAAATGAAGTTTTTCAGGCAGATTATGATTTTTCAAAACCAAAATCAGCGTATGTTTGGAAGACAATTGTAGATCCATTTATTGGAAAATATTCCTTGATTAAAGTAAACTCAGGTGTTTTGAAGACAGATGATGTGTTATATAACCACCATAAAGATGTAGAAGAAAAAATTGGAAAGCTTTATACCTTATGTGGAAATAAACCGGAAGAAGTAAAAGAACTGCATGCAGGAGATATTGGAGCACTTGCAAAATTATCTTCTGTGACAACAACAGATTCTTTGTCGACAAAATCAAATCCGATTTTGTATATTCGGACAGCAATCTCCACACCATATACTTATATGAGATATAAAGCAAAAAATAAAGGAGATGAAGATAAAATTTCCCAGGCATTACAGAAATTGATACAGGAGGATTTGACATTAAAGAGTGTCAACGATACAGAAAACAGTCAGTCACTTTTGTATGGTATGGGAGATCAGCATTTAGAAGTTGTAGTTAGTAAGTTACTTGAGAAATACAAGGTGGAAATTGAATTAAAGAAACCAAAGGTAGCATTTCGGGAAACAATCCGAAAAAAATCTGACGTGGAATCGAAGTATAAGAAACAATCCGGTGGACATGGACAATATGGTCATGTGAAAATGACATTTGAGCCATCTGGGGATTTAGATGTTCCTTACGTTTTTGAACAGATTGTTGTTGGCGGAGCTGTTCCGAAAAATTATTTCCCGGCTGTAGAAAAAGGAATTCAGGAATCTGTGCAAAAAGGACCTTTAGCTGCATATCCGGTTGTTGGCGTAAAAGCTGTATTGTATGATGGATCTTATCATCCGGTAGATTCTTCAGAAATGGCATTTAAACAGGCAACCAAGCAAGCATTTAAGAAAGGTATTCTGGATGCATCCCCAATTCTTTTAGAGCCGATTGCCTCCTTAAAAGTACTAGTGCCGGATAAGTATACAGGCGATATCATGGGGGATTTAAATAAACGCCGTGGACGCGTACTTGGAATGAATCCGGACAATAAAGGATATCAGGAAATTATAGCCGATATTCCGTACATGGAATTATTCGGATATAATACGGATCTCAGATCCATGACAGGTGGAAGTGGTACGTATTCTTATGAATTTGCAAGATACGAACAGGCACCATCTGATATCCAGGAAAAAGAAATAGAGGCGCGTGCAAGCAAATTAGAGACAGAAGAGGAATAAAGGGAAGTGCTACTTGAGGAGAACAAAAGGGGGTAAGTGCCGTGAATGTTAAAAGGGAAGTCATCGCAATCTTTTGTGTACTGATATTCCTGGTTAACGATCCTGAAGTAGCACGTGCATGTATCATTGGAGAAAGTGTAGTGCGGGATACCAATATGGTTTTGGATTTGTTTGCGGGAATGGATACATCACAAATTCATATTATTTATGAGGTAAATGGTGGAATCAATCATAATGAGAATGTGTCTACTTTTTATGCAGAAGAATTACCATTTACTTTTAAGGTTCCGGTCAGAGAAGGATATAATTTTGCAGGATGGTATACAGATAGTAACTATCAGAATAAAATCACGGAATTGAATCAGGACAATGCCCAAAACATGATTTTATTTGCAAAATGGACACCTAAAATTGATAATAACTACAATGTAGAGATGTATTCTTATAATACGAGATATTTACTTCAGACAAATACGAAAACATTAAGGGAATGCAGTTATAATTTTTTGAATGAGATTGAAATTCCGGGAATGCCTTCTACGAGGGAGGCAGATTATTTGAATAATTTGATTTGCAGTGAGAGTCAGTGCCCACAGGGAATTTGTTTTACAACGGAATATGTCTTAATTACTTCTTATGCAGAAGAAAAAGATGCATCTGGTTCGTTGTTGGTTTTTGATAGAAAGAGTGGGGCATACCTTGTAACACTTGAAATGAAAAAGAACAGTCATTTAGGTGGAATTGCATTCGACGGTGAGAATGTTTGGATTTGTCATTCTAACTCTAATTCACTGGAAAGAATTCCGTATGAATATATTCAAGAAATTGCTTCCAACACTTCTGGAGGTATGGTAGATGCTTCCGCTATTTCGGATGAATATAAGATTGAGAATATTCCATCCTGTATTACGTACTATGGAGGACGACTATGGGTAGCAACACATACGAAAGTATTCAATTCCAAAATGCTTTCTTATAGTTATGATAAAGAGGAAGATACTTTAACATCACTTAGTAAATATCGTATTCCAAGTAAAGTGCAGGGAGTTGCTTTTGATACAGATGGAACGGTATACTTAAGCACTTCTTATGGAAGAAAAAATTCCTCTTATTTGAAAATTTATAGTTCCGTTCTTGCAATGACAAAAAAACCAAACGATGCGGAAATGAAAATAGAGATGCCGCCGTGTTCGGAAGAAATCGTACTACAGGATCATAATATTTATGTCCTATTTGAATCTGCAGGCGAACGTTATTTTGAAGGAACTGATGGAAATGGAACGAGTACTTCCCCAATTGACCAGGTATTGGAAGTGGCAGTGTCTTCCATTTATGAATGAAGAAAGGGATAACAAATGTTATCCCTTTCTTTCTCTCATGAGACGAATAATTTTATCCGCTTTATCCGCTTCTTCTTTTGACATATTTTGCTTTAATAATCCAATTAATAAATCGGTTTCAGTTTCTGAAAATTGAATATTTTGTGACCGGGCCTGACTGAGTGTTTTTAATAAAAATGGAGCCATTTCTTTCATATCAGTTGGTTTATTCATAGAGGCAAAGTTAAGAAGGAATTGCATTTTATCTGGAGCCATGTTTTTTAATAAAGGGTTCTGGTTTAATTCTTCAAATGTCATAATTGATCCTTTCTAATTTAAAGTGACTGCTATGTATTAGCAGAAAATAATTTAATTGAAAATTGTTTCGTAGGTTTCTAGCATTGACCACATGTTGGTTATCATGTCTAAGGTTTCCTGTTCCTTTTCGGTACAGAATTTTCTTAAGTCAGTTAACATTGCAAGCATGTGATCTTCATTTTCAGGTAAAGAACACATAGAAATAACATTTTCTTCTTTAGAAAAAACTTGAATCGTATTTTTTAGTTCCATATATTTGATAAGGACTGCCAGATTCATTTGCTGTTGATTTTTCATATACGGAATAATTGTTTTTAGCATTTGAAGCTGTCTTGACTGTGTCATGATATCAAACGTGGTAAGTTGTGTTTCATTATCCATGGAATCAGCCTTTTTCTTTTAGTTTATGCGTGAAACGTACAGGTATGACAGATATCGTTTCCTTGCATAAGATAAAGAGAGAAAAGAAAGGGAAAAAGTATGTTAATTATTGATGATAATACAGTTTATGAGATAGATGAGGAATGTGTCAGAAAAAATAAAGTGACGCGAGAATGTAATCTTCCAATTGATAAAATGCAGAAGGAAAGAAAGAATGTTCTGCTGGTAGATCAGAGAGAGGGGCGAAGTGATTACAACAACGTCCGTTAGAGATGCTATTGAAAAAGGTGCTGCAATCGCAGCACCTTTTTTGTGTAATCTTTAGAAACATCCACATCCGTTTCCGTTGCCACAGCAGAAGAGTAAAATCAGGATAATCCATAAATTATTATCGCATCCATTACAACCGGAACCACATCCGTTTCCGCTGAAAATAGAACTTCCATTACCACAACAGCATCCTAATAAAAGGATAATCCAAAGAATAGAATTACATCCCCCTTCGTTACAAGAACATCCACAGTTTGTTGCTGCTAAATCACTCATTATAAAACCTCCAAAATTTTTTCTTACACTGTATCTTATGAGAAAAGAAAAAAAGTGTGTTTGTTTCAGAAAAAATAAATTATCGTCAAATAGCATGAAAAAGAATAGAAAACAGTTCAACAATTTAACACTTTGCCAAAATAAAGCAAAAATAAGGAGAAAACGGGAAAAAACCTTGACAAAGAGCGGGGAAAGTGTAAAAATAATTCAAACGGTATTATTGTATACAATTATGCATGTAAAAAAATTCACAAAATATGCATAGTTATTAGAAATGAAATTTGCTTTTACAAAATTGAATTTGTGAAGGTTTATGAGAAAGATGGAGGTTTACAATGAGAGAAGTAGTGATGAATCAAAAGACCAATCTGCTACAATTAGAAGAACATTTTTATCAATTAGCAGATGTGAAGGAACCAAATGTATTTCATAATCTTTTTCCATATGATGAGATTCCAAAGATAGCGTTTAATGATCGTATTGTACCTCATAATATGCCAGAGAATATCTGGATTACAGATACGACATTCAGAGATGGACAACAGTCAAGAGCTCCTTATACAACAGAACAGATTGTAACAATTTATGATTATCTGCACAAGTTAGGTGGCCCAAAAGGTTTGATTCGTCAGAGTGAATTCTTTTTATATAGCAAAAAGGATCGGGATGCAGTTTACAAATGTTTGGAAAGAGGGTATCAGTTCCCGGAAGTGACAAGCTGGATTCGTGCGAATAAACAGGATTTTCAGTTAGTAAAAGATATTGGACTTCGTGAAACAGGTATTTTGGTAAGTTGTTCTGACTATCATATTTTCTATAAAATGAAAATGACGAGAAAAGAAGTTATGAATCTTTACTTAAGTGTTATCCGTGAATGCTTAGAGACAGGCGTTAGCCCAAGATGTCATTTGGAGGATATTACACGTTCTGATATTTATGGATTTGTCATTCCATTCTGTGTAGAATTAATGAAGCTGATGGATGAATACAAGATTCCGATTAAGATTCGTGCCTGTGATACAATGGGATATGGAGTCAACTTCCCTGGAGCTGTGATTCCACGAAGTGTGCCGGGAATTATTTATGGATTAACTACACATGCAGGTGTACCTTCTGAGTTGATTGAATGGCATGGCCATAATGATTTTTATAAAGCAGTAAATAATTCAACGACAGCATGGCTTTATGGAGCAAGTGGAGTTAACTGCTCATTGTTTGGTATTGGAGAACGTACCGGTAATACACCATTGGAGGCAATGGTATTTGAATATGCACAGTTAAAGGGAACTTTAGATGGTATGGATACGACTGTGATTACAGAGCTGGCAGAGTATTTTGAAAAAGAATTAGGCTATGTACAGCCAAGCAGGACACCTTTTGTAGGAAGTAATTTTAATGTAACACGTGCAGGAATTCATGCAGATGGGCTCTTGAAAAACGAGGAGATCTATAATATTTTTGATACGGACAAATTCTTAAAACGTCCACCATTGGTATCCGTTTCGAATACTTCAGGACTTGCCGGTATTGCACATTGGATTAATTCTTATTATCATCTTCCAAAAGAAAAGTGGGTGGATAAGAATTCTGAACTGGTACAGATGGTAAAAGTCTGGGTTGATAAGCAGTATGAGGATGGTCGTGTTACTGTTTTGACAGACAGTGAATTGATAGAAGAAATACAGAAGTGTTGTAAAAAATTAAATATCACATTATAATGATGGAGGCGAAGGATGAGTGAAGATAATAATTCGTTGAGTTCCCGCGTTTTCCATACAATACGTGAAGACATTCTTGCTGGAAAATACCATACAAATGAGGAACTGAAGGAAAAGACAATCGGAGAGGAATTAGGCGTTAGTCGAACTCCGGTGAGAGAAGCACTTCGTCAGTTAGAGCTGGAAGGACTTGTTACAATTATTCCTAATAAAGGTGCTTATGTAGTTGGAATTTCCCAAAAGGATATTCAGGATATTTATGAAATACGTTCCAGATTAGAAGGGTTGTGTGCTCGGTGGGCAGCAAGGAATATCACGAAAGAGCAGTTAGATGAGCTGGAAGAAAATATTTTTTTGGCAGAGTTTCATGCATCAAAATGTAAATATGAGCAGATTGTGGAATTAGATAATAAGTTTCATGAAATTTTGTATACGGCATCAGACAGTAAAGAAATGCGCCATGTATTATCGGATTTTCATCACTATGTACAGCGGGTAAGAAAAATTACGCTGGCAAATCCGGAACGTGCATTGGGTTCTAATGAGGAGCACAAAAAAATTGTAGAAGCATTGAAACAACATGACGAGGAACAGGCAGAAAAATTGGCAAATGAACATATTATGAATACAATTCGTAATATGGACAAGTATGGATGGGATAATTTACTAATTCCATAACGCGGCAAATGCGTTCTGTATATGCTGCATTTGGTACTGTATAAAAAGTTTTGAAAATAAGAGAGTAGAGAGGAAAGAGGACATGGAAAAAATCAAAATGACGACACCTTTAGTTGAAATGGACGGAGATGAAATGACAAGAATTCTTTGGAAAATGATCAAAGATGAATTGTTAACGCCATTTATTGAGCTGAACACAGAATATTATGATCTTGGTCTGGAACATCGTAACGAAACAAATGACCAGGTAACGGTTGATTCTGCCAATGCGACAAAGAAATATGGTGTAGCTGTAAAATGTGCAACAATTACTCCAAATGCAGCACGTATGACAGAATATAACTTAAAGGAAATGTGGAAGAGTCCAAATGGTACTATTCGTGCGATGTTAGATGGAACCGTGTTCCGTGCTCCAATCATTGTAAAAGGAATTGAACCATGTGTAAAAAATTGGAAGAAACCAATTACAATTGCACGTCATGCTTATGGTGATGTATACAAGGCAAGTGAAATGAAGATTCCAGGTGCTGGAAAGTGTGAACTTGTTTATACAGCAGAAGATGGAACAGAGACAAGAGAACTGATTCATAACTTTACCGGAGCGGGAGTTGTACAGGGACAGCATAACCTTTGTAATTCGATTGAAAGCTTTGCAAAAAGCTGCTTTAATTATGCATTAGATACCAAGCAGGATCTCTGGTTTGCAACGAAAGATACCATTTCTAAGAAATATGATCATACCTTTAAAGATATTTTCCAGGAAATTTTTGATGCAGAATACAAAGAAAAATTTGAAAAAGCAGGAATTACGTACTTCTATACCTTGATTGATGATGCTGTTGCTCGTGTGATGAAGTCAGAAGGTGGATATATCTGGGCATGTAAAAATTATGACGGTGATGTTATGAGCGACATGGTATCAAGTGCATTTGGATCTCTTGCTATGATGACATCTGTACTTGTATCTCCAGAAGGATATTATGAGTATGAAGCGGCGCATGGAACGGTTCAGCGTCATTACTACAAGCACTTAAAAGGTGAGGAAACTTCTACGAACTCCGTAGCAACAATCTTTGCATGGTCAGGCGCATTAAGAAAACGTGGAGAATTAGATGGCAATCAGGAATTGCAGAATTTTGCAGATCAGTTAGAAAAGGCTTGTATTACTACTATAGAATCTGGTAAAATGACCAAGGACCTTGCGTTGATTACAACGATTGAAAATCCGACTGTACTAAACAGCGAGGATTTCATCAAGGCAATTCGTGAAACGTTAGAAGGGTTATTATGATTTTATCGTGTCAAAATATTTCAAAGTCCTATGGGACAGATGAAATTTTAAAAAAAGTGAGCTTCCATATTGAAGCAAATGAAAAAGCAGCGATTGTCGGCATCAATGGTGCCGGCAAGTCTACGCTGCTTAAAATTATTATGCAAGAAATTTCCCCGGATGAAGGAGAAGTTGTTGTAGCAAAAGATAAGACGGTGGGGTATCTGGCACAGTATCAGGACAGCACCGGACACCAGACTATTTACGAAGAAGTCTTAGAGGCGAAAGCTGATTTGATTGCAGCTGAGAACAAACTTCGTATGATGGAAGAAAAGATGAACCAATTGTCTGGGGAAGAATTAGAGAAACATCTGAATGATTATCATAAGCTTTCCCATGATTTCGAACTTGCTGGCGGATATGCGTATCGCAGTGAGGTTGTTGGAATTTTAAAAGGTTTGGGATTTGCAGAAGAAGATTTTTCGAAGAAAATGGAAGAATTATCAGGGGGACAAAAGACAAGAGTGTCGTTAGGAAAACTGCTTGTTACAAAACCGGATATTCTTCTATTGGATGAGCCGACGAACCATTTGGATCTGGAGTCTATTCGTTGGCTGGAAGGTTTTCTTATGAATTATAAGGGTGCCGTTATTATCGTAGCACATGACCGCTATTTTTTGGATAGAGTGGTTACGAAAGTAATTGAAATTTTTCAACATCAAGCAAATGTGTTTCAGGGAAATTATACGGAGTATGCGAAAAAGAAGGCAGCACTGCGGGAAGCATTGTTGAAACAGTATTATAATCAGCAACGTGAAATCAAGCATCAGGAAGAAGTAATTACAAAACTAAAATCTTTCAACCGGGAAAAGTCTATTAAGCGTGCTGAAAGCCGGGAAAAGATGTTAGAAAAAGTGGAGCGTATAGAAAAGCCGACAGAAGAAAATACAGATATCAAAATTGTACTAGAGCCAAATGTAATCAGTGGAAATGATGTTTTGACAGTAGAGGGATTGGCAAAGTCTTATCCCCCAGTGAAACTATTTTCTGGTCTTAACTTTGAGATTAAGCGTGGAGAACGTGTGGCACTAATAGGAAATAACGGAACCGGAAAGACCACAATTTTAAAGATTATTAATGAATTAGTGGAAGCGGATGCGGGCATCGTGAAATTAGGTGCAAATGTACATATTGGTTACTACGATCAGGAACATCAGTTGCTTCATCCGGAAAAAAATATTTTTGAAGAGATTTCAGATGATTATCCATCATTGAATCAGACACAGATTCGAAATGTGTTAGCAGCATTCCTTTTTACGGAAGATGATGTTTTTAAACGAATTGCAGATTTGAGTGGTGGAGAAAGAGGCCGTGTTTCTCTGGCAAAACTGATGTTATCTGATGCAAACTTTTTGATTTTGGATGAGCCGACGAACCATTTGGATATTACTTCAAAAGAAATTTTAGAATCTGCACTAAATCAATATACGGGAACTGTTTTTTATGTATCTCATGATAGATATTTTATTAATCAGACTGCAACCCGAATTTTGGAATTAACAGGTGAAACGCTTGTTAATTACATTGGTAATTATGATTATTATCTGGAGAAACGAGAAGAACTGACAAAAATTTATGTGCAAAAGGAAGAAACTGCTACAGAGAGCCAGACAGAAAAGACAGAGGTAAAAATGGATTGGCAAGCACAAAAGGCAGAGCAGGCAAAAATTCGTAAAATTGAAAATGCTTTGAAAAAAGCAGAGACAGAAATTGAAGAGCTGGAACAAAGAGTTGCAGAAATTGATGAAGAATGTGCAAAACCGGAGAATGCAACAAACTCTGCAAAACTTGGAGAATTGGTAAAGGAACAGGAAAACTGTAAAAAACGATTAGAGGAGCTCTATGAAGAGTGGGAAAATCTGTCAATACAGTTATAGTTAGTTGAAAATTTCGCACATTGACATCGTTGCTTAAAATTATTATAATAATTCACAGAGGTTATTTAGGAGGACTATAATGGAAGAAAAAGAAATATCACAGGCAGTTATTCGAAGAATGCCAAGGTATTACAGATATTTAGGTGAATTATTAGATGATGGTGTAGAACGAATTTCATCAAATGATTTAAGCAAAAGAATGAATGTAACAGCATCTCAGATTCGTCAAGATTTGAATAATTTTGGTGGATTTGGGCAACAGGGATATGGTTATAATGTCAAATTTTTATATGAAGAAATCGGTAAGATTTTAGGTCTTGACCAACGTCATAATATTATTGTAGTAGGTGCCGGTAATCTTGGCCAGGCATTGACAAACTATGCAAAATTTGAAAAACTTGGATTTATGATTATTGGACTTTTTGATGTAAATCCTGCGTTGGCAGGGGTTACGGTTCGTGGAATCAAGATTCATATGTTAGATGAATTAGAGTCATTTTGCAAAGAAAATCATGTTGATATTGCAGCATTGACAATGCCAAAAGAAAAAGCAGCTACAGTTGCGAATCGCTTGGTTGGACTTGGGGTTCATGCAATTTGGAATTTTGCACATGTGGATTTGGAAATTGAGAGTGAAGATGTTGTGGTAGAAAATGTACATCTGTCAGACAGTTTGATGCAGTTATCCTATAACATTGTTAAGAATCAAAAAGGAAAAGAGTAAGACAGTGGAAAGTGCTTTGCCGATGGTGAAGCGCTTTTTCTGCGTAGTGCACCCGATAAAGGTGTCATTTCGTGTATGATATAAGGAGGCACTTTGTGAAATATTTAGTAAATAGCCGGGAGATGAAAAATTACGATAACAATACTATCGAAACATTTCAGATTCCTTCGCTTGTACTTATGGAACGGGCAGCTTTAGAGATAGTAGCTGTTATAAAAGAAGAAAAAATAGATGCTAGCCACACGTTAATTGTCTGCGGCTGTGGAAATAATGGCGGAGACGGGTTGGCAGTTGCAAGGTTGCTGTTCCTGGAAGGAAAGCAGGTACAGGTAGTGCTTTTAGGGGAAGAAAAAAAAGCAACAAAAGAGACGACAAAGCAGCTTGCAATTTTAAAAGCATATGGGATTCCAATTGAAAAAGAAATGCCACAAGAGATTACTGCGACGCTTGTGATTGATGCTTTATTTGGAATTGGATTATCGAGAATGATAGAGGGAACGCATGCAGATGCGCTGCGACAAATGAATCAAATGCAGGCAGTCAAACTTGCAATTGATATTCCTTCGGGAGTGAATGCGTCCGATGGAAGTGTGATGGGAGAATTTTTTCAGGCAGACTATACGGTGACTTTTGCATATGGTAAAATAGGTATGTATCTTTGGCCGGGAAAAGAAGCCTGTGGAAAAGTCTGTATTCGACAGATGGGAATTGATGATATAAGCTGGCTTGATAAAAAACCTTCTGTTGCTGCCTATACGACAGAAGAGTTAAAGCAGCTTCCCAAACGTCAGAATCATTCGAATAAGGGAACTTATGGAAAAGTTTTATTGATTGCAGGTTCTGTCAATATGGCAGGTGCGGCCATTCTTGCGGCAAGAGCAGCCTATACAGCAGGATGTGGACTGGTGAAAGTCTATACAGCAGAAGAAAATCGCACGATTTTACAATCTGCGGTTCCGGAAGCAATTCTTACAACATATTCTGGAAAAAGAATAGAACTTCAAGAATTTATTGATGCTATGCAGTGGGCAGATGTGATTGCCTGCGGGCCTGGAATTGGAACGAGTGATTTGGCAAAGAGTATGGTAAAAAATGTATTGAAAAATGCCTCAGTACCAGTCATATTGGATGCAGATGCATTAAACATCATTGCTGAGGATACGAATCTGCTGCTACGTCCACATACAGACATCATTGTAACTCCGCATTTAGGTGAAATGAGTCGGCTTTGTGGGGATTTGGTTCCTTTTATTCAGACGCGTTTGATAGAAACGGCAGAAGAATTTGCAAGACAATACAATGTGGTGTGCGTGTTAAAGGATGCACAAAGTGTGATAAGTATTCCTTATGGAGAGACATATCTGAATTTGTCAGGAACACACGGTATGGCAACGGCTGGAAGTGGGGATGTTCTGACCGGAATTTTAGCTTCTTTGGTAGCACAGGGAATGCAGGTAGAAGAAGCAGCTCCTCTTGGTGTGTTTTTACATGGAATAGCGGGAGAAGAGATTTGTAAAGAAACAGGTACCTATGGTATGCTGGCAGAAGATATTGTAAAAGGATTAAGAAATGTGTTAAGAAAAGCAGAAAGGCACGAATATGAATAAGAATTTATATACAAGAGTATGTGCAAACATAGATTTGGATGCTATTTTATATAATATGGAGTCTATGCGAAAAAACATTGGTAGTCATACAAAGATTATGGCGGTCATTAAGACAGATGGATATGGACACGGTGCAATAGAGATAGCTGAAACAATTGAGCCTTTAGATTATATATTCGGTTTTGCAGTAGCAACGGTAGAAGAAGGAGTCGTTTTAAGGCGTCACGGTGTCAAAAAGCCGATTTTAGTGTTAGGGTATGTTTTCCCGGATGAATACGAAATGCTTCTTTCGAATGAACTTCGACCAGCAGTTTTTACATTGGAAATGGCAGAGGAGTTGTCAGAAACAGCAGTGCGGCTGGGGGTGGACTGTCCAGTTCATTTAAAAATTGATACTGGAATGAATCGTATTGGAATGAAAGTAAATGAAAAATCGGTAGAACTGGTGGAACAGATTTCGAAACTTCCACATATGATATTGGAAGGAATCTTTACCCATTTTGCAAGAGCGGATGAAAAAGATAAGACAGTAGCTTATCATCAGCTGGAACTTTTTCAGAAGATGATTGCAATGTTAGAGGAAAAAGGAATTACAATACCGTATCATCATTGCTCGAACAGTGCAGGAATTGTAGAAATGAAAGAAGCAAATATGGATATTGTCCGGGCAGGGATTACATTGTATGGACTTTGGCCTTCAGATGAAGTAGAAAAGAGCAGAATTGATTTAAAACCGGTTTTATCCTTAAAGAGCCATGTTGCTTATGTGAAAACATTAGAGCCTGGAGAAAGTATCAGTTATGGCGGTACTTATGTTACAACTACAAAAGAAATTATAGCAACGATTCCTGTGGGATATGGAGATGGATACAGCAGAGCATTGTCTAATCAGGGATATGTGTTGATTCATGGAAAAAAAGCACCGGTTCGGGGAAGAGTTTGTATGGATCAGTTCATGGTAGATGTCACAGATATTCCGGATGTGAAAATTGGTGATGAAGTTACTTTGATTGGAACAGATGGGACAGAAAAAATTACGATGGAAGAATTAGGAGAACTTTCCGGAAGATTTAACTATGAGTTTGCCTGTGATTTGGGAAAAAGAATTCCAAGAGTATTTTACAAAGATGGAAAAAGAGTTTGGACCAGAGATTACTTCGGAGAGTAAGCTTTTCATGAAAAAAGTTGCATAAAAGAAATGTTACAAAAGGAATACATCAGGGAAAAATGGAAATACTATCCGTAAATGAAAAGATTATGGGGTAAAAAATGATGATTCGACGTGGTGATATTTTTTATGCAGACTTAAGACCAGTTGTGGGTTCAGAACAGGGCGGAATTCGTCCAGTATTGATTATTCAAAATGATGTGGGAAACAGACACAGTCCGACCGTTATCTGTGCAGCGATTACATCACAGATGAATAAGGCGAAATTACCGACACATGTAGAACTTGACAGCAGAAAATACGATTTGATGAAAGATTCCGTTGTGTTGTTAGAACAATTACGGACAATTGACAAAACAAGATTAAAGGATAAGGTATGCCATTTAGATCGTCAGATTTTGTTAAAGGTTGACAAGGCATTGGAAATTAGCCTTGAACTCTATACATAACTTGACGAATATGCAGGAAAATGGTATTATTTCAAATTGTAATACATTAAGATACAATAGAAAAAGGAGAATACTATTTATGGATGATGGCGGGAGTCCCACTATTGGGATAATTATTTTTGCAATCTTAGTGCTTTTTAATGCAATTATTTTTGGCTTTTTGGCAGCAATGGAGAATATCAATGTGGCTGCTTTCGAAAAATATGCAGAAGAGGGAAATAAGAGAGCAAAATTAATTTTAAGATATGCAGATAAACCAAACCGTTTTAAACATGTTTGCCAGTTAATGTTTTTACTATTAACGATGTTGGCAGGTTTTACGCAGATCGATTTGTGGAAAAATTATTTCTTTAAAGCAGAAGCAGGATTTGTGGTTTCTGTAATGGAAAACATACTGATATTTGTAATTGTATTGCTGATAATGTTGGTAATTGGCGTGTTTACGCCTCAGAAAATCGCAGCAAGAAAGTCAGAACGATGGGTACTTGCATTGGTAATGCCAATTAGAATGCTTGAAATTGTATTTATACCGTTTATTTTTCTGATTGATCAGTTATCGAATCTGTTTTCACGTTTGTTTGGTGTGGATCCACTTATGGATACAGATGATGTGACAGAAGAAGAGATTATCTCTATGGTAAATGAAGGTCATGAGCAGGGTGTGCTTTTGGCAAGTGAAGCAGAAATGATTCATAATATCTTTGAATTTGGTGATAAAGAAGCAAAAGATATTATGACGCATCGGAAGAATATTGTTGCAATTGATGCAAATATGAAGTTTGTCGACGTGCTTAACTTTTTAAAAGAGAATAATTATTCCAGATTCCCGGTTTATGAGGAAGATATTGATAATATTATTGGCATATTACATATCAAAGAGGCACTTGATTGTAGTCAGGAGCAGGACTTGTTGGAAAAGCCGATAAAAGAAATCAAAGGATTAATTCGTGAAACAGAATTTATTCCGGAAACAAGAAATATTAATATGTTGTTTACAACCATGCAGTCTGAAAAGAATCATATGGTTATTGTAGTTGATGAGTATGGACAGACGTCTGGTATTGTGGCAATGGAGGATATTTTAGAAGAAATTGTTGGAAACATCGAAGATGAACATGATGCCGAAGAACTTCTAATAGAAAAGCTAGAGGATGGAAGCTACCGTATGAATGGAATGGCTTCGTTAGAAGATGTCGCGGAGGTGCTTGGCATTACATTAGAGGACGATGATTTCGAAACTTTAAATGGGTTCTTAATTTCCCTGATTGACAAAATTCCGAATGAGGATGAGCATTTAAGTGCAGATGCATTTGGTTATCATTTTGAAATACTGCATGTAGAAAATAAAATGATTCAGGATGTAAAAGTCACAAAACTGCCGGATGAGGCATTAGAACAGAAGGAAGAGGATGCTTGTCAGGAAGAGGAAATGATGATAGAATAAGAAACGAAAATTATTGAGAAAAGAGGAAATATTATGTCAGGACATTCCAAATTTGCCAACATCAAGCATAAGAAAGAAAAAAATGATGCTGCAAAAGGAAAAATCTTTACCATTATTGGAAGGGAAATTGCAATTGCTGTAAAAGAAGGTGGTGCAGATCCTGCAAATAATAGTAAATTACGTGATGTGATTGCAAAAGCAAAAGCAAATAATATGCCAAATGATACAATTGACAGAGGTATCAAGAAGGCTGCCGGTGATGCAGGAAATGTAAACTACGAGTCTGTTACATATGAAGGATATGGACCAAATGGTACAGCAATTATCGTAAAGGCATTGACCGATAATAAGAATAGAACAGCTGCAAATGTAAGAAACTGTTTTACAAAAGGACATGGAAGCATTGGTACACAGGGTTGTGTATCTTATATGTTCGATGAAAAAGGACAGATTATCATTGCAAAAGAAGACTGCAATATGGATGCAGATGATTTGATGATGATGGCCCTTGATGCTGGAGCAGAAGATTTTTCTGAAGAAGAAGATAGTTATGAAATTATAACAGCACCAGAAGATTTTTCTGCAGTACGTGAAGCTTTAGAAGCAGAGAACATTGTTATGGCAGAAGCAGAAGTAACGATGATTCCTCAGAATTATGTGGAATTGACAGATGAAACTGATATTGCAAACTTCACCAGAATCATTGATTTGCTGGATGAAGATGATGATGTGCAGGAAGTATATCATAACTGGGATGAATAAGAGTTCTCTGTGAAAAGATACTGAAACAGAAAGGTAATTTTAGTAGATAGTACTAAAGTTACCTTTTTTTCATATATAAGTAAAACAGAGGGAAAATATGTAAAAGAATCTGTAAAAAAGATGGAATTCTTAGGAAAAATAGTATATCATAAAAATAGAATACATATCATGAAGGAGTAGGCAGAAATGAAAAAAGATTACAGTATTGAAACAAAATGTATCCAGTCCGGCTGGAAACCAAAATGTGGCGAGCCAAGGGTGCTTCCGATTTATCAGAGCACTACTTTTAAATATGATAACAGTGACCAGATGGGTAGATTGTTTGATTTGGAAGATGAAGGATATTTTTATACACGTTTACAGAATCCAACGAATGATGCAGTTGCAGCAAAAATTACGGAATTAGAAGGTGGCTATGCGGGAATGCTGACTTCTTCCGGACAGGCAGCAAATTATTTTGCGATTTTTAATATTTGTGAAGCAGGAGATCATATTGTATGTTCTAATTCTATTTATGGCGGTTCCTTTAATTTGTTTGGTACAACAATGAAAAAGCAGGGAATTGAATGTACTTTTGTGGACCCGGATGCATCTTATGAGGAATTATGCAAGGCATTTCAGCCAAATACTAAGGCTGTCTTCGCAGAAACAATTTCGAATCCGTCTTTAGTTATCCTGGATATTGAAAAATTTGTAAAACTTGCACATGAGCACGGAGTGCCATTGATTGTAGATAATACATTTGCAACCCCAATTAATTGTCGTCCATTTGAGTGGGGAGCTGATATTGTAACACATTCAACTACAAAATATATGGACGGGCATGCCATGAGCGTGGGAGGAGCTATCATTGATTCTGGTAACTTCGATTGGATGGCTCATGCAGAAAAATTCCCAGGATTAACACAACCGGATGAATCTTATCATGGAATTGTTTATGCAGAAAAATTTGGAAAAGGAGCATATATTCAAAAAGCAACAGCACAGCTAATGCGTGATTTGGGCTCCATTCCATCTCCAATGAACTGTTTCTTGCTGAACATTGGTCTGGAAACACTTCATTTACGAGTTCCAAAACACTGTGAAAATGCACAGAAGGTAGCGGAATATTTAAATTCGCATGAAAAAGTGGATTGGGTAAATTATGCAGGATTGAAAGACAATAAGTATCATGCGCTGGCAGAAAAGTATATGCCAAATGGAACTTGTGGGGTTATTTCATTCGGACTAAAAGGTGGAAGAGATGTATCCGTAGGATTTATGGATAAATTACAGTTAGCAGCGATTGTAACACATGTAGCAGATGCAAGAACGTGTGTTCTTCATCCTGCAAGTCATACACATCGTCAGATGACAGATGAACAGTTAATTGAAGCAGGTGTGGCACCGGATTTGATTCGTTTTTCTGTAGGAATTGAAAATGCGGATGATATTATTGCGGATTTAGAGCAGGCTTTAGCTGAAGTATAAAAGTTTTGGGGAGGTATTTGCGATGAATAAAATACTTTTTGCGGCATCAGAATGTGTTCCTTTTATTAAAACGGGTGGTCTGGCAGATGTTTGTGGAGCTTTGCCAAAGGAGTTTGATAAGAGATATTGGGATATTCGGGTGGTATTACCAAATTATACCTGTATTCCTGAAAAATTCCGTAACCAATTTCAGTATGTGACACATTTTTATATGAGCACGGGAAATTATATACAGAATAAATATGTTGGCGTTTTGAAGTATGAATATGAAGGAATTACGTATTACTTTATTGACAATCAGGAATATTTTTCTTGTTCCACACCTTATGGAGATATTCGTTACGATATTGAGAAATTCTGCTTCTTTGATAAAGCAGTTTTATCGATGCTACCGTTGATTGGATTCCGACCGGATATTATTCATTGCCATGATTGGGAAACAGGTTTGATTCCAGTCTATTTAAAAAATGAATTTCAGGCAGATTCTTTTTTCTGGGGCATGAAATCAATCATTACGATTCACAATCTGAAATTTCAGGGAATCTGGGATAAAAAGACAATGCAGGGATTGACGGGATTTTCCTCCTCTTTGTTTACACCAGATAAATTGGAATTTAACAAAGATGCGAATATGCTAAAAGGTGGTCTTGTCTATGCGGATTACATTACAACTGTAAGTGATTCTTATGCAAATGAAATTCAGACAGACTATTATGGAGAAGGGTTAAATGGTCTGCTTTCTGCAAGACATTTTGATATGCAGGGAATTGTCAACGGAATTGATTATGGCGTTTACAATCCGGAAACAGACTCAAAGATATATGTAAACTACAATGCAACAGATTTTCGAAAGAAAAAGGTCAGCAATAAATTACGATTACAGGAAGAGTTAGGGCTTTCTGTTGATAAAAAGAAATATATGATAGGTTTGATTTCTCGTTTAACCGATCAGAAGGGACTTGACTTAGTTCGCTATGCGATGGACCGGATTGTGGATGAATATACTCAGCTTGTAATTGTAGGAACTGGAGATCCACAGTATGAAAATATGTTTCGCCACTATGCGTGGAAATACGGGGATCGTGTTTCTGCTAACATATGTTATTCGGATGATTTGGCGCATAAATTATATGCTGCGGCGGATGCATTCTTAGTTCCTTCAAGATTTGAGCCTTGTGGTCTGACCCAGTTAATTTCATTCCGTTATGGAACGGTTCCGATTGTGCGTGAAACGGGTGGATTAAAAGATACAGTAAAACCATATAATGAATATGAAAATACTGGAGATGGTTTTTCTTTCCGAAATTATAATGGAGATGAGCTGTTGGGAGCTATTAATTACTCCAAACATATTTATTTCGATCGCAAAAAACAATGGAATCAGATGATTGACAGAGGAATGGCAAATGATTATTCCTGGAGAAATTCAAAAGGAAAATACGAAAATCTGTATCATTATTTGATTGGTGATTTGAGATAGTTCCAGTATAAAAAGAAAAAAATAACAGATACTAAATAAGCAGGATACCAATGTATTCTGCTTATTTTTTACTTTAATCGGAAAGAAAGGAAAAAAGATGGCGGAGCAGAAACAGGAAAAAAATAATACAATAAAAGAATTCGGACAGTTGGAGTTAGATGGAAACGTAGAAAACCATAAAATATCAATGCTGTGTATTATTGGAGAAATAGAAGGGCATGATTGTCTGCCTGCCACATCCAAAACAACAAAATACGAACATATTCTACCTAAACTGGCGGAAGTAGAGGATTCTAAAGAAATCGATGGTTTGCTTTTGTTGTTAAATACAGTGGGTGGCGATGTGGAAAGTGGTCTTGCAATTGCAGAAATGGTAGCGTCTATCAGTAAACCTACGGTATCACTTGTGTTGGGAGGAAGCCATTCCATAGGAGTGCCGCTTGCGGTTTCTACGGACTATTCATTTATTGTTCCTACCGGAACAATGGTAATTCATCCGGTCCGAATGAGTGGAACTGTCATAGGTGCACAGCAAACCTATGATTATTTTAAACAGATGAAAGACCGTATTTTGGGATTTATTTCGCATCATTGTATGGCTTCGGAAGAACGTCTGGAGGAAATGATGATGAATACTGGTATGCTGACGAAAGACTTGGGAACGATACTCGTAGGCAAAAAAGCGGTAGACGAAAAACTTATTAATGAAGTAGGAGGGATTCATCAGGCGTTTCAAAAACTACATCAAATGATACGGGAGCAAAAGAAAAACTAAATGTAGTAGAAATAAAAACCTGTTAATGACATTTAAAACTAAATATGGTATAATTCCTTTGGTATATGCAAATAAATTCGGAGATGTAGGAATAGAATGAAAGAGAAAGAGGTTATAGCATAAAGGAGGAAAAAATGTCATTATTACAGGCAATTTTCATGGGGGTGATACAGGGACTGACAGAGTTTTTACCCGTCAGCAGTTCCGGACATCTGGCAATTTTTAAAAATATTTTTGGAGTAGATACGGAAACGGGCATGCTCTTTGATGTACTGCTTCATTTAGGAACTTTAGTGGCAATTTTTGCAGTATACTATAAAGATATCTGGAAGATGATTGTAGAAGGATGTTGTATTATTCGGGATGCGTTCCTGAATGTAATTCTTTTCTTTAGAAATCAGATGATTTATGCTCAGACGAAAGACAGAAATCAGTGTGAAACATATCGAAAGATTGTGACAAATACTTACCGCAAGTTTGTTATGCTTGTGATTGTGTCTACGATTCCAACTGGAATTATAGGAATTGTTGGTTCAGACCTTGTAGAAATGGCATCTGAAATTTTACTGATTCCTGGAATCTGTTTGATAATAACAGCAGGATTGTTATTTTTTGCTGAACATGCACCGGATGGGGAAAAAACACCAAAATATGTGACCTATTCGAATGCATTTGGAATTGGAATTGCGCAGGGAATTGCAACGTTACCAGGACTTTCGAGGTCTGGTACAACAATTGCAGCTTGTATGCTGAGTGGTTTTAACCGTAATTTTGCTGTGAAATATTCTTTTATTATGTCAATTCCGGCAGTGCTTGGTGCCGTGGTGAAAGAATTATTAGATGCATCTTCCATGAAGATTTCTTCGGTAGAAATCACGTATTATCTGGTTGGAATGGTGATTGCGGCAGTCGTTGGATATATTTGTATTAAAACAATGCTGGTGGTAGTTCGGAAAAAGAAATTTACCGGATTTTCCATTTATTGTCTGATTATTGGAGCAGTATCCATAATCGGCTATTTTTTGGTATAAGTGAGAGTTTTTGGAGGAAGTAAGATTGGCAACAGGAAATCGAAAGAGTGGAACAAGGAAAAGTACAAAGAAAAAGACCAGTTCCAGAGGAAAAAGAACGACCTCACAGAAGAAACAGGAGCCGGCAATTTCTTTTGAAAAAGAGATTGCACTCTGGATTGTAGTAGCCGTTTCTTTGTTACTATTTATAAGTAATTTTGGTGTAGGTGGAAAAATCGGAAATGCAGTCAGTTCGTTTTTCTTTGGTTTATTTGGATTGATTGCATATGTATTTCCAATTGTTCTTTTGGTTGGAACTTTTTTTGCAGTATCGAATAAGGGAAATAAGATTGCATTGGTAAAAATAATTGCAAGTGTATTATTTGTTGCGTTTTTGTGTATGTTTATTGAACTGACGCTAAATGGAGAAGATGTGATTTCTCCTATTGATGCTTTTAAATATAGCTTTAGCAATAGAGCCGGTGGCGGTATGTTAGGAGGATTTCTGGCAAAATTAATCTGTCCTAATTTTGGATTAATCGGTTCGTATGTAATCGACATTATTGTTTTAATTATTTCTCTTGTTCTGATTACAGAAAAATCGGCACTTCTTGGTATGCAGAAGGGCGGAAAGAAAGTCTATGAGTCAGCAAAAGAAAGTAATGAGCGTCATAGAGAAATTCAGGCACAGAGAAAAGAAGAACGTGAAAAACGTCGCATGGATCGGAAAGTAAGTGGAGTCGCACTTGATACGCGGATTCTTCCGGAAATGAATTCAGAATCAGATGAAATCAGTGAAATTAATTATGATGCGATGATGGATTTGCCAGAGGTAAAGGAAGAAGAACACATTACATTGCATGCAACGAAACAAAGGGAACGGTTGCAAGCCGAAAGCGAAAAAACTGAGAGCGTGCCAGTTGAAAGTGTACCGGTTAAAAGCGTACCATTTGAAAATGTGAAATTTGAAGGAATGGGATTTGATGTCCAAGAGCAGGAAAATGACCTGTTTGAAGATGATTCTGTAGAGGAGATGGCGGAAGAAGAAGTGAAAACGTCACGGGAAGAAGTGACAGAGCCAGTACAAAGGAATAGAAAAAATCCAAAGCAGAGCGAACAGGAAATTGCAGACAATGTGTCAGATATTGTATCTGAAATAGAAGAAAACCAGCCGGAACAAAAATACGTTTACCCGCCTGTTTCGCTTTTGAACAAAGGGGAAAACAAAGTTTCGAGTGATTCGAAGCGTCATTTACAGGAAACGGCAAATAAGTTACAGACAACGTTAAAAAATTTTGGCGTGAATGTTACAATTACAAATGTAAGCTGTGGACCTGCGGTAACACGTTATGAGCTGCAACCGGAAATGGGTGTAAAAGTAAGCAAAATCGTAAATCTGGCAGATGACATTAAGTTAAATTTGGCGGCTGCAGATATTCGTATTGAAGCACCGATTCCAGGAAAAGCAGCGGTGGGAATTGAAGTTCCAAATAAAGAAAACGTTGCTGTTATGTTCCGTGATTTGGTGGAATCTGAGGAATTCCAGAAACATCCTTCTAATATTTCGTTCTGTGTTGGAAAAGATATTGCGGGAAAAGTTACGGTAGCGGACATTGGAAAAATGCCACATCTTTTAATCGCAGGTGCTACTGGATCAGGTAAATCTGTTTGTATCAATACGATTATTATGAGTATTTTATACAAAGCAGATCCGAAAGATGTAAAATTGATTATGATTGACCCTAAGGTGGTAGAATTAAGTGTTTATAATGGAATTCCACATTTGATGATACCGGTTGTGACAGATCCGAAAAAGGCGGCAGGTGCACTTCATTGGGCGGTAGCTGAAATGACAGAGCGTTATCAGAAGTTTGCCGAAGTAGGGGTTCGTGACTTAAAGGGATATAATGCAAAAGTGGATAGTCTTGTGTCAATCGAAGGAGAAAACAAACCGGAGCGTCTGCCGCAGATTGTTATTATCGTAGACGAGTTGGCGGATCTTATGATGGTGGCACCGGGAGATGTAGAAGAAGCTATTTGTCGTTTGGCACAGCTTGCAAGAGCATGTGGAATTCATTTGATTATTGCAACGCAGCGTCCGTCTGTCAATGTCATTACAGGACTGATTAAAGCAAATATGCCAAGCCGTATCGCATTTGCAGTAACGTCTGGTGTGGACTCCAGAACAATTCTGGATATGAATGGAGCAGAAAAGTTATTAGGAAAAGGAGATATGCTCTTTAATCCACAGGGAGTTCCAAAACCATTGCGTGTGCAGGGAGCGTTGGTAACAGATAAGGAAGTATCGGATGTCGTTGCATTCCTGAAAGAAAATAATGGACATGCTGCTTACAATCAGGCGGTAGAAGAAAAAATGAAGTCTGTTGAGAATACGACCGTAAGTATTGGAGGAAGCGATTCATCTGATGGGGATGCGCGTGATACATATTTTGCAGATGCAGCGAGACTTTTGATTGAAAAAGAAAAAGGATCAATTGGAATGTTGCAGCGTTATTTTAAAGTTGGATTTAACCGGGCAGCACGAATTATGGATCAGTTAGAAGAGGCTGGAATAGTAGGTCCTGAAGAGGGAACAAAACCTAGAAAAGTATTAATGTCACCAGAAGAGTTTGAAGAATATGTTGACGAATACTTATAAACGTGGTACATACTAAGGGAACGATTTATTAATATATTAGCATGATAAAATATATTAATAAGGAAAACTAATAAGTTGAAATAGAACTATAAGAATTCAAGTTGTACAGAATGAGGAAGGAACAGGTAAGTGGAAATGAAAAGTGATATCGAAATCGCACAGGAAGCAGTCATGAAACCAATTGTTGAGGTAGCAAAAAAGCTTGATATTGCAGAAGATGATTTGGAGTTATATGGAAAATATAAAGCCAAGATTTCAGATGAATTAATTAATCGGGTAAAAGATAATCCAGATGGAAAATTAATTCTTGTAACAGCAATCAATCCAACTCCGGCTGGAGAGGGAAAGACAACGACAAGTGTTGGTTTGGGACAGGCATTTGGAAAACTCGGCAAAAAAGCAGTGATTGCGTTAAGAGAGCCATCCCTAGGACCATGTTTTGGAATTAAGGGCGGTGCTGCAGGTGGTGGATATGCACAGGTTGTTCCGATGGAAGATTTGAACTTGCATTTTACAGGTGATTTTCATGCAATTACATCTGCTAACAATCTTTTAGCAGCATTATTAGACAATCATATCCAGCAGGGAAATGAACTTGGAATTGATCCAAGACAAATTGTATGGAAAAGATGTATGGACATGAATGATCGTGTTCTTCGAAATATTGTAGTAGGACTTGGTAACAAGACAGATGGAATGGTAAGAGAAGATCATTTCGTAATTACAGTGGCCTCAGAGATTATGGCAATTCTTTGCCTTGCAGATGATATGCATGATTTAAAGAAGCGCCTCGGTAGAATTATTGTTGCTTATACTTTTGACGGAAAACCGGTTACGGCAGATGATTTACAGGCTACAGGTGCAATGGCGGCCTTATTAAAAGATGCTTTAAAACCAAACCTGATTCAGACTTTAGAGCATACGCCGGCAATCGTACATGGTGGCCCATTTGCGAATATTGCACATGGATGTAACAGTGTACGTGCTACAAAGACGGCTTTAAAACTTGCTGATTATGTTATTACAGAAGCGGGATTTGGTGCAGACCTTGGTGCGGAAAAATTCTTTGATATCAAATGCCGGAAAGCAGGATTAAAACCGGATGCAGTTGTTTTAGTTGCTACCGTACGTGCTTTAAAATACAATGGTGGTGTTTCAAAGGCAGAGCTTTCAGCAGAAAATCTGGATGCTTTGAAGAAGGGTATTGTAAACTTGGAGAAACATATCGAAAATTTACAGAAGTATGGAGTACCTGTTATTGTTACATTGAATTCTTTCGTGACAGATACAAAAGCAGAAACAGATTTTGTAGAGCAGTTTTGTAGAGAACGAGGATGCGAATTTGCGTTATCCGAAGTATGGGAAAAAGGTGGCGAAGGTGGAATTCCTCTTGCAAATAAAGTATTAGAAACTTTGGAACAGAAAGAAAGTCATTTTAAAGTTTTATATGAAGATAATTTGACGTTAGAAGAAAAAATTGAAACTGTAGCAAAAGAAATTTACGGGGCAGATGGTGTGACATATTCTCCGGCTGCAAAGCGTGAGTTAAAGAGAATTGCAGATTTAGGATTTTCAGATTTCCCAGTTTGTATGGCAAAAACACAGTACTCTTTATCTGATGATCAGACAAAATTAGGACGTCCAACAGGATTTACTGTAAATATCAGAGAAGTTTATGTTTCTGCGGGTGCAGGATTTGTTGTTGCAGTAACTGGTGCAATCATGACAATGCCAGGTCTTGGAAAACAGCCTGCTGCTTATGGAATTGATGTAAATGATGATGGTGTCATTACTGGTTTGTTCTAAGTAGTTCTTGTTTCTTTCGCAAAAATATGAGAAAATAAAAAAGATAGTGTAATACAAGATAATAGAGGAGTGTAAGAATGGCACAGATTATTGACGGAAAAAGAATTTCACAGGAAATCAAAGACGAATTAAAAGAGAAAGTGACAGAATTAAAAGCACAGGGAAAAGAATGTTGCCTTGCAGTGATTCAGGTAGGAAATGATCCTGCATCCTGTGTCTATGTTCGTAATAAGAAAAAAGCATGTGAATATATTGGCATAAAGTCGTTATCTTATGAGTTACCGGAGGAAACAACAGAAGAGGAATTGTTGCAGCTGATTGACCGTTTGAACAAAGATACTTCTGTTCATGGAATCTTAGTGCAGCTTCCGGTTCCAAAGCATATTGATGAAGAAAAGATTATTAAGGCAATCAGCCCGTATAAAGATGTAGATGGTTTCCATCCGGAAAATGTCGGAAATCTGGTGACAGGTGGAAAAGGTTTTGTTTCTTGTACTCCTGCCGGAATTATTCAGCTTTTAAAACGATCTGATATCGCAATCGAAGGGAAGAATTGTGTTGTAATTGGCAGAAGTAATATTGTAGGAAAGCCAATGGCGCTTTTAATGCTTCGTGAAAATGCAACTGTAACCATAGCGCATTCCAAAACAAAAAATTTGAAAGAACTCTGCAAAACAGCAGATATTTTGATTGTAGCGATAGGAAAACCAGAATATGTTACAGAGGAGTATGTAAAAGAGGGAGCTGTTGTGATTGACGTCGGAATTCATCGTGATGAGAATAATAAGTTACGTGGAGACGTGAAATACGATGAAGTAGAACCACATTGTGAAGCAATTACGCCGGTTCCTGGTGGGGTTGGTCCTATGACAATTGCGATGCTGATGCACAATTGTGTTCATGCAATGGAGTTATTTTCTTAAAATAAAGAGGATTTCAATACAAAATTAAAGAGAGGACAGACTATGAAGTGTGCCAAATGTGGAGCTGAATTAAAGCTGGGATGTATTTACTGTTCTGTCTGCGGACAGGAAGCCCAGATTGTTTCGGATTATAATGTATTAGAAGATGATTATTTAAGAGCATTATTAGAAGATGAAAACAAACCAAAGCAGGATAATGCAGAAGTAAAGCCTCCAAAAAAGAAAAAGAAGAAAAAAATCTGGCCGTGGATTGTTCTTATCCTTGCAATTATTATTACAATTGTAGCTGTAGTTCTTGTTGTTCAGTATAAAAAGTATTTGAATGAAAATTCTTATAGTTATCAGGTTGAGATGGCAGAATCTGAACTAACAGACCGAAATTATGAAAATGCCCTGAACTATTATAAAAATGCTTTGAATTTAGAGCCGAATGATATTAAAGTCCGTCTTGCTATGGCAAAAATTTACGTAGAACAGAAGGATTACGAGTCTGCATTGGTACTATTGATGGATGTCATTCATTTAGATGATGATAATACGGAAGCCTACAAGCTTTTGATACAGATTTATGAAAAACAGAAAGATTATGAGAGCATTGTAGAACTGAAAGATACAATTACGGATGAAAAGGTATTAAGTGTCTTTGCAGAATATATTGTTGATGAGCCGGAATTCTTAGAAATGGAAGGCAGCCATACTGGATATGTTGATATTGAAATTCAGGCAACAAATGAAATTTATTATACGATAGATGGTTCTGATCCAATAGAAGATGGAAAACTATATGACGATATTATCAGCTTTGAGGAAGAGGGAACTTATGAATTAAAAGCTGTTTGTTGTAACGAAAATGGAATTTATAGTGATGTGGCAGAAAAGACAATTACGATAAAATTAGATGCTCCTAGCACACCAGTTGTAACACCTGATGGAGGAACTTTTTCAGAAGAGACAATGATTTCTGTTGAGGTGCCAGAAGGATGCAGTGCTTATTACACATTAGATAATACAAAGCCGTCTGCTTCCTCTACTAAATATGAAGGAGAGTTTGCGGTACCGACAGGAAAAAGTGTACTGCGTGTTATTATAGTAGATGATGTGACTGGATTGCAAAGTGATGAATATAGCAGACAATTTACGTATATGCCATAACAATATTCTTCTATAAAGCAAAAAAAGATTGCGGAATATAAATTCTGCAATCTTTTTTTGTGTTGTAAGAAACATATTTTTCTAAAAAATTTGGATTAGGATTCTGTTACAAATTCAATGTGATCTTTCTCTAATTTAGCAATGCGTGCAAGTGCATAGACATCAATTCCCTGTTCTTTTAATTTATCATGTCCTGGTTGGAAAGATTTCTCGATTAAAACTCCTACACCGGCAACGGTTGCATGCACCTTGCGGATCAAACGAATTGCACCGGTGGCAGCTTCTCCGTTTGCCAGGAAATCATCGATGATTAAAACATGATCTTCTTCTGAAATATACTTTTGTGAAAGCGTTAATTCATAATTGGTGCCCTTTGTGAAAGAAGTAACAACAGTCTGGTAAAGATGATCGTTTAAGACTTTAGAGGGCTCTTTTTTTAGAATAATCATAGGAACACCAAGGGCATTTGCAGTCATTAATGCTGGTGCAATACCGGAACTTTCAATGGTGACAACTTTTGTAATGCCACGATTGGAAAAATAAGCGGCAAATTCTTCTCCGACTTTCTGCATCAGAGAGGGATCTACCTGATGGTTAATAAAACTGTCCACTTTTAAAATGTTTTCGTTTACTGCAACTCCATCCGACAGGATAATATCTTCTAGTAATTTCACAATGGCCACCTCACATGTTCATATTTACAACATTACTGTATGTATGAGTTTATTATAGCACAGTCTCTTCCTAGGAAAAAGAGGAAAAAGGACTATTCCTAAGGTTCACTTAAGGAAGGCTTTGTGTTACAATAGAGGTATATTTTTATACATGCTAGAGAGGATAAGAATGAAAGAATGAAAATTACAATTCTGTGTGTCGGCAAGATAAAAGAAAAGTTTTTTTCTATGGCGATTGACGAATATACGAAAAGATTAAGCCGATACTGTAAGCTGGAAATTATAGAAGTACCGGATGAAAAAACAGATGAAAATGCTTCTGCGGTGGAAGAAATGATGGTAAAAGAAAAGGAAGGGGAGCGTCTTTTAAAAAATATCAAAGATTCTTCGTATGTCATTGCGCTTGCAATTGATGGAAAACAGTTAGATTCGGTGGAACTTTCTGAAAAGATAGAAAAACTTGGAATACAGGGAATAAGCCATATTACATTTGTAATTGGAGGTTCTCTTGGATTATCGGAAAAAGTGTTAAGCCGTGCTGATTTTAAACTCAGTTTTTCTAAAATGACATTTCCGCATCAAATGATGAGAGTTATCTTATTAGAACAGATTTACCGGAGTTATCGAATTATAAACGGAGAACCATATCATAAATAATATACATTTGTAATTAAAATAGAAAAAGAAGGGAGTGTAGCCACATGAGAATGTATGATTTGATTGCAAAAAAGAAAAAAGGGGAAGAACTTACAACAGAAGAAATTAGGTTTATGATTGAGGGATTTACAAAAGGAGAAATACCGGATTATCAGATGTCTGCTATGACAATGGCAATCTGTTTTCAGGGAATGAATAAAAGAGAAACCGTAGATTTGACACTTGCAATGAGAGACAGCGGTGATGTCATTGATCTTTCTAACATGAAGGGGATTAAAGTGGATAAACACAGCACAGGAGGTGTTGGAGATAAGACGTCCTTAGCACTGACACCAATCATTGCAGCTCTTGGAGTACCTGTTGCAAAAATGTCGGGAAGAGGACTTGGTCATACGGGAGGAACGATTGATAAGCTGGAATGCTTTCCTGGATTTACAACAGAAATTTCCGAAGAAACATTTCAGAAAAATGTCAATGAAATTAAAATTGCAATTGCAGGACAGACAGCAAATCTGGCGCCGGCTGACAAAAAACTGTATGCTCTGCGGGATGTCACAGCTACCGTAGAGCAGATGTCTTTGATTGCAAGTTCTATCATGAGTAAAAAATTAGCTTCTGGAAGCGATGCTATTGTTTTGGATGTCAAAACAGGAAATGGAGCCTTTATGAAGCAGTTAGAGGATTCAGAGGCGTTGGCAAAGGCAATGGTATCAATTGGTAACATGGCAGGCAAAAAAACCGCAGCGGTTATTACTGATATGGACCAGCCTTTGGGGCGTGCAGTTGGAAATTCATTGGAAGTTATAGAAGCAATTGATACTTTGAAGGGAAATGGGCCAAAGGATTTTAAAGAAGTGGTCTTTGCACTTGGTTCTGTGATGCTGGTATTAGCAGAAAGAGCTGCTGATAGAGAAGAGGCAATTGCATTAATGGAACAGGTAATTGCAGACGGTTCTGCATTAAAGAAGTTTGCGGAATTTATAGAAGCCCAGGGTGGAGATGCTTCCTATGTCTATGATGTCACAAAATTTCCAAAAGCAAAGATAGTGACGGAAATCAAAGCGAAGGAAGATGGTTATGTGCACCGGATTTTGGCAGAAGAAATAGGAATTGCCTGTATGATGTTAGGCGGTGGGCGTGAAACAAAAGAGAGTAAAATTGATTTATCCGTAGGAATTATTTTAGATAAAAAAATTGGAGATCAGGTGAAGGCTGGAGAGACATTGGCACTTGTCTATAGCAATGAGGAAGAGCGATTAAAGGAAGCCTTAGATAAGATTCAAAGTGCTTATGAATTTTCACAAGAAAGAAAAGACGCAGAGCCTGTAGTAAAAGAATTCATCTTTGAATAAGAACATGCAGTTTTTCATATCTTATAATATGAAGAATAAAAAAGCCAATCATTTTCGTGAAAACTTAGTAGAACATTTAGAACTTCCAAAGGACTTGATGTTAGGTGCTGTATTGCTTTCTGTGACGGGACAGAGGGAGGTTCTGATTGAAAATTACAAGGGAATTCTGGAATATGAGAATCACTTGATTCGTGTCCAGACGAAGGATTGTCGTATTAAAATTTCCGGAACGCATCTAGTCATTGCATATTATACCAATGAGGAAATGAAGATAACCGGATATATTGAATCAATTGAATATGAGCCCTGACAGATGATACTATCAATCATGAAGTATACGAATGGTTATTTGCAGGTCTTTTTGACAGGATATGCTCCGGAACGTTTCCTGAACTTATGTAGTAACCATGATATTCTGATTTGGAATCTGACCCCGGAAGAAAATGGATATCGTTTTTTTATGACGATTCGTGGATTTCGACAGTTGAAGCCGATTTTAAAGAAAACGAAAACTGTGATTAAAATCGAAAAACGGGTTGGGTTGCCTTTTATTCTGTTTCGTTATCGAAAAAGAAAGATTTTTCCAGTTGGGATGCTGGTATTTTTAGGGTTGCTTTACTGGATGTCAGGTTATATCTGGAAAATTGAAGTGACCGGAAATTCTTATTTGTCGGAAGAGGTTGTGCTGGAATTTTTAGAAGAACAGAATTGTGGGTTTGGAACAAGAAAAAACACGATTCATTGTGAAGAACTTGAAGCAAAATTACGAAATGAATACGGTGAAGTAATATGGACATCTGCCCAGATTTATGGAACAAAGTTAACGATTTCCATTCAGGAGAATCTTTTGCCAGAGGACAGTTATGAGCCTGCAGAAGAAGAAATTTCTGATATTGTTGCTGCAAAAAGTGGTACAATTGTGAAAATAATAACAAGAAATGGAACTCCCCTTGTAAAAGTGGGGGATGTGGTAGAAAAAGGAACTACGTTAATTAGTGGAAGGGTTGAGGTCTTAAATGATGCTGGTGAAATAGCAGAATATCTTTATAAAACGGCAGATGCGGATGTGCTGGCGCAGGTCAGTTATGATTATGAAGATACGATTCCGATTCAATATGAGGAAAAGATTTATACTGGACAATTCAAAAACTCTTACAGCATTCGTATCGGAAATAGAAGGATTTCTCAACCATTTTTTCAAGTCCCGTATAAACAGAAAAATGTTTTGACGGATACGTATCAATTACATTTTACTGATAATTTTTATCTGCCGGTTTTCCTGGAAAAAAATTGTTATCAGGAATATGTGGTAGAGGAAAAAGAGCATTCAAAATCGGAAGCGAAACAGATCGCAATTGATCATTTAAAAATATATCTGGCAAATTTAAGAGAAAAAGGGGTTCAAATTATCTCAGAAAATGTTATGATAGATAAGGAAAAAAATTCTTATCGGGTAAAAGGAATAATTGAGACGTATGAATCGATTGTATCTTATGAGCCGACAGAACAAATAGAAATCACTGGAGAAGAAAGGCAGCAAACAGATGAGTCTGACTGAATTATCACTAAATATACCGACTGAGCATATTGCAAATGTGTTTGGGCAGTTTGACAGCTATATGAAAAAAATTGAACGAACCCTGAATGTGACAGTTGTCATGCGGGGAGACCAGATGAAAATATTGGGAAGTGAATCGCAGATAAAAAGTGCTTCGAATGTATTTTCTCAATTAGTGGAGTTGTCAAAAAGAGGAAATGTTATTACAGAGCAAAATGTGAATTATGCATTATCTCTGTCTATGGAGCAGAAAGAATCTGCAATTGTAGAAATTGATAAAGATTGTATTTGTCATACCATTAATGGAAAACCGGTAAAGCCGAAGACATTAGGACAAAAATCTTATGTGGACGCTATACGTAATAAGATGATTGTTTTTGGTACGGGACCAGCAGGAACTGGTAAAACTTATCTTGCAATGGCAATGGCAATTACGGCTTTCAAAAATGAAGAGGTAGGAAGAATTATTTTAACAAGACCAGCTATTGAAGCGGGAGAAAAGCTTGGATTTTTGCCAGGTGATTTGCAGAGTAAGGTGGATCCATATCTGCGTCCGCTTTATGATGCGTTGTATCAGATTATGGGAGCAGAAAGTTTTCAGAAAAATATGGAGAAGGGGCTGATTGAAGTGGCTCCACTTGCCTATATGAGAGGGCGTACGTTGGATAATGCCTTTATTATCTTAGATGAAGCACAGAATACGACGCCGGCACAGATGAAAATGTTTTTAACTCGAATCGGTTTCGGCTCTAAGGCCGTTATTACAGGTGATGCATCCCAGAAGGACCTTGCACCTGGAACAAAATCAGGGTTGGATGTGGCATTAAAAGTATTAAAAAATGTCGATGAAATTGGAGTTTGCGCATTGACTGCAAATGACGTTGTCCGTCATCCTCTGGTACAAAAAATCGTAAAAGCCTATGACGATTATGAAGCAAAACTCAATAAAAGAAAGAAACAGGAGAGTCGGAAAGTATGACAGAACGTGTAGTACCAAGACGTCTGGTAAATGTTTTGATTATGCTTTTGACTACTGTTGTATTTTCTTATATACTTTGTCTTCGTCATGGGTTTTTGGTGGATGAAATTTTATGTGTCATGTTTTTAGATTTGATTTTTTTCTTTCTGCTTGCCATGACACTTGAAAATAGTCGTTCATTACGATTAATCAGGGGAAATATTGCAACTTCTTATCAGAAGATTATGATTTCTTATGTGTTGTCTTGTGGTTTGGCAGTTGTATGTGATTTTATGCCTGCTTTTACTAAGCCGGTAATTGTAATACCGATTCTATTGACAGTATTTGGAACTTATCAAATTGGGCTTGTATCGGGATTGTATTTTAGTGCAGTTCTTTGTATTTTTGGGAATGACAACCTTTATGAAATGTTAGCGTATAGTTTTCTTGTAGTATTTGGCTGTATGCTGGCTAATTTTATGAAACAGAAGAAATACAGAATCTGGGTAGGAATGATTCTTTTTGCTGTTTCGGTAATGCTTCCGTCCATTTTTGATTATTTTTATAATAAAGAGTTGAATTTCGCAGTGTTGTTCTGGGGAATTGGAACTGGGATTGTATTGCAGTTTGTACTTTTGATTTTATATCGTCAGCCGGAACTTGAGAGCGAATCCGACATTCCGGTTATGTTGGAAGAAATGATAAAAGAAGATTTTCCGATGGCAAAAGAAATTCGCCAGTTTTCAAAATCGGAATATAATCATGCAATCCGTGTTTCGAATATTTCCTATCGATGTGCTTTGCGTATTGGAGCAGATGAAAAATTGGCCGCTGCAGCCGGATTTTATTACCGCCTGGGAAAATTAGAAGGGGAGCCTGTTGTGGAAAATGGTGTAAAACTTGCAGAAAATCATTTTTTTCCGGAAAAGGTTGTACAGATTTTACGGGAATATGGCGGAGAAAAGGAATTACCATCTAGCTTAGAGTCTGCGATTGTACATATGGTAGATGCTGTAGTGAAAAAGCTGGAAGTCTTGGACAAGCAGACCATGGAAAGCGAATGGAATCAGGATATGGTGGTATATCAGACTTTGAATGAATTATCATCTAAAGGAATTTATGATAAATCAGGAATGAGTATGAATTTATTTTTAAAGCTTAGAGAACAGCTTGTAAAAGAGGAGGGATTGCTTTGAGTTTACAGATTGAGGAAGAAACAGAGGTTACATTTACTTTTGATTATAAAGAACTTGCCAAGCGGGTGATTGAGTATACGATGGATTATGAAGAATTTCCATTTGAGGCAGAGGTAAATTTGACTTTGACAGATAATGAGGGAATTCATGAAATTAATAAAATGTATCGGGAAATTGACAGACCAACGGATGTTTTGTCTTTTCCACTGATATCTTATGAATCTGCCGGTGATTTCTCTAAAGTAGAAGAAGAGGATGATAATTTTAATCCTGACACTGGTGAAGCAATGCTAGGAGATATTGTTATTTCTATTCCAAAAGTGAAAGAGCAGGCCAAAGAATATGGGCACAGTGAGGAACGGGAATATGCGTTTTTAATCGTACATAGTATGCTACATCTTTTCGGATATGACCATATGACACCGGAAGAAGCAGCTTTTATGGAACAAAAGCAAAAAGAAATTTTAAATGAATTAAACATTTTACGATAAAAGGAAGGGAACTTAATTATGAAAAAAAGAATTGTAATGTCACTTTTAGTAATGACCGTTATGAGCACAATGTTATTTGGTTGCAAAAAAGATGAGGAACCAAGTGAAACAGAGACGGTTGTAGTTGAAACGGAAGAAGCAGAAGAGACAGAGGAGACTAAGGATGGAATGAAGCGTAGCTATACAACTGGTGAGTGGATTGATGCAGAACTTGCTTCGAAAAGACCAGTTGCGGTTATGATTGAAAATACCAAAATGGCATTGCCACAATATGGCATTAATTCTGCAGATGTTGTTTATGAAGCACCTGTTGAAGGTTCTTACACAAGATTAATGGGAATTTATCAGGATTATTCTGGATTTGACCGTTTAGGAAATGTCAGAAGCTGCCGTCCGTATTATTGTTATTTTGCAATGGAATTTGATGCAATTTATATCCATTATGGAGAATGTATGTATGCAGCTGATATTTTAAATAGTGGAAAAGTTGATAATCTAGATGGTATTGAAGGAAAAATTGATAGTTTGTTATTCTTCCGTACCAGTGATAAAAAGCAGCCTCACAATGCTTATATTACGACAGAAGGAATTGAGAATGCTATTGCATATAAAGAATATGATACCACTTATTCAGAAGATTATACGGGTCATTATCAGTTCGCTGAGGACGAAGAACGTGTTACTTTAGAGAATGGGGAAGATGCAGTTGTAGTAAAACCATATTATTTCTATAATAAGCCGTGGTTTGAATACAATTCGGAAGATGGTTTATACTATCGTTATCAGTTTGGGGATAAACAGATTGATGCGTTGACAGAAGAACAGACAGCTGTTTCTAATATTATTTATCAGTATTGTGACAGTAGTGTGATTGATAGTAATTATGGATATCTGGATATTAATTTAACGTCTGGTGGACAGGGAAAATACTTTACAAATGGTAAGATGATTGATATTACCTGGAAGAAAGAATCTGACAGTGCGCCGACCCGGTATTTTGATGCAGATGGGAATGAAATCACTTTGAATCAGGGAAAAACATGGGTTTGTATCATCGAAAATCAATATGCAGAAAAATGTGCTGTTTACAGCAGTGAAGAGGAATTTGAAAAAGCCTCAGAATAATTTGTTATTAAGGAAAGAAAATGAGTACAAAAAAACAGAGGAGTTCGAACCTGCTGGTACAAGGTTCCATTCTTGCAATGGCATCTATTATCAGCAGGATAATCGGACTGATTTATCGAATCCCATTAACTGCAATTATTGGAGATGTGGGAAATGATTATTATGGCTGCGCCTTTGAAATTTACAATATTTTGCTGATTATCTCTTCGTACAGTCTTCCATTGGCTGTATCGAAGCTGGTATCCGCAGGAGTGACAAAGGGCAGAAAGAAAAATGTATATCGTATTTTGCAGTGTGCATTTTTATTTGCCGTGATTGCAGGAGCGTTGGCTGGATGTATTCTGTTCTTTGGTGCAGAGTTCATCACAACTAATATTATGAAAACGCCATATAGTATCTTTGCAGTCAAGGTATTAGCACCAACTTTGCTTGTAGTTGCAATTTTGGGAGTAATCCGTGGATATTTTCAGGGGCTTGGCACTATGATGCCAAGTGCGATTTCCCAGATTTTAGAACAAATTGCAAATGCGATTGTCAGCGTCTGGGCTGCTTATGTGCTTTTCTCTTATGGAGCAAAGATTGGAGCAGTTTTAGGAAATCAGGAAAACTATGCGGCGGCCTATGGAGCGATGGGTGGAACCATAGGAACAGGAGCAGGAGCAGTCGTAGCACTGTTATTCGTGTTGTTTGTATATCTTGTTTATATGAGAGTTTACAAACAACAAATGAAACGTTCGAAAGAAAAAGAAGTAGATTCGTATCGCTATACGTTCCGCATTTTGATTCTTACGGTAATTCCGGTATTGTTAAGCACAACAATATACAATTGCAGTTCTATTATTGATCAGATTTTATTTAAGCATATTGCAAATGCGCAAGGATATGATGCAGGCCAAATCAGTGTCTGGTGGGGAAAATATTCCGGTAAATATCGTACCCTGATTAATGTGCCAATTTCGATAGCTTCAGCACTTGCTGCATCTTCTGTTCCAAGCCTTACCGCATCTTTTTCGGAGGGGAAAGAGAAGTTAGCACGTACACAGATGCAGACAGCAATTCATTATATTATGATTATAGCTTTTCCGTGTGCGGTTGGAATGGCAGTATTGGCATCTCCAATTTTACAGCTTTTGTTTCAGGATGATTCTGAACTGGCAGCAAGAATGCTACAGGTGGGAGCAGTGTCTATTTTGTTCTTTTCCCTGTCAACTTTATCAAACGGGTTACTGCAGGGGATGAATCGAATGAAAGAACCTGTTAAGAATGCAGTAATTGCTTTGATTGCACATCTTGTATTACTCTGCTTTATGATGTATCAGTTAAAGTGGAATATTTATGCTGTTATTTATGCGAATGCAGCATTTGGTTTTTTGATGTGTGTTTTGAATGCATATTCTATCAAAAAATACAGTGGTTACAGACAGGAATTAAAAAAGACTTTTTTGCTTCCGGCGATAGCTTCGGCAGGAATGGGATTTTTTGTATGGCTGGTATATTTCTTGTTAGATAAAGCGTTTCAGAATAATATCGTAGGAACGGTTGCAGGAATTTTAGTTGGAATCTTGACATATTTTGTCTTGCTTGTTGTTTTACGTGGAATGGAAGAAGCAGATATGCGCAAATTTCCAAAAGGTGACGTTATGATTCGGATTGCAAAAAAAATGCACCTGATACGCAAAAATTGAATAAAAGCTAAAAAAATGCAAATACTATCTGTGGTGATGAAAATGAAAAAAACAGTTCGTATTTGCATTCTTTGTGTCCTGCTTGGAACCCTCGTGACAACCGGCGGAGTTCTTTATTTTCGGGGACGAGGAGAGGAAAAAACAGAACTTCCAGAGACACAGAATATCGAAACAAATGAGTTACAAAAAGAGACAGAAGAATTGCTTTCAAGCATGGAACTACAAACTGCATTCGATTATGTTATGGTGGAAGAGGAAGGATACCTTGTTGTCTATGAACGGGATATGGAAACTATTTTTTTAGAAACACATATTCCACTTTGTCGCTTAAGTGAAGAACTTCAGGAGGAAATTACGGTTGGAAAGAAATTTGAAACAATAGAGGCAGTTTATGATTTTCTTGAGAATTATTCCAGCTAAGATATTCCCTGAATTGATTGAATGTTTTTCATTTCTGTGCTAGAATGAGCGTGGTGTTTTGGGCACTTTTTGTGAAAATAGTAAAATGAACAGGTGAATTGATTGGAAAAAAAGAAACAGAATCGATATGATATTGCCATTGTTGGTGGTGGTGCATCCGGAATGGTTGCTGCCATCAGTGCGGCAAGAGCAGGTGCAAAAGTAGTAATTTTAGAACATATGGACCGGATTGGAAAAAAGATTTTAGCAACCGGAAATGGAAAATGTAATTATACAAATGAAGACCAGTCATTTGAACATTACAGGGGAGATCATCCGGAATTTATTTTTCCTGTAATGGAACAATTTGGGTTTGAAAAGACGGTGTCCTTTTTTGAAGAGCTTGGAATTTACCCAAAAGTAAAAAATGGATATTACTATCCGGCAAGTGAACAGGCAGCTTCTGTCTTGGATGTTTTACGTATGGAGCTGGATTATCTGAAAGTAGAGATTTGTCTGGAATGTGAACTTCTGAAGGTAAGAAAAACAGAGAAATTTTTTGAAATAACGACCGGACAAGGTCAGTTTTTAGCAAAAAAAATGTTATTTTCGACTGGTTTAAAGGCATCTCCAAAAACCGGAAGTGACGGAAGTGCCATTCCACATATTGAAAAATTTGGACATCACTTCAAAGATGTTGTACCGGCACTTGTACAATTGCAGGGAAAACAGCCATTTTTCAAGGCTCTTGCAGGAATTCGTGCAGAAATTAACGCAAATTTATACATAAGTGACGCATATCTGACAAGTGAAAGAGGCGAATTGCAGTTGACGGATTACGGAATTTCTGGAATTCCTATTTTTCAGTTGAGTCGTTTTGCCTCAAAGGCTTTAGAGCGAAAAGAAAAAGTTGTGATATTGCTTGATTTTGCACCTGATCTTGGAGGGAAAGAGCTGTTTCGACTTTTGGAAAGCCGTATGCATACTCATGGAAAGGAAAAGACTGCTGCAGAAGCCTTGATAGGACTTTTTAATAAAAAACTGATTGAGGTATTGTTAAAAGAATCACAAATAAAATCTGACAGTAAGGCGGTGAATCTTTCAAAAGCAGATATTAGCCGGCTGGGAAAAAAGATTAAGGAATTTCGAGTAGATGTGATTGGAACAAAATCTTTTGAACAGGCTCAGGTCTGTGCAGGAGGCATTGCAACAGAGGAAATTCATGCAAATACCTTAGAATCAAAATTGGTAAAAGGATTATATTTTGCAGGTGAAGTGATTGATATTGATGGAACCTGTGGTGGATATAATTTACAATGGGCATGGTCAAGCGGTTATGTAGCAGGATATCATGCTGCATTAGCATGTAAAGAAGAAAGAAATAAATAAGGAAAAACTATGATTCGAATTAATCAAATAAAACTTCCTATCGAACATACAAAGGAAATGTTGTTAGAAAAAATTTGCAGGCAGCTTCGGATAACAGAATCCGAGTTGCTGGAAATTCATATTGTCAAGCAATCGATTGATGCCAGAAAAAAGCCGGAGCTTTTTTTTGTTTATGCCGTAAACGTTTCCGTAAAAGATGAGGCAAAAATTTTAAAAAAGAATCGGGATAAAAATGTTATGGCAGTGACAGAAAAGCGTTATCAGATTCCAAAGGTGAAAAAAGAAAAAAAACTGGTTATGCCTGTTGTCATTGGAGCAGGTCCTGCAGGTCTGTTTTGTGCTTATGAACTGACACAGGCAGGGTTTACACCGATTGTCATAGAACGCGGCAAAAAAGTGGAAGAGCGTACCCAGGATGTTTTGGCATATTGGGAAAGCGGTATTTTAAATACGGCTTCCAATGTACAGTTTGGAGAAGGTGGAGCTGGAACTTTTTCAGATGGAAAGTTAAATACACTTGTAAAAGATCCGGTAGGAAGAAACCGTTTTGTTTTAGAAACTTTTGTGAAGTATGGTGCCCCAGAAAAAATACTTTATGAGAATAAACCTCATATCGGAACCGATATTTTGTCAGAAGTGATTGCAAAAATGCGTCAGGATATGATAGCACACGGGGCAGAATTTCGATTTGAGACCTGTGTGACGGATTTTAAGATACAAGATGGAAAAATATGTGCACTAGAGTTTAATCAGAAAGAATGGTTAGAGTGTGAGACTTGTGTTCTGGCGTTAGGACATAGTGCAAGAGATACGTTCCGTATTTTACAGCGGAAAGATTTTGAAATGAGTGCAAAAGCATTTGCAGTTGGATTCCGCGTCGAACATCCACAGGAGATGATGAACCGGAAACAATATGGAGATGTTTATTTTGATAAGCTCCCGGCTGCACCTTATAAAGTGACTGCTAATTTAGAGAATGGAAGAGGGGTTTATTCTTTTTGTATGTGTCCGGGAGGATATGTGGTAAATGCTTCTTCCGAAGAAAAACGGCTTGCGGTCAATGGAATGAGTTATTCAAAAAGAGATAGTCAAAATGCCAATAGTGCGATTATTGTCTCTGTTACGCCGGAAGACTTTGACGGAACGGATGCATTAAGTGGAGTTGCTTTTCAGGAGAAGTTAGAAGAGAAAGCTTATTGTCTTGGAAATGGGAAAATTCCACAGCAGTTGTTTGGAGATTATTGTCAGAATAAGATTTCTACATCTTATGGAGCATTTGAAAGCCAGACAAAGGGACAGACAAGCTTTTGCAATTTAAGGGGCTTGCTGCCAAAAGAGTTAGAAGAATCTTTTATCGAAGGAATGCATCACTTTGCAAAACCAATCGAAGGATTTGATCGTGAAGATGCAATTCTTTCCGGTATTGAAAGCAGGACTTCGTCTCCAGTTCGAATTACAAGAGATGAGAAGTTTGAAGCAAATATCAAGGGCGTATATCCTTGTGGAGAAGGTGCTGGTTATGCGGGCGGTATTATGTCCGCAGCAATGGATGGGTTAAAAGTTGCGGAAGCAATCATAGAAAGGCATGGTTATTAAAAATGGCAGAATTTACACCAATGATGCAGCATTATCTGCAGACAAAGGAAGAATATAAAGATTGTATTCTATTTTATCGTCTCGGAGATTTTTATGAGATGTTTTTTGAGGATGCAGTTACAGTTTCAAAAGAGTTAGAATTAACGTTAACCGGAAAAGCGTGTGGTATGGAAGAACGTGCTCCAATGTGTGGGGTTCCGTTTCATGCAGCGGAAGGTTATTTAAATAAATTGGTTCAAAAAGGCTATAAAGTTGCAATTTGTGAACAGGTAGAAGATCCAAAGCTTGCAAAAGGAATGGTAAAACGTGAGGTTGTCCGTATTGTGACACCAGGAACGAATCTGGATATGCAGGCATTAGACGAAACAAAAAACAACTACATTATGTGTATTACATATCTGGCAGATAAATACGGCATTTCAATTGCAGATGTTTCTACTGGAGATTACTATGTGACGGAAGTCGATAGTGAACGAAAATTGTTAGATGAAGTCAATAAATTTGCACCATCTGAGATTGTCTGCAATGAGGCCTTTTATATGAGTGGTGTTGATATTGAGGACATGAAGAACAGACTAGGGATTGCAGTTTATTCTTTGGAATCCTGGTATTTTAGTGATGAGATGGCAGAACAGACACTAAAAGAGCATTTTAAAATAAAAAATTTAGAGGGCATTGGTCTTCATGATTATGACTGCGGTAAAATCGCGGCGGGCGCATTGTTAAAGTATCTGTATGAAACACAGAAACGCGACTTAAATCACATTTCTTCCATTCATCCGTATTCTACTGGAAAATATATGATTATTGACAGTTCCACAAGACGTAATTTGGAGTTAGTAGAGACTCTACGCGAAAAACAAAAACGTGGTTCTCTTTTATGGGTGTTAGATAAGACAAAAACGGCCATGGGAGCTCGTATGCTTCGCTCTTATGTAGAACAGCCATTGATTGATTTGGATGAGATCATCAAGCGTCAGGATGCTATCGAAGAAATTAATCAGAATATGATTACAAGAGAAGAACTAAGAGAATACTTAAATCCGATTTATGATTTGGAACGTTTGATTACCCGTGTTACTTATCAGACGGCAAATCCAAGGGATTTGATTGCATTCCGGAATTCCATTGCAATGCTTCCACCGATTAAATCACTGCTTTCAGAATTTCATGGAACTTTGTTAAATGAAATTCAGGTAGACTTAGATGCGTTAGAAGATATTTTTCAGTTGATAGATTCTTCTATTGTGGAGGAACCGCCAATCTCTGTGCGTGATGGAGGCATCTTAAAAGAGGGATATCAGGCAGATGTTGATAAATATCGTCAGGCAAAAACAGAAGGAAAAACCTGGCTGGCAGAGTTAGAAATCAAGGAACGTGAAAAGACAGGAATTAAGAATTTAAAAGTAAAATATAACAAGGTATTTGGATATTACTTAGAGGTTACAAATTCATATAAAAATTTGGTGCCGGATTATTTTACCAGAAAACAGACACTTGCAAATGCAGAACGTTATATTACGCCGGAGTTAAAAGAACTCGAAGATATGATTTTAGGGGCAGAAGATAAACTTGTTTCTTTAGAGTACGATCTGTTTTGCGAAATTCGTAACAAAGTTGCTGCTGAGGTGGTTCGAATTCAAAAGACAGCAAAAGCAATTGCAAATCTGGACGTTTTTGTATCGCTTGCAGTTGTGGCTGATCAGAATCAGTATTGCCGACCACAGATGACAGAAAATGGTGTCATTGATATCAAAAACGGACGTCATCCGGTTGTAGAAAAAATGATTACGAATGACATGTTTATTGATAATGATACGTATTTGGACAATGAGAATAATCGAATTTCGATTATCACAGGACCGAATATGGCAGGAAAGTCTACTTATATGCGTCAGACAGCTTTAATTGTTCTGATGGCACAGGTGGGAAGTTTTGTTCCGGCATCCAGTGCGAAAATTGGAATTGTAGATCGTATTTTTACAAGGGTTGGTGCCTCTGATGACCTTGCATCCGGACAGAGTACGTTTATGGTGGAAATGACAGAGGTTGCCAATATTTTACGGAATGCAACCAGCAAGTCTTTGCTTGTATTAGATGAAATTGGAAGAGGAACAAGTACTTTTGATGGGTTAAGCATTGCCTGGGCAGTAGTGGAACATATCAGTAATCCTAAACTTTTAGGAGCAAAGACTTTATTTGCAACGCATTACCACGAATTAACAGAATTAGAAGGAAAGCTGAACAACGTTCATAATTATTGTATTGCCGTAAAAGAAAAAGGGGACGATATTGTATTTTTACGAAAAATCGTAAAAGGCGGTGCTGATAAGAGTTATGGTATTCAGGTGGCACGTCTTGCCGGAGTCCCAGATTCTGTTTTAGATCGTGCAAAAGAAATTGTAGATGAACTTGTTGCAAATGATATCACGGATGTAGTTAAAAATATTTCAGTTGAACAGAATGAGCCGAAAAAGAAAAGAGGGCATTTAGATGAGGTGGATTTAACACAAATGTCTCTTTTTGATACTGTAAAAGATGATGACATTATAGATGAAATCTGCAATCTAAATCTTGGAAATTTAACACCGATTGAGGCACTCAATAAATTGTATGAGTTGCAGAATAAAGTGAAGAACCGTTGGTAATGCGCTCTGGCAGAGCGCATACGAGAATTTCGGCAGTTTCTGCCGAAATTCTCCCTTGGAATGATGTAGGTAGCTGCATTTGCGAGAAAATCTTGGAATGATGTAGGTAGCTGCATTTGCGAGAAAATCTTGGAATGATGTAGGTAGCTGTATTTGCGAGAAAATCTTGGAATGATGTAGGTGGCTGTATTTGTGAAAAAGTCTTGGAAGGAAAAGGAGGACGTATATGCCTGAAATTGCTTTGTTGAGTCAGGAGACCATTGATAAAATAGCTGCCGGAGAAGTGATTGAACGTCCTTCTTCTGTGGTAAAAGAGTTAGTTGAAAATGCAATTGATGCAAAAGCGACTGCGATTACAGTTGAAATAAAAGAAGGTGGTATTTCATTTATCCGAATTACGGATAATGGATGCGGGATGAAACGTAGTCAGGTTCCGGTTGCGTTTTTACGCCATTCTACGAGTAAGATTAAATCTGTAGAGGATTTGATGTGTGTTAATTCTTTAGGATTCCGCGGTGAGGCACTTTCAAGTATTGCGGCAGTGGCACAGGTAGAGCTGATTACAAAAACATTAGAAGAACTGACAGGAACCCGATATGTGATAGAAGGTTCAAAAGAAAAGGAAAACGAAGAAATTGGAGCTCCGGATGGAACAACATTTATTGTCCGAAATCTATTTTTTAATACCCCTGCCCGTAGAAAGTTTTTAAAAACAGCACAGACAGAGGCCGGCTATATCAGTGATTTGGTAGAAAGGTTAGCATTATCCCATCCGGGAATTTCTTTTAAATTTATCAATAATGGACAGACAAAATTGCATACTTCCGGAAATTCCAACCAAAAGGATTTGATTTATCACATTTATGGAAGAGATATTGCGGCAGCATTGCTTCCGGTTCGGATTGAAACAGAATTTTATCAGGTCGAAGGCTTCATCGGGAAACCATTAGTTTCCAGAGGAAACCGTAATTTTGAAAATTACTTTATTAATGGTAGATACATTAAAAGCAGTATTATTGCAAGAGCAATTGAAGAAGCTTATAAGGGATTTATGATGCAGCATCAGTATCCATTTTGCGTGTTGCATTTTACGATGGAAAGTGAAAAATTAGACGTAAACGTACATCCGACAAAGATGGAGCTTCGTTTTGAAAACAACGAATTGTTATATAAGTCTCTATATGAAAATATACGAAATATATTATCTCATAAAGATTTTATTCCAGAGGTTTCTGTCGAAAAAGAAGAAGAGCAGAAGAAACAGATTCCGGAACCGGCAAAACATGTACCGGAACCATTCGAAACAAGAAGATTAAATGATATTCGGAAAAAAATTTCGGTAGACAGTCCTTATGAGAGAAAATATCCGGAGAGGCAACCTGTTACACAGTTTGAGCGTACTGTCCCAAAACCTGTAGTGGTAGCGGAGGCCTCGTCTTATGAAAAAAAGCAGGAAGAAAGAAATCCTGTAGTGACACCTAAGTCACAGCAGGATGTGGAAGAAGCTGCAACATCAGCACAACCGACAAAGGAAGAACCTGTTTTTGAGCAACAGAACTTAGAAAGTATCAGTACAGACTTTTTGACAGAAGATGCCAGAAAGAAACATAAAATTATTGGTCAGTTGTTTGATACATACTGGCTTGTGGAATATGAAGATAAATTATTTATTATTGACCAGCATGCAGCTCATGAAAAGGTACTTTATGAAAAGACGATGGCAAAAGTACGGGACAAACAATTTGATTCCCAAACGATAAGTCCTCCGATTATTTTAAGTCTTTCTCCACAAGAAATTGAAATGTTGGAAAAGTACAAAGATACATTTATATTGTTCGGATATCAGATAGAGCATTTCGGCGGTAAAGAATATGCTGTCAGCGGTGTGCCTTCGGATTTTACGGATATCAATACAAAAGCAATGTTTTTAGAAATGTTAGATGATTTTACGACCTTAAGCGGAAAAGATGGTCCAAATCTGATTATGGAAAAAGTTGCGTCTATGTCCTGTAAGGCGGCGGTAAAAGGAAATCAGCATTTAAGTTATGCAGAAATGGATCACCTGATTGGAGAACTGTTAGGTTTAGAGAACCCGTATCACTGTCCGCATGGAAGACCAACCATTATTTCCATGAGTAAATATGAAATAGAGAAGAAATTTAAACGAATCGTGTAGTTTTAAAGAAACGATAAAGGAAGGATTATGAAACAGCCAATTATTATTTTAGCAGGACCAACGGCAGTTGGAAAAACAGATTTATCCATTGCTTTGGCCAAAAGAATCAATGGAGCAATCATATCTGCGGATTCCATGCAGGTTTATCGCCATATGGATATCGGTTCGGCAAAAATTATGCCAGAAGAAATGCAGGGTGTGAAACATTATCTGATTGATTGTCTAGAGCCAGAAGAAGAATTTCATGTAGTACGTTTTCAGGAAATGGCAAAAGCTGCCCTAGAAGAAATTTATGCAAATGGGCAGATTCCGATTGTGGCAGGTGGAACTGGATTTTATATTCAGGCGCTTTTATATGATATTGACTTCACCAGACAGGATTGCGATGAAGTATACCGGAAAGAACTAGAGGGTTTTGCGAAAGAACATGGAGCAGAGGCGTTACACGAAAGGCTACGCGAGGTGGATCCGGAATCGGCGGAAGCAATTCATGCGAATAATATCAAACGAGTGATCCGCGCTTTGGAATTTTATCACAAATCGGGAGAAAAGATATCTGCACATAATGAAGAAGAAAGACAGAAAGAGTCACCTTACCAATTTGCTTATTTTGTTCTGACAGATGATAGAGCACATCTTTATGAGCGAATTGATAAACGGGTTGATCTCATGATGGAGAAAGGGCTTTTGGATGAAGTAAAGGCCTTAAAGGAAATGGGCTATCACAGAGAAATGGTTTCCATGCAGGGGCTTGGCTATAAAGAGCTGCTTAGTGCTCTTGATGGTGAGATGTCAGTAGAAGAAGCTGTTTATATTATTAAAAGAGAGACCAGACATTTTGCAAAACGCCAATTGACATGGTTTAAGCGGGAACGGGATGTTATCTGGCTAGATAAACAAAAATATGATTATCAGGAAGAAGCCATTCTTGTGGATATGGAAAAAATACTAAAAGAGAAAAAGATTCTTTAAAATATAGAGTTTGGAAAGGTATAATAAAAAATGAGTCAGTTAATGAGAGAACAATATGAAAAATTAGGTATCTGTAGAGAAGTATACGAGTTTGGCGAAAAAATCGAGGCTTCTTTGAAAGAGCGCTTTACAGAAATAGACGAACGTGCAGAGTACAATCAGATGAAGGTGATTAAAGCCATGCAGGAAAACCGTGTTAGTGCAGAATGCTTTAATAGTACCAGTGGTTATGGTTATAACGATTTGGGGCGCGACACATTGGAAAAAGTATATGCCTCCTGCTTTAAAGGAGAAGACGCTTTGGTTCGTCCACAGATTACCTGTGGAACACATGCGCTGGCACTGGCATTGATGTCAAACTTAAGGCCGGGCGACGAATTATTATCTCCTGTTGGAAAACCTTATGATACATTAGAAGAAGTGATTGGAATCCGTCCTTCTAAGGGGTCCCTTGCAGAATATGGGGTATCTTACCGCCAGGTCGACTTATTAGAAGACGGAAGTTTTGATTACGAAAATATCAAAAAAGCAATCAATGAAAAAACAAAATTAGTTACTATCCAGCGTTCTAAAGGATATGCAACACGTCCAACACTTTCCGTTGACAGGATTGGAGAACTTATCTCTTTTATTAAGGGAATTAAGCCGGATGTTATCTGCATGGTAGACAATTGTTATGGTGAATTTGTAGAAGAAAAAGAGCCATTAGAAGTAGGCGCAGACATGATTGTTGGTTCTCTTATCAAAAATCCGGGCGGTGGACTTGCACCAATTGGTGGCTATATTGTCGGAAAAAAAGAATGCGTGGAAAATGCAGCTTACCGTCTTACTTCACCGGGACTTGGAAAAGAAGTAGGAGCTTCTTTAGGTGTTATCCAGTCTTTCTATCAGGGACTATTTTTATCACCTACGGTTGTAAGTGGTGCGTTAAAAGGAGCTATTTTCGCAGCAAATATCTATGAAAAATTAGGTTTTGCCGTTGTGCCAAATGGAACTGAAAGTCGTCATGATATTATTCAGGCAGTTACATTTGAAAATCCGGATGCAATGATTGCATTTTGCGAAGGAATTCAGGCAGCTGCACCGGTTGATAGTTATGTAACGCCGGAACCATGGGCAATGCCGGGATATGATAGTGATGTCATTATGGCGGCAGGAGCTTTCGTTCAGGGTTCTTCCATCGAATTAAGTGCAGATGGTCCGATCAAACCGCCATATGCCGTTTATTTCCAGGGAGGATTAACCTGGTATCATGCAAAATTAGGAATTTTAATGTCGTTACAAAAACTTTATGAACGAAAACTTGTGAACCTCGACGTGTTGTGTTAAAATATATTTTGAGTTTTTATTTGGAATGCTGGTTGACATAATTTGCTTAGGGAGAGTAGATTGGAGATGGAATGAATCAGTATTTGACCATGAAAGAACTTCCTGAATCGGAGCAACCTTACGAAAAAGTGTTGAGAAATGGCGCTGAAGTCTTAAGTGATGCAGAACTACTAGCAGTTATTATCCGTGCCGGAACCAAAAATGTACGCTCCATTGAAGTGGCGCAGAACATTTTAAGGGGAAAAAATAAAAATCTTTTAAATCTATTTGATTTATCAATAGAAGAATTAAAAGAAATTCCTGGCATTGGGAAAGTAAAAGCGATTCAGTTGAAATGTATTGCGGAGTTAGCAGCTAGAATTACAAAATCAAAGCGATATGAGCATTTATGTATGACTAATGCAAAGTCTGTTGCGGCATACTATATGGAGCAGATGCGTCATCAGAAGCAGGAGCGTCTCATAATTGCCATGTTCGATTCGAAATGCCAGCTGATAGGAGATGCGCTGATTAGTATAGGAAGCGTAAATTCGGCGTTTGTTCCAACGAGAGAAATATTTTTGAAAGCTTTGGAACATAGAGCGGTTTATTTCATTTTACTGCATAATCATCCGAGTGGAAGTGCAAATCCTTCTTCTGAGGATATTTATGCGACGAAGCAGGTGGTAGAAGCTGGAGAGTTACTTGGCATAGAGGTTGCAGATCACATTATTATAGGTGATAACCAATATTATAGTTTTAAAGAAAAAGGACTTCTTACATAGGATAAGTCTGAAGGGAGAAAAGAATGACAAACAATGTTTACGGAATTGACCTTGGAACCTGCAATATGAAAATTTATTGCAAAGCTACAGGAAAAATCTTAAATGAGAAAAATACAATTGCGCTGGTAGAGAACAATCAGATTTATGCATATGGAGATGCTGCTTATGCAATGTACGAAAAAGCACCTGAGACGATTCAGGTAACATTTCCTGTGTTGTGTGGCGTAATTGCAGATTTTAATAATTTACAAAATATGATTTTTGATTTTTTAGAAAAACATATGAAGGGAAAAGTAAAAGGGGCAGATTTCATTGTCGCTGTTCCAACGGATATTACTGATGTTGAGAAAAGAGCTTTTTCCGATATGTTTTATAACAAAAAAACAAAACCAAAGAGTGTTCTCCTTTGTGAGAAACCAATTGCGGATGCAGTAGGATTAGGACTTGATGTAAATCAGCCAACTGGTATTATGATAGTCGATATGGGAGCCGATACAACAGAGATTTCTGTTATTTCTCTTGGCGGGCTTGTTTTAAGTGATTTATTGCATTTTGGTGGAAACCGTTTAGATGAATCTATTATCAGTTATATTAAGAGAACTTATAATCTTGTGATTGGACAGAAAACAGCAAAAGCCTTAAAAGAGATTCTTGGTTCTGGTATTCCTGGAAGAACAGATTCGATGGTTGTAGTTGGAAGAGATGTTGTAAGTGGTCTTCCAATCGAAATGGAAATTACTGCAGACGTGATTTATGAAGCAATTAAAGATAATTTGGCGTCTGTTTGTAATTCTATCAAGATGATTTTGGAAAAGACACCACCAGAACTGGCAAAGGATATTATCCATTCTGGTATTTATATTACAGGAGGAAGCTCGCTGATTCATGATTTAGACAAGTTATTTTTAGATATTACCGGAATTCAGATTAATACAAGTGAAAATCCGGAAGAATCTGTAGTAAGAGGACTTGTAAAAATTGTTTCTGATGAAAAATTTAAACATCTTTCCTTCAGCTTTAAAAATAAGATTCTGAAATAATCATAAATGAAAGGCATAAAAAATGATGAAACGTAAATCAAAATTTACATTTCCTTCCAAATACATATTGTTAATTCTAACGGGTGTTTGCGTCATTGCCATGTTGATTAGTTTTACCTTTAATATTTCCGGCGGTCCTCTTAATGCGGCGGCCGGATATGTGTTTGTTCCGATGCAGCGTGGAATTAATTCGGTTGGAGAATGGATTTCTGATAAAACTGCAGCACTTAAAAATTTAAATGATGTTATGGCAGAAAATGAGGAATTAAAACAGCAGGTAGAAGATTTAACAGCCGAACTGAACACAACAAAGTTAGAACAGTATGAGTTGGATAACTTAAGAGAGTTATATGAACTGGATCAAAAATATCCAAGTTATGAAAAAGTAGCAGCAAATGTAATCAGTAAAGGAAGTGGAAACTGGTTTTCTACTTTTACAATAGATAAGGGTTCTAATGATGGAATTGAAGTAGACATGAATGTAATTGCTGGAAGTGGATTAGTTGGAATCGTAACAGATGTCGGACCTAATTACGCAAAAATTAAGACGATTATTGATGATACCAGAAAAGTTGGCGGTATGGTATCGACGACATCGGACAATCTGATTGTATCCGGAAATCTCCAAACTATGAATGAAAGTATGGTAATTGGTTTTTCAAATTTGCGCGATGAAGATGATGAAGTTCAGGTCGGTGATCCAGTGGTAACTTCCTATGTATCAGATCAGTATCAACAGGGAATTCTGGTTGGGTATATCAGTAGTATCGAAACGGATTCCAACAATTTGACAAAGTCAGGTACCATTACACCAGCTGTTGATTTTGAACACATTGAAGAAGTACTTGTTATTTTAGAAAAAAAGCAAACAGTAGAGGACGAATCATGAGAAGAAAGATTACAGTATTTATAGTGATTGCGGTATGTTTTTTGCTGCAAAGTACAGTGTTTGAAACACTGTCTTTTGCATCGATTTCTCCAAATCTGCTTATTATTGTAACGGCTGCGTTTGGGTTTATGAGAGGCAAAAAAGAGGGACTATGGATTGGATTTTTCTGCGGACTTCTTCTTGATATTTTTTACGGAAGCTTTCTTGGATTTTATGCATTGATTTATATGTATATTGGCTATTTTAATGGAAAATTCCGTAAATTGTTTTATCCTGAAGATATTAAGCTTCCATTGCTGTTAATTGCCGGAAGTGATATGATAAGTAATTTTGTGATTTACTTTCTGCGTTTTTTCTTCCGTGGAAAATTCCAGATAGGATATTATCTCTTCCATATTATTCTTCCAGAACTGGTTTATACGATGTTGGTTTCCATTTTTTTGTATATCATTATTTTGAAAATCAATCAGCAGCTTGAAATCAAGGAAAAAAGGAGTGCAAGGAAGTTTGTTTGAAAATATAAAGGATTTTTTCAGAGGAATTTTAAAATCAAGACTAGTTGTAATAGGAATTGTATTTGTTCTTTTATTTTCCATTATGCTGGGAAGGGTTTTTGTTCTTCAAATTATCAATGGGGAAGAGTATCAGGAAAATTATACCTATAAGATTGTAAAAGAACGTACCTTAAATAGTACTCGTGGTAATATTTATGACCGTGATGGAAATTTGCTCGCTTATAATGAGTTGGCATATTCCATTACGATTGAAGACAATGGTAGTTATGATTCTACAAAAAATAAAAACATTGCTTTAAATGCAGAAATCAATCAGATTATCCATGCCTTAGAAGAAAATGGTGATACGATTGATAATGATTTTGAAGTTACGTTAAATGAAAATGATGAATATGAGTTTAATGTAACGGGTACTGCATTAAAGCGTTTTTTGGCAGATGTTTACGGAAAAAGTTCTTATGATGAATTGGAAAAAGACTCTGATTTGAAAAAGAAATTGGAGTATAATCCGGCAGAAGCTTCTGCGAATCAGGTTATGGACTATTTAGCAAATACCAAATTTGCAGTAGCAGAAGATTATAGTAAGAACGAAACTTATCAGATTGTTGTTGTTCGATACGGAATGTTTGAAAACAGTTATCAAAAATATATTTCAACTACAATTGCTTCGAATGTTTCAGATGAAACAGTTGCTTATATCAGTGAACATTCTTCTGAACTGCAAGGAGTTGAAGTAGTAGAAGATACGATTCGAAAGTACAATGACAGTAAATATTTTGCATCTATTATTGGATATACCGGAAAGATTTCACAAGAAGAATATGATGAACTTTCAGAAGAAAATGACAGTTATACGTTAAATGATGTCATTGGAAAAGCAGGTATTGAACAATATATGGATGAAACCCTGCAAGGGGAAAAAGGCTATGAAAAATTATATGTTGACTACCTGGGAAAAGCAGTAGAAATCATTGACAGGGAAGAGCCATCTGCTGGAAATGATGTTTATCTTTCCATTCGGGCTGACTTACAGATTGCAGCATATGATTTGTTAGAGCAGGAATTAGCAGGTATCATTTATTCTAAAATTCAAAATGTGAAAAACTATGATGCTTCTTCTGTTGGTTCAGCATCCGATTTGATTATTCCAATTGATGATGTCTATTTTGCATTAATTAACAATAATATTTTGGATATAGAACACTTTTTAGAAGAAGATGCTTCTTCGACAGAACAGGAAGTTGCAGCGGCGTTTAAGACAAGGCAGTCACAATCTCTTGCTATGGTATCTTCCGAATTAACAGGAAGTAATCCTACATCGTTTGAAAGTTTAAGCGAAGAAATGCAGGATTATATCACATATCTTATTCAGATGTTGAAAGATGAAAATATTCTATTAGAAAGTGAAATTGATACTTCAGATGAAGTTTATCAGAGATGGAAAGAGGGAAGTATCAGTACACAAGAATACTTAAATCATGCGATTGCACAGAATTGGGTTGATATTACAGCTTTTACGGTAGAGGAAAAGTATTCGGATTCTGCTGAAATATACGATGCACTTTGTAATTATATTTTAGAAGATATGGAAAGCAGCACAAGTTTTTCAAAGATTGTTTATGAATATATGATTCAGAGTGATAATATATCAGGAGTTCAACTTTGTTTGATTCTTTTTGACCAGGGAGTATTAGCTTATGACGATGAATCCATTGCGGCGTTGCAGAATGGAACAATTTCAGCTTTTGATTTTATTCGCCAAAAAATTAAAAATCTGGAAATTACGCCTGCACAGTTAGCGTTGGACCCATGTACGGCCTCCTGTGTGATTACGGACACAGATACTGGAGAATTGTTAGCACTTGTATCTTATCCGGGATATGACAACAATAAACTTGCAAATTCGGTAGATGCAGAATATTTTGCCTCTTTAAATAGCGACTTATCAAATCCGCAGTACAATTATGCTACACAGCAGAGGACGGCGCCTGGATCTACGTTTAAAATGCTTTCTGCAACAGCGGGTCTGGCTGAAAATGTAATTACAACAACGGAAACGATTCAAGACCTTGGAAAGTATATGAATGTCGATAATGAGCCGGAATGTTGGGCTTATCCATCTTTTACACATGGTTTTATCAATGTTTCAGAAGCGCTACGTGATTCTTGTAACTATTTTTTCTATGAAGTAGGTTATCGACTTGCTACAAATAATTATTTGTCCACCTATAGTGATGAAACCGGTATTTCAAAAATCCAAGAATATGCCAGCATGTATGGATTAGATGAGACAACAGGAATTGAAATTGTAGAAAATGAGCCTAATATTGCGGATTCCTATCCTGTCATGGCAGCAATTGGACAGAGTAACAATAACTATACAACGGTACAACTTTCCCGTTATGTAACTGCAGTAGCAAATAGTGGAAATGTTTACAACTATACTTTATTAAATAAGGTTACCGATTCCGATGGAAATGTAATGAACACTTACGCACCTGCTATTCGAAATACGATTGATGTATTGAATACCGAGGAATGGGACGCGATTCATTCTGGAATGCGTATGGTGGTAGAAAATCTGGAATGCTTTGATGGATTTTCTGTTGCAGTTGCTGGAAAAACAGGTACCGCACAGCAGGTGAAAAACCGTGCGAATCATGCTCTTTTTGTTGGATATGCTCCTTATGAGGATCCGGAAATAACGATTGCTACCAGAATTGCTTACGGATATACTTCCCATAATGCGGCGGAAGTATCCAAAAATATTCTGGCATATTATTTTGGAGTAGAAGATGAAGACGAGCTTTTAAGTGGCCAGGCAGAGGAGATTGGCGCTTCTGCAAATGGTTTCACGGATTAGTTTTTGAAAGGGAAAGGCAGGAAAACGGTTTTATGAATCAGGCTGTCATTATTAAAAGTGAAAAGAATGGGATTCATCTGATTTTAGATGAAGAACGTTCTTTTCCGGAATTATTACACGAAATTATTCAAAAATTTAAAGAGTCAGAAAAATTTTTTCGTAATGCAAAAGTTTCTATTTCTTTTGGTGGGAGAAATTTATCAGAGGAAGAAGAAAATCAGATTGTGAATGCTATTATGGAACATACATCTGTTCAGATTCTCTGCATTTTAGATCATAACGCTATCATGGAAGAAGTGATTCGGAAAAGAACGCAGGAGCTTTTACAACCGGTTGTTGCAAAAAAAACAAAAAAAGTGCATAATAATAAAAGTAATGTATACCGAGGTTCTTTAAAAGAAAATCAGGTATTAGAGTCGAAAGAGAATCTTTTAATTCTTGGAGATGTTCCGGAAAGTGCAACTGTTATTTCTTATGGAGACGTGATTGTATTAGGATCTCTTTATGGAAATGTACAGGCAGGTGCAGATATGGAGCAACAAAAAGCATGTATTGCAGCGACTCATTTTGCACCCGGGAAATTGATGATAGGCTCTGTTTGTTATGAACATAAACAAAAAGGTGGCTTATTCTCAAGAAAAAGTAGGAATAAGACCCCAGAGGCAAAGGTTGCCTTTGTTTCCGAGGGGATTATTAATATAGAATCTTTGGAAGACTATTCGTTTTCTTAAGAATTAATTTAACAGGAGGTCATTCTTGATGAGTGAAGTTATTACTTTCACATCAGGTAAAGGCGGCGTTGGGAAAACGACTACAACAGCTAACGTCGGCGTAGGACTTTCACAGTTAGATAAAAAAGTAGTGTTAGTAGATACTGACATTGGTTTAAGGAATCTGGATGTAGTTATGGGGCTTGAAAATCGTATTTTATATCATTTGCTGGACGTAATATCCGGAAAATGCCGTTTAAAGCAAGCTCTGATTCGGGATTGGCAGAATGAAAATCTGTTTATTATTCCTTCACCGCTAAGAAATCGTGGACAGAAGGTGACTCCTGAACAAATGAAATTGTTGTTAGAGGAACTGCGGGAAATGTTTGATTACATACTAATTGATAGTCCGGCAGGAATAGAGGAAGGGTTTTACAATGCAATTGCAGGTACAGACCGGGCGATTGTAGTAACGACACCTCATATTGCAGCAATTCATGATGCGGACCAGGTATTGCAGTGCCTGAAGGAAGAAAAGGTTCCAAAAGTTGAATTATTGGTTAACCGTTATAAAAACAAAATGGTAAAAAATGGGGACATGCTTTCAAAAGAAGATATTTGTGAGCTGTTGCAGACACCATTGATAGGTACGATTCCGGAAGATGAACAAATTGTAATCTCACAAAACCATGGAGAAAGCATTATGAATAAAAGAACGGAAGCAAAAGAGGCGTACAAGCAGATTTGTCGCGTGATTCTTGAAAAAGAAGAAAAGAATGTTTCCGTAGAACAAGAAAGAAAAGTGCCGTTCTTTTCCCTTTTTCAAAAGAGAAAGGAAGGATTTTTAGCATGAAATTTATGGAGATAAAGTCAGGCGAAATAGCAAAAGAACGGTTGAAGGTTATGTTGAAACAAGAGCATAATTTGTTAGATGAAACGACCATGGAAATGGTTCAAAATGAAATTGGACAACTTGTTATGAGATATTTAGAGATAGAACCTGAAAATCTTGAAATTAAAGTTGTACTAAAAGAGAAGAGAGCTTAACATGTTAAAACAATATAAGATAAAAAATTATCGTTTTCAATTAATTGTATTTGTTGTAATCCTGACAATTATAGGCGTCCTTTTAGTAGGAAGTGCAAAGCCGGCTCTGCAGACAAAACAGATGGTTGGGTTTCTTGGCGGATTGTTTATTATGACAATTGTATCTTTGATAGATTATAGTTTTATTTTAAAATTTTCCTGGCTGATTTATGCTGGGATGGTTGGACTTCTGGCACTGGTTCAGCTTGCCGGAAAGAGTACCGGTGGTTCTCAGCGTTGGTTAAATATTGGAGGATTTCAGTTTCAGCCTTCTGAATTAGCAAAGATTTTGATTATACTGTTTTTTGCTTATTTTTTCATGAAATATGAAGAAGAGCTGAATACGGTGAAAATAATTTTCCTTTCTTTGCTTTTGGCTGGGGTACCATTGCTTTTGATTTTAAAACAACCAGATTTATCAACTACAATATGCATTACATTAATTTTTATTACCCTCTTGTTTGTCGCTGGATTAAGTTATAAAATAGTAGCATGGGTATTGGCAATTTGTCTTCCAACCGGAATTATTGGATTTGTATTACTGATTAAGGGAAAGATTCCTTTTGTAAAAAGTTACCAGATAGGAAGGATTATGGCTTGGCTGTATCCGGATGATTATCCTGATTTGGCATATCAGCAGCAAAATTCCATTATGGCGATTGGTTCCGGTCAGTTATTTGGAAAGGGCTTGAACAATACAGAGGCGACTTCTGTTAAGAATGGTAATTTTATTCTGGAACCACAGACGGATTTTATTTATGCGGTTGCAGGGGAAGAACTTGGATTTGTTGGAACTGCGGTCATCATTCTGCTCTTGCTTTTCATTACAATTGAGTGTATATTAATTGCTAGAAAAGCAAAAGACTTGAGTGGAAAATTAATTTGTTGCGGAGTTGCAGCATTAATTGGTTTTCAGAGTACCATCAACATCTTTGTGGCAACAGGGCTTTTCCCGAACACAGGTATTCCATTACCGTTTGTCAGTTATGGATTAACATCCTTGATGTCGTTATATATTGGTATAGGACTAGTCTTAAATGTAGGGCTTCAGCCTAAAAAATTTTAGGAAAGGATATGGGATGAAATGAACATCGGATTAATTGCACACGATTCAAAGAAAAAACTAATGCAAAATTTTTGTATTGCGTATCGCGGTATTTTATGCAAAAATGAGTTATTTGCAACCGGTACAACAGGAAGATTAATAGAAGAGGTAGCGAACTTAAATATTCACAAGTATCTTGCAGGACATTTAGGCGGTGCACAGCAACTTGGTGCACAGATTGAACATAATGAAATCGATCTTGTTATTTTTTTACGTGATCCGCTTACACCAAAGTCACATGAACCGGATGTTAATAATGTGGTTCGTCTTTGTGATACACACAATATTCCGCTTGCAACCAACCTTGCAACTGCAGAATTACTCATTAAATCTTTAGACAGAGGAGATTTAGAGTGGCGTGAAATGTATAAGTAAAAGAAAACTGCTATGCTGCTGTGTTAGCATAGCAGCTATTTTTATATCGGGTTGTTCTGCCGGCTCAACAGAATTAAATGAAGCATATGATGTTTACGGGACTGGAAAAACGGTTGGAATTTCCACCACAACAGCAGATGAAGTGTCTTATTTCGCAAAAGATTTGTGTGTTTCAGAAGATATCAATCTTGGAACAGAAGATACAACTTCAGAGGTGGCAGAGGGTGCCGGGGTTTTTAATCTGGCAACCAATACGGTTACTTATTCGAAAAATCTTTATGAAAAACTATATCCGGCTAGTACGACAAAGATACTGACTGCTTATATTGCATTAAAATATTGTGATTTAAATGAAATGGTGACAGTCAGTGAAAATGCGGTAAACCAGACGACCGATTCTTCTATTTGTAATCTGAATGCCGGAGATGTGATTTCTATGCGCTATCTGCTATATGGGCTGATGCTTCGTAGCGGAAATGATGCTGCAATTGCAATTGCAGAGCATATTTCGGGAGATGTCGATAGTTTTGCTGTGTTGATGAATCAGGAAGCAAAGGCCTTAGGAGCTACAAATTCCAATTTTGTAAATCCGAATGGGCTTCCAGATGAAAATCACTATACAACGATTTATGATATGTATCTTATTTTCCAGGCAGCATTGCAGAATGAAACTTTTGTAACAATTATTAGTACTGTCTCGACAGATGTCACGTATTATAATAGAAGTGGTGAGGCAGTTTCACAATCCTGGAGTAATACAAATCAGTATTTGTTAGGAAAGCAGACAGCTCCAGATGGAATTACGATTGTAGGTGGAAAAACTGGTACAACGGGAGAAGCAGGATATTGTCTTGTTTTGTATTCCTATAATTCAGAAAATCAGCCGATTATTTCCATCGTTTTTAAGGCAGACTGCAAATCAAATCTTTATCTTTTAATGAATGAAATGCTTGCAGGTTATACGAATTAGCAGTTGTATTTTATATGCATCTATACTATAATTAATGTATAAAAATTAAATTTTTTATCTATATTGTATATTTTTGGAAAATATACAGATTAGGAGGAAATGACAATGATAGAGATTATTTCAGGCGTTAAAGGAAAAGGGAAAACAAAAGAATTATTAGGAAAGGTCAACTCATCAGTAGAAAGTGCATCCGGAAATATTGTTTATCTGGATAAGAGCCAGAAACATATGTATGAATTGAATAATAAGGTGAGACTGATTAATGTAGTTGATTATCCAATATCCAATTGTGATGAATTCTTAGGATTCATTTGTGGAATTGTATCTCAGGATAATGATTTAGAAGAGATGTATTTAGATAGCTTTTTAACCATTGCTTCTATCAACTCTTCAGATGAGATTCGCCATGCAATTGAAAAACTTGATATCATCAGTGAAAAATTCAACGTGAAATTTGTTCTTAGTATTTCAAAAGACGAGACAGAATTGCCAGAATGTGCTAAGGCAAAGATTGTCATTTCTCTATAATCTCAGGATATTTTTTACAAAAGCAACCATGCTAAATATTATTTTGGGCATGGTTGCTTTTTCTTTTACTTACACTTCATCCATGGAGCGAATGCGACCATAAGTACTGATTAAATATAAGCCTCCAATTCCAACCAAAGCATAAATAATACGTGAAAGCCATGACATGCTGCCAAAAAGAAAAGCGACAAGGTCAAAACGGAAAAAGCCAATTAATCCCCAGTTGACAGCACCAATGATAACCAGTGTTAAAAGTGTATAGTCTAACCATTTCGTATTCATAGAAAACAAAACCTCCTTTTTCAATTGGGAAAACGTTTATGAGAAATGTACCTAAGCACTCCATACTAGTGTGAGCAGATTTTTATAAATTATTCGCAAAAAATAATTTGGTGCAAAAGTTGTGTTATGCGTTCGAAAATGGTAAAATAGAAGTGTTGAATAAAAAAAGGTGGTTCAATTCGTTGGCAAAGAATAAGAAGATTGTAAAATATAAAAAACCAATTCGTATTAATATTGGCGTGATTATTTTTGGTATTATTTTCCTTTATTTGATTTTTAATTATTTTGTTTATCTGACAAAAGATCATATTTCCATTTATGAAGTCCAACAAGGTACCATTGCAGAAAATAACCGTTATAATGGACTAGCTTTGCGCTCTGAGAGCGTCTATTATTCTGAATATGATGGAGCTCTTAATTATTATAAAAAAGATGCATCGAAAGTGGCATATAATAATCTGGTATATTCTGTAGATGAAAGTGGGGACATTGCAACTGCTATTAATGAAGCGAATGAAGATGCTACCAACATTGATAGTGACAGCCTTTCTGAAATTGAAGATACGATTTCTAATTTTCAAAAGAGTTATCATTCCTTAAACTTTTATAATACCTATACTTTTCAGGATGATGTAAATGCTATGCTGAGTGAAGCATTAAGCCAGAATGCCTTAGACAGCCTTTCTGAGAATGTTGCCACTGCAACTTCTAGCAACACGTTTCATGAGGTTTTTGCGCCACAATCAGGAGTTGTTGTATATTACACAGACGGGTTTGAAGGGGTTACGACTGATACGTTTACGGCAGAAATGTTTGATGAATCCCAATATGAAAAAAATAATTTAAAGGGTAATTTGGAAATTTCGGCAGGTTCTCCAGCCTATAAGCTCATAACGAGTGAAATCTGGAATATCGTAGTACCAATCGATGATACTATGGTAGAACGTTTAGCTGATGATACTGTAGTAAAAATAAAATTTTTAAAAGATAACAAAACGATGTATGCCTATTATTCCATGACAGAAAAGGAAGGGCAGAATTATTTGATTTTGCAATTGAAGAGCAGCATGGTACGTTATGCAAAAGAACGCTATATTGAAATAGAACTTCTTCTATCTGAAGAAAGTGGACTTAAGATTCCAAATTCTTCCATTGCAGAAAAAGAATTTTATACGATTCCGACTGCTTACTTTTTAAAAGGTGGTGACTCAGAAGAAGAGGGGATTTTGGTCAAACAGGGTTCTGAGACAGAATTTGTGGAGCCAACTATTTATTATGCCACAGAAGACTATTATTACGTGGATAAGCAGGAAGTAATAAATGGTACAATCATTCAAAAACCGGATTCTACGGAAACTTATACAGTAGGAAGTGAAACAGCAAGTCTTTCAGGGGTCTATAATGTAAATAAAGGATATGCTGTATTTAAACAAATTGATGTGATATATCAGAATGAAGAATACAGTATTGTAAAAACAGGAACTACTTATGGAATCTCTTTATATGATCATATTGCATTGGATAGTTCTAAGGTGGAAGAAAATCAACTAATTCAATAATAGAGACAAATGTAATTAGAAAGGGAAATAGAATGTTAAAAGAGAATTTGCAAAAAGTGGAAGAAAATATTGAAGCAGCATGTAAGAAAGCAGGAAGAAAGCGGGAAGAGGTTACTTTAATTGCAGTAAGTAAAACAAAGCCTGTTGAAATGCTACAGGAAATTTATGACGAGGGAATTCGTTGCTTTGGTGAAAATAAAGTACAGGAATTAACCGAAAAAATGCCTGCTTTACCAGATGATATTAAATGGCATATGATAGGTCACTTACAGAGAAATAAGGTGAAATATATTGCTGGAAAGGTAGCTTTGATTCATTCTGTGGATACTTATCGTCTTGCAGAAGAAATTAATATCCAGGCAAAGAAGAGAAATGTAATTATTCCAATTTTGATTGAGGTAAATATTGCTGAAGAAGAAAGTAAATTTGGAACGACAGCGGAAGATGCAATTTTGCTTGTGGAAGAAGTTGCAAAATTAGAAAATGTACATATTCAAGGGTTGATGACAATTGCTCCAAATGTGTCTGATCCAGAAGAAAACCGTCCGTATTTTAGGAAAATCAAGCAATTATCTGTTGACATAAGAAATAAAAACATAGATAATGTATCTATGGATATTCTGTCTATGGGTATGACCGGTGATTATATGGTTGCCATTGAAGAAGGTTCCACAATGGTTCGTGTTGGAACCGGAATTTTTGGAGAACGGAATTACAATCGAGCAGAGTAAGAACTGGAAAATAGTACCGATAGATCTATTATCATGAATAAAGGAAAGAAGTTACATATAGGAGATATAAAATGAGTGTTTTAGATAAATTTTTAAATGTGATGAGACTAAATCCGGAAGATGATGATGAATTTTATAATGAAGATTATGATTATGAAGATGATGATTTTGAAGAAGAACCGGTAAGAAAGAAATCATCCTTCCGAAAGGAAAAGGAAGAAGATGATTATTATGAGGAAGAGACAAAGACCAGAGAAAGACAGGTAAAAACGACTCCGAAAATCACACCAATTCGTAATTCTAGAAAGCAGGGGGCAGGTATGGAAGTTTGTGTCATTAAACCAACATCAGTAGAAGACGCGAGAGAAATTACAGAAACATTATTAAATAACCGTACAGTTGTATTAAATGTGGAAGGCTTAAATGTAGAAATCGCACAGAGAATTATTGATTTTGCATCAGGATCTTGTTTTGCTATTCAAGGTAATTTACAGAAGATTTCAAATTACATTTTTATTTTAACACCGTCAACAGTTGATATTTCTGGAGATTTTCAGAGTATCATGGATTCTTTTGACGTACCTGGTATTCAGACGGAATTTTAATTATGAACGAACAGGAACTTTGTAAAAAAAGATTATTGGATTTGTCGAAACAGGCGAATCGAAAGGGAATTGTCTTATTTAGCGATTTCCTTAATTTAAATGAACTAAATATTTATCATCAGACCAAAAATCAGTTAGAATCACAGACTGAAACCTTTGGTGGGATGGAATTATCAGAGCGTCAGATGGTAGCATTTCTTCCTGATGCTCTTTATTATGAGTGGGATTATCCAATTACGTGTTTAAAAATTGTCCCATCTTATCCGAAATTTGCAGAGAAATTGACTCATCGGGATGTGCTTGGGTCTATTATGAATTTAGGTGTGGAACGTTCAAAATTAGGTGATATTGTAATGAATGAAAATGCATATTATCTTTTTTGCGAAGAAAGTATTGCACCATATTTTCTTGAGCATCTGGAAAAAATTAGACATACGTTAGTCAAGATATCTGTTGTAGAAGCTTCAGAAGTTGCATTTGGACAAAAGTATCAGGAAAAGAGCGGTATTATTACTTCAAACCGGATAGATAGTGTGATTGCATGCGTTTACAAGTTGTCTCGCTCAAAAGCAAGTGAGTTAATTCGTGCAGAAAAAGTATTTGTAAATGGAAAAGCAATTTTATGTAATACATATTGTTGTAAAGGGCAGGACATTATTTCTGTGCGTGGAATGGGACGTTTTGTATACGAGGGAGAATGCGGTGAAACCCAAAAGGGAAGACTGCGTATTCAATATAAACTTTATGAATAGGGAGAGGAAAAGATGGCAAAGGTTTTACCAGTAAAACTAAATCAAGATTGGATTTATGATATTGTTTTGGAGGATAGTTTTGGAAAATTAGCAGAAGAATTAGCGAAATTATATCAGGGTTCTTCACGTAAATTTTGTATTGTATCAGATTCTAATGTAGCACCACTTCATTTGGAAAGTTTAAAAAGTGCATTAGGAATAGCACAAGATAAACTTTTTGAATTTATATTCGAAGCAGGAGAAGCTAGTAAAAATCTAGATACTGTATCAAAATTATATGAACATTTAATTTTAAATCACTTCGATCGCCAGGACGTATTGATTGCTTTTGGTGGAGGTGTAGTAGGGGATCTGACCGGATTTACAGCTGCTACATATTTAAGAGGAATTGATTTTATCCAAATACCAACGACACTTCTTTCGCAGGTAGATAGTAGCGTTGGAGGGAAAACAGGAGTCGATTTCCAGCAATACAAAAATATGGTAGGGGCTTTTTATCAGCCGAAACTTGTTTATATGAACTTAAGCTTATTAAAAACCCTTCCTGAAAAGCAATTAATTTCAGGATTAGGTGAAGTATTAAAACATGGCTTAATAAAAAATAAAGAATACTTTAACTGGATGTGTGAAAACGCAGCTTCTGTAAAGAAATTGGATTTTGCTACGATGGAAGAGGTTGTATATCAGAGCTGTCTGATTAAACGCGACGTGGTAGAACGTGATGCAAAAGAATTAGGAGAGCGTGCGTTATTGAATTTTGGTCACACGATTGGTCATGCAATTGAAAAATTATCGGATTTTTCTCTTTATCATGGAGAATGTGTCGGTCTAGGCTGTATTGCAGCGGCTTATCTTTCCAATAAGCAGGGAAATATTTCAGAAGAAGAATTACAATTTATTGAGAAAACATTTCAAGATTTTGGGTTCCGGACAAGTATCTGTGGCTATGATGCAAATGAAATTTTGAAAGCAACGAAATCAGATAAAAAAATGGTAGGATCCAAGGTGAAATTTATTTTATTGCAGGACATTGGAAACGCCTATATTTATCGCGATTTAACGGATGAAGATATTTTAGTTGGAATCCGTTATGTTTTACAAGCATAAAAGAACTGGAGGAAAAATACTTGAATCAGAAACAAAATTTTAAAGTCTTAAAATGTATGTTAGGAGCTGTACTTTCCATTTTTTTGATTTTATTGGATCAAGTTACAAAATATCTTGCTATTGTTCATTTAAAAGGAAATGCGGCAATTCCCATTTGGAAAGGTGTATTTGAACTGCAATATTTAGAAAATCAGGGTGCAGCTTTTGGAATTTTGCAGGGAAAGAAAATGATTCTTATTCTGTTTACAACTGTTTTACTAGTTGCATTGCTCTATTTGTTTTTTACTTTTCCTGCTGGAAAACGTTATTATTGGGTGCATATTATTTGTGTCCTTTATATTTCCGGAGCAATCGGAAACTTTATCGATAGAGTACGCTACAACTATGTTGTAGATTTTTTCTATTTTAAATTAATCAATTTCCCAATTTTTAATATTGCGGATATTTACGTGGTGGCAGCATCTATCATGATGTTGATTAGTATTTTCTATTATAAAGAAGAGGATTATGAAAAAATGTTTCCATCCAAAAAGAAAAAGGAAGAAGTAAATGAATAGTCAAAGTTTTGAGGTTGAAACTGAATATGAGGAAGAACGCTTAGATAAATATTTAAGCATTCTTTTTCCGGAACAATCCCGTTCCTTTTTTCAGAAACTGATTAAGGAAAACCATGTACAGGTTAATGGAAAATGTGAAAAAGCAAATTATAGGTTAAAAGTAGAAGATATTGTCCAGGTTGAAATTCCAGATGCAGTTGAGACTCCAATTTTACCGGAAAATATTCCGTTGGATGTTCTTTATGAGGACGAGGATCTTTTGGTTGTTAATAAACCAAAGGGAATGGTGGTTCATCCATCAGCAGGTCATTATACCGGTACGCTTGTGAATGCAATTATGTATCATTGCAAAGACAGCCTTTCCGGTATTAATGGTGAAATTCGTCCAGGAATTGTACATCGTATTGATATGGACACGACAGGGTCTTTGATTGTATGTAAAAATGATGAGAGTCATATTGCAATTGCAGAACAGATTAAAGTACATTCTGTTACGCGAAGATATCGTGGAATTGTCTGTGGTGTAATAAAAGAGGATGAGGGTGTGATTCATGCACCTATTGGAAGGCATCCAGTGGAACGAAAAAAAATGGCAATTAACGAGAAAAATGGAAAGGATGCTATCACACATTACAAAGTTTTAGAACGTTTCCCAAATTATACCTATATGGAATTTGAGCTGGAAACAGGGCGAACACATCAAATTCGAGTTCATATGGCAAGCATCGGGCATCCTTTATTAGGGGATACGGTCTATTCAAGCGGAAAAAGTCCGTATAAGTTGCAGGGACAGACCTTACATGCCATGACAATTGGTTTCATCCATCCGAAAACAAAAGAATATTTGGAAATATCTGCACCTTTGCCGGAATATTTTGAAAAAATTTTACGGGACTTGCGTTCTTAAATAATTTAAAAATCATCTTTGAAATTCACCTGAAGTTATATTATAATAATAGTAAGAACATCAAAGAAATTCATAGTGAAACATAATATGTTTTCACTAGAAAAATGGAAAGGTGGGGTTTCTATGGGTAATAAAATTTACACAATTGGTCGTGAATTTGGTAGCGGCGGTAAAAATGTTGGGGAAAAGCTTGCCGAACGTTTAGGAATTAAATTATATGATAAGGAATTATTACAGAAGGCAGCAAAAGAAAGTGGTTTTTGTGAAGAAATTTTTGAAAATCACGATGAAAAACCAACCAGTAGTTTTCTTTATTCTTTAGTGATGGATACATATTCTGTCAGTGGATATTCTTCCACACCTTTTTTGGATATGCCGCTGAACCACAAAGTATTCCTTGCACAATTTGAAACAATTAAAAGAATTGCAGAACAGGAATCTTGTGTTATTGTAGGGCGTTGTGCAGACTATGCTTTGGCAGAAAATCCAGATTGTTTGAATGTGTTCATTCATGCTGATATGGATTATCGTATTAAAAACGTCAGTCAGAAACTTAATATTACTGAGGAAAAGGCAAAAGATTTAATTCAGAAAAAAGATAAACAACGTGCCAGCTATTATAATTATTACACAAGTAAAAGATGGGGTGACTCCAGAAGCTATGATATCTGTTTAGATAATAGTAAAATTGGGGAAGATGCTTGTGTTGATTTGATTTTAAGTTATCGTGAATTATTTGATCAGATGAAGAAAAAATAAATATTGGAATGTAAAGAATAAAAAAGCAAGGCTTACTAAGCGTTCGTATTAGAAAGCTTTGCTTTTTTATGTGGTTTAATAAAGGTATTTATACGCTGATAAGGTTATATGAATTTTTGCGTATAGATTGCCCCAAATTGTTTAACTATTCGTTAAACTTGTGTTTTGCGAATAAATAGATATGTAATCCGAGGAAAGATTTATGCTCTTTTTCGGTAGTTTTTGCTTCTTACATGATTTCATCAGAATCTAATAAAATGGTAAATGGTCCAGCATTTAATAATGCAATTTTCATATCAGCACCGAAAATTCCGGTTTCCACGACAGGGATTTCTTTTTTGCATTCTGAAATAATATATTCATACATCTCATTTGCAAAATCTGGTTTGCCGGCCTTGATAAAGGATGGACGATTTCCTTTTTTACAGTCCGCATATAAGGTAAATTGTGAAATTAATAAAAGACTTCCGTTAACATCGTGAAGTGATAAATTTGTTTTTCCATCCGAATCTTCAAAGATACGCATGCCAAGCAATTTTTTAATCATTTTATCTGCGATTTCTTTTGTATCAGAGTCTGCAACCCCAATAAAGACTAAAAAGCCTTTTTCAATTTTTCCGGTTATATTCTCTTCTACGGTGCAGGATGCAGATGTTACTCTTTGAATTACAAATTTCATATTAGTTACTCCTATTCTTCATTATTTGCTGCTAAAAATAATTTCTTTTACAAGCTTTTAAATACTTGCTACATACCATTTTCATTATAAGTAGGTTAAAGCTAAATTTCAAGAAAAGAAATGTCCATTTGAGAAAATGGATTTTTGAGAAAAGATGTTGTATAATGAGCAAAGAATGAAAAACGAAAGGTTATTTATTTAAAGTGAAATTACAGAAATTATTAAGTTATACAAGACGTGCTGTAGATGATTATGAACTGATTGAAGATGGAGATAAAATTGCAGTTGGAATCTCTGGTGGGAAAGATTCTCTTACACTGCTCTATGCACTTCATGGTCTGCAACGCTTCTATCCGAAAAAATTTGAATTGGTTGCAGTTACGGTTGATTTAGGATATGAAGCATTTGATTTATCTGGGATTCAGAAATTATGTGAAGAACTTCAGATTCCTTATCAGGTCATTCATACAGAGATTGCAAAAATTTTGAATGAGGAACGGAAGGAAGATTCACCATGTTCCTTATGCGCCAAGATGCGAAAAGGTGCCTTAAATCAAGCGGTGAAGGAACTTGACTGTAATAAAGTTGCCTATGCTCATCATATGGATGATGTGATAGAAACTATGTTTTTGTCTATGATTTTTGAAGGGCGCTTCTACTGCTTTCCACCCAAGACATTTTTAGATAAAACAGAATTAACGGTGATTCGTCCTATGATTTATGTACCTGAAGTGGATGTGATTGGATTTCAACATAAATATGAACTTCCGGTTGTGAAAAATCCATGTCCTGTAGACGGACATACGCAACGGGAATCTGCAAAGCAGTTGGTGCGCCAGATTAATTTAGAACATCCCGGTGCCAAAAAGCGTATTTTTCGTGCAATTGCTGAGGGAAAAATGGACGGCTGGCAAAAACATACAAATTCATAAATCATTATGCCTGCGCAAAGATGAAAAGTATTTGGAAATTTGCAGGCGAAAGAAAGGATATGATAATAGAATGAAAGAAAAAGCATATCATGAAGATGTTAATATCAAAAATGAACTGAAGTTAAGGGAAATGTTAAAGGTACTGCCCCCCTTTTGCAAACAATTTTTTATTGGAATTGAACCACGTACTTCTTCTCGTACTAGATTAGCTTATGCTTACGATATTACTACTTTTTTTGATTATTTACATCAGAATAATCCTCTTTTAAAGAAAATGGAAATTACAAAATTTCCTTTAGATATATTAGATCAGATTACACCATCTGATATTGAAGAATATCTCTTCTATCTTAAATATTATGAAAAAGATGGTGTTGCACATGCAAATGATGAACGTGGAATCAAGCGAAAACTGGCGTCGTTGCGGACATTTTACCGCTATTTTTACAAAAATGAATTGATTGATACTGATCCGGCAGTAAAAGTTGATATGCCTAAGATTCATGAAAAAAATATTGTACGTCTGGATGCTGATGAGGTTGCTCTCCTGCTCGATGAAGTGGAATCAGGAGAGAAATTAACCACAAGGCAACAAATATACCATGAAAAGACAAAAACTCGCGATATGGCGATTTTAACGCTTTTATTAGGGACAGGAATTCGTGTTTCAGAATGTGTAGGTCTTGACATTGATGATGTGGATTTTAAAAATAATGGCATAAAGATTCATCGAAAAGGTGGTGCCGAAGTTGTCATCTATTTTGGAGACGAAGTTCGGGAAGCATTGCTGAATTATCTAGAAGAACGGAATCAGATTACAGCTTTGGAAGGAAGTACAAATGCTCTCTTTCTTTCTCTAAAAAAATCAAGAATTAACGTCAGAAGTGTCGAAAATCTTGTCAAAAAATATTCTAAGTTGGTGACAAATCTAAAAAATATTACACCACATAAGTTACGAAGTACCTATGGAACCTCGTTGTACCGTGAAACAGGCGATATTTATCTTGTAGCAGATGTTTTAGGTCATAAAGATGTTAATACAACGAAAAAGCACTACGCTGCTATCGAAGATGATAGAAGACGTAGTGCTGCTAAATATGTTCATTTGAGAAAAGATGAATAATAAAAAGTAGCTGGTCCAAGTTCTATTTGGACCAGCTATTTACACTCATCGGAGCAGTGGATTGGAAAAAGAATTTCTTCCCTGCTCCGTTTTGCATCAAACATAAAAAATTCACAATTTCTATTTTTTCTTCTTAGTTTGTCCCTGTTCAGTAAGAACTTCATCAATTTTAGCTTGAATCCGATTACGCACTAAGGTTGCAAGATCCTGTGTCTTCATATCTTTGTACTCTTCATAATAAATAGGAGGAAGGTAATGAACTTGTGTGGTAACAGGTCCAAGCCAAAAACTATTAAATACCCGATAAGAATCAATTAATGCTACCGGAACAACTGGAACTTTAGATTTTAAAGCAATCTTAAAACTTCCTGCTTTAAAGTTGTAAACGGAATTTTTGTTATTAAAATCATATCCCCCTTCTGGGAATAAGATATAAATATTTCCATTTTTTACTTCTTCTGATACCTCATTGATAATTGTGAGTGCTTGTCTTACGTCTTTCTTATCCAAACGCTTTCCACCTAATAAATCTACAAATTCTTTTACTAAAATAGTGTTTGATTTGGCCTTGTCCATAACGAGGGAACAAGGTTTGGTATGTGTATGAATAATGCCCAATGCATCATATTTTCCCTGATGATTCGGATACATAATATAGCCACCCTCTTCTGGAAGGTTCTCTGTGCCATAGGCTTTTGTATGAATTCCACCTGTCAATTTCATTAAGCGAATACAATGCTTTGCTAATGCATATCTTTCTTCTTTGGAATACTTCTCTGGATGGTCGGCCTCATTTCTCATTTTTGGTATCATATATGGCGCACGAAATAAATTCATCAAAATTACATAAATAAACTTTAACATTTTATAAAACTAATCTCCCTATCAAAACTTTCTCTATTATAGCCTATTTTTATAAACTCTGCAACAAATAAGAGACTATCTATTGCTCTTATTTTATTTGTATTTAGAATAATAGGGAGCTTATATTTGATTTATTTATACTCTGTAGAATAATAAGGAATTGTCAAATACTGTCCTGCATGGATATCATCGTCTGTAATATGATTTAAAGAACAGATTTCTTCTATATAGTCTGTGATATCTCCGCACTCTGCTGTTCGATACTGTTCTGCGATACTCCAAAGGGTATCTCCTGCCTGAATGGAAATACTGGTATAATATTTATAGGTCTCTTCAGAAGGTGCTGCTTCTGTTCGAATCGTTCCGAATAATATTGTACCTAAAAGAACGGATATTAAAATAATACCGCCTAATAATAATGCTAAATAGGAACTTCTGTAATTCTTTCTTACTATACTTCTCCTGCTTCTCATAATCTTTTCCTCCTAAAATCGAACATATGATACGAACAACTGTTTGTATTTTCAGAATAACACCCGAACAACTGTTTGTCAATAAGAAAATCGAACAAATTTTCGGAATATATGTTTGCATTTTTTCTGGCAGTATGTTAGACTATTAATAGAAAATAGTTAGAGCAATCTTTTAGAGTTGATGCTTTATACGAATAAGGAGGATATTATGGCTTACGGAAAAATTAGTACGAAGCAACGTGAAATTTTAGAATATATTAAGCAGGAAATCTTGAATAAAGGCTATCCACCTGCAGTTCGCGAAATCTGTGAGGCAGTTAATTTGAAGTCAACGTCCTCTGTGCACTCTCACTTAGAAACATTGGAAAAGAATGGTTATATTAGACGAGATCCTACGAAGCCACGTGCCATCGAAATTATGGATGACAATTTTAATTTGACCAGACGGGAAATGGTAAACGTTCCAATGGTTGGAAGGGTTGCTGCCGGACAGCCAATCCTTGCAGAAGAAAATATCGAAAGTTATTTTCCTATTCCAGCAGAGTTTATGCCGAATAAAGAGACTTTTATGCTAAAGGTAAAAGGGGAAAGCATGATTAATGCCGGTATTTTTGACGGAGATCACTTATTGGTACAGCAACAGCCGGATGCTGCGAATGGTGATATTGTGGTTGCGTTAATAGACGATTCTGCAACTGTTAAGACTTTTTATAAGGAAAATGGTCATTATCGCCTGCAGCCGGAAAATGATACTATGGATCCGATTATTGTAGATGAATGTTCAATTCTTGGAAAAGTTTTTGGTGTTTTTCGTTTTATGTAATAGAAAAAGCAGTACCTGTCAGATGATTTCCTGTCAGGTACTGCTTCTTTCTATTATGAATTCTTTCAAGTTATAATTCACTTTTATCGATAATCTTACCATCACGCCAAATACGCTCTAAATCGTAGAATAAACGGTCTTCTTTTGAAAAAATGTGTACAATAATATCTTCATAATCCATTAAAATCCAAGTAGAATTCTGATTTCCTTCTACCTGTTTTGCATGAATTCCATTTTTATACATTGCTTCATCAACGGCATCACGCATTGCCTGAAGCTGATTCTGATTTGTACCATTTGCGACAACGAAAAAGTCTGCAATTGGGGAAATTTCATGAATATCAATAACTGTAACATCTTCTGCTTTTCTATCTTCTAATGCTTCTACTACAAGCTTTGTCATTTCATTTGCTGTCATACTTAAAGTTCCTTTCTAAACGTTTTATAGTATTCATAAGTTGTTTTAGTAGTTGGGTCTATCTCTCCTTTTTTTTCGGATAAATAGCATAAAGTATCATATAAAATCTGTGCCAGACAGGCATCTATATCATGAAAGGCAAGCTCTCTTACCAATGGTAAATTTGGTGCCTGATCACGATTTGGTTCAATATAATCTGCAATATAGATAATTTTATCTAAAAGACTCATACCGGGAGCACCTGTTGTATGAACTTTAATCGCATGTAAAATCTCAGGATCTGTAACTTCATAGATATCTTCTGCTAATTGAGCTCCTAACTTTGCATGTAATAAAAAGGGATGTGTTTTTTCTATATCTGTAATTAAAATATTCTTTTCCTTACAGAGAGAAAGCTTTTCTTCATTTGGAATACACTTTGCACAATCATGTAACAGTCCTGCTAACATGGCTTTTTCAATGGAATACCCATGTGCCATGGCTAAACAGCCTGCCGTGTACATGACACCTTTTGTATGTTCATAACGGTTTTTATCCAGTTCTTTTTTTAATAATTTACGGATTTGTGTCTGCTCCATTCTAAATTCCTGCCTTTCTGTCCATCCAAATGTTCCTTATTTATTCCTAAAAATAGGAATCATGCAGTTCATGATTTTGATAAAGTTTTTGTTCTTCTATGAATTTCCATACAGCATTTGGAAGCTTATCGGAAACATCTTCATGCGCTGCAATTTGCTTTCTGATTTCACTAGATGAAATATCAACTCTTGCAATGGATAAGATTCTGATATCAGCTGGAAATAAAGATGTGATTTCTTTTATTTTCTCCGATACCTTCTTTTTGGAAAACTCATCTCTCACTGCTACAAGAATCACAGCACACTGGCAGATTCGTTCCGGATGATACCATTTTTCAAAATAGTCTAAGGAATCTGCTCCCATAATAAAAAAGAATTCGTAGTCCGGATTATTCGCTTTTAAAAGTTCTAATGTCCGGTAAGTATAGCTTGTCTCTTCTAAGGTGAGCTCGATATCAGAGGCTTTCATATTTTTGTAAGGTAATACGGCTAATTCTGTCATCTGAAACCGAATCTTTGCGGGAGTCATCTTTGAGTCTTCTTTATTAGGAGAATGACCTGCCGGTATCAGCCATACTTCATCTAATTGAAAGTCCTGATAAGCACTTTGGGCAATTGCTAAATGTCCATTGTGAATCGGATCAAAAGATCCGCCCAGAATTCCTATTTTCTTTCTGATTTGATTTTCCTGTTCATCCATGTACAATGCCTCATTTTGGCAAATCATATTTTGAATTTTTCTTTGCCTGACGGAATAAAATTATTTTTTTACCAATGACTTTTACAACAGTGGAATGTGTACGTTCTCCAATTACAGTTGCAATTTCCTTTGGATCATCGATACAGTTTTTTAAGACTGCAATTTTAATTAATTCTCTTTTTTCTAAAGCTTCATCTAAAGCAGTAATGATTTCAGGGGTTAAGCTGGCTTTTCCAATCTGAAAAATCGGATCCATGCTGTTTGCCTGACTGCTCAAATAAGCACGCTGTTTACTTGTCATTTTCCTGTGTCCTTTCTGTCTGTTTTATTTGTAGTAATCAAATTCATTTCCATACATACGAACGGTATCACCATCCTGGATACCCATCTTTTCTAATTCTTTTAAGATACCCTGCTCTTTTAAGAATTTCTGGAAGAATAAGAAACCTTTTTCTGAATCAATATTTGTATAACCTAACATTTTATCAATCTTTGGACCTTCCACAACAAAAGCTGCATCATCCGCTCTTGTAATCGTGTATGGCTCGTCTTTAAAGAAGGATAAGGATGGGTCAAATTCCGGTTCATAAATAATAGGCTCTTTGCTGCAGGTCTCTAAAAGATTGTTTACATGATATAACAATTCTTTTAATCCTTTTCCACTGACAGCAGAAATCGGAAATACCTTGATTCCGTCTTTTTCAAATTCTTCTCGCAAAGAAGTGATGACTTCATTTTCATCGCCATAAATTGCATCAATTTTATTTGCTGCAATGACTTGTGGCTTCTTTAAAAGTTCCGGATTATATGCTTCTAACTCTTTATTAATGGCTTTGATATCAGCGATTGGATCGCGTCCCTCTGTGCCAGCTGCATCTACCATATGAATCATGACTTTTGTACGTTCAATATGACGTAAAAATTCATGACCAAGGCCAACTCCTTCTGAAGCACCTTCAATTAGTCCAGGAATATCTGCAATAACAAATCCGCTGGCACCGTCTAAGTCGACAACACCTAAATTTGGCTGTAATGTCGTGAAATGGTAATTGGCAATTTTAGGTTGTGCATTGGTAACGCGGGATAATAAAGTAGATTTTCCGACGTTTGGAAAACCGACAAGTCCTACATCTGCAATGACCTTTAATTCTAATTTTACTTCTATTTCTATAGCTTCTCCACCTGGCTGTGCATATTTTGGAGCCTGCATAGTGGAAGTCGCATAATGCTGATTTCCCTGTCCACCACGTCCACCGCGTAAAATGACTTGACGTGTATTATCGCCAGACATATCTGCGATGACACGGTCAGATTCGGCATCTTTTATAACGGTTCCTGCCGGAACTTTTAAAATTAAATCTTCTCCGTTTCTTCCGTGGCAGTTCTTCTTACCGCCTTCTTCACCCGGCTGTGCTGCAAATTTACGACGATGACGGTAGTCTGTTAAAGTATTTAAACCTTCATCTACTACGAAAATGACATCGCCGCCTTTTCCGCCATCACCACCATCCGGACCACCATTTGGTACATATTTTTCTCGGCGGAAGCTGACGTGACCGTCTCCGCCTTTTCCTGATTTTATAATAATTTTTGCTCTATCTGCAAACATAATTTTCTACCTCATAAACAATTATCTGTGTTACAATTTCAAGGAAATTCTTATTCGTTAGGAAGCATTTCCTTTACATGAAACAAGACCCGGCTATTTACTGCAAACATAAAAATGTCTGTTCATAGTCGGGTCTTTGGTTCATCTTATTCAGCTACTGGATAAACGGAAGCCTGTTTCTTATCTCTTCCTTTTCTCTCAAATCTTAAAATACCATCTGTTAAAGCGAATAATGTGTCATCACCACCGATACCTACGTTAGTACCTGGATGAATCTTTGTTCCACGCTGTCTATATAAAATATTTCCAGCTTTTACGAACTGTCCGTCTGCTCTTTTTGCTCCTAATCTTTTAGATTCGGAATCACGGCCGTTCTTTGTAGAACCAACTCCCTTTTTATGAGCAAAAAACTGAAGGTTCATATTTAACATGTCTTACACCTCCTTGAAATCTAGAATGAGATATTCATTCCCATAATTGTTTTGAATTCCCTGTAAGCCTAAAACCATAGACTTTATTAATAACTCGGCGTCATGACCAGCCGGCTTTAAAAAGCTTAAACTAATCAATCCTGTCTCTTCTTCCTGATTCACCTTAGGTTCTTCAGGGGTATATTCTTCAATTGCATTAATGGTATTAATGACAAGTGCGGATATACCTGCACAAACAATATCTTCCCCGGCTTCCGCGAAACCGGCATGTCCAAGACAGCTGAAACCAAGATATTCGTCATTCTGGTTTTGAAAAATCGTTATCTTTGTCATAACAATTTCCTTATCGATTACGCGTTGATTTTTTCAATCTTAACCTGTGTGAACGCCTGTCTATGACCGTTCTTTTTGTGATAGCCAGTCTTTCTCTTGTACTTGTAAACGATAACTTTTTTACCTCTGCCTTCTTTTACTACAGAAGCTTCAACAGTTGCTTTTTCTACATCTTTACCAACTTTAATTCCGTTGTCAGATACAGCTAAAACCTGATCAAAAGTTACTTTTTCACCAGCTTCAACACCAAGTTTTTCAATGGTAATGATATCGCCTTCGGATACTTTGTACTGTTTACCACCTGTTGCTATAATTGCGTACATATGGCACCTCCTA
>JBJELY010000162.1:0-22556 GCA_051879395.1 Roseburia sp. | reverse complement strand
TTATATCAGATTGGAAGCTCCTACCTAACGGTAAGTGCTTCTCTCAATGCTCGTATGGAACCAAGTTAGTAAACTATATTGGCTTATTAACTTTTTCTTTGCGACATTTCCGGCGTGATCCGATACAACAATCAAATAATAAGCTGCATCTTTTTCATCTGCTCCTATCTCATAATACATATCATAAGATGAATTGGTATCGGAGGCACTAAAAGTCGCTCTTGTTGTACTTCCATATATCACGGTCTTTTCTGTTCCAACGACTCTGTATAATATTACGCTCTTAAGTCCTGATGTCTGATTTGGTAAGTTACTACTTCGCCATGCCTTATCATCAATATGCTGGTCGATAATATTGTCTTCACAATATCCGGATAGCACCTCTCCATTATAAACTAATGTTACTTCCGTTCCATCAATGCCCGGAGCTGTAATGTCATATTTTGTCGAAACGCTGCCTAAAGACGTCCAACCCACTCCGTCCGTAGCCACTACTGTCCATGTATGCACTCCTTCATCTGATGCCTTTAGCGTATAACTTGCAGAACTTGTACCACTTGCCACTACTATTCCTGCATCATTCTTAATCAAAATAGAGCTTACTCCCGAACCATTATATGTTGTTCCCGACAAATAGTCCGTTGCCGATACACTTATAACCGGAGCTACATTGGTCCAATCTGTAGTTGTATTATTTAATCCGGAAATTGCAGGCTTACTATGGTCAAGGTAAATAGTTGCCGATGTTTTTTCCGAACTGTTTCCTGCCACATCTTTTAATACAAGCTTGTAATAAAATACACCCTCTGCAGTCTCTGTGTAGGTTCCGGTCACAACACCTGTCGTTCCACTATAATTCCATGTCTTAATATCGCTCCATGTCTTAGTCACATCGGAATATCTCTTTAGCGTAATGGAAGACATACCGGTTCCCTTATCCTGTGCCGAGAAACTAACCGTACCATTGCCACTGCTCCACGAATTTGGTATCGCAGAAAATGAGCTGCAGTTTGGAGCTGTTTCATCTTTCCAATACGCAGTCATTGTTACCGTACCACCATCCTGGTCATGTGTATAACTTCCACTTGGATAATAGATACCACCAATACTTGCATTCCAGTACTTGAATGTATATCCGGTACGTGTCGGCTTCGTAGATGAAAGTATTAATGTCACACCCTGCGTCTTTGTCTGATTCCCCGGTGCTCCTGTACCACCATTTGCATTATATGTTACTGTATGGACTTGTGGACGTATCTTTATTGCTGAAATATATGTAAGATAGCCTCCGTCTGTAATCCAGATTCCGTTTCCCTTATCATAATATCCATGAGCATTAAGTGCCGACTTTACATAATCAACACTTAAGTTATATCCACCTGCAGAATTCATGGCAGCAATTGCATTTTCCAAAGAATTGCCAAGTCTTGGATTCTTCGTATGGAGTGTCAAATTGTCATACGGGCTGTCAAATGTATGAGAAGTTGTTCCACCAAAACTATTAATTGGATATTTGGTATCTACTCTAAGCTTGATTGCATCAGCGGAAGAATCATAGATATACGAAAATGTATATACGTTGCTTCCTCCTATGTTTCCCTGCCCTGTATCACCGATATCACCTATGTCATCTGCCAATGCTGTGACAGAAAACATCATTGTCATTACAAAAATAAGAAGTGTGCTAATTGCTATTTTTACTTTTCTTCGCATTCTGCCACCCCTTTCTTATTTGTTTACAATCACTTGAAGAAACATACTCCTTGTCACTTTGCATTCATCTTTAAAATATGTGACTGTTGCCAAAAAGCAATCCGGATACATGATTCCCTCATTCGTTTCCATTACCTGATATGTTACTTGCTTATTTATGATCTCGTCATAGACGAGGCCATTAAGCAAAAATTCCCATAACTTCTCATCTGCTTCAAACTCATACAATCGCTGCTTTGTAAGTTCATAAGTTGATTCATCAAATGTGGCTACAGTCATATCCCCGGATACATTATTAAGCGACAAAAGCTCCTCATAGATTTCCCATGCATTCTTTCCTTCATATTCGAAACCGAATATTTCAGCAAAGCTTCCTTTTTTAACTAATGCCCCGTCAAACTCGCTGCCCTTCATTGCCTCTTTGTAGTCTTCCGAAAAATCACTTCCTGCTACAAGGTCTATATCAGATACCAGATATTCCTCATAGGTAGTAATAATTTCTCCATCCTCTCTTTCCTCAATATTTCTTACAACCTTTGATACGGTAATATATTCTGCATCCGCAAAATATTTCTCGTATTCACTGGCACTAGGTACGATATAATTTTCTTTCTCTGCTTCCTCAACCTCTCCTCTTGTCTCTTCACTTGCTTCCTGCTCGGTACATACCGTCTCTTTCTTTGGCTTATCAATAAGTCCTTGTCTATAATAAAAGCCTACCAACATTGCTAACATTACTGCTACTGTAATTCCAATTACGATATAAATAATATTTCTGTTCATAAAATCCTCCTTTTCTACTGTGACAGTTCTATCATTATCTTTTTTATCTGTTCTTCATAAAACGTTACTAACTGACCCTGTATTCCCTGATTGAGTCTCTTTACTTTCCTCATCTCTGGTGTCAATACCGAAACACTAAGAGATGCATTCTTGGAAGAATACAAAAAAATATCCTTTTCATTTACATACAGACCAATCTTTTTTATAAATGCCCTCTTACTCAGATAGTCATATACGGCTTGTCTTACATTACTTATGGCAAATACCGCTTCATCCGTAATCACATGATTCTGATTTAAAAACTGAATCTTAATCTGAATACGCTGCATATCCTCTACCGATACCATCTGACCATCGTTATATTCTGTGGCTTTAAAATTGATACTCGGGTCTATAGATTCCGGAGTAGGGTCAATCTCTCCGGTAAATTCCGTAATACCTTGTGGCGCATATGTAGGCTTAACAGCTTCCTCCCTACCTGTCTCACCTTTAAACAAATCCTGCTCTCTAAAGTACCTAATCTTTTGCTGCAGTTCTTCAAGCTTGCGTCTTGCTTCCTTATCTACCATATGGTTGTCCATAATCTGTTCTAAGTCTTCAATCATTCCAATGGTATCAGAAGCTATCACCCGCTTAATAAGCTGCTTTTTACTTTCCGCATATGCCATGTTATAGCTTTCCATATAAGCCATATACTGCTCCGCAAGTGGAAGTGCCCTGTAATAATCACTATGCTTTTTCTCTTCCAGCGCAAAGGATGTGTGCACCAGGCGGTTGTAATAAGCCTTAAACGCCATATACTCCTGCACGTTTACCGTACTTCCCATGTTTTTCTGAAAACACAAAGTCACAAAGTTAAAATACATCTGCATGGACTTCTTTTCCTGCAACGAGAACTCCTTAAGGTCATACTCTCCGGATAACAAGTCATACGCCATATACTGTATGAATTCCTCTGTGATTTCCGTAAGCTCAATTAAGGACTTATCCCTATTGTCGTAGACCGATTTAGACACATTTCGACAAAATCCAAAATATACATTGTTTTTACGCTTAAGCAGACAGTATGCTTTCATATCCTTACAAGGAAGCATCTCTGTAAAGGTTAATGAATCATCATAAAATGGAATTTCAACACATAAGGTATCCGCAGTCTTTTTCTCTTCCTCACGCAGAAACTCATCTATCGCCTGCTTCTCTTTTCTGGTTTCAATCGCTTTTGTAATCCGACCTTTCATTTCTGCAAATAGATTTGGTTTATGCTTTTTTGCTACCTTTTCCTCGGCTACCGCATCTTCTTCCACCACTTCCTCAATGACTACAGGCATACGTGCAATTTTACGTTCTATCTCTGCAATCTCTATCTCATACGCCTTAATAAATGCCTCGTTCTTTTTGATGGTAAGCTCAATCACTTCTTTTTGATATGCTTCTGCAGTCAGTATATTGGCTTTTGACAACCGGATAATATTGGTCGTTCTTGCCACCTGTGACCTAAATTCCTTTATCAGTTCTCGTAATGTGTATGCATCAAACTCTTCTGCATTTGCATTTACTAAAATCTTTATTTTGATATATGCAACCGCACTATTTGTAATATCTATAATGCTTGCTCCCTTTTCCTTTGAGAAAATTTCATTATAGGTACTTAATTGGGATTTCAGTTCACAGTCCTTCATTCTTCGCTGCATCACAAGTAATGTATCCGCTTCCTTACTGCTATACACGCTTCCCGGAGTTACGTTTATTACATCTGCCATATCAATTTGAAGCTTTTGTAATATCTCTAATTCTCTTGCTTCTATCATGAAATAAATCCTCCAATCATAATTCCAAAAATCACCACTGCATAGCCCGGGGCAATTGCTATGGAGCTTGTCTTTTTTAAGTGTTCCTTCTTTCGTCTTGCTTCCACAAATCCAATTCCCATAGAAAGCAAAAGCACAAACACTAATGCAATGCACAGTTTACATACATCAAGTAACGTAAATGCGACCTTCACATGTGCTAAGTACACAGAGGCAAACAATAACAGCAAATCGCTATCCCCGGCTCCCCATATATGAGTCAGGTTAAACAGGGCGTATAATGCTATGATGAACCCTATATATAAAGCCATCACTTTTACATCCACATTGCCCCTAAAAAACGCATACGCTAACCATAAAACAGTTAAAACATTGCACGGGAATGTATAAATCTCTCTGCTTTTTATGTCCCAAACTGTGGCAAGAACCAAATAGATTCCTGTTGTGACTGCAAGTAATAATAAAAAAAAATCCACTTACGCAGCCTCCTTCACATACACTGTCTGAAATCTTAACCGCTTATCCATATCATCCCATCCATCAATCTCCACAATCTCATCTATGGAAAAGTGGCTCATATGGATAAGCACAAATGGCATACAGGTAAGCATTTCTTCTAATGTTTCCATTGGGTAATCCGAAACATATCTCGCACATTGTGCAAGTCTTGTTACAGAACTTCTTGCATCATTTGAGTGGATTGTTCCAAAGAATCTTGCACCGGTACTCATAGCTGTTGTAAATACATGAAGTGCTTCCCCACCCTTAATCTCTCCGATAACAAAATTGTCAATATCCTGCAAAAGACCAAGCCTTAATTCATCTTCCAACGAGAAATCTGTTACCACATCATTCTTCCTGACTGTCATTGTATGCTCGAACTGAATCTGTGGATGCTCATTGGAATAAAGCTCATCTGATTCCTGCGATACCAAGATTGACTGATTGAACGGAATGAGGTCAAGCATGTTGTTAAGAAGCGTTGACTTACCGGAACCGCCACGCCCGGATATTAAAAATCCATACCCAGCCATGATCCTGTCCTTCAAATACTCAATCATCTCATCATCAAGCATCCCATTCTCTTTCAGATATTCCCAAGAAAGCTTTTCCTTTGGCATCTTACGGATATGGATGTTATTCTTTTCTGTTGATGTGATGCAGGCTAACTGAACATCAATACGCAGATAAAAAGCATCTACACCTTTTCTGTCCGTGCAATGCCCTAATGCATATTCTTCTGATTTTCCAAGCTTATGGATTCGTAAAATTCTTTCATACCAAGCCTTATAATCCTCTTCACTAAAGAATTTCACATCTGCTAAATACCGCTCGCCATTGGCTTTGACAACGATATGGTCATAGTCTAAAACCTTAATATCAGACACATCCTTTGCCAGAATAAGCGGTGTCAGTACATAATATCCAAATACGCACTGACGAAACATTTCTAACAGTCTCTTACGAAGCTTTATATCTGCCATTGGAAATACTCTCTCGACATAATCCTTTGCACGATTCATAAGCATAATGAAATCCTGCTCTGTTCCTGTGATGCTCTTAATCACAAGTGCCGGATTTAAGTCACAGACATTTGCTTTAAGCTGCAAAAACATATCGTTTATATTCCCATCACCAAATATGGAGTCCGTCTGATAGACTTTAGAAACCAAATTCAATTTTCCATCTGTTTTTTTCTCATACCTAAGTTTTGGCATCTCTTTTTCACCTCCTACCAAGTACTTAGGGTTCGAAAAAGCTGATTACAAAAATTTATAGTACTTTTTTATGAATATTTGTCTTATGGATGCTGCATTCCTTAAGTCCATATTCATCTGCAAGCTCTATCAATTCCTTATTAAAAGCAAAGCTGCTTATATCTGCAGAACTAATTGACTTAATTACATTTTCATCCTTATCTAATACTTCAATCTTAGTTGTTACAATCGGCTTACCATCCACCATTTCAGGCATAGTCGTTACACGAATCACTACATCATCCACATTTTTTGCTGTAATATATCTAATCTCATTGACATATACGTTATATTCCTTTGCCTGACGAATCGCCTCTGCATATCCAACCGCATCCAAAAATGACAGTACATGTCCTCTGTCAACAAACATGCCTGCATTCACATAACGGTAGATTGCCTTATACTGTGCAGATAGCTCCTTTACTTGTGTCTTTGCATATGCAAGCGCCCCTCGCTGATCTGCAATATAATCTGCCACTTCTTCTACCGTTTTGTTATAAGAAACCTCTAGTATTCTTGCTAACTCCTTATACTTAAGAAAATCCGCCACGTATTCTGTCTTTCCGTAAGCATCAAATAAATAAGCCTTTATCATATACTGTTTCATTTCTTCATAAATGTTTATGATAGGCTGATATTCCTTAAGGCTTTTTCGTATTTCCTTTATCTCTTTTTGCAGTTGTTCCCTTCGATTAAGAATCTCATCCATAGCAGAATCTGTATTGTCCCTGCCCCCGGAATAAAAATGCACAAGTTCATACACATACGCCGTTTCATTCAATTCCCTTGCCATCTTTTGAATCCGCCAATTGTCTATATATCTTTCTTCCCAAGGATTACGACCTAACCTGATAAGCCTTAATGCTTTCTGCTTCTCTTCACTGGTCATATCCTTATATTTCTTCATCTTGGTCGGTGTAAAATTCACAAGTTCACGCTTCGAAAGATAATGGGAATGTTCTCCAACGCTATGCCAAATCAGAGGATTTTGCTTTGCAGCAAGCCTATGTATAATCGCTTTTGTCGTATAATTTTCCCCTAGTTGATTTGTTCTCATTGGACGTACCATATCATCCGTCTCAACTGATATATGTTTTCCTACATTGACCTCTAATCCATTTGCACGAAGATAAGCAATAAAAGCTTCAATATCATCTGTCTGCTCAATAGCACGGTCAATAAGTTTTCGAAGCATAATCTTTCTTTTTGCAATCGACACTTTATCCTCTACTACATCTCTTCTCCACTTTGCATTTGGGGTAAAGCCATACTTTTCTGCCAGCTTATTTAATGTTGGTTCAAATACCTTCTTCATAAAGGACCTGTCCATATGAATCTTCTTTCCATCCAAGCCAACCGTATTGATAACAAAATGGATATGAAGATTTTCTGTGTTGGTATGAACTGCATATACGACCTGATGCTCCGGAAAAAGTGCTTCCATAAAATCATTTAATAGAAGCATCAGCTTCCCTGCATTTGCCTCATCAGATTCTTCTCTGTCAAGAGAGATAATCCCATGAGTTGCCACTCGACCATCCATTTTTCCATAAAACTCTTTTACTCTCATCATCTCCTCAGTGGCATTATTAAAATCCACAATATGCCTGCCACCAACATATAACCCGTCCATTGTTTTCAATTCATTGGTTACATACATAAGCTGATTATTTAGTTGGTTTGCATTTCCTATATCAAGCACAACTCCTACCTTTTCCGGATTCTCAATATATTCAATGGAACTGGCTATTTGTGCAGATGCAGACCTTGTATTACTGTTAGCCGAAATATTCCAAATCTTAGCAATAATTCCTTTCGCCATATTTACCTCCATATACAGCAATAGTCGCCACATTTGTGACGACTACCGCTTATTCTTATAACTTCTCGTACTCTGATAATACCTTTACTTCGATATCCTCTCTAAGAGCCTTCTTCATCGGAAAACAGATATTTTTGTACTCTCCGCTCTGATTCTTTCTCGAAGGGTAGCTCACAAAAGGTCTACCCTCCTTGCTCTCCATTACACGGATACCGCTGACAACAAAATCTCCATCTAAGGTAATGCTGCCATATGCAAGGCAAGAATCTTCGCTAGAAGCTTTCGTAAGTCTAACCTCTGTTACCTGCATAATACATTCTCCTTATCTGCTTTTTCCTTTCTTCGGAGCTGCCTTTGTTTCTTTCTCGCCCTCTGTCTGGGTCTGTTCCTGAGACTGCTCCTGTGTCTGCTTTTCCACCAACTGCTGGTACTCCTTAAGGATTGCTCCGGTAATATCCGCATAAAGCTCCTTACTTAATGGAAATGCGATATCTTCATAACTTCCATCCTGCTTTTCTCTGGAAGGGAATGCCACGAAATTTCTACCGTTCTTATCTTCCATTACACGGACTCCTCTTACCGCAAAGGCATCGTCTAATGAGAAGCTGCCAATTGCTTTTACTGCTGTGGTTGAATTGATTAAGTTTAATCTTACTTCTGATACTTTCATCTTTTCTTTCCTCCTATCTGTGATGGCGAGGAGCATTACCCTCTGTGTTTGTCTTTGTTGCTTCATATGTCTGGCTGTTTTCTGCAGCCACAAGTCCAAGTGCTTCCACCGTAGTATCCGCAAGTGTCAATGTCTGCTTCTCGGCACTGTAACGATACACATGGTCGGAAAGTCTTTCTTCCGGTAATACCTGACCCTCATTGATTTCTGATACCATCTCTGCTAAACCTTCCGGAGTACCCATGTTACTAGATACGGCGATACATTCATGCACAGATGACGGTAAAATATAAAGGTCGGAACCCATTCTTTCCGCAAGCTTTGAAAGAACTCCTTCATAAAACATTGTTGCAGCACCGTTGACTCTGCTTTCGTTTGTAATTACAAACATCTGCTCATCAATCGGTCTTTCTGCAAACATAGCCTCCATCATTTCTTCGTCCATTCCATCCTTAGCAAACATTTCTCTCATTACTTCATCCATGGACTGAACCTTTGCCGGAAGAAGCTTTTCGGAATTCTTTTCTGCTAATGCCTTGATATCATCTGCAGTCACATCCCAAAATGCCATATGCTCATTGCGAATGGTGATTGTACCGATACCTTCCGCTCCCTGGTCAACAAGAACCTTATAAATAAGTGCCAAGTCTTCCTTGTTATGATGGGGAACCTGTGAAAGCAATTCGGCATTACGCTCTCTGCTGACTGCCACCATGATTACTCTGTCTTTGACATAATCAAAATTCTTAAAGTCGTTTCCGATGTTTGCAAATTCCTGCGGAACATTCATGTGCGCCACACACATATCAGCGATTTCATCCATAATTGTAGATAAGTCGCTTCCTGCTTTATACTCAGCATAAAAGCCATCCAAGTAAATGTTTGGTGCCACATTCTGTCCATCCGGTAATACCGTAAGTGCTGTAAGAACCATTCCGTTATTCTTAGTCACTGTGTTAAGCGTTACCTTGACATTTTCATACTCCGGCGGAAGTGCATCTTTAAGGTTCATTTCTGCATATTCCTGAAATTCTTCGAAACTAAGCATTCTTACCTTTCTCCTTTCTCTTTTCATTTTTCTTTGCTGCAAATGCCATATCATAGGCAAGAAGGGCAGCTCCTTTGTCCTGTCTCTTTTCAACAGAAACTGTTACATTGTTACTTACATAATCCATGCGTTTAATCTCCTTTCTGTAATCTACTGGATTTTGTTTTTACACTTATTACTTAGGGTTCGAAAAAGCTGATTACAAAAAAATTTTGAAAATTTATCTAACTTTTTTTCTTTTTGTCTGTTCCGCTTGTTCTTCTTCCGGTTTTAAATCCTCTGTCTGTTCGACATTTTTTGACAATTCTCTCTCAAGGTCGGCAGAAATCTTATCTGCTGTAGTCTTTATCAAATCAAGATTTTCCTTAAGTTCTGTCACTTCTCTGTCCTTGCTCCAACCGGATATATACCCAAATGAATAATCCGAAGTATCAAGCCCCACCATCTGCGTTACCCAATAAGCAACAGATTCCGCTTGCACTTCTTTCGTTTCCCTATCCCACTTGTCATCCTTGCCTCCATGTCCTAATGTGGCGTGTGCGATTTCGTGAATCATGGTCTTTATGGTCTGCAGTTCTGACATACCTTCTTTGACCACAATGCTTTGGGTGGCAGGACTAAAATAGCCATTCGCTCCTCCGGTTATCTCTTCAAAAGAAATAGGCACCGGACTAATTGCAATCAGAATATCCTTCATCTTCTCAAAGTCTTCTACTCCACCACTTAACATCGTTGCAAGTGTCGGAAGTGGGTCTCCGCTTGTCTGCGACACATCAAACACATAAGCTGGTCTGAAACCTTGAAACTCTCTTGTCACTGTCTCTGTCACTTGCTTTCCGTTACTATCTAGTACCGGATGGTTTTCTGAATCAAAAACTGCCTCTTCCACATCTGCCTTGTACGTCATAGGAGCAATAATCATAATCCCGTGCTCATTACGATTTACCACACGGTTAAAATCTGTCTGCCACTTCTTATATCCGCATACATGAGACGCTTCCGGACACTGGGAAACAATCAGGATACAGTTGTTAATGCTATAGTGTGGAAACTTTGCCATTGTCGAAATGTAATCCTTATACTTTTCCGAATCAAAGATTTCTCTGACACCAGCCTCTAGCTTTTCCTGAATCTGACTCATTCGTTCCTCTCGTGAAACACGCTCTCTACTCAACAGGTCTTCCTCCTTTCCTCAAAAATTAAAACCTGATATATTCAGCTTTCACTTAGTTCTTAGGGTTCGAAAAACCTGATTACAAAAAATCCCAAGACATTTTTTATCTGCCTTGGGACTTCTACTATCTTCTTCTATGACGAATTGGCGGTGTCTCTTCTGCTACTGCCACTTCCGGAAATTCTATATCATGATAATCTACAACATACTTATTTTTCTCAAAATTAAGCATCTCTTTTTCCTTGAAACTAAAATACGAGCTATTATCTCCACCAACAATTACATGGTCTAATAACGGAATGCCTATCAAATCACACAGCTTCAACATCCGATCAGTCAACATACAATCTTCCTTACTTGGCGATAATTTCCCTGATGGATGATTATGAAGCAATAATACAGATGAGGCATTTGACAACACACAGCTTTTGAATATCTCTCTTGGATGTGCTAATGTCTGGTCTACCGCACCCACACTGATAAAGTTGCAATTGATAGGTATGCCACTTGCTTTCAGATTGATAATGCACAATACTTCTCTGTCAAGCTCACACATATGCTCTCCTAATAATTTCACTGCATCTTGAGGGCTGCCTATGGGAGTCTCACTCATAATCGGAGCATCTTTTACAAGTCTAATCGACACTACATTCAGCTTCTTCTCCATCAGTTCCCTCCTTACTTAAATCTACGGTTATGACAAACTCATCTTCGCTTTCATTCATAATCTTAATGAGTTCCTCCATCGTTATTTTTTCCATCTACTACCTCCTGTTTTGCTTTTGGTCCCCGGGACCAAAAGGGTCTTTTCCTGAAACAATATCTTTTATCTCCTGCAGCTTGGTATAAATTAAAAGCTTATCCTCTGATGACATCTCCGGTCTAAGGGCTATTACCCTTAAGCTCAAATCTATCTGAGAAAGCTTCGATATCAGTTCCTTATATTTCACGGACGGTATCAAAAGCCTCTTTTGTCCGGATATGATATAGCGAATATACTGTGAACGATTCATACCAAGTTCCCCGCGGAGTGCATCAAGTCTATGCAGGTCCTCATCTGAAACTGACAAGAAAAGACGATTATTCTTTTCTTTCATCCACAGTCGCCTCCTCAAATCCGTCATCATAGGAATCTTCATCAATTACTACGTGAACATCTACACCACTTTTCGCCTCCATCTGTCGCATAAGTTTCTGTCCCGGCGGAAGTTCCTCTTGCAATTTGTCCTCTACAGGCTTTTGCTTGCAATCAGTTACTACGAGCACATCATCTATATTCTCATTTTTAAATTCCGCTTTCCGTTCTGTAGTAATGAGCTTCTGTAATCGTAATAACGCTTCCGCAAATTGTGATTCCATCAAAGCCTTTTTAAATGCCTCCAACTCACTTACCGGTAACATCTGAAACTTACAAGGTTTACCATTGTACTCTGCTTCTACATACCATTCTCCACAAATCAGTTCCCTTACGGTCTCTCGCTTAATCCTTGCTTCGCTAGGCTTGACAGCCTGGCGTAAAAAACCACGCACATTATGGTAGTTGTTAAATTCCATTGGATTCTCTAATAGCCGAATTACTTCTACTGCATCCACACAATTATCTCCTGCATAATTAAGTAAATCATGCATTTCTCTGCCGGATGTCTCTGTCATTGCTGCATAATAAGCCAATTTCATCTGATTCGAAAGATTCGGGTTATCCAGCATCCTATTGATAGAAATAAGGCGGTTCTTATAAATCTCTTCTCCCGTGATCTTTCTTCTCTCAAGGTATCTTGCTTTCTCTTCACTGATAGTTCCTTCCTCTTCCACAATCATATGTGACTCGTCTTCCACACGCTTCTTAAAAATCGGGCAGCTCATAAGACGACGAAATACACTTGACACATAAGGCTTTACTTCCAGATTCTTTTCCTTAGAATCAATTACCTTATATAAGGAATCTTTCTCTCCACCATATTTGCTGACCATATATGGCACATCAATCTGCCAGTGGGAATCATCCAAAAAGAAATCAGTGGCAAGTGGTTCTGCAGGTACAGAATGAATAGAAGCTGTAACAACCACTTTCTTATCCATTTCTTCCAGTATAGATGCACACGCTTTCTTTGCCCGGCGTTTCTTAAGCTGGTCTATTTGCTTTTGCAGATTATCCAATGTCATCTTTCGTTCTGCATCATACTTTTCGAATTCTTCCCTATGTCTTTTCTTCTCCTGTGACAGTTCGACCTGCAGCTCCGCAATCTTATTTTTTAATTCCACCACTCTTGGAGAATCCACCGTAGTAATCTTAGCAATATCATCCTCCGGCTTTTTCTTTTTAGGCGGCGGTGTTGGAATTAAGCTTGCCATATCAATACTCATATAATCACAGGTCATCTTGATAAATTCCCAATATGCTTTTCCATCAATAGATACGACATCACCATCAACAACTAAAAATGGCAATTCCCCTTCAAACACTTTTTCAGTGTAATTTCTAACCGTGTTCTTTGATTTCATGCTCATACCGGTCATTACAAAGTCGGACACTTCATCTCTGTTTCTGGGTTGCTTGCCAATAAACTGATACAGCTTTGCAAACTGTTGAAGACTTCCAAAATTTTTCTCAACCATACTTTCTCTCCTCCTTTCCTATGGTCTCAATATATACTTAGGGTTCGAAAAAGCTGATTACAAAAAATGTGCTAAAAAAACGTGGTCAACCACTTTGACCAAAAGTGTCATTGCAGTTGACCGCATAAAATATTAAGGTCAAACCATTTGACCTCTGATTTTTCCCGAATTTATGGGGCTTTCAGGCAATTTGGTCAAGTGTCATGACCTTTGACCAAACAACAAAAAAAAGGATAACAGGATACGCCTAAAGTTGCATAGTCAACCCGGCTGACACTTCCAAACTCCTATGTCGTTTGCTTTAGGGTATCCCCTATGACCCAATACTTTCCAAGGCAAAAATCTTGACTTCGTAAACTCGCCATGATATATTTATCCCGAACACTTGTTCTTAATATAGGAGGTTACTATGGCTGCAACTGTATCAAAAGGGCTTAAAGATTGCTCCCATTTGAAAGTTGTTCCAGTTATCGCCACCTATGACGGTAATGGAAACATACTTCCGCTTTATGTTCGCATCAATGAAGAAACATTCAAAATCTATAATGCCTATGTATCAGAATCCAATTTCCGGATACTGACATTTACCGGAGAAGTTATGGTTCAAGATGCAGTTCGTCCCATAAAGCTGAGTTATTTTATCAATGACTTAATGTGGTGCATCCCAAACAATTAAAACCCAAAATTACTTTTGGTCCCGGGGACCAAAACCTTTCCAACAAAAAAGGGCTTACCAGTTATGGCAAACCCAATTTTAAACTCACATATTCAATTAAAACTCACAAACCTCTTGACACGAGCCTCCGTCATGTGTGGCTTGATGACAAAAGGGCAAGCCATGCCAAGGGGCAGGTTTGCCATGACAAAAAGTCTACCACACATTTCTCATGTAAAGAGGGTTTGTGTTATTCTTCTTTTTCACTTTACCAAAGCTTCATACTTTTCTTCCGGTGTCATGCTCTCACTTTGAAGTATTTCTGAAAATGCTCTGTAATGTTCAATATCCAGTTCAAAATTATTCGTATTATGAAAACGCTTTGCTGAATTTCTTCTTATTACATCCCACAGGACAAATACTCTACTTCCTTCTCCTTCATCAAAACCAACGCCGGACATTATCTTACATGCCTTTTCTAATGTCATAATCCCTTCTGCCACTTTAATTAAGTCTATAAAATCTTGCTTACCCATATTTATTCCTCCTTGACAACCGCTACCCTTGGCTTCTTAGGGTACTTTCTCTGTAACCATCGAAGTGTCGCATTTACGAATATGCTAAATTCTGCAAACACAACAAATAATAGAATTACAATCTTTACGATTACTCTTATGACTATGTGACCTATATTGTCAGCAACGCCCCACAACATTGCAGTATACATTATCACACTGGCTATACAAGGAACTATAGCGATAATCGGCTTAACACTTAGCACCACATATAAGATTGTAATAATTGCACCAATTCCCAACGCTACGATGCCATCCACATCAGGCAATAAGTTCTGCAGGATCGGTACGCTCCACACCATTCCTGCAATCGCATTGATAAAAGGCAATGCGTAATTGGTTTCGTATTCTTTTGTTTTTGTTGGATGAGCTATGTACTTTGCCATAATAACACTCCCTCTTCTATATACATCTTAAATAATTTATCTGCTTCGTCTTCGATGAATCATCATGTGCTCTTTCCAATTATCATCACATCGTTCCAGATAGTCAACTATAGTTCCGGATTTTTCTTTCTTAATCGGATTGATGTCTAAGTAAACCCCTTCAAGCATGAGCTGCTGTTCTGCAAGTACGTTAAAGATGGTATCTTCCCTGGCAGTACCCTTGTACTCTACGAGCACATCTAAATCAGATTCTTCACTTGCCTTTCCATTTGTCCTGCTCCCATAAAAAGCTATTTCCACCAGTTCAAATTCGTCTTCGCTAAAAAACTCATCACGAATGATTCTACTTATTTGCTCTTTCAAATCCTCTTTATATGATTCAAACCACATACTATACACACCCCCTTCTGGTCAATTTGAAAAAACTTTAATCAACACCATAAAAATCATGATTAACTTCTGCAGTGTAGTAATGGCTAATCGTATTTGGAGCATTATACAATGCTGTTATCAAATACGCTTTTATATTGCTAACCTTGGTCGTGTTGCGTTCCATACAGCCAATTACATACTGCAGATGGGATGAATTAAGTTTAAGGAACTTGCTCTTAACGAGGTTATAAGGATAATCCTCTCCTGCAATTCGTATAGTCTTTCTTGGAACACATACTACCTCGCAAATAAGCTGATACAGCTCCTCATACATTTCTCTTTCTCTCCACTTAGGGTCACTCATGAGCACATCATAGTCAATGTTTTCTCTGATAAGCTGCATGTAAGCTTCGCTCTCATCTATCTCATCTTCCGCAGATTGACTGATATGATTGTTATTAATCAAATTAGTATTATTGGATTTATTATTATTAGGGTCTAAATTCTTGACCACCACCTGTCCGGATTCTGGACAAGTACCTGTACATATTTCATCCTCGTCTTCTTTATGTACCGGTCTATCTTCTATACCGGTTTGAATTTTAGACTCGTCTATTTCGACAGGTACAGATTTTCTACCCGTCTTAATTTCAGACCGGTCTACCGGCTTTTTATCCTCTGAAACAAAGTTCTTTACATAAATAATATTGGCTTTACCATTCTCTTGTATCATATCTATAAGCCCGATTTCATGTAATTCCTTTAATGCCCCAACTGCAGTCATCTTGCTGCAGTTGAGGTCTTCCATAATGCTTTTAATCGCATACTTAATATACACTCTATTCTCTTCATCAAACCATCCGCTTCTTGCTGACAAAGACATACGGTCAAGCATAAGACCATAGAGAAGTTTGGCATTATTCGAAATATCTTTAAATCGAGCATCTACTATCAGAGCCTTTGGCAGACGATAAAATGTAAACTGCTCTGCCTCTTGTCCATAATAGTATTCCAAATCCAATCTCTCCACGCTTATAACTGACCTCCTTTCTCCTTCCATTCATCAAGAAGCTTTACGATTAAATCTTCTATATCACTGTTGCTTGTCGTTGGGTCAAAATATGAATCCAACTTCTTTTGATTGAATACCACCTTTCTTACCGGTGGCTTCACATAGGTAAGCATATCTCTAAGATAAGCTTCATTCAGATAGCCTTTCTTTCCTGCTTCCTTGATACGTGTAGCTTGTTCAACATCAATTACACTTCCAAGTTCGGATAATACTTTATAGACTATCTCCTGCTGTGTGGTATCTAATGAAGAAATTTCCACTCCCTGCTTTACTCCTAACTTCTTAGCATCCACAAGTCCAAGGAGTTCATCTGTAAGTCTCGCAAGGTAGATATATCTTTGTACTGTCTTCTGACTCTCGCCGGTCTGTTCACTCATAACATCTAAGCTGATTCCACCTGCAGTTCCCTGATGCTTCATAGCCATATACTTCATATGGTAGGCTTTTGCTTTTTCACTGATTAAAATATCCTCTCTTTGAATATTAGAATCAACCATAATCACGGTGGCTTCATCATCAGAATAATCCTTTATGATAAAAGGCATTTCTGTCTTTCCTGCAAGTTCGGATGCTCTTCTTCTGCGATGACCGGAAATAATCTCATAGCCACCCTCTTTTCGTGGACGAGCAATACCGGGCATTAAAACTCCGTGCTCCTTAATGCTTTCCACCGTCTCTTCCATTTTTTCATCATCCAATACTCTAAACGGATGGTCTTTGAACTCATATAATTCATTCAACGGAATATTAACTATCTGACCTTCCTGCTTTTGGTCCCCGGGACTAATAGTGTCCAAACCAAACATTTCATCGTAGCTTTGTAATTTAATTCTTTCTCCAAGATTTCTTTTAGCCATTGTTTGCAACCTCCTTTGTCAACGCTTCATACGCTAATGCTACTTTTCCTTTCCCGTCATGCGTATAAATACTAACGCCCTCTGCCGGAGATTCTGCCGCCCTTACTGACATCGGAATTACGTTTTCAAAAATATGAATGCTGTTACCATATACCTGATACAGTACGTCCGTAATCTCATTCGCATAATTGGTTCTGTAATCTACCATAGTAAGCAGAATTCCCATGATATTCAAATTAGGGTTCATTTTACGCTTCACTCGACTTATCGTCTTTAACAGTTGCTCTAATCCCTTAATCGGAAGATAAGCAGCCTGTACAGGAATAATAACTTCATCTGCAGCTACCAAAGCATTGATAGTCAATTGTCCTAAGTTCGGTGAGCAATCAACAACTATGTACTCGTATCTGTCTTCCAATAATTCTATATAATCCTTTAAGATTGATTCAGCACCTATTCTGCCAACAATACTCGTCTCAACTCCGGATAACTCAATATTGGATGGCATAAGGTCTACTCCCTCTTCGTGATGAAGAATACCTTCTTTAATATCAAAGTCATCTTCATTAAATACCCAATTCATTACTTGAGCCATTGTAATCTCTAATCTGTCCGGCTCCTGATATCCTAATGCTTCTGTTAAAGAACCCTGTGGGTCCATATCAATTAACAATACCTTCTTGCCCTCTCTGGCAAGTCCAACTCCTAAATTTAATGCAGTCGTTGTTTTTCCAACTCCGCCTTTCTGATTTGCACAAATAATAACTTTACTCATATGGTTTAATCTCCTTTTCTATTCTTGATTAGTTTTTTCTATCTCGATATATTTGCGATAATATTTATTTGTTCCTTTGTTTCTAAATGTCTCCGAGGATTCTGTGATTTTAACATTCGGTAAATTCTCCATCTGTTTTTCCAACCACTCCATATCCTCTTTCGTTCCTTGCAATCTCACCTTTACCATGTCATCACCTCCCGGCTTATCCGGATATATGACCATATGAGCTGCACTTAACGCTGTGTGTCCCAATTCTCTTCTCTCCTTTCGTATTGTTTTGTCAACCATTCGCATTTCGTATAACTTTCGTATATTCTGTAGCAGAGATTCGTATATTTTTTTGACTATACGAAAAAGAGGACTTTTCCTAAGAATTTCTTAGAAAAAGTCCTCTTTTAAAAGGCTATTATTCCATTAGTAGATAACAAAATTCGTCACATGAGACCATATTTCTTCATATCTCGTTAAAAATTTGTTGCAGTAAGCGTTGTAGTGAGCAGTATCCCAAAGCCCGCAAACCAGCATAAATACTGGGTTTTATTTCTCCAACGTCTTCATTGTCGGGAAGAGCAATACATCGCGAATAGCTGCGGAATCTGTCAGCAGCATCACCAGACGATCTATTCCATAACCGATTCCTCCGGTGGGCGGCATACCAATTTCCAGTGCATTCAGGAAGTCTTCATCTGTGTGATTTGCTTCCTCATTGCCGGCTTCAAAAGCCGCATCCTGTGCTGCAAAACGCTCTCTCTGGTCAATGGGATCGTTCAGCTCGGAATATGCATTACACATCTCCCAGGTATTGATAAAGAGCTCAAAACGCTCCACCTTCTCCGGATCGTCCGGTTTCTTTTTAGTCAAAGGAGAGATTGCGATGGGATGATCCATGATAAAGGTAGGCTGGATCAGGTTCTTCTCGCAGTACTCCTCAAAGAACAGATTGATTATATCGCCCTTAGTGTGACGCTCCTCGTACTCGATGTGATGCTCTTTCGCCAAAGCCTTGGCTGCCTCATCACTGTCCACTGTATCGAAATCGATTCCTGCATATTTCTTGATGGCATCATTCATGGTCAGACGCTCAAAAGGCTTACCCAGATCAATCTCAATACCGTTGTAGCTGATCTTTGCGCTGCCGCATACCTTCTCAGCCAGATAACGGAACATGCTCTCTGTCAACTCCATCATTCCTTCATAGTCCGTATATGCCTGATACAGCTCCATCAGGGTAAATTCCGGATTATGTCTGGTATCCACACCTTCGTTACGGAACACACGGCCGATTTCGTACACGCGCTCTAAACCGCCTACGATCAGTCTCTTTAAGTACAGCTCCAGAGAAATACGAAGCTTTACATCCTCATCCAAAGCATTGTAATGTGTCTCAAAGGGTCTTGCTGCGGCACCACCTGCATTGGACACCAGCATGGGGGTCTCCACTTCCATGAAACCTCTGTCATCGAGGAAATTACGGATTTCCTTAATAATCTGTGAACGCTTGATAAATGTCTCCTTCACTTCCGGATTCATGATAAGATCCACATATCTCTGGCGATAACGGACATCCGTATCCGTTAAACCATGGAACTTCTCCGGCAGAATCTGAAGACTCTTAGACAGAAGAACTACCTCTGTGGCATGGATGGACTTCTCTCCTGTCTTTGTGGTGAATACGGTTCCCTTGATACCCAGAATATCACCCACATCATATTTCTTAAAATCCTTGTAAGGCTCTTCCCCGATATTATCACGGGCCACATAAGCCTGGACACTTCCCTTAAGATCCTGAATATTACAGAAGGATGCTTTACCCATGACACGCTTAAACATCATACGTCCCGCAACGGTAACTTCCTTGCCTTCCAGCTCTTCATAGTTTTCCTTAATGTCTACGCTGTGGTTGGTTACGTCATACTTGGTAATCTGAAACGGATCCTTTCCGTTCTCCTGTAAATCCTTTAATTTATCACGACGAACTCTGAGCAGCTGATTGATATCCTGCTCCTGCACGTTCTTTTGCTCTGCCATTTTGTTTCTCCTTATTCTACCCTTAGTTTGATCTGTGAATTCCCAGTACCTTATACTGCAGGGTTCCCATCTCGGTCTCTACCTCGATCACATCTCCTACACTGGCACCGATCAGGGCCTTTCCTACCGGTGACTCGTTGGAAATCTTACCCTTTAAGCTGTTTGCCTCTGTGGAACCAACAATCTTATACTGCAGTTCCTCGTCGAACTCCATATCCAGAATACGAACCTGGCAACCGATGTTGATCTTGTCTAAGTCAACTTCTTCCTCCACAACAACTTCTGCGTTCTTTAAAATCTTCTCTATTTCTTCAATTCTTGCCTCGATGTCACGCTGCTCATCTTTCGCTGCATCATACTCTGCGTTCTCAGACAAGTCACCCTGCTCTCTGGCTTCCTTGATCTTCTGTGCAACCTCTTTACGTTTTACCACTTTCAGATCCTGTAACTCATCCTCTAACTTCTGCAAACCTTCATAAGTCAAAATGTTTTTCTTAGCGCTCATCTCGTTCGTCCTTCCTTTTATTCATTTTATATTGCTTTCCCAGCATTTTTTTAGTCAAACTACCGCCATATTAGCCTTTAACAATCATTGTATTATACCTTAAGGCCCCTGTAATGTCAAGATTTGCCGGTTTTCTAGATTTTCCTTCCCAATTACTATGCATTAAATGATCGTCAAAATACCAACAGATTTCAGGAAAAGCAGCATCAACAGCACCGGAACCACAAATCGGACCATCACCACATACAATCTTTTCCTTCCAAACCTGGACCCTGTCTTTTCTACTTCATCGATCACTACTTTAGGCTTAACCACCCATCCGATCAGGATACAGGTTCCAATAGCCACAATCGGCATAAAGAAATTATTACTGATATAATCTAAAATATCTAAAATCTGGGCATGAGTTCCGTTCGGCAGCTGATACTCGAAATACCATACATTATATCCCAAACACACAACGACTCCTGCCACCAGCGCAACAACACCCTCCAGTATGGTGGCTTTTGTCCGGCTTATGTGGAACTGGTCCATAAGACTGGATACCACAGCTTCCAGGATAGAAATTCCACTGGTCAATGCTGCAAAAAATACCATAGCAAAGAAAACACATCCCACCACATTTCCTGCAACGCCCATGTTCGCAAATACTTTTGGCAGCGTAACAAACATCAGACTGGGACCGGAGGCTTCCATTCCCTCCTGGCCCATAAAAATATATACTGCAGGAATAATCATGACACCGGCCAGAAATGCAACCACTGTGTCAAAAATTTCAATCTGATTGATGGATTTCACCAGATTTGCATCATCACTGACATAAGATCCGTAAGCAACCATGATTCCCATGGCCACACTGAGACTGAAAAACAGCTGTCCCATGGCGTCCATCACCACGGTGAAAAACTTCTGTACCGTTAACCCATCAAAGTCCGGAACCAAATAGATTTTTAAACCTTCCATTCCGGTTCTGGTAACTCCGGACATATCCGTATGTTGAATAGTAAGGGAGAAGATTGCCACCCCCAATACCAAAAGAATCAAAATCGGCATCAATACTTTTGAAAATGCTTCAATTCCATTATTCACACCTTTAAAAATGACAAAAGCAACCAAAAAAAGAAAAACAAACATCCATAAAATAGGCTGAATTTCCTGGGTAATGTAGCTTCCAAAATATCCGTCCGCAGCTGCGTCCATCCCGTGTCCGGTCACATAAAGCAAAAAATATTTCAATACCCATCCACCGATGACACAATAATATGGAAGAATCAGAATCGGTACCAGACATCCTATGACCCCTAAAGGTTTCCAACCTTTTTTAATTTTGTCATAGGCTGTCAATGGGCTCTGCTTTGTTTTCCGTCCAATGGCAATCTCGGTCGTCAATAATGTAAATCCGAAAGTCAGTGCCAAAACCAGATACACCACCAGGAATAATCCCCCGCCGTCCTTTGCTGCCAGATAGGGAAATCTCCAGATATTTCCCAGACCTACCGCACTTCCTGCTGCCGCCAGTACAAATCCTATGGATCCTTTAAAAGAATTTCTCTTACTCTCCTTCATACTATACTCACTTTCCTTATAATAGAAAACTCTAACACATATCTTTCATATTTTCTACTTTAATTCATAGTATCCTTTAATTTCCGTTCTTATGCGTATTGGTAACCAAAAACAAGCCGTTGGTAACCAAGTAATTTAACAAGAAAAAAAGCAGAAACCCTTGATTTATAAGGGTTTCCACTCTTAAAACGAGAGGTGACTGCCGGATTTGAACCGGCGATGACGGTGTTGCAGACCGGGGCCTTACCACTTGGCTAAGTCACCACATATTCCTTTTATTAGCTTATAGAAATATTTCACAGATATTCATGAAACTAATAAAAAACTCCCCGAGTAGGGCTCGAACCTACAACAACTCGGTTAACAGCCGA
>JBJELY010000161.1:0-77428 GCA_051879395.1 Roseburia sp. | reverse complement strand
CATAGAAACCCGGAAATTCTTGCTAGATTAAAAGAAGGAATAGAGGAAAAGGGATTAGATATAGGAAATCACCATTTCCCAAGTGAGCAGCGAGGAATACTTGCAAAGATGCTCGTGGAAGTGGCACCGGGGAATGACTACTCCAATGTAGTATTCGTAAACAGTGGCGCAGAGGCAATCGACCTTGCCATCCGGACAATCAGGCACGCAACAGGAAAAAGAAAAATGGTCTCCTTTGATGTTGCATATCACGGTTACGGTACAACCGCAGCAACACAGCTTGGTTCACAGCAGTCAGCACAGTTTTTTAACTGCGAAGCCCCGGAAAGTGATTCGGTCACCATAAAGTGGAACGATTTAGAAGATGCAGAGAGGGTATTATCCCAACCGGATGTTGCAGGTTTTATTGGAGAATGTTGTCCGGCATCTGCAGGTTTTCTAATTCCAAATCCAGGATATTTAGAAGGTTTATATGAAATCTGTAAGAAATATGATGTCCCTTGGATTGCAGATGAAGTTCAGATTGGAATGGGAAGAAGTGGAAATGGACAGCTTTGGGCATGTGAAGGATTCGGAATAGAACCGGATATCTTAGTAACAGCAAAGGCGCTTGGAGCAGGAATTCTTCCACTTGGAGCAATCATCATCAAGAAAAAGTATGCAGGCTGGTTGAAAGATAAGCCATGGGCCTGGACATCAACGACAAGTGGTTCCGAAATAGCTTGCTATGTTGCAGAAAAATCATTAGAGATTGCATCTAGAAAAGAGACATTAGACCATGTTCAGGAACTTGCAGATTTCTTTAAGGATGGATTTGAAAAGATAATGGAAGAAGAACCGTTCCTTGTAAATATTAGACAAATGGGAATAATTTTTGGAATAGTAACAGCACATCCACAGGGGGGAATGTTCCTTATGAAGCATTTATATGAGAATGGTCTTTGGGCAATTGTATCATCTCTTGATGAGTCAGTCGTTCAGTTTAAACCGGGACTTCTTCTTGATATGGAGGATGCGAAGAAGATGATGGACATTATGAAAATTTCTCTTAAGCAGTCAAGAGAAGAGGCAGAAAGTAATGCTGGAGTAATCAGCATGTATTAATAAAGTTTTAGCAATCAGGAGGGTGCATTATGAAAAAAAGATTATTATCAGGAATGTTGGTTTTAACAACGGTGTTTTCTATGGCAATGACCGGCTGTGGGTCAGGTGGTTCCGGCGGTTCAAGTGAATCAAAATCAAAGGATAGTGCAATTGTTTATAGTAAAGGTCATACGGATTTAAAGGATGAGGATGGAGACGGAATCCTGGAAGGCGGAACACTTACAGTTGCCTTAGGTGGGGACATGGTAATGTTTGATCCTGCATATTGCTATGATATGTATGGTCTTCCGGTTATCAATCAGGTTTGTGAGTGTTTACTTCGTTTTACCTTAGATGAGGATGGAAATATTGTAACAGAACCTTGTCTGGCAGAATCTTACGAACAGGTATCTGCAACAGAGTGGAACTTTACACTTAGAGATGGAGTTAAATTCTCAGATGGTTCAGACCTTACAGTAGATGACGTTGTCTTTTCTCTTGAAAGAATGCGGCAGGATGCCTATGCGGCGCAGTTTTATGACAACGTAGATGTAATCGAAGCAACTGATGATAAGACAATTCATATTACATTATCAAAGCCGGATGCAACGTTCCAGTATGCGGTTGCTCATCAGTCTGGTTTTGCAATTTTTAGCAAAGCATATTATGAGGAACATGAGAATACCTTTGGTGATCCAAACACAGGTTGTATTGGAACTGGTCCTTATGCATTTGAAAGCTGGACACAAGGTGAAGAAATCGTACTTTCCAAAAATGAATATTATTGGGACGAGGGAGCTTATTTAGATAAAGTAGTATTTGACATTATTCCGGAAAGTGTAACACAGGTAGCCGGACTTCAGTCAGGAGATATAAATTTTGTACTTCCAATTCCAATTGATGCTGCATCCAATATTATGGAGCTTAACAACATTAATACACAGGTAGAAAGTACCTTTGGCGTAGACTTTATTGCCTTTAATTGTACAGAGGCACCATTTGATGATGTAAATGTCAGAAAAGCAATGAACTACTTATTTGATAGTGCATCCTTTGCAGAAAATGTATGTAATGGAATCGGACAAACCGGTTACTCAGGCTCTATCCCAGAATCACTTTGGGTAGGAGATAAATCGTCTTGGGAAGATTATCAAGCAAGTATGGAAACTTATGACTATAACTTAGAAAAAGCACAGGAGTGTTTAGCAGCTTCGGCATATCCGGACGGATTTGAAGCAACTATTACAACAGATTCAGATCCGGTTAGATATAACGCAGCAATTTACTTACAGTCAGAGGCCGAAAAGATTGGAATTAAATTAGAGATTGAGGTTATTTCAGGGGAACAGCTTACAGCAAGAACCTTTGAGAGCCCAAAGAATTACCAGATGATCTGTAACTACTGGGGTTCAGATTTCCCGGATGCTATCGGACTTGTAGGATGTCTTTTCCAGTCCAAGAATGCAGATGGAGGATCAAATTTCTTTAACTACATGAACGACGAATTTGATGAGCTCATTGTATCTCAGGATTCTATGACAGATGATAAGGAACGTGGAGAAGTATTTGTGAAAGCAGTAGATATGCTGGATGAAGATGTTCCGTGGATTGTAATTGACTATGCAAACTCTACATGCGCCATGTCAAATGACGTAGAAGGCTATACCGTAATGGGAGTTTGGTACTTAAATGACTTTACAAGATTAATGCATTTTGTAGAGTAAAAAACGCAAGGAGGCAAAGAATGGGAAAATATATCGTTAAGAGATTGATTATGATAATTCCATTGTTGCTTGTGACATCAATTATAGTATTTGGCCTTGTTAAGCTGGCGCCTGGTGACCCTGTTTCCATTATGTTAAATGGAAAGCAGGCGAGCGAGGAAACAAAAGCCAGCTTGGCGGCTGAATTCAATTTAGATAAACCGGTAGTGCAGCAGTATTTCCTTTGGTTAAAAAGTGCGCTGCATGGAGATTTTGGAATTAGTTATAAAAGTAGAATTAGTGTAAATGAAATGATTGCATCAAGAGTTGGAGTTACTTTTCAGATGATTTTGATGAGTATGGGAATTACATTGGTAATAGCTCTTCCATTGGGAGTAATATGTGCGATTAGAAAGAAAAGTTTTATTGATGCAGTTGGATCCATTATCACCTATGTGGGTTCTGCTAGCCCTGTATTTTTTACTGGAATGGTATTTGTTATTTTCTTTTGTTACAAAGCAAACCTGTTTCCAGCATATGGAACAGGAACAAGTGTAAGAGAGAATTTTAAATATTTATTTTTACCTTCACTTGCATTGGGACTGAATCAGATAGCTCTGGATACGAGAATTTTAAGAAGTTCCATGATTGAAGTCTTAAACAGTAATTATATTACGACGGTAGTCGCAAAAGGAATGCCAAAGAGGAATATCTATTTCAAACATGCCTTTAAAAATTCGACAATTCCGGTTGTAACAATTATTGGAATGCAGGTTGGGTACGTTATTACAGGTGCGGTGTTAGTCGAAAGTGTTTTCGGAATATCTGGAATAGGAAGTTTGATTGTTACTTCCGTAAAGACAAATGACATGCCGCTTATCCAAGCATGTACATTGCTTTTGGTTTTTGTATATGTGCTTATGAATAGTTTGGTTGATATATTATATGCAGTAATAGATCCGCGGGTTAAGTATGACAAGTAGAGGTGTAAGTGATGAAAAGAATTGTAAAAGGTATAAAAAGTTATGCGAAGACAAGTAAGACCGGAACTATTGCTGCAATTATATTAATTTTAATTGTGATTGTGGCAATTTTTGCAAAGAAGATTGCACCGTATAACCCGGATGATACCAATCTTCTGTTATCTTTAAAGCCAGTATCTTCAGAGCATTGGTTTGGGACAGATATGAATGGTAGGGACATTTTCTCACGTGTCATTTATGGAACGCAGACAGTATTTGTCGGAGCTATTGTAGTAGTTGTAATCTCTACATTGTTTGGAGTTTTACTTGGAATGATTTCCGGATATTGTGGAGGAATTATAGATAATGTTATTTCCCGAATTCTTGATGTTTTCTCCGCTTTCCCATCATTGCTTTTAGCTTTTGTAATTGTTGCAGCATTTGGAAATGGTCTAAAAAATACAGCAATTGCGTTATCAGTAGTTTACATTCCATTGATGGCGCGGGTAGTACGAAGTGTTACCTTAGTTGAAAAGAGTAAGTGTTATGTGGAAGCGGCAAGAAGTATGCATTACTCACATGCAAGAATTTTGTTTGGACATATTCTTCCAAATTGTATGCCGATTATTATTGTTCAGATGACAACAAATATGTCGTACTCGCTTCTTGAACTCGCGGGCATGAGTTACTTAGGACTTGGTGTAGTTCCGCCTCAGTCAGACTGGGGTTCAATGCTCTCAGAGGGAAGCGCCTATATTATGACTGCCCCGAATGCATGTATTGCTGCCGGACTAGCAATAGTTCTTGTAGTAGTATGCTTCAACCTTCTTGGTGATGGTCTACAGGATTTCTTTGATCCATCTATGAGAAAAGAATAGGAGGGCAGACTATGGAAAAAATTTTGGAAATAAACAATTTAAACGTAAAGTTAAAAGGAAATAAAGGAATTGTAAATGCAGTAAGAGATGTATCCTTTTCGATTCCAAGAGGATGTATCTGTGGTCTTGTTGGGGAGAGTGGTTGTGGAAAAAGTGTAACAGCCAAATCCATTATGAAGCTTCATCCGGCAAAGACCACGAAGTATGAGGGTCAGATTCTTTTCTGTGGAGAAGAAATCATTACGAAAAAAGAAAAAGAAATGCTTCATATCAGGGAGGATGAAATCGCTATGATTTTTCAGGATCCCATGACAAGTCTTGATCCTCTTATGAAGGTTGGCCAACAGATTTCTGAGGCTATTATTTTTCATAAGAAGGTTTCTAAGAACGAAGCAAAACGAAAAGCAATTGAACTTATGAAACAGGTTGGGATTACAAATGCTGAAGGCAGATATAATCAGTATCCACATGAGTTTAGTGGGGGGATGCAACAAAGAATTATGATTGCGATTGCCTTAGCCTGTGAGCCAAAACTTTTAATTGCTGATGAGCCGACAACGGCACTTGATGTAACGATTCAGGCACAAATTCTCAAGTTAATCAAAGACCTTAAGGATAAAAATGATATGGCAGTGCTTATCATTACGCATGATCTTGGAGTAGTTGCAAATTTCTGTGATATTGTCTCCGTCATGTATGCCGGGGAAATTGTAGAAAGTGCGGATGTAAAAACCTTGTTTGAGAGACCCTTGCATCCATATACAAGAGGACTGCTCCGAGCAATTCCTAGACTTGGAGATACAAGAGAACGACTTGATGCAATTATGGGAATTCCACCATCACTTATTGGAAAGCTTGAGGGGTGTCCGTATGCAGGCAGATGTAAGTATGCAACGCATTTTTGCCTGAAGGAAAATCCATCTTTGCAAGAAGAAGGAAATGGTCATAATTGTAGATGTCATTATACATACAATTTCAAGTAAAAGGTGGTGAGGAGTATGAGTAATATTGTAGAAGTAAAAAATTTGAAAATGTATTTTGGATCATTAAGAGCGGTGGATGATATCGATTTAAGTATTAAAGAAAACGAGTTTTTAGGTCTTGTGGGAGAAAGCGGGTGCGGTAAATCTACATTAGGTAGATGTATCCTTGGACTGAACCAAAAGACTTCAGGTGAGATAGCGCTTAATGTAGAAGGAAAAAATGGAGCGCAAATGATTTTTCAGAATCCATTTTCTTCACTGAATCCTAGGAAGACAATCAAAAGCACATTGAAGGAAGTACTTAAAGTAAATGGATTAAATAAAGGCGAGGAAAATAAAAGGATAGAGGAAATCCTTCATGTAGTTGGTCTTAATAAGGATGCCCTTAATAAATATCCAAAACAGTTTTCTGGTGGACAGCTTCAAAGAATTGCTATTGCAAGAGCACTTCTTCTTAATCCACAGTTTCTTGTGGCGGATGAGCCGGTATCAGCTCTTGATGTATCAGTTCAGGCCCAGGTGTTGAATCTTTTTAAGGATTTGAAACAGGAGTTTCATTTGTCCATGCTTTTTATTTCTCATAACCTATCTGTAGTTGAATATTTGTGTGATAGGATTGCAGTTATGTATTTGGGAAAAATTGTTGAACTTGCAACGGTGGAGGAACTGTATCAGAATGCACTTCATCCTTATACGAAATCTCTTATTGCTGCTATTCCTCTTCCGGAGGTTCAGGAGAATAATTCCTTTTATGATGGAATTTTATCGGGAGAACTTCCAAATCCATCAGAGGAACATAAAGGCTGTAGATTTGCATCGAGGTGTCCTTATAAAAGTGCAATCTGTGAGGAACAGGAGGCGCCACTTACACGCGTAAATGGAAAAGAAGAACATATGGTAGCTTGTCATAATATAGGAGGAATTGCAAATGGAAATTGAAAAAATGGAATCAGTGGTTGAGTGGGCGAATTCGTTAATTCCTTTGGCAAGGGAAGCTTTTGGATTAGATGAAGAAGGATATGAGGTAGATCTTTTTTATCAATCTGAAAACACTACATATAAAGTTGTAAACAAAAAGACCGGAGAAAAAATGATGCTTCGGGTCTGCGAGCCGGGGTATCATACGCTAGAAGAATTAAAAAGTGAGATTACCTTTATGCAGGCAATTAAGGAATATTCGGATATTGTAATTCCTGAGCCGGTTGCAGGAGTGGATAAGGAGTATGTACAAAAGATTTCGTCGGAAGGAGATAAGGATTACTTTGCAGTAATGTTTACATTTGTAAAAGGAAGTGCACCACAGCAGGATAATTTAGGAGAGCTTGGAGAATATTTTTATAAATTAGGTCAGGTTACGGGAAAAATGCATGCTGCCACAATTGAGTCCGATATTTCGTCAAAAGTAGTAAGACCAACATGGACGCCAGAAAAACTTTTTGGGGAAGAGGCGGCTCTTGGAAATTACAGGCTATGTGATGAGTTTTCCAAAGCAGATTTGGAGATGTTTGATCAAGTAGAAGAGGTGATTAAGACTCGTCTTCAAATTTATGGTAAGAATCGGGATAACTACGGAGTGGTTCATTCAGATTGTAGGCTTGCTAATCTTCTCATGGATGGCGATGATATTGCCGTTATTGATTTTGACGATAGCGGTTTTTGCTGGTTTTTAAATGATTATGGTTCGGCGTTCAGTTTTATTGAGGATAGTGAGTATGTACCTATGCTTTCAGAAAATTGGGAAAGGGGATATGAATCAGTAAGACCTCTTTCCGAGGAAGATAAGGCAGAGTTTGAAACATTTATTTTGATAAGAAGACTTCTGCTTCAGGGATTTCTTGAGACACATACAGAAAGCGAAGCAGTAAAAGATGGAATTGGTAACTCATATGCGAAGGGGACTTATACTCTGGCAAAGCGTTTTTTGGAACACAATGAGGGGCTGGTGAGTTAAATGTTGACCATGGTGGGGGATACTATTCTAGACTATAAGGCAGCTATTTTTGACATGGACGGAACGCTGATTGATTCCATGAGACAGTGGGAAAGTCTGGCAGACGAATTTATGGAGAAAAATGGATTCAGTCATGATGATAGGGTAACAGATTCTTTTATAACGGATTCTACAGAGGATATAGCAGATGTTGTAAAAGCAAGGTATAAGTTGCTTAAGAATAAAAAAGTTATTGTATCTGAAATTAATGAGATGATAGAGGATGCCTATGAAAACAAAATTCCGTTAAAAGAGGGAGTATATGATTATTTAAAGAAAATAAAGGATAATGGGATTAAGACAGCAATAGTAACATCATCACCAAGATACTTAGCAGAAAAGGTAAGCAAGAGAACCGGAATTGACAAATTTATTGACAAAATTATTTCTTGCGAAAACATTAAAGACGGCAAGCATACATCAAAGCCTTATGATGAGGCAATGAATTTTTTCGGAGAGGATAAAAGTAATGTTCTTATTTTCGAAGATGCCCTTTATGCAATAGATACTGCCAGTACAGCAGGATATTTGGTGGTGGGAGTTTATGATCAGGTGATGGAGAAGGACTTATCTGAAATAAAAAAGAGAGTCCTTAAGTATGTATATTCATTTGAAGAGATAATGGAGGAATTGCAATATGAAGGCGGAAGAGATTTATAATTCAATGAGTAAACAGGACGTGTTTGATTTGACACGTAAATATTATAATGAAGGAAAGTTAAATGACTGGTTAAAGGACGGAATCGATCTTGTCATTGGAAAACGTGAAGGCTATTATTTCTGGGACATGGATGGAAATAAGTTGATGGATGTTCATATAAACGGCGGTACATACAGTTTAGGGCATAGAAATCCAGAAGTGATACAGGCGTTAAAGGATGGACTTGATATGGTGGACATGGGAAATCATCATTTTACCACGCCTCTTAAGGCTCTTTTAGCACAGGAACTAGTTAAGGTTTCGCCGGATAATATGAAACGAGTTGTCTACGGTTCAAGCGGTGGAGAAGCAGTGGATCTTGCTATGAAGTGTGCAAGAGAGGCAACTGGAAGACGCAAGATTGTTTCTATAAAAAATGCATATCACGGGCATACCGGACTTGCGGTTGCTGCCGGTGCCGATAGATATAGCAAGCTCTTTTTAGTAGACAGACCGGAAGATGAATTTGTAAAAGTAACCTTTAATAATATTAATGAGATGGAGGAAGCTCTAAAAGGAGGGGATGTAGCTTGTGTTATTATGGAAACAATCCCAGCTACTTATGGATTTCCATTGCCGGAAGAAGGATACTTAAAAGCAGTGAAGGAGCTATGCGAAAAATACGGAACGATATATATTGCCGATGAGGTACAGACAGGCTTAATGCGAAGTGGCAGTATGTGGTGTATTACGAAATATGGTGTCACTCCAGATATCATTGTAACATCAAAAGGTCTAAGTGGAGGAATCTATCCAATTTCAGCAGTTATATTAAGTGAGAAGACTGCTGGTTGGATGGAAAAAGATGGAAGCGGTCATATGTCAACCTATGGAGGCAGTGAGTTAGGTTGTTGCTGTGCACTAAAGGTTTTAGAAATTCTTCAGAGAAAAGAGACAAAAGAAAATGTTGAATTTGTTTCTCAATATTTGCGGGCAGGACTTGAAAAAATTTTGGAGAAATCAAATAAGTTCAAAGGTATTCGCCAGAACGGAACCATAATGGGATTGGAGTTTGAAGGAGAGCAGGGAGCTATTCCGGTTATGGAAAGTCTTTATAAAAATGGTGTTTGGGCAATTTATTCGCAGTTAGATCCATCTGTAATACAATTTAAGCCGGGAATCTTATGCACGAAGGACTATTGTGATGAGCTTCTTACGAAAATGGAAGCAGGTATCTTAAAAAGTAATTGACAAAAATTCTCACATACTTTATAGTAAAGAGACAGGTTGCGAAACCAGTAATAATTGAGAAGATAAGAAAGAATAATTCCGTGAGGGAGTAGTTCGCGTGAAGACGTGATTTGTCAACATTCCCGGTGAGGATTCACCTGGCAAATCTTAAAGAATGAGACTCATGTATGTTTGAAAGAGGAGAACTCTTTTTTCGGGCATACAGAAGTCTCTTTTTTGTTACTCTATAGGTGGAACTATAGAGCAAGCCATCCGGGCAGGATGCGACTGGTGAGCAATTGTTATCTTTGACACAAGAGAAAGGAAAAGAGAGAAATGTCATTATTTATTGTATTATTTTTGATGGGTGTAGGTCTTGCGATGGATGCCTTTGCTGTATCGATTTGTAAAGGTCTTGCAATGCGGAAAGTCAATAAAAAGCAGGCAGTTATCATTGGTTTGTTTTTCGGAGGATTTCAGGCACTTATGCCATTGATTGGATGGGCATTGGGAATTCAGTTTGAAGCTTACATTACAAATATTGACCATTGGATTGCATTCGTATTATTAGTCATTATCGGTGGAAAAATGATAAAAGAGGCTCTTACGGAAGCAGATGAAGATACAGAAATTGAACAGATGGATCCGCCATTGAATATCAAAGAGATGTTCATTCTTGCAATTGCGACGAGTATCGATGCACTCGCAGTTGGTGTTACATTTGCTTTTTTAGATTACCCGATTGTAGAAGCAATTACAATTATTGGTGCTACTACATTTGTAATTTCAATAATTGGGGTATATGTCGGAAACTTTTTTGGAAATAAATATAAAAGTAAAGCAGAACTTGCAGGCGGAATTATTCTGGTTTTAATTGGTTGCAAGATTTTATTGGAACATTTAGGCATTCTGGCCTTTTAATATAGACATATAGAAAAAGAGAGGAAAGAAAAAATGTTAGAGAACGTAAAAGCAGTTGTATTACTTTTAGTTGGATTTGTATTTTTAGTTAAGGGTGCAGATTTTTTCGTGGAAGGAAGTTCTTCCGTTGCGAAAAGACTTCGTGTTCCGTCTATCATCATCGGACTTACGATTGTAGCAATGGGAACGAGTCTTCCGGAGTGTGCCGTCAGTGTAACAGCATCCATCACGAATAATAATGCACTTGCGGTCAGCAATGCAGTTGGTTCGAATATTTTTAACCTGATGGTTGTCTGTGGTATGTGTGCATTGTTTACACCGTTGGCAGTGCAGGAGAGCACATTGAAAAAAGAGTTTCCATTTTCGATTATCTGTGCATTGCTCTTAGGCGGAGCAGGTTATATGGGTATGACACTTGGCAGAGTTGATGGTGCTATTCTTTTGGTACTTTTTGCAGCATTTTTATTCTGGATGGTAAAATCTGCATTAAATGCCCGCGCGAATAATCAGCAGGCGGAAGAAGAATACAAAATACTCCCAGTATGGCGCTGTATTCTTTATATCGTAGGTGGTGCAGCAGCAATTGCATTTGGCGGAGATTTTGTTGTAGACGGAGCCTCTGTCATTGCAGCATCCTTAGGACTCAGCCAGACTTTGATTGGTCTTACAGTTGTAGCTTTAGGAACCAGCCTTCCGGAACTTGTGACATCAATTGTTGCAGCTAGAAAAAATGAAGTTGATATGGCGCTTGGAAATGTCATTGGCTCTAATATTTTCAACATTTTGCTGGTACTCGGAATTGCAGCAACCATCAGCCCGATTGAATTCTTGATGGAAAACGTGATTGATATTATAATCTTAGTAGCGGTTAGTGCTCTTGTATGGATTTTTGCATGGACGAAAAAGAAAATTGGTCGTACAGAGGGAGCCATTATGCTTGCTGTCTATGCAGCATATATGGTATACATTTGTATCCGCTAAAAAAGAAAAGATAGTTCAAAAGGAGGTTCATGACAATGTCAGTATTTGAAGATGTAAAAGGTTCTCTGTTTACAGCAGGAAAAGAAGTATCTCAGAAGGCAAAAGAAGCTTCAGAAATTGCAAAATTAAAGTTAGATATCAAGGCAAAAGAAGATTTTGTGAATAAACATTATCAGGAATTAGGAAGAATCTTCTACGAAACACATCAGGAAGAAGAAAATTCGGAACATGCAGAAGAATTTGCAATGATTCGTGAAGCATTGGAAGAAATGAATCGTATGCAGTCGGAGATTTTAAGAATCCAGGGTGCAAAAGAATGCCCGGTTTGCGGTACAAAAATGCCGGAAAATACAGCATTTTGTAGCAAGTGCGGAGCAAAGTTAGATGACATGTTTGAGGATTAAAATAGAATAAAAAAGAAGAAAAGCGCTTTTCAAATATCAATAAAAGATATTTGGAGAGCGTTTTTTTGAAAAAAGTATTGACAACTTTCCTTGTCAAACATATAATAAGGCTAACAAATATGACAACAAAAGTTGTCAAGATGACAAGAAAAGCTTTCAGAAAAGGATAGGAGGCGAGCAAATTGCCATTATATAATCATTTGAAAGAATACCGGGCAAAGATTAATGTGAACCAGCAGGAAATGGGAAGAATGGTCGGTGTTTCCAGGCAGACAATCAGCCAGATTGAACGGGGAGACTATTCGCCATCAGTGGTACTTGCTTTAAAAATTGCAAAAGTATTTGATGTATCTGTTGAAGACATTTTTTCTTATGAAGAAGATGGAACTTCGGGAGAAGAGTGAAAGAAGAATTCTGTAAAAGATAGGTGAAAATAGAGAGGAGCAATTGTTATGGAACAGGAAATTAAAAAACAAATTCGACAGGATAATAAAAAGGCAGGAGCAAGATTTGCGATTATTTTGGGAATTAGCCTTGTGGTGGGGGTATTTGTGGGCATGGTGGTATGTCTGCTGAAATACAGCTTTGCAGAGATGACAGCAGAGGGAATTCAGAATCTGCTTATTGTAAGTTCGGGTTATTGCAGTTTGACCCTGAATGTAATTCTCATTCTTATTGCAATGTGTTTGTATAAACATGCAAGAAAAATGTATGCAAATTGGGAAGAAGATGATGAAGAGCAGATGCGTCAAATTGAAGGTGAGCTATCTATCGCACTCTTGTTTTCAAGTGTAGATATGATTCAGGGATATTTCTTTTTTGCAGTAGGAGCAAGTGGAATGGCCGTTCTGGGAGACAATTATACTGCTGGCATTTTGGGAATGAACTTGGTAGCATTGATCCTGACGATAGTATTGACGATGGCAAGCCAGAAAGTAATCGTGGATTTTGAACGTGAGATGAATCCGGAAAAACGTGGAAGCGTTTATGATATGGATTTTGCAAAAAAATGGGAATCAAGTTGTGACGAGGCCGAAAAAATGGCAATTTATAAAGCTGGATACAAATCTTACAAAGCAACACATATGTGTTGTCTGGTACTATGGGTATTTTGTGTGTTAGCGGGATTTATCTGGAATATTGGAATTCTCCCGGTAGCAATAGTGACAATTATCTGGATGGTTTCTGTTGTAAGTTATTGTATCAATTGTATGAAGGAATCAAAATAAAATTGTCAAATGGCGATAACTACTTGTTACCGGGAAAATGCTTATAGGAACGTGGGTACAATTCGAGAAAGGTGAGAGAGAAAAAGGGTTATGGAAAACAATGTATTAAAAGACACACGAAAACAATTTTCAAGAATAGGATTTCGTTATTTTATAGGAATGATTATCTTTGTAGGAATTCAATTGGGATTTTCTAATATTGCGATATGGTTGAATCCAAGTGTTGCAGAAAATTCGACATCACATTTTTTATGGATGATGATTCCTATGTTTGTAATCGGAGCACCTATTTTGTACTTTATGGTAAGTAGAATTAAGGTGGATGAACCGGTTGAAAAGAAGAAAATGACGATTGGGCAGTGGATTGTAGCATTTGTGATGAGTTATGGGATTTTTACGGTATCAAATTATGTTGGCTTAGGCATTACAGGACTTATTGGGCTTATCAAGCCGGAAGGTGTAGATAATGTGATTGCAGATGTTATGGGTGTATTGAATCCGGTAGGAAACTTTATTGTTGTAGTGATTGGCGCTCCTATCGTGGAAGAATTCATTTTCCGTAAATTATTAATAGATCGAACTGCAAAGTATGGAGAAGGATTGACAATTTTACTTTCAGGATTTATGTTCGGTTTATATCACGGAAATTTGAATCAGTTTGTATATGCATTTACATTAGGTGTGTTCCTTGCATTTATTTACTTAAAGACTAGAAATGTACTTCATGTTATTTCACTTCATGCGACTATAAATTTTATCAGTGGATTTTTGGGATCATTTCTTTTGGAAAAGAGTGGTTATAATGCAGTGACGGAAGCAGTAGCAAATGGTGCATCAGAAGCAGAAATTTTGGCATTAAGCACCGAACATGCTTTGGGAATGCTGGTTGTAAGTATATTTTCAATTTCAGTAATTGTAATTGCAATTGTAGGGATTATTCTATTAATCGTAAAACGTAAGAAGTTTGTTCTGAATCCGTCGACTTGCCAAGTTCCGAGAGGAAAGCGATTTACAACATCAGTCTTAAATATCGGTATGGGATTATACTGTATTTTTTGGCTGGTACAGATTGTAATGCAATTATTGGCATAGAAGATAAATGAGAAAACTTATGAAGCTATTGCGGTTCTTGAATATAAAGAGTAGTATAATTTTTAGGCCCCTGACAGATGGAAGCTTATATTTAAAAAAGATAATTATAAGATGCTAATCCGACATATAACTCCGAAGTTGTCTAATTGAAAGAGGTGATTGTAATTTCATCAAATTGGTATGTATGGTTTATATTATTTATGGTCTTTGTCATGTTTATGACTCAACAAAAAAGAAGACGTAGAATTATTAGAAAAAATAAGCGATTAAAGAAGAAAGGAATAAAAAGACTTATGCCAACAGAAATGTTAAATGAATGTATTGGAAAAGAAGTTGTAATATGCATAGAGGGAGAACTTAGTGGTTTTAAGGCCAAAGTTTTATCTATTGAAGAAAACTGGATTAAGGTTGAAGAGAAAAATAATATCAGGATAATTAATGGGGATATGGTTACACAGATTTATATTCCGAAGAATAAAAAATAATAATTCGAGTTTATGATGGGATCACAAGTTGACTTTAGTAACAATTTTTGCACAAATAGCATTGTTTTGCTGGTTTTTGGGATGTATTTGCACATACAATTTCGAAAATATATTTTGGTAGAGGGTGTAGGGATAAGGGGGACAGTAAAAATAGTTGGCTTCTAGGAAATAGAAACCAACTATTTTTTTTGAGAAAGGAATATGTTATAATGTCGGCAGTATGTGTAGAGCACATGGAATGTGACATCAAAGTGTAATGAAAAAGGGGGATATATGCATAACGATATTCAGATAGGACCAATTACGATTCATATGTATGGGGTTATGATTGCAATTGGATTTTTAATGGCATTGGTTGTTACAAGTAAACGGGCAAAAAAGCGAGGACTGAGCGAAGATATTGTCTTTGATTTGTTTATCAGCTCCGTGATAGGTGGAGCAATAGGAACCCGACTGTTGTACTATATTGTAAGTATACCGGAAATCATAGAAGATCCGTCTATTCTTTGGAATTTTTCCAACGGATATGTGGTCTATGGAGGAATTATCGGCGGAATTTTAGCCGGAATGATTCTTTGTAAAATGCGAAAAGTGGAATTTACTCCTTATTTTGACCTAGTTATGCCGTCTGTCGCAATGGCACAGGGATTTGGAAGAATCGGTTGCTTTTTTGCTGGATGTTGCTATGGAAGAGTAACAGAATCAGCATTTAGTATTACGTATTGGGATTCTAAGCTGGCACCAAACGGAGTAAAATTAATTCCAACGCAGTTGATTTCCAGCGCAGGAGACTTTGCAATTTTTGCAATTTTACTGCTTTATGCGCGGAAAGAAAGAGCAAAAGGAAGAGTGGCAGCACTGTATTTAATCATGTATAGTATCGGACGTTTCTTTATAGAATTTTTAAGAAATGACTACCGTGGAAATGTTGGAAGCCTTTCCACTTCTCAGTTTATTTCCATCGGAATACTGTTGGTAGGACTAGTGCTCTTTTTCTGGAAGAGAAAAGAAGAGAAAATTGAATCATAAGTAATAATAAGAAGAGGCAGATTGCAATTTATGTGGTCGGCCTCTTCTTTTTTCTCGATAGAATTCAGATGTCAAAATGTTCTAGTTTATTCTGAGATAGTACAAAATGATTCTGATGAGTGGTAAGGAAGCCATCTCTGGTCATTTTGCTTAATTCATTCGACAAAGCACTTCTGTCTATATTAAGATAATCTGCTAGTTGTTGTCTGTTAAATGGAATGTCAAAATCATAGCTGCCATGTTTTGTTGCTTCATAGGACAGGTAAGAGAGAAGTCTGGCACGAATGGTCTTTGCTGCGGTGTGAAAACTGCGTCTGGAAAGATTCAGGTTTTTCTGTGCAGAAATCGTTAACAGGTTGCGAATCAATTTGTTGTGGCAGTCACAGTTGTTACTACAAGAGGAAAGAATACGGATCATATTCAGATAGAGAATCTGACATTCCTCAATAGCCACAACGTTTACCATAAGTTGCTCACCAGGAATACACGCATAAGTTTCTGCAAATACATTTCCAGGAGAAATCATCGCTAGAATCGTTTTATTTCCCCAGAAATCATCATTTTCAATTGAAAGTTTTCCGGAAAGGAGAATCCCTAAAGAGTCAATGTGGTCACCTATTCGATAGATAAATTCGCCCTTCCGATAAGATTTTTCTTCAAATAAAAGACATGGTAAAATTTTTTTTATTTCTGCTTCTGTAATTCCTCTAAAAAGTGGAGTGGTAGCTAAAAAGTTTGTTTTTATCATGAAATTTACCCCCCCAATGTTGTTATAACAACATCTATGTTGCAATGATTATGACATAATACAACGGTCAAGTCAAGTTGTAATAGGCGATTGCGAAACTCTTTTTATTCTTTTAGATCAATATGATATTTCTTGCTTTTCTTTCTGGAGTTGATTTTAACTTGAAAAAAATGTAAAAAGCAATTCCGAAAATCTACATTTTTTCTTGGAGAAATCAACTCCAGAAAGAAAAGCAAGAAATTGGATATTGTTGTGAAAAGAGTAAAAAGAGTTTCGCAATCGCCTATAAGATGCAAAATAGAAAGGAAAAGTAATATGGAGAAAAAAATGTTTTGTTTTCAGTGCGAGCAGACAGCAGGCTGTACTGGATGTACAGGAAATGCAGGAGTATGTGGAAAGGATGCGAATATAGCAAATTTGCAGGATGAATTGACGGGCGCATTGATTGGTTTAGCAAGAGCGTGTGGAAATAATCCTAAAACAACAAATACAGATAAAATTATCATTGAAGGATTATTCACAACGATTACGAATGTGAATTTTAATGAAAAAACACTTACCGATATGATTACAAAAGTAAGAGAAGAGAAAAATAAAGTAGTACCGAACTGTACTGCGTGTGTTTCCCAATGTGGAAATACGGACGATTATGATATGAATGACATCTGGAATGCCAACGAAGATATTCGTTCTCTCAAATCATTGATTCTATTTGGGATTCGTGGTATGGCAGCCTATGCATACCATGCGATGGTACTTGGATATGAAGAGGAAGAAGTCAATCAATTCTTCTATAAGGCATTGTGTGTCATAAGTTATGATATGGGAATGGAAGAACTGTTACCGGTTGTTTTAGAAGTGGGAGAAGTCAATCTAAAATGTATGGCATTATTAGATCAGGCAAATACAACAACTTATGGAACACCGGTGCCAACAAAAGTTCCACTTAGTGTAGAAAAGGGACCATTTATAGTTATCACAGGTCATGATTTGAAGGACCTTGAATTACTGTTAGAGCAGACGAAGGACAAAGGCGTTAATATTTATACACATGGAGAAATGTTACCGGCACATGCGTATCCGGAACTGAAGAAATATTCACATCTGAAAGGAAATTTTGGAACCGCATGGCAGAATCAGCAGAAAGAGTTTGATCAGATTCCGGGAGCTGTTCTTTTTACTACAAACTGCCTGATGCCAGTGAAACCAAGCTATGCAGACCGTGTATTTACAACAGAAGTAGTTTCCTATCCGGAAATCATTCACATTGGAGAGGAGAAAGATTTTACACCTGTCATTGAAAAAGCATTAGAACTGGGCGGATATAAGGAAGACCAGAAAAGAAGTGGAATCAACGGCGGCGAATATGTGACAACGGGATTTGGTCACGGAACCGTACTTGGTGTGGCGGATAAGGTAATAGAAGCCGTTAAAGCAGGAGATATCAGTCACTTCTTCCTTGTTGGTGGATGTGATGGTGCGAGAAGTGGAAGAAATTATTATACAGAGTTTGTAAAACAGACACCAAAGGATTCTGTCATATTGACACTTGCTTGTGGAAAATACAGATTCAATGACCTTGATCTCGGAGAAATTGGTGGATTACCAAGAATTATGGACATGGGGCAGTGTAATGATGCATATAGTGCCATCAAGGTAGCGGTTGCTTTGGCAGAAGCATTTAAGTGTGAAGTGAATGAATTACCACTTTCCATGGTGCTTTCCTGGTACGAACAGAAGGCAGTATGCATTCTTCTTACTTTATTATATCTTGGAATTAAGGATATTTATTTAGGACCTACACTTCCGGCATTTATTTCACCAAATGTGTTGAATTATTTGGTTGACAATTACAATATTTCCTTAATTAGTACGCCGGAAGAAGACTTAAAGAAAATTTTAGGGTAATTTTTGCCCAAATGATAAAAGAGCAGAGAAGAAGCTTAGCAAAAAAATAATAAAACGTTAATAATTTTATTAAGAAAGAAGAAAGAATATCCCTTTATAATAGAGACAACGATTGGTGTTGGAGCGAAGATAAAGGAGGTATTCTTTTTTTATGGATTTGATTGACATTTCTAGGGATACGAAAAGTGTGGGGCGTGACAGACAGCAGATTGAGCAGAGGCGGCGGGAGAAAAGAAAAGCGGCAAGACGCAAAGCAATGAGGAAATTTATTGGGAGCGTGATAGCAACCATTGTTGTGCTGGCACTGGCTTTGGAAGGAGTTCACGTTCTGATTAAGAACGGCCTGGGAGGATTAGCTGGATGGAAAGGTGATACCTTTGAAGTGGAACGGGATTTTTCTGCAGAAGAGGCAGATATCGAAAAACCGGTTGCCATTACTTCGGAGGAAGAGTTGCAGACGAGATTGGCACAATTAGTAGCAGAACATCCGGAATGTGCGGTGTTACAGGAGCAGCAGGAACTGTACCCGGAGGATTTGTTAAAAGCGGTCTGCAACAATACGGAGATGATAGAGTTTGCCCTCGCTTATCTGACTACGGCAGCGGCTTTGCAGGACGGAATTTTAGTGGAAGATTCGCAGGAAGGGACGTTGTTTGGAGGAAGTGCATCCGGGAAGGCGGCGGAATTGACAAGAGAGGAAAAAAAGGAGACATTTTCGCTTTTTATTCAGTGGGACGAGCGTTGGGGTTATCATAGTTATGGAGGAAGCGTCATCGGGCTTTCCGGTTGTGGACCGACCTGCCTGTCCATGGTGGTTACAGGTCTGACCGGACAGGATGATATAACACCAGATGTAGTTGCTGATTATGCCATGGAGAGCGGTTATTATCTGGATGGCACAGGTACCATGTGGAGTCTGATGGATGAAGGATGTAGAGTTTTTGGCGTGACAGGAAGTCAGATTTCTGTGGACAAGGAGACAATCTTAAATTATCTGGAGAATGGAAATCCTATCATTTGTAGCGTTGGTCCGGGATATTTTACCGCAGCGGGACATTTTATTGTACTGGTCGGCACCGAGGATGGAAAGATTATTGTGAACGACCCAAATAGCCGGATGAAGAGTGAGGTGCTTTGGTCTTACGAAAGTATCGAGAGTCAGATAAAAAGTTTATGGGTATACCAGAAGAGCTCTTGACTTCCGAGCGTTTCCGTGCTACCCTAAAACAAGTCAGAAATATAGAAACACAAGGAAAAAGAGAGTACCTGACTTGGAACTTTTCAGAGAACTTCTCATCTGTTTTTAGAAAAGGACAGATTGCTGTGAGAGAAGAAGGAAAGAGTTAGCGAAGATGGCTTTGGAGTGGCAGGACTGAACTGGTGATTTATTACCGCGTTTTGAATCAGAAAGCGGAAAAGCAGATAAGTTTTGACGGGAACCGCCTGTTATAGCGGTAAGACGTGAGGTATCTTTTGAAAAGGGGATATTCGCGTTTGGTGAGGCTTTCTCTGTAAGGAGAAAGTGAAAAGAAGTGGTACCACGGGTAGTTGCTCGTCTTCTGGAGCGATTTGCAGTAAGCAGATTGTTTCGGAAGACGGGCTTTTTGATTGGAGGTCACTATGCAGGAAATTGGAATAAAAGAGCAGGTTTTGGAAGAAATATGTGAATTGGCAAGACTGCATCAAATAGAAAAAGTCATCCTTTTTGGCTCAAGGGCAAGAGGAACTTTTCAAAAGACCAGTGACATAGATTTGGCAGTGTCTGGTGGCGATAAGATATTGTTTTCTTTGGATGTGGAGGAAAAGACTTCTACACTTCTAACCTATGATATAGTTGATTTGGATGCTGCAATTCAGGAAAACCTAAGAAGGGCAATCGAAAAGGAGGGAATTCTTCTTTATGAAAAAATATGAAAACTATATTTCAAATTTAAGTATTCTTCGAAAAGCTGAAAATGAAGACTTAGGAAATGAATTCATTATCAGTGGAATTATTGATAAATTCATGTTGCAGTTTGAACTTGGTTGGAAAGTGATGAAAGAGTTCTTGCGTTATGAGGGAAGCCAGATTGCTAATACTGGTTCACCACGAGAAATTATTAAGGCAGCATATACAATTTATGCAGACTATATGGATGAGGATGTATGGATTCATATGCTAAAGAGCAAGAATGATATGACACATATTTATGATGGAAATGCAGCAAAAGAATTGGTGGATGTTATTTTAAAAGAATATGTGCCGGCATTTGTAAAGTTACAGGAAGGAATGGAAGCCAGATACGGTGACCGTATTTTAGAAATTGATAATCAATAACATTGATGAATAAAAAGGTAAAATAAGAAAGGCAAGGTAATAAAATGAGCAACAAAGAAAAATTCTATATGACAACAGCGATTGCTTACACATCAGGCAAACCGCACATCGGAAACACTTATGAAATCGTACTTGCAGATGCAATCGCAAGATACAAAAGATTAGAGGGATATGATGTTTATCTGCAGACCGGAACAGACGAGCACGGTCAGAAGATTCAGGAAAAAGCAGAAAAAGCCGGCATTACACCAAAAGAATATGTAGATAACGTGGCAGGCGAAGTAAAAAGAATCTGGGATTTAATGAACACATCCTATGATAATTTTGTCCGTACAACAGATGAAGACCATGAAAAACAGGTGAAAAAGATTTTCAAGAAATTATATGATCAGGGTGATATCTATAAAGGGGCTTACGAAGGTATGTACTGTACACCATGTGAGTCTTTCTGGACAGAATCCCAGTTAGTAGATGGCAAATGTCCGGACTGTGGACGTGAAGTGCAGCCGGCAAAAGAGGAAGCATATTTTTTCAAAATGAGTAAATACGCAGATCGCTTGATTGAGCATATTAACACACATCCGGAATTTATTCAGCCGGTTTCTCGTAAAAACGAGATGATGAATAACTTTTTGTTACCGGGACTTCAGGACCTTTGTGTATCCAGAACCTCCTTTAGTTGGGGAATTCCGGTAGACTTCGATCCAAAACATGTCGTTTATGTATGGTTAGATGCACTTACCAACTACATTACCAAAATCGGTTATGATGCAGATGGCAATTCTTCCGAATTGTTCAACAAAAACTGGCCAGCAGACTTGCATTTAATTGGAAAAGATATCGTTCGTTTCCATACTATTTACTGGCCGATTTTCCTGATGGCATTAGATTTGCCGTTACCAAAGCAGGTATTTGGTCATCCATGGCTTTTACAGGGCGGTGATAAGATGAGTAAATCCAAAGGAAACGTAATCTACGCAGACGATATGGTAGATTTATTTGGAGTAGACGCAACACGTTACTTTGTATTACATGAAATGCCATTTGAAAATGATGGAATCATTACATGGGAGCTGGTCGTAGAGCGTTTTAATTCTGATCTTGCAAACGTATTAGGAAACTTAGTAAACAGAACGATTTCCATGAGCAATAAGTATTTTGACGGAGTAGTAACCTCTACTGGTGTGACAGATGAAATGGACGAAGACTTGAAGGCTGTTGTGACAGGAACCAGAGACAAAGTCGCTGCAAAAATGAAGGATCTTCGTGTAGCAGATGCGATTTCTGAAGTATTTGCATTATTCCGTCGTTGCAATAAATACATCGATGAGACAACTCCTTGGGTACTTGCAAAAGATGAAGCAAGCCTTCCACGTTTGAGCGAAGTAATGTATAACTTAGTAGAATCCATTACAATCGGTGCAAGCTTACTTCATAGCTTCCTGCCGGAGACAGCAGAAAAAATCGTAGCACAGCTTCACACAGAGCTTCGTGGCTTTGAAGATTTAGATAAGTTCGGACTTCGTGCAAACGGAGAAAAAGTGACAGATGCACCGGAGATTTTATTTGCACGTCTTGATATGAAAGAAGTTCAGCCAAAGATTGATGCAATTCAGGAAGCACAGAAAGCAGAATTTGAAGCAGAGCAGAGAGCACTTGGCGAACTTCCGGAAGAGAACGCAGAGGAAGAAGAAGGAATTGACATTGAGCCAAAAGCAGAAATCGAATACGACGACTTTATGAAAATGCAGTTCCAGGTTGGTGAAATCATCGCCTGTGAAGCAGTTGAGAAGTCCAAAAAACTACTTTGCTCTCAGGTAAAAATCGGTTCTCAGGTAAAACAGATTGTATCCGGTATCCGTAAATATTACACACCGGAAGAGATGGTTGGCAAGAAAGTTATGGTATTAGTGAACTTAAAACCAGCTAAATTAGCAGGTGTTCTTTCCGAAGGAATGTTACTTTGTGCAGAAGATGCAGAAGGCAACCTTGCATTGATGACTCCGGAAAAGAAAATGCCAAGTGGAGCAGAAATTTGCTAAAAATATGCACAAAAAGAAGTAAATTGTGCGACAAAATTTGACAAAAGAAAACAAAGTTTTGGTGTTTGACACTTTAAATGGATAAAGCGGTTGACTTTATTTTATGAAAAGTAGTAGAATAACAAAAAACAAAGGCGTTTTGCGAAAGCAAAGCGCCTTTTTGTATTACAAGAAAGAGGAGGGACCTGTTATGAAGGAATTGGATTTATTTCGCCATACTGATACAGTAAATGAATTACTGGCGCGTTACGGTGTGAAATTTGGACTTTATAAAAACAATGAATTCAAAGAACAGTTATTCCCATTTGATGCAATCCCACGTGTGATTGGAAAAGGGGAATTCGATTATCTGGAAAAAGGCTTGAAACAGCGTGTGATGGCACTGAATCTTTTTATTAAGGACATCTACGGGGAAAAGAAGATTGTAAAAGATAAGGTAGTTCCGGAAGAATTTGTTTATGCGTCCAGTGGATACTTAGCACAGTGTGAGGGTGTAACGCCATCAAAAGGTGTCTATACCCATATTGCAGGAATTGATTTAGTGCAGGGAAAAGACGGAAACTGGTACATTTTGGAAGACAATCTTCGTGTTCCTTCTGGGGCCTCCTATCCAATGATTGCGCGTGATTTGTGCAGACGCAGCAGTCCGAAGACATTTGGAAAAGTTCGAATTGAAGATAACCGTAATTATGCAAAATTATTGCGTAAGACGATGGATTATGTCAATACAGGCGGTCATACTGTTATTTTATCACCGGGGCGTTACAATGCAGCGTATTTTGAACACTCCTATCTTGCAGAGCAGACCGGAGCCCATTTAGCGACCGGAAATGAATTGATTGTGGAGAATGACCACTTATACTTCATAGATTACTCCGGAAAAAAAGAAAAAGTCGGAGCAGTCTACCGCAGAATCTCTGATGAATATCTGGATCCAATGAGCTTTAAAGAAGAGTCCCTGATTGGAATTCCGCATATTTTTGATATTTACCGAAAAGGAAATGTTGCACTGTTAAATGCACCGGGAAATGGTGTGGCAGATGACAAGGGAATTTACTATTTTGTGCCGAAGATGATTCGGTATTATCTGGGAGAGGAGCCGGTTCTTCGCAATGCACCGACCTATCTTCCGTTCTATGAAGAGGATATGAACTACGTTTTGGAACATTTTGACCACTTAGTGCTTAAAGACGTGGCAGAAGCTGGCGGTTATGGTGTTGTTTTTGCAGAAAAGATGACAAAACAGGAAAAAGAAGATTTTCTTGTTTTACTGAAAAAAGAACCACGCAGATTTATTGCGCAGGACGTTATCGATTTCTTAGATATCGATATTTTAGAAGGTGATGTGATGGTGCCAAGAAAAGCCGATTTGCGGGCATTTGTATTGATGGCAGACGAACCGATGGTATGGAAGAGTGGATTGACCCGTTTTTCCAGAAATCCGGATTCTTTCATCGTGAATTCATCACAGGGAGGGGGATTTAAAGACACATGGGTATTATCTCAGTAGAAAATACAGACCGGTTATTCTGGTTAGGAAGATATTTAGAAAGAGTTTGTTTCACGACAAAGCTGTTTGCAACCAGTTACGATACGATGATTGACTCGAGTGAAACAGAATATGAGCGTTTTTGTGAAATTTTGGAGATTCCGAACATTTACAGTTCACAGGAGGACTTTTGTGAGCGGTACTGTTTTGATGAGAATGATCCAAACTCCATATTTCTGAATCTGCAGCGTGCCTATGACAATGCCATTGTTCTGCGGGAAGAGATTGGAAGTGAGTCGTTGTCATACGTACAGCTTGCGATTTACGAGATGAGCCGGGCAAAGAGTTCGGAAGCACCGATTATTGAATTACAGAGAACAGTGGATGATATTTGGGCATTTTGGGGTGTGACGGATGACATCATAGAGTGTGAAAATGTTAGAAATATTATTAAGGTAGGAAAAAGAGTGGAACGCATTGATTTGCTGGGCAGGCTTCACAGATCCCGTGAGGCGATTGCTCGGGAAGTACACCGCTTGAGTGGCAGAATTCCAAGAACCTGTCTTTCTTACCGAAAAGACAATATAGAGCGGTTGAACCAGATGGTAGAAGAAGAAGAGCTAGATTATTTTGGAATTGTGAGAGAGGTGGAAAGTTTACTGACTGTATAAGGGAAAAGGCGAGGTTAGGTTATGAAGGAGTTAGAATTTTCCTATGAAATGAATTTAAGATTTGAACCGCCGATTGAAAAACACCGTTTTACCATAAAATGTATGCCTGTCTCGAGTGAGAGGCAGCAGATTCAAAATTTAGAACTTGATATTTTTCCAAAGGAATTTTTGAGCATGGACGAGGATTCCTTTGGAAATTCGTGTATCTATGGGTATTCGGCAGGAAAACATGACCATTTTTCTATAAAGGTTACAGGAAAGGCAAAGGCGGGAATCTGTAATCATGAAAAAGGATGTGACGAGACACATGCAGGTGTTTATAAATATCAGACAAAGTGTACGGTGCCGGGAGAATGTCTACGAGCATTTCATGAGGAACTTTTGTTTGAAAGCGAGCAGTCCAATTTTGAAAAAGCAGAACATATTATGGATAAAATATATGAAAAGATTTCTTATGTCCAAGGCGTGACGGGAGTCGGAACATCGGCTGAAGAGGCAATGAGGCTTGGAAAAGGTGTTTGTCAGGATTATGCACATATTATGTTGTCGTTGTGTCGTATGGAACACATTCCGTGCAGGTATGTGGTTGGACTTTTGATTGGAGAAGGATTGAGCCATGCCTGGGTCGAGGTTTACCAGGATGGAAACTGGTATGGGTTTGATCCGACGAATCATGTTGTGGTAGGGGAAAATCATATTAAGATTTCAAATGGAAGAGATTATAAAGATTGTACGATAAATCAGGGATTTTTTACGGGGATGACAAGTCAGACACAGGATATTCGGGTAGTAGTATCCGAGCTGAAGGAATAAAAAAGAAAGGGAACTAAGGTGGATGATGATTGAGTGTGTTGCAAGGGTAGAACTTCCTGTTGATGAGGTTCTGGAGATAAAAAAACATCGCTATATGCCAGAAAGCGCGGAAAAAAATAACTATAAAAGATTGAGTATTGTAACCGGCATTCATGGAGATGAGTTAGAAGGACAGTATATTTGTTATGAAGTAGGACGGAGAATCAAGGAACATCCGGAGCTGTTGAGCGGAATTGTAGATATTTATCCGGCATTGAATCCGTTTGGAATTGATACGGTAAATCGTGGAATTCCGGCATTTGACCTGGACATGAACCGGATTTTTCCGGGAAGAAGAGACGGCGATATGTACGAATATGTGGCAGCAGAAATCATAAAAGATCTGGAGGGGTCCGACCTTTGTATTGATATTCATGCGAGCAATATTTATTTGACAGAGATTCCGCAGATTCGTATTAATGAACTGCACCGAGATAAACTGCTTCCTTATGCAAAGCTTGCCAATGTGGATTTTATCTGGGTACATGGAGCAAGTACGGTGCTGGAGGCAACACTCGCGCACAGTTTAAACAGCAGGAATACACCTACGCTGGTAGAGGAAATAGGTGTCGGGATGCGTGTCACAAAAGAATACGGACAGCAGATTGTAACAGGAATTTTCCGTTTGATGAAGGAACTTGGAATCTGGGCTGGAGAAACAGAAGCAGTACGGGAGCCGGTTATTTCAGAGCGGCCGGAGGAAGTCAGCTTTTTAAATGCTCCAATGACCGGAATTTTTATTAAGGAAATGGAACATGGGACAAAAGTAAAAAAAGGAGACCAGATAGGTTCCATCATAGATCCGCTAAAGGGAGAACTGCTTTGTAAGGTGACAGCGCCGGTGTCCGGCTGGCTTTTTACAATTCGGGAGTATCCGGTGGTGGACGAAGGTTCCCTGATGGGAAGGATTCTGACGGAAGATGGTGGAATGAAAAGCGCCTGAACGCTTGTTGCTCACGGAAGAAAGCCACATCTGCGCAAGGGAGAAAAGCACCTGAACGCTTGTGGGTGATGAAAAAGAGAGGGATTAGAAAATGCAGGAAAAGATTTTATATGAAATAAAGGGATTATACCGGGATGATTTCAGGATTCGGGGATTTTCCTTTGGAAGTGGGGAAAAGACTGCTTGTATCGTGGGCAGTATGCGTGGAAATGAGTACCAGCAGCTCTACTGCTGTTCGCTTTTGATGCGGAAACTGACAGAATTAGAAGGAAAGGGACGTATTCTTCCGGGAAAAGAAATTCTTGTTGTGCCGTGTGCAAATCCATATTCTATGAATGTGAAAAAGAGATTTTGGACGGTGGATAATACAGATATTAACCGAATGTTTCCGGGCTATGCAGAAGGAGAAACGACGCAGCGGATTGCCGGAGGGCTTTTTGAGCAGATAAAAGATTTCCAATATGGAATTCAGTTTGCCAGCTTTTACCGGCCGGGAGCATTTTTGCCACATGTCCGCATGATGAAGACAGGTTATGAGGATGTGGAGCTTGCAAAACAATTCGGACTTCCTTATGTAGTACTTCACACACCACGGCCTTTTGATACAGCTACGTTGAATTATAACTGGCAAATCTGGGAGACAAAAGCATTCTCCATTTACACGACCAACACCGCAAAAGTCGATAAAAAAAGTGCGCACCAGGCGGTAGAAGCCATTTTGCAATTCCTTGCAAAGCAGGGAGTCATCTGCTATCATGGAACGGAAGGTTATATTTCAAAAGTAGTAGAAAGCGGCGGAATGGTGCCGATTCGTGCAAAAAACTCAGGTTTTTTTGAGGGAAAAGTGAATGTGGGAGATACCGTACAGCAGGGGCAGGTTTTAGCAGAAATTATCGACCCATATTTCGGAACCGTAAAAAGCCAGGTAGTAGCACCTTTTTATGGCACGATATCCTTTATGCATGATGAAGATATGACCTATGCCAATGCAGCAGTTTTTCGACTGATACCGGAAGAAGAGTGGTAGAAAGCAAAGGCAATTTTGAAAAATGGAGTGTAATCATGTATCTTGCCTATTGTGAGGATGAAGAAATCCAAATTGAATATATCAGAAAGTTAGCCGAGCAGTGGGCCGCAGAAAAAGGGGTGCCACTGCAGTTTTTATCCTATCGGAGTGCGGAAGAATTATTGTTTGAACAGGGAGAACAGTATCCCTTTGACCTTTTGATTCTCGACATTGATATGAAGGGAATGAGTGGGATGGAATTAGCCCACAAAATTCGGGAAAAAGGAGACGAACTGCCGATTCTTTTTTTGACGAACCGGAAGGAATACGTATTTGAAGGCTATGAGGTCAACGCGTTCCGCTATCTGTTAAAACCCATTTCAGAGGAAAAACTGTTTCCACTTTTAGATGAAATAAATTCCGCTGGAAAAGAAGATAAGCGGTATTTAATTGAAAATATAGAAGGCGAAATGGTAAAGATTGCGCTAGATTCGATTTTGTATCTGGAGGTTAGTGGACATTATACCTGCATTCATGTTATGGAACAAGACAGAAGTGCCGAGGGTATGGCTATTCAGATAAAGAAGAGCCTTTCCGAATTAGAACAGGAAATTATGTCTGCTACAGACGGACGAAAGGAATTTGTCAGTACACACCGCAGTTACTTGGTGAATCTACGGCATGTGGAACGGGTCATGCGTACAGAATGTAAGTTATCGGATGGCAGTAGTATACCGGTTAGCAGAAATTCTTATGGAGCTGTAAACCAGGCTTTTATTGTATTTTATACATATTAAATTCGGTAAATCGCGGAATCGGGAAAAATAATTCGAAATCGGGAATAAATTTGAGGTAAAAGGAAGTAACATATGAGAATTCCAATTATAACACGGATGTTGGAAGAAAAAACAATGGAATATCAGAACAAACTGTTGGAAAAGCAGGTGCAGGAGGTAGAAAATATTTATCTGACCATGCGCGGATGGCGTCATGACTATCACAACCACCTGCAATCCATGAAAGCCTATGTGAAAATGGGGCAGTATGAGAAGCTAGAGGAATATCTGGCACTGTTAGAGGATGACTTAGATCAGGTGAATCAGTTGATAGAATCCGGGAATGTCAATCTGGATGCCATTTTGAATTCCAAAATCTCATTGGCGCTCAAGAATGGGATTGAAGTAGATTACAAGGCAAAATGTCCTGCCGAACTTACGGTTAGTGATATTGATTTGTGTGCACTGATAGGAAACCTTATCGACAATGCAGTAGAATCTTGCGAAAAAATGACAGAGGAAGATGGAAAGCAGTTTATCCGGCTCTATATCGGCGTATTAAAACAACAGCTCTATATCTCGATTACCAACAGTACCAATGAGGTAGTACGAAAATTGGATTCGGAGTATATTTCTAAAAAGCGAGGAAACCATGGGCATGGATTGAAAAGAATCAATCTCGTGGTTGAAAAGTATCAGGGTTATATTAACCGTCAGAATGAACCGGGTGTCTTCGTAACGGAAATTATGTTGCCGTTGTAAACGTATGATTTCTATAAAATTACACTTCTGGTATAAAAAAAGCGACCAATAATGAAAAATTTTGTGAAATGTTTATAAAATTTTTATATTTCTGAATTTTTGCTGGGAAATCTTTATATACTGTGATATACTAAAGCGGTCGTTTAAAAATTATGTCATTTAGGAGGGAATTATGGAAGAAAACAAGAAACTTTCAACAGGGTTAACAGTATGGTTATGGATTATCTTTGTAATTAATGTAATCGTTGGACTGTTAGCAATCTTAACAACTATTGGCGCATCTGCTGTAGCAGCTACATTAGGACTTGGCGGTGGATACATCGGACTTTGTGTAGTTAGTTTAGTATTAGAAGTCGTTGTAATCGTTGGTCTTGCTATGATGTTATTTGGACATAAAAAAGCAGGATTTTTCGTACTTGTTGCAGCAGCAGTAATCGGATTAGTTGTTAACATCATTACTTACAATATGCTTGGTACACTTACAGCAGGAAACATTGTAAAATCCTTAATTAGCGCAGTAGTAGTACCATTAGTAACATTCTTACTTGCTAAGAAAGACATCGATAACGGAGTTTTAGCATAAGAATTGCTGGCGTGTAAATCCTTTCGTAGGGAAGCACGAAGCGTTTTTGAAAGTGCCGCGTCAGCGGCACTTTTGTTACCACTTAGGCACGAGATTATACCTCTCGTGCTTTTTTTATTTCTTTTTTTGTAAAATCTGTTAAGGTAGATGTGGGCAAAAAATGTAATTGCCAGAAACTAATTTCTTTTTTGTGCCATGCATGGAAAGACGTCTTCCGGGCATGGCAGATAAAAGAGGAAAGAATGTGAAGGATAGAATGATGAAAAAGCAGAAAGAAAAAAGATATACCATGCTTCAAAATGATGCATTTATCTATAAGTGGCTATGGAGATTTGACAAATCAGTGATTTTTTACGCGATTGCGGAAATTGTCTTTATGGTGGCAGCTTCTTTTGGGGCAATCTTGGCCCCATCATTGATTGTGGGAATGTTGGAAAACGGGGCAGAAATCGCAGTCTTAGTACGCAATATTTCGATGATATTTGTAGTTCTTGGATTGGTGACAGCGTGCAGTAACTTTTTACAGTCAAGAAATAGTCTGCAATACGTTACATTTCGGACAACAGAAGCAGAAAAAGAGTATAGTTTGAAAAGTACTTCCATTAATTATGGAGAACTGACGCGAAAAGAAATGCAGGAATTATCGGAAAATGGTTATGAAGCTTTTTGGGGAAACAACTGGGGACTGGAAGCAATTTTGCATAATCATGTTCCAATTGCAGTAGCCCTCATTAGTCTTTTGCTATATGCAGGTCTGATTTCAGGAGTGAGCCCATGGGTCGTCATGCTACTTTTGGTGGTATCGTTGATACAATTGGGAGGAACCAGACTAGCCAGTCAATATGAAAAGAAATGCCGAGAAGAAAAAGCAAAGCTAGAGATTACTAAGAAATATCTGGACAAAAAAGCTTATGAGACAAGATGTGCAAAAGACGTCCGGCTCTATCAGTTGCAGGATTGGTTACAGGAAAAATATCATACGGCAAATCAGAAGTATAAGAAAATTTTGGAACGGACAGGACGGCGTTATTTTGCGAATGATTTATTAGGGCTTGTGTTACAGCTTTTACGGGATATTGCCTGCTATGGATATCTGATTTATCTGTTAAAAAATGGGATGAGCGCAGCATCTTTTGTTCTTTATATCAGCATTGTGGGAAGTTTTTCCGCTTATTTTTCTAAGTTGACAGACTTGGTTGCACAGAACATTCGGTTTCATGAAATGTTCCGTACAACAAGAAAATTTATGGAATACCAGGATTTAGATCATCATGGAACAGGCGAAAAGCTAGAGGAAACAGGGGAAGGATTGGAAATCACATTTTCCCATGTAAGTTTTGCTTATCTGGGAGCAGATAAGAATACATTGGAAGATATTAATTTTACGATGAAAGCAGGAGAAAAATTTGCATTAGTCGGAATCAATGGAGCTGGAAAAACTACAATCGTGAATCTGATTTGTGGATTTTATAAACCGACGAGTGGAGCCATTTTTGTTAATGGGAAGAACCTTTCGGAACTTGATATGGATCAGTATTTCAAGTATCTTGCTGTAGTTTTCCAAGAGACAGTGGTAACATCCTATTCCATTATTGAAAATATTGCCTGCACTCCAAAGGAACAATGGGATGTAGAAAAATGTAAGGAAGTTTTGAAGAAAGCCGGACTTTACGATAAGATAGAATCACTTCCAAAGAAAGAAAATACCTGTCTGAATAAAGATATTGAAGAAGACGGTATTCTTTTATCCGGTGGAGAAATGCAAAAGCTTTTATTGGCGAGAGCACTGTATAAGGACTGTAAAATTCTTTTATTAGATGAGCCGACGGCAGCGCTTGATGCTATTGCAGAAAATGAAATGTATGAGAATTATCAGAGGCTGATGCAGGGAAAGACATCGTTATTTATCTCGCACCGTCTTGCTTCGACCAGATTTTGCGATCAGATTCTTTTCTTAGAAAACGGAAAAATTACAGAACGTGGAACACATGAAGAATTAATGGCACTCGGTGGAGCCTATGCCAATATGTTTGAGGTGCAGAGCCAGTATTATAAGGAGGGAAAAGAAGATGAAGAAGTTGTTGCATGAAATAAAGTCTTTTCTTAAGATGGTTACGAAAAGTGATCACAGCATTCTTCCGGTTATGATGATAGGGGGAATTGCCGGCGGAACCCTTCCTTTTATTAGTCTGTATTTTTCTGCCCGGATTTTAAATCAAGTAATTTTTCATAATTATGATGGTTGTATTCAAAATGTAATTTGGCTGCTTGCATTGCAATTTGTGGTTGGATTTGTGGAACGCGCCTGTAAGGAGCATATGGATGTTGTATACAAATTTAGCGATGACAGTGTAAAAGAGCGGGTTGCCATAAAGGCATTTGAATTAGAATATGAAAAATTTGAAAAACAGGAAACAATGGATGCCATCCGGCGTGCAAAAGTGTCTTCGATGGGCGGTGGAGGAATTTATGATCAGACGCAGTTACTTTATCTTATGATGCAAAATGTAGTTGGAATGATTTGGTCTTTGTTTTATATCGGAAAACTTTTTCTTCAGGTAGAAGAGGATGGAAGTCATTTTATGACATCCTATTGGGCAACGCTCCTATTGCTGGCAATTTATCTGTTGCTGTTAGTGGTACAGAGTAAATTTGGAAAAAAAGAAAGTGCTGTTTATGCAGAAATGATGCAAAAGAATGATCACAATAATTCTGTTCTTAATTATTTCCTTGGATGGATTGGAGACATTAAGAACGGAAGAGATATTCGAATTTTCCAAATGCATGATTTGATTAAGGAAAAGATAGAAGTAGATATGCGAAAAATGGTAGGTGTTTATTTAGAGGCATCTACTGCAGCAGGAAAAGAAAATGGAAAGCGAACTTTTTTGGCACAGATTGCGGCGGGAGTTTCCTATCTTTTCATTGGAATCAAAGCCATTTATGGCGTGATTGCAGTCGGGGATGTACTGCTTTACACAGGAGCCATTAATCAGGCTGCAAATCATATTTCAGAACTGACGAAACGATCCTGGGAATTTTTAAGAAGAGCAGATTATTTGAGCACTTTTGAGGAATTTTTGGAAATGCCGTCTATGGCATATGACGGAATGCTTCCAATCGAAAAACGGGATGATGCCCAGTATGAATTTGAATTTCATGATGTCAGCTTCCGTTATCCGGATACCGAGATAGAGGTTTTGAGTCATGTGAATTTAAAGTTTGAAATCGGAAAGAAGATGGCAATTGTCGGAAGAAACGGGGCAGGAAAAACAACCATTATAAAATTACTCTGCCGTTTATATGAGCCGACCGAGGGATATATTACACTGAACGGAATTGACATCAGAAAATATAACTACAAAGAATATACGAAAGCATTTTCTGTTGTTTTTCAGGATTTTGAATTGTTTTCTATGACGTTAGCGGAAAACATTGCATCAGGAAGTGATGTGGATGAAGAGCAGGTTTGGAAGGTGCTAGAGCAGGTAACCTTAGCGGAGCGTGTAAAGCAGATGAAAGATGGAATCCATAGCCAGCTTTATCATAACAACGGAGAAGGAATTGACGTATCCGGTGGAGAAGCACAGCGTCTTGCAATTGCAAGAGCACTCTATAAGGATGGTCCATTTGTTATTTTGGATGAACCGACGGCAGCGTTAGATCCGATTGCAGAAGCTGAAATTTATGAGAACTTTAATGATATGATTGCGAATAAGACGGCTATTTATATTTCTCATCGCATGAGTAGTTGTAAATTCTGTGATGACATTGTAGTATTAGACCACGGAAAGATTGTGGAATATGGAACGCATGAACAGCTGCTAGAGAAAAATGGAATTTATGCAGAACTGTATGAAACCCAGGCACAGTATTATGCGTAAACAATCGGAACAGCATACTCCTTCTTTTCGTATAGACCCGAAGGTGGTGGAAAAACTTTGTATACACGTGAAAGGATAATTGGTATAATATCATGCAGAAAGCCAGATGCCCATGTGTTTACATTTGTTATGTTACTTTGGTAGGAAAAAAGAGAGGACGTAAAAAAATAGAAGGAAAGTTATGAGGAGTTGTATGATGGTCAATATTTTACTTGTAGAAGATGACAGTATGATTGCATCGGGATTGAAATATGCATTGGAAATGGAAAATTATGAAGTATTTCATGTTGTTAATGTAAAAGATGCAATTGAAATAATTGAGAATAAGAAATTGGACCTTGCTATTTTAGATATGCAACTCCCTGATGGAACAGGATTTGATGTGAGTGACAGACTTAAAATGAAAGAAGTAGCCACGATATTTCTAACTGTAGTAGACGATGAAGCAAAGATTGTGAAAGCTTTTGAGGAAGGTGCGGATGATTATGTGATTAAACCATTTCGAATTAGAGAGTTGTTAGCGCGCGTGAAACGAACTCTAGTGAAACATCAAGGAAAAGCATCAAATAGATTGACTGTTGGACAAATAGAAATTGATACAAATGCGGGTAAAGTATATGCAAAAGATGAACTGATAGAACTTACGTCATTAGAATACAGATTGTTATTAATATTTGCTACTAATAAAGGCGTACTGCTTACACGTACTCAAATCCTAGAGAAAATCTGGGATATAGATGGTAATTTTGTAGAAGACAATACACTTACTGTCTATGTAAAACGTTTGCGAGAAAAGCTAGGTGATGCTCTAAACATTGAGACGGTGAGGGGAATTGGATATCGTGTGGATTAGAAAAAGAGAGATAGAAAAATTATCAGAATATGTCAAAGGATTTGTTACTGGAGATGAGATAGATATTCGTGACAATAAAGAGGGAGCGTTCAGTGTACTGAAAAATGATATTTATTCCCTCGTAAATACAAAGAACGAGCAGATAAAAAATACAAAGGCCGAGCGAGATGTTCTTTCAGATTATATGGCAGATATTTCTCATCAGCTAAAGACGCCGATTACTTCTATGATGATTATGACAGATTTGCTTGAAGATGCAGAGCCCGAGAAACGATCAGAGTTTATCCATAATATCAGATTTTCGTTAACCAAAATGGAGTGGCTTGTGGGCGCACTTCTTAAAATGGCAAAAATAGATGCACATGCTATTACATTTTCGAAAAAAAATGTAATAGCATCTGAACTCATAGAAATGGTTATGCCTGCGGTTAATATTTTATTAGATATCAATAATCAGTCGTTGCATCTTGTAAATGATTTTGAAATTTATTGTGATAAAAAATGGACGGTAGAAGCTCTCACAAATATTATAAAAAATGCTATCGAACACTCACCAAATGACAGTGAAATTGTAATTGATAGTGGTGAGAATCCAATGTATCAATGGATTTCTGTAAGTGACAGTGGTGAGGGAATGGATCACAGTAGTTATGCAGCTTTATTTAAAAGATTTGAGAATTCCACCAATGAGAATGGATTTGGGATAGGAATGCCGCTAGCATTGTCTATTATAAAAGGACAAGGTGGTGACATAGATATAGACTTTAGCGGTAAAAGTCAAGGGACAACATTTATCATAAAGTTTTTTAAGTGACTAATTTGTCATTATAATCTTTATAATTGTCACGAAACAGTCATTTTCACTTGTTACTATATTACAAAAGAGATAAGGAGGAAGCAAAATGGCTGTTTTAGAAGTAAATGAATTAACAAAGAAATATGGTCAGGGAGAATCCGAGGTAGTAGCACTTGATCATGTTTCTTTTTCTGTTAATAAGGGAGAATTTGTTGCAATAATAGGAGCGTCAGGTTCGGGAAAATCTACACTTATGAACATGATAGGCGGTATTGATAATCCAACAAGTGGATCTGTAATTATTGACGGAAAAGATATCTCTCATATGGATGAAGATGAGCTTGCAATTTTTCGGAGAAGAAATTTGGGAATGATTTATCAGTTCTATAATCTTATTGCTACGCTTACGGCGGAGGAAAATATTGTTTTACCATGGAAGCTTGATGGGCGCAAAGAAAATAAGGAGCGAGTAGATGAAATTTTAAAAATGTTAGGACTTGAGAAAAGAGCAGGACATCTTCCGGGACAAATGTCAGGTGGACAACAGCAACGAGTATCAATAGGAAGAGCGTTAATTAATGAGCCGGCTTTTGTTCTTGCAGATGAGCCAACAGGAAATCTAGATAGCAAAACAAGTAGAGAGATTATTGATATACTAAAGCTTACAAATCAAAAATATAATCAGACGATTCTGTTAGTTACTCATGATGACAAAATCGCACTTCAGGCTGATCGTGTTATCACGATTGGTGATGGAAAGATTATAAAGGATGAGGTGATGAAGTCATGAAAGTAACAGCACAATTAGCATTAAGTCAGTTGAAATTGAATCGAAAAAGAACAATAGGAACGATTTGTGCCATTGCACTTTCTACATCCCTTGTAACAGCAGTTATGTGTTTTGTTACCAGTGGAAATCGGATGCTTGTTGATTTTCTAGGTCCGGGATATGGAGACTATGGGGGTGCATATACGTCTATCATATTAGTTCCTGCACTTGTTTTAGGATTGCTGATAGCATTTATGTCGGTGACGGTGATATCAAATATTTTTGCTGCCAGTGCGAATAAGAGGATTGGTGAGTTTGGCGTATTAAAATGTGTTGGTGGGACAAAAAAGCAGATTAGAGAAACTGTGATTTATGAAAGCTTGTGGCTTAGTATGATTGGAATACCATTAGGTCTTGTAATTGGAATCCTTCTAGGATATCTAGGTGTAAAAGTTACAGGTTATTATGTTGATGATATAAATGAATTAGCAAAAAGTATCATCATGAGACCATTTTCCTTTTCATTGTCGTTTTATGTATCAATTTGGACATTTATATTTGCAGCTGTTTTTTCTTTAGGAATTGTTTTCTGGTCTGCCAGTAAGCCGGCGAAAAGAGCAGGGAAAATTACTGCAATTGAGTGCATAAAGGGAGCGGGAACAAACGGGAATTTAAAAAATGTAAAAGTAAGAGATGGATTAGTAAGTATTTTCCTTGGTTTCGAAGGTGTTCTTGGAAATAAAAATGTCAAAAGAAATAAAACAAGCTATAAACCAACAATTAGAGCTCTTTCATTAGGTATTTTGCTGCTTTTATTGGCCGGTAGTTTGACGGATCAGGCAAAAGGAATTCAAGAGTGGATGACTCCGGAATCAAAAGAAATGATGGTGGATTATTGTTCGATTACTGATTCTAAGATTAATGAAGTGACCGGTAGAGAAGAAGAAAAAATAGAAGTACCGATTTCAGCAAAAACCTATAATGAAATTACGAAACGTTTATCTGAATTTGGGGATATTACGGTATATGGAATAGGGAATGATTCTTGTACATATGATGCGATACTTGCTCAAGATATGCTTACCGCAAGTATGAAACAGGTACCGGATATTTATAATGATAATGGTGAGACAGAAATATCACTTTTGAGTGTTGATGATGAATTGTATAAAAAGCTTTGTGAAAGAGCAGGGGTAGCATATGGAAGCAATCTTTTAATCAATGATTATTGCTATAATGACAACGGAGAAATAAAGAAAATCATTCCAATTAGTGAGGATGCAACGGAGATTACGTTGATAAATGCTGAGGGAGAAACGTCACAGCTTGCAATTGGTGGTTTCCTGTACGAAAAGGATCTTAAGGAAAAAGGTTTTAACGAAATGGCACCTGCTCCGGTGAGAGTTATTGTTCCTAATATTGATGTCAGATATTTTGATTGGTATTGTTCACCTAAAGATGAGGAAGGGTATGCGTTATTTGCAAGAGCTGTAATGGATGAATATTACCCTATTTTGACGGAAGATTCCTATGTAGAGCAGGGGTATACGGTACGAATTAGTCGTGTAGATACGATGGTTAAGATGTTAAATATTTCAATTGTTTTAGCTCAAATCGTTATGTATGGATTTGTCATATTACTTATTATGATGGGATTTGCAAGTGTAATCAGTACAATTGCTACAAACATAAGAATTCGAAGTAGAGAATTTGCTGTTCTAAAAAGTATAGGCATGACAAAAAAAGCACTACAAAAAATGATATATAGTGAAAGTATCATTTGTATTGGTAAGGCAGCGCTTAGCGGAATTGTCTTTGGAATTGCAATACCGTATTTTGTGAATTTATCAATACGAAAAATGTTTCCTGTTCGTTATACAATTCCGTGGGGAACATTGGTCTTTGGAATAATCGCATTAGTTGGAATTGTATTGTTAATTACATATATAGAAATAAATAAAATGAAAAATGATAATATTATTGAAGAGATTCGGATGGATGTGATGTAGAATTTGATGTGAGTAAAGGAATATTTTAGCTGAAGTTACAAGCCATAACCTTGAGAGCGTAGCTCATGAGGTTATGGCTTGTTATCCTATAAAATAGGTATTGTTCTATTTTAATAGATATAGGAAACACTTTCCCGAAATGCGTGTAAAAGTAACTGCTTAGTTTTTGGTTCGTTGCTGTTTCAGCTTCGAGGTTACAAGAATGGCAACAAAAATAGCTACAGTAAAGAGAAGCTGTACCAGAATGCTCTGCCAGTAATCTTCAATGCTCAGTGCCGTATCGCTTAAACCGCCCAACATATCATTTGCACGCGTATACCAGTAAGCCGGAAGAAAGCGGGAAGCTTTCACAATATTTTCCGAAAGCATGGACTGTGGAACAAAGACACCACATAGGAAACTCATGGAAAGTCCAATGACATTGGAAAGCATGTTTGCAACATTTTGGCTTGGTGAAAAGAGACTAATCAGCAAGGTGACGGAAGCAGTAAATAACAGGAAAATAAAACTGTTAAGCATTGCATAAAGTGCATTAGTGGTAAACATTTCTGTCCTGTAAAAAATGATGCCTAATAGCATGAATGCCAGCCAGATGGAAAGACTGTAGACTGTTGCACCGAGTGAGACCTGCAGGTTGTGATTACTTAAGGAAAGAGAAGAGCAGGTAGTACGGGCACGTAGGTCTTTTTCATTCATTGTCACTAATAACGGAGAGAGACCGGATATCAATATAGCGACCAGAACATATGGCAGGTAGCGGAAAAAGTAAAAGGCATCAGAGTCGTTGCTGTTTTCTTTTGTGAAAGAAACAGAAGTGACATCTGGACTCTCTGCTAAGAAAGAATCGGTAGATGCAATCGCATTTTCCAATGTGTAGCCGCCTGCCAGATACATCTGAATGGTTTGGAGATAGGAGTCAATCTGTTGGTCAATGAAAGCTCCATTTCCACTTCCAGGAATTTTTACATTGGTAAGAAGCTCCGAATCAGTACCGTTTTTCAATTTTTTCTCAAAGCCTTCTGGAATCGTTAAAATATAATCCACATAGCGGTAATAAAGATTATCCTGCAAAACTTCTTCGTCGTCCGGTAAGTCAATCCGGTTGTGAATGGAAGAAAGATAATCGGTCAGTGCCACACTTGCAGTACTTCCATCGCGGTCAATAATACAAATATCTAATGAGGTCGACTGGAAGTTAGAATTAAATTGTGTGTCACGCTGACTTGTCATGATAAAACAGAGTACCGCAAAAACGGAAAAGTAAGTAATAATTGTACCAAGACGTTTTCTTGCTATTTTGATAAAAGCATTAAAGACTTGCATATTTGTCCCTCCTTACAATGAAAAATCCACCCAGACTTAACAGCACAGACATTACAAGCAGGGAAAGAATATTCTGCCAGAATCTCTCGTAAGAGCTATAAACGGTCAAAGAGTAGAAACAGTCGGATATTAAAGCTGCCGGATTAATCCGGTTAAACAGCGGGAAGACATGTTCTACGACATTTCGCATACTTCCAAACATAAGCCCACTAAAGAAGCAGCAGGTCATCATACCGCCCATTAGGATGGCTTCTTTTGCGTGTTTGCTCAGATGACCAAGGCATCCCATTAAAAATCCAAACGAAATTCCGGTCAGGCATCCCATAAAAATACTGAGCAGGGAATATCCAAATTGATTTCCAAAGTTGACTTTTAAGACAAAGGAAAGATAAAAGAGCGTAATTCCGACACAGATAAACTGATAAACCGTGTTGGCAAGCAACCCGCCGGCAATGGAAACAAGTTTATTGACCGGAGAAATATTTTTCCGAGCGCCAAGGGATGAAAGATTTGCCTGATTTTGTGTGGCAAAGTAGCATCCACCCATTGCAGCCATAAGGCAGTTCATCGCAATCAGGTTAAAGAAATACTGAACGGATGAATCCATTGTTCCATCGGAATAATTGGTTTCTTTATTATAAGCAATGTCTTTTGTGAGAAGGTTGTGAGCATCTTCTAACTTTTCCGGATGGGAAGACGCGATGTTCATCAGTGCATCATAGTTTAACTGAAATGTCTGCACAAAAGAAGTCAGGATGCTTTGACTCAAGGTTGCAGATGACATATCGGAGGAAATGGTTAGGGAAAGGGTTTCTCCGCCATAAAGGATGCCGGTAATTTCCTTTTTCTCCAAAAGAGAAAGGGCGTCTTCTTCATCTGTATAAGTCACTTCTAAAAACTGGTCTTCGCCAGGTTCGCTTAGTGTATCTAAAACGCTACGAAAGTCCTCGGCTCTATTACTATCATCTAAGACAGCAGCGACCGGAATGACTTCAAAAGCTTCTGAGGAATCCAAATTGCCAAAAGCAAGATAAAACATGGTTCCTAGAATGATTGGGAAAAAGATACACCAGAACGTCTGCGATTTTTCCCGTACTAATTCTAATATTGCATAGCGAAAAGAATGAAAAAACATAAGGCACCTCCTAATCTCGTAATTCTTTTCCAGTAATTTCAAGGAAAACATCATTTAAAGTTGGCAATTCGGAATAAACACGACCAAAGGACAATTCTTTTTCCTGTAAATAATTTAAAACACGGATTAGATTGTGTTTTCCGCCACTGCAGCAAACCGTTAAAATATGATTTTCAAACCGGACATCGTAGACATGTTTGAGCTGTCGGATTGCATTGAGGTCTTCCTCGGAAATGTCGAGAATTTCAATCGTGATCGTTTCACTTTTCTTAATCATTTGTTTTAATTCTTCTTTTGTACCAATGGCAAGGTTTTTTCCTTTATCCATAATGGCAATTCTCGTACAGAGCTGCTCGACTTCTTCCATGTAGTGGGAAGTGTAAATAATCGTAGCACCTTTACGGTTTAATTCCTGAATTCCTTCCAGAATCTTGTTACGGCTCTGTGGGTCAACAGCCACGGTAGGCTCATCTAAAATGATAAGTTTTGGTTTATGCGCAATACCGCAGGCAATGTTGAGACGCCGGAGAAGACCACCTGACAATTTTTTCGGGAAAAATTTTTTATAATCTTCTAATCCAACAAAGCGAATGGCCTCTTCTACATATTCTTTGCGCAAATTTTTATCGCGTACATAAAGACCACAGAAGTAGTCAATATTTTCATATACAGTCAGCTCGTCAAAAACTGCAACATTTTGCATTACGACACCAATCTGTCTTTTTAGATCATAGCTGTCCGGGCGCATCTCTTTGCCAAAGACCTCAATGGATCCTTTGTCATAAGTAAGTAATGATAAAATACAATTGATGGTTGTAGTTTTACCAGAACCGTTTGGACCGAGAAGACCAAAGATTTCGCCCTCCTCAATTTGTAGATTGAAATGGTCAAGTGCAACTAATTCTTTATAACGTTTTACAAGATTTTCTACCTTTACGACAGATGTATTCATATAATCCTCCTTGTTTTTCGAAGAAAAATGCGAGCCCTCTGGCGAGCAGAGGATTTTCCTCCTTGCTTTTCATATAGTTGTTGAGTTTAGTATAAGTGAGCAGGAGGCATTTCGTAAGTGAAGTGTGTCAGAATGTGATGTGACAATTGTCATTTTCTGAAAAAATAAGGTTTGGGGACTTGCAAAAAACTGGTGTAAATGGTTTGATAGATGGGGAGATATTCTGGAACATATGATTTGGGTGTGGCTGTAGACATTAGAAAGGAAAATAACGTGGGACGAATTTTAGATAAAGCGATTCTTTTATTATTAGGAATCGTCATGTTGATAGACTCTCAAAAATTTGCAGAGCCGGTCGTTTTAATATTAGTAGCATTTAGTTTAGCTGGATTGGGAATTTATATAGAGAATAGATATTTTTTGTGGGCAGAGTTAGCAGGTTTTGTATTACTTTGTTTTGCAAAGCCAGAATGTTCATATTTTCTGCCACTTATTGCGTATGATTGCGGAATAAAGAAACAGAAAGCGGGATTTTTTTCCTTGCTAATGATTATTTACGTCTTTCCGTGGTATGAAAATTGGAAGATTGTACTTTGGCTGATTGCAGGTTTGTTGTCTTTCTATCTTTCCAAGAAAACGTTGCGACTAGAAACGTTAGAGAAGGAAATGATTCGGCTTCGGGATAACAGTACAGAGTTAAATCTTGCGTTAAAAGAAAAAAATCGGGATTTGATGGAAAAGCAGGATTATGAAATCCGTATGGCAACGCTCCGTGAGCGAAATAGAATTGCGAGGGAAATTCATGACAATGTCGGACATATGCTTTCGCGCTCTATTTTACAGGTAGGTGCATTGACAACGATTTATAAGGAAGAGCCGATGCATGGGCAGTTGGTGAGCGTGAATGAAACGCTGAATACAGCAATGAATAATATCAGAGAGAGTGTACATGATTTGCATGATGATTCTATTGATTTGAAACAGGCACTTTATGAGATCATTAAGCCAATGCAGGAGAATTATCAGGTGAAGTTAGATTATGATATGTCACTTGTGGTTACGAGTGAAATCAAGTACAGCTTTCTTGCTATTGTAAAAGAGGCGCTTTCTAATATTGTAAAGCACAGTGATGCGGATCGTGTGACAATTTTGGTACGAGAGCATCCGGCATTTTATCAGCTTTGTATCGAAGATAATGGAACAAAAGAACCGAAGAACCTGGAAGGTGGAATTGGCTTGGAAAATATGCGACATCGTGTGGAAACGTTAAAGGGTATGTTCCATGTAAAATATGAAAACGGATTTAAGGTGTTGGTTACAGTAAGAAAGGAAGGCTAGAATGAAAGTAGTTGTAATTGATGATGATCAGTTGGTCGCAATTTCGTTAAAGACAATTCTGGAAGCAGATCGTGAATTGGAGGTAGCGGCAATTGGCAGCAGTGGAAAAGAGGCAATTTCGCTCTATGAAAAAGAGAAGCCGGATGTTCTTTTGATGGATATTCGTATGGAAGGAATGACTGGTTTAGAAGCAGCAGAGCTTATTTTGGAAAAATATTCCGATGCAAAAATTCTATTTTTGACGACATTTTCGGATGATGAGTATATTGTTAAAGCATTGAGTATTGGTGCGAAGGGCTATATTTTAAAACAGGATTTTGAAGGAATTGTTCCGGCATTGAAGGCTGTGCAGGGCGGACAGAGTGTTTTTGGTGGCGAGATTGTAAATAAAATTCCGGTTCTTACTCAGAGTAAGGAAGAATTCGATTATGGAAAATATGAAATTAGCGAGAAAGAACAGCTTATTATTGAATTGGTAGCAGAGGGATTGAGTAATCGGGAAATCGCAGAACAACTTTTCTTAAGCGAGGGAACTGTGCGCAATTATATCAGTAGCGTATTGGAGAAGCTGTCATTACGCGACCGTACACAGCTGGCAGTTTTTTATTATAAGAATGTGAATTAATATAAGGAAAAGTAATGGTAAAAGAGGTATAGGAAATGATATTTGAAACACATGCGCATTACGATGATGAACGATTTGATGAGGATAGAGACGCATTATTATCTTCTATGTCAGAGAAAGGAATAGGACGGATTATTAATGTAGGTTCCTCAATTGAAACGACCAAGACGACATTGGAACTCGCTGCAAAATATGATAACGTCTATGCGGCAGTTGGGGTTCATCCAAGTGACATTAGCGGATTAAATGAAGAAACCTTTACGTGGCTAAGGGAGCAGACTGACAGAGAAAAGACGGTTGCAGTTGGTGAGATTGGTTTAGATTATTATTGGGATAAGGAACCTGATGTGCAGGAATGTCAGCGCTATTGGTTTGAACGTCAGATGGAACTTGCCAGAGAGACAGGTTTACCAGTGATTATTCATTCCCGTGATGCGGCAGAAGATACGATGAATTTAATGAAAAGAATTCATGCAGAAGAGATTCCAGGAGTGATTCACTGCTATTCCTATTCGAAAGAAATGGCTTTGGAATTTGTAAAAATGGGATATTATATTGGAGTAGGCGGTGTTGTTACGTTTAAGAATGCAAAGAAATTAAAAGAAACCGTAGAAGCAATTCCACTAGAAAGAATCTTACTAGAAACAGACTGCCCATATATGGCACCAGAGCCATATCGCGGAAAAAGAAATGATTCTTCCTATATCCCATATGTAGTTGCAAAAATTGCAGAGTTAAAAGAAATTACCAAGGAAGAAGTAGAACGTGTGACTGAGGAAAATGCGAGAAAGTTGTTTACGAGAGTGAAATAAAACGATGACAAAATCGTTGATGGAAAAGTACTTGAAACTTTAGGAATTTTCTTTTAAATGTGGAGCAAGTTCGAGGGCATCTTTCCAAAATCTTTTTGGAATATTTTGAGCTTGTAATTTTGGATTGATTCGTGCCTGTATTGCAATGCTTTCAAAGAAATTCTTCCAAAGTTCCTGATAAGTTTCTTCTTTGGCAGAATATCGATGGAGCAAGGCTTCATTGATTTCTGAGGCATCAACTAACATAAAATTTTTACCGGCTGCGTGAACCGCAGCCGTTTTTCGATTCTCATCATAAATCATAAAGTTTTCCTGAGGCAGGCGGTCTGTAAAATGTTCTGCAATTATGGTAATACAGTCATTTTTCGGGTGTATGGTGCTAAGTAGTACACCATTTTCTAATTCCTGAAAACGTAGGAAGCCGAGTAGATGATGAGCTTCATTGTGAATAGAACGGGAGAGCTCAAAAACCCTGTTGACATAAGGATTGGCCAGATAATTTAAAACCTTTGCACCATAAGGAATCTGTGAACCGGAAGGTTTCGCAAGGGCAAAAACAATTGTCTTATAAACGGCATTTGCTTTATCAATAGAGCCACGTTTTTCATGCAATTCTGTTGCCAGAATCGCTTCTGCAATGACAGAAAAGAAGTCAGTACCAAATTGTGAGGAAAGAGTATGACGTACTTTTTCTGCCTTTTCAAGAGAAGGAGCGACAGGAGCATATTCTGCAAAAAGGGAATAATTTTCCGGTTCCCGGCAGGTGAGTGCAATATCTTCTTCTGTCAGATTATCACGATGTGCAATTTTATAAGACCAGGCATCATAGACACCGGTCAAAATGCCGTTAAGGCTGTTTTCACAGATGAAGATGTACATAGGGAATCCTCCATAGTAGTATCAAATAAACTTAGCTGTTGATAACCGGAATTACGAATTTCTTTTGGAATCATAGTTTTATCACCAATCAAATTACGGCAAATGTAGTCCTCTTCTAATTTCGTTTTATACATCATTCTGCCGGAGCAGGTAATAAAATACAGAGCACGTTTTAAAACGACACCGATTTTCTTTAGGTCAGAGAAATCCAGTCGGTTCATGTGTCTTGCTTTTACAATGCGGGAAGCTGACTTAGCACCAATTCCCGGAACACGGAGCAAAGTCTTATAATCTGCAGTATTAATTTCCACTGGAAAATATTCTAAATGCCGTAGTGCCCAGTCGCATTTCGGGTCTAAATAAATGTTAAAATCTGGACGGTCTTCGGATAGCAATTCGTCGACACTAAAATCATAAAAACGCAATAACCAGTCTGCCTGATAAAGACGGTGTTCCCGAAGCAGGGGAGGTCCACCGGGAAGAACCGGAAGCTCGGAGTTCTGGTTCACATTGACAAAGGCGGAATAGAAAACGCGCTTTAAATCAAAGTTCTGATATAGACGTTCCGCAACACTCATAATCTGATAGTCATGTTCCGGTGTAGCTCCGATAATCATCTGAGTACTTTGACCGGCAGGAACGAATTTAGGGGCTTTTCGATAAAGTGCTAATTCGTTCTTATTTTCTGTAATACCGTTTTGAATCATACGCATTGGTTTTAAAATGGTTTTGCGTGATTTACAGGGTGCTAACTTTTTCAGACTGTCAGAAGTGGGCAGCTCTAAATTAATACTCATGCGGTCTGCAAGGTAGCCGGCACGTTCCACTAGTTCCGGATCGGCACCTGGGATTGCTTTTACATGGATATATCCGTTAAAGTGATGGACATTGCGCAATTGATAAAGGGTCTGGTAGATTAAATTCATGGTATAGTTTGGGCTAATCATAATACCAGAGCTTAAAAAGAGTCCTTCAATGTAGTTACGGCGGTAAAATTCCATTGTAAGTTCGCATACTTCTTCCGGCGTAAAGGCAGCTCTTGGAACATCGGAATTACAATTGTTCTGACAATAGCTGCAGTTAAAGATACATTCATTTGTAAAAAGAATCTTTAACAATGAGATGCAGCGCCCATCTGCAGAGAAAGAGTGGCAGATTCCGCAGGAAACGGAATTCCCCATTCCAACCCCATTTCCTTTACGGTCTACACCGCTTGAAGTACATGCTACATCGTATTTGGCAGCATCTGAAAGGATATGAAGTTTTTCCATAAGGGACATATTCTGTTGAATATTCATAACAAATCCTCCATTCCTAAGAAGTAGTCATTACCGGAAAGGCAAAGTGGTACATCAAGATTGCGTAATATGTGCTTGTATGCAAAATCATCTATGATAAAATCCCGAAAGGATATGCTTTTATCATAGACGGAGGAGGGTGCATGGATGGAATAGAAAATGGCAAAATCCATAAATCCGTCCTCCGTCACGATACGAGAAATGATTGCTGTCGTGTGTTCATAGAGTAAAAACAGCAAGAACGTTTGTTCGATGTTATGATAGCATGAGGAAAAGGAAAATGCAAGAGGAAAATCGAATATTTGTTCGAAAATTATTTCGTTGATTTTTTTCAACAGATTTTGTAAGATAGGGTTCAGGTGTTAAAAGTGGTTTTTATAGTAGTGTGAGATGCATTCCACTACTGTAATAGGAACTTTTGACACTTGAACCCGTATAAAAAAATAGAAATAGTAAAACGAGTGAGACTGAAAAGAATCAGATTTACGAACCGATAGAATGAAAATGAAAAATTTAGAGATAAAACCAACCTATTATGATAATTTCCGCTGCATCGCAGGGGACTGTCCGATTACCTGTTGCCAGGAATGGAAAATTGCAGTGGATGATAAGACAAAAGAAGGCTGGAAACAGTTAAGAATCTGTGATACAGACAAAAAATTGACCGATTTTCTCTGCCAAAAAGACGGTGGAACGGTAATCGGATTAAACGAAGAAAAAAAGTGCCCTTTTTTAGATGAAAAGAAGTTATGTAAACTTGTAATTCAGCTTGGGGAAGAGACACTTTCTGAGACATGCACACTTTTTCCAAGGCAGATTCATGAATTCGAGGGACGGACGGAATATTCGCTGGTGGCGTGCTGTCCGGAAATTGTGGATATTTTGAAAAAACAGGAACGTATAGCATTTACAGAAAAGCTGTCCGCACTGGAAGAACAGGGTGTTCTATTTGAAGTGCGCAACCTCATGTTTTCCATTTTAGAGGAAGAAGCGTACCCGGTTGCGCAGGCATTGAAAATGTGCTTCTACGTGTTGCTGGATATGTATGAAAAGGCGTTAGAAGAAGTAGGAAGAAAGCAGAATCGTGCGGCAAGGAGGCAAGCAAAAAAGCCGGATGCCGGATTATTACAGCCTGATTTGGCGATGTATACAAAAGAGGCGATAGCAGAACTGGCAGACGCAATGGCAGAATTGGAAAATGACCCGTTGGATACCTTTGACGAATGTAATGAACTCTTTTTGGACTTGGCAGAGAATTACCGGAAAGAAGGGATTTATCAGAACTTTTTAGAAGAGCTGGCGCAATTGGCGGAGCAGTTTACCATAGAATATGATGCCGAAGAAATCGCAGATGCGAAAAGGTTGTTTGATGAAGCATTTTTGCCATATGAGGCATGGATGAGAAACTATCTTGTAGCAGAAATTTTCGCAAGTTTTCTTTTGCCGGATTCGAACTTAGAGGATTTGGTCGTGGCATTGCAGTGGATTGGAATCGAATATGCTTCCATGAAGCAGGTGATACTGTTACAATATATAAAAGATGGAAAAGAAGAATTGTCAGAGCAGAAAATCCGGGATACGATTGTCTATATTGCCCGAATGACCGGATATGACGGGGAAGATGTTCGGGAGTATTTGGAAAACAGTTTTCAAACGCTGATTTGGGAATGGGGCTATTTTGCGCTGATTGTAGGATAGGATTAGGGTGTCAATAGGTACTACTCGGAATTGGATTTCGCATATTGCGCAAAGCTTAAAATATTTTTTCCGTTGTACAAGTGTAAGATATTCTAAGGATTCCTATAAAAGTTTTTTGCGTTTACGCAATCGGCTTAAAGTCGCCATCCATGGCTCCATTAAGCCTTTTGCAGACATCGTGTCTGCAAATTGCTGGATAGTTAGAGAAATCCTAAGAATATCTAACACTTTCCCAAAGTCAAAAATATTTTAAGCTTTGTGCAATTTACGAAATTCAATTTCTAGTAGTACCTTTTGACACCCTAATCAGGATAGAAAAAAGTTTGCCAGAATCCCCATCAGAGAGAAAGGAACGAAATATGTCAGAATTACAGGAAAAAATCACACTTTTACTGCAGGCAGAACTTCAAAAAATCATACTAAGCAAGCCGAAGGACAAAGCGGCAGAATATCGAAAAATTATCATTGAGAAAAAGAAAGATTATTTTCAGGCAGCGCGATATACGGAAAAACAGGTTTTTCATGTGAATTTAAAGCAGGAAGAATTGAAATTTTTCTTAGAAGAGCAGCTGGAAAAATTTTTTTCCCAGCTTAATGCATGGGATGAGAAAAAAGAATATATGCTCTTAATCTCCAAAAAAGGAAAAATCACGTTTAAGGGAATGGCGGGGAACCCCCAGACAGTGCGGAAAGAGCAAAGCAGTGAGCACAATCGGAAAAAGAATTATATTTTAGAAGAAGGTCAGACGATTCCTGCGCTGGTGGATATGGGCGTTTTTACAAAAGAAGGAAAAATTGTCCGCACGATGTACGATAAATTCCGCCAGATTAACAGATTCTTAGAAATTGTCGAAGATGGTGTGAAAGAATATGGAAAAGATGAAATTCATATCATTGATTTTGGATGTGGAAAATCCTATCTGACGTTCATTTTGTATTACTATTTCACGGAAATAAAACAGTTGAAGACGCAGATTATCGGGCTGGATTTGAAAAAAGATGTCATTGAAAAGTGTAATCAGACAGCAGAAAAATATGGTTATGAAAACCTTCATTTTGAATTAGGGGATATCAATGGTTATCAGGCACCGTTTGATGTCGATATGGTGGTGACTTTGCATGCATGTGATACAGCGACCGATTTTGCACTCTATAATGCAATTAAATGGAACGCAAAAATGATTTTTTCCGTGCCATGCTGCCAGCATGAATTAAACCAGCAGATGAAGACGGAGGAACTTTCTCTTTTTACCAGATATGGCATTATCAAAGAGAGAATGGCTGCACTGACGACGGATGCTATCCGAGGCAATCTTTTAGAATATTGTGGTTATAAAACACAGATTTTGGAGTTTATTGACTTTGAACAGACACCAAAGAATCTCTTAATTCGTGCGGTAAGGAAACCGGTTGTCCCGGCATCGGTAAAAAGAAAATATTTAGCCGAAGTACATGCGGCAATGGAAGAATTTCAGGTATCACCGACGCTGTATCGGCTGCTGGAAGAAGATGGCAGATTTCCAAAACAGTAAATGAACGATAAGAGTAAAAGACAATGCTTCGTCCGGTAGAAGTTACCAACGAAGGGTTCACAAGTATAAGAAAATCCGCTATAATCATATCGTTAGAAAAAAAGAGCAATACGGAGGCAAAAATGGAAATTTTTGAACGTTTTCCAAATAAGGAAGCATTTGATGAATATTGGAAAAAAGAATATGTGCCATTGACATATGAAGATGTCAGAGAGGCATTTGAAAATTTTATGAAGGAAACAGAGGGACACATTTTTCTCTCTGATTATGAAGAAAATGGATGCATTTCAAAAGAGGATTTCAAACAGAATCTGAGTCAGGATGCAGAATTTACATTTCAGGATACTTTGACAGAGGTATTTTATGATAAGAATCCGGAGCTTTATGAGACAGCATTTGAAATTTATGAAGTATCCCAGATGAGCGGTGCAGGCGATAAAAATATTGCGCTGACTTTCCACGAGACTTACCAGCAGCTTTACAATGAGTTTTTAGACCGCCTTTTTGAAGAAAAAATAGCAGAAAAGTAAGAAAGGAAAAGGAATGGCATTACTTGGAATTCCGCAGAATACCATTGCGGTTCTGCAAAAATATAACTTTAATTTTCAAAAAAAGTTTGGCCAGAACTTTTTAATTGATACCCATGTATTAGAAAAAATTATTGAGTCAGCCGGTATTACAAAAGATGATTTTGTATTAGAAATCGGTCCGGGGATTGGAACCATGACACAGTATTTGTGTGAAAGTGCCAGAGAAGTGGCAGCAGTAGAAATTGATAAAAATCTGATTCCGATTCTTGCAGATACCTTAAGTGAATACGATAATGTAACGGTTATCAATGAGGATATTTTAAAGGTGGATATCAACCGTCTGGCAGAAGAAAAAAATGGAAACAGACCGATAAAAGTAGTTGCAAATCTGCCATATTACATTACAACACCAATTATTATGGGACTTTTTGAAAGCCATGTACCAATTGACAGTATAACGATTATGGTACAAAAAGAAGTGGCAGACCGGATGCAGGTTGGACCGGGAACGAAGGATTATGGCGCACTTTCCCTGGCAGTGCAGTATTATGCAAAGCCGGAAATTGTGGCCAATGTTCCGCCAAATTGCTTTATGCCACGTCCGAATGTCGGAAGTGCGGTGATTCGTTTGACACGCCATGAAAAAGTACCGGTACAGGTAGAAGATGAAAAGTTGATGTTCCGTTTGATTCGGGCATCTTTTAATCAGCGAAGAAAAACACTGGCAAACGGACTGAACAATTCACCGGAAATTCATCTTTCCAAAGAAATTATTCAGGAAAGTATCGAAGAACTTGGAGTTCCGGTCACAATCCGTGGAGAAGCACTTACTTTAGAGCAGTTTGCAAAACTCAGTAATATCATCGGCGCAAAAATCAAGAAGTCTTAAAAGTTTTTTGCGAAAATTAAAAGAGTTTTCAATCATAAAACAAACATAGAAAGAGAGAGGGTAAAAATGGAAGAAAACCAGAATGTAACACAGGGGCAGACGTCATCCTATGACCAGCCACAGAACACACAACAACCACAGTACGATCAGGCACAGTACAATCAGCAGCAGTATAATCAGCAGCCACAGTATAACAATCAGCCGCAGTACAATCAGCAGGCACAGTACAATCAGCCGGTATATGGAAATGGCGCTCCGATTTATATTGATCCGCAGACGGGAAGAGTTATAAATGAGCCACAGAGAGAGCCGGTAAAGAATGTTTTCTTTTACATTCTTATGGCATTAGATATGGTGGGAATGATTGTGGCAGCAATTTATACCGGAATTATGTTCGAGCAGATGGAAGAAATGATGGGTAATTTTTATCATTATAGTAATTCCTATACCAGTATGTTTACAGGGGCTACGGTTGTCTTTATGTTGCTGTCCATGGTATTAGGAATTGGAATTATTGTATTTTTAATTCTTGATATTGTACAGGTGCATAAAAAAGGATATCCAATTACAGGATTAATTTTATTTGCAATCTTTTTCCGTATTGGATATTTTATTTGGCGTGCTCATGCGACTAAACAGAAAAAGACAGGTCCTATTATCTACACGGTATGCTATGCATTAGTATCACTGGGATATTTTGGATATGTGATTTATCAAACGATAGAGTTTGTGAATATGATATTGTATTTGTATGCATAGCATTTAGACGCATTAAAGTTCTAAAAATCTCCTTCCTTCATATATTGAAGGACAAGGAGATTTTTTTTATGAAAAAAAAGCTGGAAAATCTATTATCCATCCTTATCATTATGTTGATTCTTCCGTTGCTTGTGACAATTTTTATGCAAAAGCTGGAGCTGGAAAAATTATTGGGAGCGCAGGAAGCAGGAAAAAAAGAAAAAGAAGAAAAGACAGAGACGGAAGAAATCGAAGAACAACTGCCGGGAATTCTGGCAAATGAAATCAGTGTCAGCGCAGAGCCTGAGGCAATCAAGGCGCAGTGTGTGATTGCCCGCACGAACTGTTATCTTGCAAAAGAAGCCGGAAATCCTCTTCCGGAAGGACTTTCTTTAGATGAAATGACAAGGTTGTGGGGGAAGGATAAATTCAATGAAAGGTATCAACAATTGGAACAATATGTACAGGAGACACAAAATCAGATTTTAGAGTATCAGGGAAAGGTCATCAATGCGGAATATCATGCGGTCAGCAGTGGGCAGACACGTACCATCTCAGAAGTGGTGGGAGAAGGAGAAATGCCGTATCTGTCAAGCGTTTCCTGTAAAGAAGATATCAGTGCAAAGGGGTATCTGGGCGTGTATGATTTTGAGAAAAAAGGATTTTTTCAAACTTGCGAAACAGCTTCTGATTTGTCTGAAGTAGAAATTTTGGAACGGGATTCGGCAGGGTATGTATTAAAGATAAAAGTGGGAACCAGAGAACTAACAGGGGAGGAATTTCGAACGTTGTTTGAATTGCCGTCCTCTTATTTTTCCATTCAGGAAGAAGGAAAAAAAATTCGAATTATTACAAAAGGAATCGGTCATGGTTATGGACTCAGCCAGAACAAAGCAGAAAAACTGGCGGAAGAGGGAAAGACATATGAAGAAATATTAAATTATTTTTTTGCGGGAACAGAAATAGTAACGACATCCATAAAATAATCAAAAAGAAATTTGCATTGGTCGTTACCTGACACAAGGGAAGGAAAACAGAAAAAAATGTCACTGCCTGTATAAGCAGGAAAAAAAGCGGAAACAATATAGTAAATCACAAAATATGTGAGGAAAAAAACTATGGGTGGTGACAACATGAAAAAGAAAAGAGCATCCGCATTTTGGCGGCAAAAACAATATGTAATAGCAGGAACCCTTGTGATTCTTGCGGCAATTGGAATGACCTGGTTCTATACAAATGAGCAGGCAAAAGACAGACAGGAAAAAGAGCAGCAACTGGCACAAGAGGCGGCCGAAGCACAGGAAGAGCAGCAGTTAGCACAGATGGCAGAGAACGAAAGTGAATCAATAGAACGTGATTTAGAAGAAGCGTCTTCTGTTATTTTGCCACAGGAAGCGACAGATAAGACGGAGGTGCAGGCAGAGGTTGCAGTGGAAGAAGAAACCGAGGTAGACGAGACTACAACTGAAAAAGATGGAGACGCTGCATCACAACCGACGGCAAAGACACAGAGTACACTTCATTTTTCGGCGGAAGAGGGGCTGTCCTGGCCGATGCAGGGAGACGTTATTATGGGATTTCACATGGACCAGACCGTATATTTTGCAACGCTGGATCAGTATAAATATAATCCAGCTATTCTGATTGCGGGAGCTGTAAACAGCAAAGTATATGCAGCAGCACAGGGGAAAATAACGGATATTTCTCAGAATGAGGTAACAGGATGCACGGTTACAATGGATTTGGGAGACGGTTATACGGCAATTTATGGTCAGTTAAAGGAATTAAATTTTGAGGTCGGCGATTTGGTGGAAGAAGGACAGGTGTTAGGATACGTCAGCGAACCGACAAAATATTTTTCCGTAGAAGGAAGCAATCTTTATTTTGAAATCCAGAAAGATGGAGTGCCACAAGACCCGGTATCCTTGATTACATCCTAAAAATCTTGAAATGTTGACGCTTTCCTCTTATAATGTAGTTAGGAAAAAAGAGCGAGGAAGTATTCTGATATGGAGCGTAAAGAATATAATGATGTGATTCTTGGCTGGATGGATGAGGTGCAGAAGAATCGGGGGATTGATGCAGAACAGACATTAAAAGCCTGCCTTCAAATCGAGAAATATGCAATAGAAATCAACGATACGGGATTACTGGGGTTTGCATATTATTATAGTGGGGAAACCTACTACATGTTAAATGATGGGGAAAATCTGTTTAAATATATGACGCGTGCACTTACCTATCTAGACCGTTCCGGACAGTGGGAACTGGTAGCAAGAGCGTATAATATTATGGCAATTACATCTGTAAACAGAGGAAACCAGCCCATTGCGATGGATTACTATTTGACCGGACTGAATTATTGTAAAAAATACCAGCTAGGAGAGATAGAATCACTGATTAATATCAATATCGGAAATCTATATATGAATTACGGAGAGTATCGGGAAGCCCAGCATTACGTGGAAAATGCTTACCGGTACCTTTCTGAGCATAGTGAATTGCCGGAATATTATGCTTATCTGAACGGAATTTATTACAGCATGGCGAAATGCTATTTGCTTCGGAATCTTCCGGAAAAATCATTAGAATATGTAGAACGTATAGAAAAAGAATGTGCTGAGAATATGGAGTCGTCAGAAATTCTGTATACACAGGCATTTAAGGCAAGGCTTTATCATTCTATGGGGAGAATCGGAAGAAGAGACGAGTGCATTGCATATGTGCAGGAGCATGCCGATATCCACATCCCGGTTATGGATGTCTTTGATGATATGTATGAATACTGTGAGATGTTGCTTGAGATTGAAAAAGATGAACAATTGTGGGATATGATTGAAATATTGGAACAATTGACAAAACAAGCACAAATCATGAATCTTCAGAGAGAAATCCTTGCATTAAAAATCCGATATTATAGAAAATATAGAAAGAATGCAGAATATTTGCAGGCAGCAGGACTTTATTTTGCAATGACGGAAGCAATGGAAAAGGAAAATCGGTATATGGTGGCGAATATGCTGGATGTTCGAAGTTCCTTAGAGCGCGCAAACGAGAAAAGGCGTGAAATGGAAGAAGAGAATGAGGCATTGCACAAAAAGTCAGAAACAGATGCGTTGACAGGACTTTCCAACCGATTCCGGCTGAATGATTATATGGAAGAAATTTTTCAGAAAATGCTTTATAATGGAGCGCCGTTTGCTGTTGAAATTCTGGATATTGATTATTTTAAACAATATAATGACAACTATGGACATCAGGCAGGAGATGCATGTATCTGTGCTTTAGCAGATGAATTAAGAGGAATGCAGAGTGATAAAATCTTGTGTGCACGTTATGGTGGAGATGAATTTGTAGTTGTTTATCAGGATATGGAGATGGAGGAAGTTTATAACGAAGCAGAAAAATTAAGGCAGCGTATCTTGGATTTGAATATAGAGCATAGATTTTCAAAAGCACTTCCGGTTGTCACGATTTCCCAGGGGATTTGTTGGGACATACCGTCAGAAGAAACAAAGACATGGGATTATCTTTATGTGGCAGACACCATGTTGTATAAAGTAAAGAAAAAGAACCGCAACAGCATTTGTGTAGGAAACCTGACTTCTGATGATATCGTAAAAATTGGAATATAGTGGAACAAAAAAAGGAAGGAAGAATAGAATAATAAGGTAAAGACGACAATCCGCAATCGAAAAGTTACATTTTCACAAAGGAATGTCGCAAGATACAAAAATTTGAGTGAAACACAAGTTGTCTCGATTGCTTTTTATAAGCTCCGGAGTTATTCCGGAGTACATAGGAAAGTGCTATCGAAGAAATAGCTTGACAATAATAGGAAAAAGGTAATATAATACGTTATTGTGCTGTCTGATGATGACGAGGCAGGCAGCACAAATAGAGAACAAACAATGAAATCAGAGGGCGCAAAAAATAGCGCCCTTTCTCTTTGTAACAAAGTAGAACAGTACGTGAAAGGAAAATAAAGTGAAATTTGAAGAATTAGAATTATACCCGGAAATATTAAGGGCAGTAGAAGATATGGGATTTGAAGAAGCAAGTCCAATCCAGGCACAGGCAATTCCTGTTGTTATGTCAGGTGTAGATGTAATCGGACAGGCACAGACAGGAACTGGAAAAACAGCAGCATTTGGGATTCCGATTTTACAGAAGGTAGACCCATCCAATAAAAAGACACAGGTAATTGTGTTGTCACCAACTCGTGAGCTTGCAATTCAATCTGCGGAAGAAATCCGTAAACTTGCAAAATATATGCATGGCATCAAAGTGCTTCCGGTATATGGCGGCCAGGAAATCAATAAACAGATTCGTTCTTTAAAGAGTGGAGCTCAGATTATTATTGGAACACCGGGGCGTGTCATGGATCACCTTCGTAGAAAGACAATCCGTTGTGATTTTGTCAATACCATCGTTTTAGATGAGGCGGACGAAATGTTAAACATGGGATTCCGTGAGGATATCGAGACAATTTTGGAATACATTCCGGAAGAAAATCGTCAGACGGTTCTTTTTTCTGCGACGATGCCAAAACCAATTTTGGATATCACCAGAAAATATCAGCATGATGCTGTCACGATCAAAGTAATTAAAAAGGAATTAACGGTTCCAAAGATTGAGCAGTACTATTATGATGTAAAAAGAAAAGACAAGTTAGATGTATTGACACGTCTGTTAGATTATTATAATCCAAAGCTTTCAGTCGTTTTCTGTAACACAAAGAAGATGGTAGATGAACTTGCACAGGAATTACAGGGACGAGGTTATTTTGCAGAAGGACTTCATGGTGATATGAAGCAGGCACAGCGAGATCGCGTCATGAAAAAATTCCGTACAGGAAAGACAGAAATCCTAATTGCAACAGATGTGGCAGCGCGTGGAATTGATGTAGATGATATTGAAGCTGTTTTTAACTATGATATTCCGCAGGATGATGAGTACTATGTACATCGTATCGGTCGTACCGGTCGTGCAGGTCGTACAGGACGTGCATTTACATTTGTAAAGGGAAAAGAAGTTTACAAATTAAAAGATATCCAGCGTTATTGTAAAACAAAGATTTTGGCACGGCCAATTCCATCTACAACAGATGTGGCAAATGTAAAAGCAGAAAATGTTTTAAATGAAATCAGCCGTATCATTGAAGAAGAAGATTTGAGTCGTATGATTGATATTATTGAAGAACAGGTCAATAATTCTGACTATACAGCAATGGATATTGCAGCCGCTTTCTTAAAGAAAGCAACCGGAGGAATTGAAGTATCGGTAGAAAAGAAAGCAGAGTTTGACTTTGAAAATACTGGTGCGGAAGAAGAAGGAATGGTTCGTCTTTTCATTAATATCGGAAGAAAAGATCGCATCAAACCAGGTGATATTTTAGGCGCTATTGCCGGGGAATCCGGTATGCCGGGCAAGTTGGTTGGAGCCATTGATATGTACGATAAATATACCTTCGTGGAGGTTCCGATGGAATACGGAAAAGAAGTGTTGGAAGCTATGAAAAACGCAAAAATCAAAGGTCGTTCCGTTAACATGGAACCGGCAAATCAGAAGTAGGATTGCCGAGACCCTGAGGGGACGTACTTTCAGAAACTTCATCAAATCTTAATATGTTTGCATATTGGAAGTTCATAAAAGTTCCGCTACAATGTGTATATGATGAATCATAGCACAGAGGGCGGAACTTTTTTGTGTGACAGAGTAAAGAACCCATGTGCGAACTTTATGCATAAAGATAACTTCGAAGGATAGGAGAGTTTAGGAAAATGTACAACATATTGGTATGCGATGACGAAAAGGATATTGTATCTGCATTAAGCATTTATCTGACAGCAGATGGCTATCAGGTATTTGAGGCTTATAACGGAAAAGAGGCGCTAAAAATCATGGAGGAGCAGGAAATACATTTGGTTCTGATGGATGTCATGATGCCGGAGATGAATGGAATCTCAGCAATGGTAAAAATCAGAGAGACCAGCAACGTTCCAGTGATTCTTCTGACTGCAAAAAGCGAGGACACGGATAAAGTACTCGGTCTTACAGTTGGAGCAGATGACTATGTGACAAAGCCATTTAATCCGGTAGAGTTACAGGCAAGGGTGAAATCCCAGCTGCGCCGTTATATGCTGCTTGGAGGCGGAAGCGTTCGAAAGGATACGCTTTCTATCGGTGGAATCGAATTGGATGATAAGACCAAAGAAGTTACATTGGATGGAGAAAAAATAGCTTTAACGAGAACGGAATATGACATTTTAAAATTATTAATGGAACATCCGGGGCAGGTTTTTTCACCGAATCAGATTTATGAAAAAGTGTGGAATGATAATCCTTACGGCACAGAAAATACCGTTGCGGTACATATTCGGCATCTCCGCGAAAAAGTAGAATACAATCCCGCAGAGCCACGCTATTTAAAAGTGGTCTGGGGACGAGGCTATAAAATGGAAAAAGAGTAATAAGATAAGAAATGGAGGCATCTATGAAAAAATTAAAAGGTTCAATGGGTGCAAAAGTAGTTGCGTGGATTTTAGCAGTGGTAAGCAGTATCATCTTTGTGCTTTCGGCAGTGGCAGTAATTGCATTTGAAGATTTGGGAGTTTACCGATACACAAAAGTACAAACGCTTCAATCAGCCTATGAAAATATTGCCGGGCGCTACGCCTATCGTGTGATGGATCACATAGATGATGAAACTACAAGCCGTAATGAAAATTACTTTTTTGATGGAAGTAACTATCAGTATGGTATCATTCATGTAGGGAATCAGGACATAAATGAGATTGACTTAAATAACGAAAGTAGTTATTTGGAAAGCAATTTCACAGAGAAAATCGAAGATACGAATTATCAGGAAAATGAATTTTATGTCACAAAAAATACCTATTATTATTATGGGGATTCTATTTGGGATTTTCAATATTTCTATGGGGATGATAGTTATGAGGATAATTGGTATTATATCGACAAAGTTGTATATGAAGCAAGTTCCGGCATCTTTTATTATGATGCAGATGGAACCTATTATCCGGTAAAAAATCCAACGGTTAGCGTTACTCTTGAAGACGGAAGTATCGTACAGCTTATCTTAAAGTATGTTCCGGAAAGCCGGAATTATCAAGTAGAGATTGCTTATGAAGAGGCAGACGGAACAGAGTTTCAGCAACTGATTCAAGAGATTGCGGCAAAAGGAACAATTAATCTGTCGGAATTGGATAATACCATATTAGGTTATCAAAACTGGGGAGAGATAAACACAGAAAAAAATGCGTACTGGTTTTCTGATGAGATAGATTTTATGTATTTTTCTGCAGAAGATGTGGAACTGGCATCTGGTACTTATCAGACAGATGAGTATGAGGAATATATTATAGAAAATCATAATCAGGAAGAAGAACATTATGTTGTTATTTCACTCATCCCGGAAGGTGAGTTGATTTATGATGGCGACTGGGAAAATGGAGATTTATTTGTAAAAGTAAAAATTCTGGTGGGTATTGCCTATCAGATGCAATATGTAGTTTTTGCCATAGCAGTGATTTCCCTTGTATTGTTTTTTGCAGCCCTTATTTTCCTGATGGGAGCAGCAGGACATCGAAAAGGAACGGAAGAAATTACGGCACTTTGGATAGATAAGATACCGGTAGAAATTTTTGCGGGAATTATTATGATAGCAGAGTTTATGGGGTTATGGCTTCTGGTAGAATTAAGCTATTGGCTAGAGGATGGTTTCTTTTATATTCTGCTATTTGGATTTATTGCAGTCGCCATGGAACTCTTAGGAATCCTATTTCTGTTAAGTTTCGCCGTGCGAGTCAAACTTGGAAAATGGTGGCACAATACCATCATAGGAAGAATGTTTGGATGGTGCGCCGGAATCTGTAAAAAAGCGGGAGAGGCGATTCCATTAGTCTGGAAAACAGGAGTTATTTTTCTTGGAATTTGTTTTATTGAGCTTCTTGTGATTGGAGCAACTGCGTATGAACCGGGTGCAGAACTCTTCCTGTGGTTTTTTGAAAAGGTCCTGTTGGCGTTGCTTTTGCTAAAAGCGGTTACCGATTTGTATAAACTAAAAGATGCCGGTGAACATCTTGCGTCAGGAGATACAGAGTATAAAGCAGATACCCAAAAAATGTTCCCAGATTTTCGGAAGCACGGGGATAATCTGAATAGTATCGGTAACGGAATTGCAAAAGCTGTTGATGAGCGTATGAAGAGTGAGCGTTTTAAGACGGAATTAATTACAAATGTCTCACATGATATCAAGACGCCGTTAACTTCCATTATCAATTATGTGGACCTGCTGGAAAAAGAAGAGTTAAATAACGAAACAGCAGAAGAATATCTGGAAGTATTAGATCGTCAGTCAGCCCGCCTGAAAAAACTGATTGAAGATTTGATGGAAGCATCTAAAGCATCTACTGGAAATTTACCGGTTAACATGGAGCTTTGCGAAGCCGGAGTTTTCCTGGTACAGACCGTGGGAGAGTTCGGAGAACGGACCGAAGAACTCGGACTAGATTTGATGATAAAGAGCCCGGAATATCCACTTTACATTATGGCAGACGGACGGCATTTCTGGCGAGTCATTGATAACCTGATGAATAACATCTGTAAATATGCACAGCCTGGAACAAGGGTTTATATCGATATGGAAGCCAAAAATGGACGGATAGAGATTGTTTTCCGGAATACGTCTAAGTACCCATTAAATATATCAAGCGAAGAACTGCTAGAACGTTTTGTGCGTGGAGACAGTTCCAGAAATACAGAAGGAAACGGTCTGGGACTAAATATTGCACAGAATTTAACTGAGTTGATGAACGGACGGTTCGAACTGGTAGTAGACGGAGATTTGTTCAAAGTCATTTTAAGTTTTCCACAAGTCCAGAATACAAATGCGTAGTAGATTTTCTACTACGCATTTTTTTGTAATCCGGCAATTAAAGGTACATTCTACCAGAATAATCCTTTCCTAAGAAAAAACTTTACAAAAAAAACAATTCACGCATATAATAGGAAGTGACTGAAAAAAGCGAAGGGAAGGGTGTAATATGAACAAAATCAAGACGGAATTGAAAAAACTGAGGTGGCAGAATTTTTTACTACTGACTTTAGCGGGGATAATCAATGCGCTGGGTGTTACATTATTTATCGCACCGGTAAATTTATATGACAGTGGTATTTCAGGAACTTCTATTTTTCTCTCTCAGTTGACGCCGGATAAGTTCACATTATCCTTTTTCTTATTAATTTTAAACATTCCACTTTTTTTATACGGCTATAAAAAACAAGGTACCACATTTACGATTTATGCCATTTATGCAGTTGTGATTTATTCGGTGGGGGCATGGCTAATTACAGATGTACTTCCAATTGATGTCAGTGTGGCATCGCCACTGGCAGGCTCTGATTTATTGCTGTGCGCACTTTTTGGCGGATTAATCTCAGGACTTGGAAGTGGTCTTGCAATCCGGTCCGGTGGAGCGATGGATGGAATTGAGGTTCTCGCAGTCATTTTTGCAAAAAAATTGGGAATCACGGTAGGAACCTTTGTAATGGGGTATAATATCATATTATATGTCTTGTGTGGAATTGTGCTGAACAGCTGGATTTTACCGCTGTATTCCATTGTGACCTATTGTGCGGCATTAAAAACGGTAGACTTTGTTGTAGAAGGTATTGACCGTTCGAAAGCGGCAATGATTGTAACAAACAAAGCAGAAGAAGTATGTGCGGCACTATCGGATGCATTTGAGTGCGGACTTACGATGATGGAAGCAAAGGGCTATTACTCGGATTCGGAAAAAGTGGTAGTATATATCGTAATCAACCGTTTTCAGATTGGAAAAATGCGTGATATCGTAAGGGAACATGATAAATCCGCTTACATATCCATTGTAGAAGTGGCAGATGTCTTTCATTCTGCGCAGACAATGTAAAGAAAAAAGTTAGAAAGAAACATGGTGAAGAAATGAACGAAAGAAGTAATCCATTAGGAGAAGAAAGAACAGGAAAGTTATTGCAGCAGTTTGCGATACCAAGTATTATCGCAATGCTGGTAAGTTCCCTTTATAATATTATTGATCAGTTTTTTATCGGAAGAAGTGTGGGGGAACTGGGAAATGCGGCAACCAATATTTCATTTCCGTTGTCAATTTCCTGTGTGGCAATCGCATTGCTGTTTGGAATAGGAGGTGCATCCTGTTTTAACATTTCTATGGGAAAAGGAGAGAAAGAAAAAGCAGTTTTTTATTTGGGAAATGCAGCCGTGATGCTTTTTACATGTGGCTTGGTGCTGTGTGTTATAACAGAGATTTTTCTGGAACCAATGCTGCGATTTTTTGGTTCGCCGGAAGATGTATTAGGTTATGCGAAGACGTATACTAGAATTGTAGCAATTGGTTTTCCATTTCTGATTTTGACAACCGGAGGTGGACATTTAATACGTGCAGATGGCAGACCAAAGATTACTATGTTATGTAACTTGATAGGAGCAGTCATTAATACGATTTTGGATGCCATTTTTGTATTTGGTTTTCAGTGGGGAATGGCAGGTGCCGCTTATGCAACGATTATTGGACAGTTCATTTCCGGCTGCTTCGTTATCTGGTATCTTTCTCATTGTCAGACCGTAAAAATAAAAAAAGAACACTTAATAATTCGCGGTGAGCAGGTCGCAAAAATTGCATCCTTGGGTGCTGCGCCTTGCAGTAACCAGTTGTCGATGATGATTGTGCAGATTGTCATGAATAAATCCTTAAAATATTATGGCGGTCTTTCCATATATGGAGAAGCAATTCCAATTGCCTGCGCCGGAATTATTTCAAAAGTAAATATGCTGTTTATGTCCTTCATTATTGGAATTTCTCAGGGACTGCAGCCAATTGTCAGCTTTAATTACGGTGCGGGAAAGTACGACCGTGTCAAAAGAGCTTATCTTCAGGCAATTACCTGCGGATTTGTGATAGCAGCAATTGCTTTCTGTTTGTTCCAGTTTGCACCACGACAGATTATTTCTATTTTCGGAAATGGATCAAAGGAATATTATCAGTTTGCAATTCAGTATTTTAAGATTTTTCTCTTTTTTACATTCTTAAACTTTATGCAGCCGATTTCCTCGAATTTCTTTACTTCGATTGGAAAACCAAAACGTGGTATCTGGCTGTCACTGACACGACAGATTATTTTCTTACTTCCGCTGATTGTTCTATTTCCATTATGGATGGGAATTGACGGCATTATGTACGCAGGGCCGGTTTCTGATTTGATGGCAGCAGTCGTAAGTGCAATTATGGTTGTAGCGGAATTGAGACGTAAAGAGTATAATTAAAAATATAAGAATTTACTTAGAAGCTTTGTGTCACGCACGTGACATATTACGACAGAATCTGAAAAATTTGGAGGAAAAGATGAAAGCAACAGTATTGGTAGATAATCTTGCGCAAGAGGGATTACAGGGAGAATGGGGACTTTGTGTTCACATTGACACAGGAAAAAATCGGATTTTATTGGATACAGGAGCTTCCTCTCTTTTCCTGGAAAATGCAAAGAAGTTAGGGGTTTCAATAGAAGAGGTAGAGTATGCAGTGCTTTCTCATGCTCATTATGATCATGCAGATGGGATGGAAGTATTTTTCCATGAAAATTCCAAGGCAAATTTTTACCTGCGAGAGGGAAGCGGAGAAAATTGCTATAAGAAACTGCTTTTTTTCTATAAATATATTGGATTACCCAAGGGAATTCTGAATGCCTTTGAAAATAGAATTACATATGTAAAAGATGATTACGGTTTATGTGAGGGAGTAAGTTTAGTTCCTCATAAGACGCCGGACTTGCAAAAAATCGGGAAAAAAAGCGGTATGTATGTAAAGAAAGGGGCAAGAAAAGTTCCGGATGATTTTTCGCATGAGCAGAGTCTTGTTGTTGAGACAGAACAGGGACTTGTCATTTTTAACAGCTGTTCCCATGGTGGAGCGGACCATATTATTGAAGAGGTAAAAGCAACTTATCCGGGACGGAAAATTACGGCATTAATCGGTGGATTTCACCTGTTTGACAGACCGGAAGCTGAGGTACGAGCGTTAGCAGAGAGAATCCGGGCAACCGGAATTGAAAAAATTTATACCGGACATTGCACCGGAAAGGCAGCATATCAGGTCTTAAAAGAAGAACTTGGGGATAAAGTTCACTTATTAAAAACAGGACTGGTAATGGAGTTTTAGGGAGGTATGGGTGTAGACTGTAATAGAGAGGATATGACTAACCGGAATCAGAAAAAAAGTAAAGCAGGAAAAATGATGGCAGGATGTTTGATTTTTCTCATATTGATAGTAGTAGGAATTCTGTTTTATCGGAATGCGCTGATTAAAAAATATAAGTTTACCTATGAAAAATCAGAAGAGGTGTTCAAAAATCCGTTGATGGGTTATGCACCGAACGCCGATTATATCGAAGCGGTAGGAGACAATACCTTAGTTTATGTTGAAGTAAAATGGAGGGAGTTGGAGCCGGAACAGGGGCAGTATGATTTTTCGGCTATTTCAGAAGAAAATAATCTGGAACGCTGGCGCGAAGAGGGAAAAAACGTGGTATTCCGTTTTGTGTGTGATGAACCGTCCGAGGAAGAACATATGGATATTCCAGACTGGCTTTACGAGCTGACCGGAGATGGAACCTTTTATGACACTTCGTATGGAAAGGGATATTCACCGGATTATAACAATGAGACCTTTATCGATTACCATAAAAAGGCAATTGAAGCGTTAGGAAAAGAATACGGACAGGATTCTTTTTTCTCTTATATTGAACTTGGAAGCGTCGGACATTGGGGCGAATGGCATGTCAAATATGATGATGGAATCAAACGAATTCCGTCCGAAGAAGTATGTATGCAGTATGTAACGCCATATCTGGATGCATTTCCGAATGCAAAATTTTTGATGAGAAGACCTTTTTCGGCGGTCAGTGAATACGGAATGGGTGTCTATAATGATATGACAGGCCATAAGGAGGATACGGAAGAATGGCTGTCATGGATAAGGGATGGCGGAACTTATGAGGAACCGGAGTGTGCGATGAAGTTACCGGCATGCCCCAATATCTGGGAGGCTGCTCCGGTAGGAGGAGAATTTACCAGCAGTATTCCAATGGAAGAAATGCTTGTGACAGAACTCGACCGCACGCTTTCTCTGTTGGAGGAATCCCATATGACGTTTATTGGGCCAATGTGTCCGATTGCCTGTCAGGAAGAGCTTACCTATTCGGAAGAGACAAAGAGAGTGCTTGAAAAAATTGGTTACCGCTATGGAGTATCAGAAGCGGAAATTCGATACAATAGTCTTTCGAAGGAGGCGACAGTTACATTTACATTGGAAAGTAGAGGTGTAGCACCAATGTATTTTGACTGGAAGGTGTGCCTATATCAATTAGATGAAAAGGGAGAGGCAGAGCAGCGTTTTGAAACAGAGATTTTACTTTCGGAACTTGCGCAGGGAGAGTCGGCAGAAGCAGCGGTAAAGGTAGATTTAACAGAGTGGAAGGAAGAAAATGAGAGCGGTCTTCCGGGATTTGCGGTTGGAATTGAAAATCCGGATACTGGAAAAACGGCTGTTTTCCTGGATATGCAGACAGAACAAAGTGGTCTGTGCTATCTGCTAAATCCTTGATAATCGAGGGAGATTATGAAGGGAATCGCAGAGATGGATTTTGGGGTTGCAACAAAAACATAACTGTGCTAGTATAGCCTTGTTACAAAAAAATAGAACAAAATGGCAGAGTAAGCTATTGTGAGTCATGTGCCGGTGAGACGGGGAGTTGTTCACCGGACGAAGCATTAGAAATTGTAATGCGCTGTGCATTAGCTGCATCCCGCTGCCACATTTAAGATAAGACGAAAATCTCCTTTTATGTGGCAAAGTGCCAGATGAAAGGAGTTTTTCTATGAAAACAAAAAAATTAGTGTTGAACGCATTGTTTATTGCAATGCATGTTGTGTTGTGCTATGTTTCTATTAATCTTGGAAATATGGTAATTACGGTTTCGGGTCTTCCGATTGTGATTGGGGCTATGCTTTTTGGTCCGGTTGCCGGTCTTGAGATTGGCCTGATTGGAAGCTTTTTAAACCAGATGTTAAAGTATGGAATTAGCCTAACAACTGTTCTTTGGATTTTACCGGCAGGTGTGAAAGGGCTTATGGTTGGAGCGTATGCAAAACACAAAAATTATAAAATGACAGTAGGTCAGATGACGTTTATTACGATTACAAGTGCGCTTGTAGTTACAACTTTAAATACTGCTGTTATGTATATAGACAGTAAGATTTATGGATATTATTCTTTTGCCTATGTATTTGGTGCAATTGTATGGCGTTATCTTGCTGGAATCGTAACTTCTATTATTTATGTGGCAATTATTCCAACGTTGATGAAACATATTTCCGTATTCCGGGAGCAGCAGGAGAATGCGGCACTTTCACAGCCGGAAAAAACAGCATTTTCACAGCCGGAAGAAACAGTATTTTCACAGCAGAAAGAAGTATAGTTGTTTTTGAAATGGCATGAACGCAGCCAGGAAAAGAAGCGAGGTTGAGAAATATGAAGCAGATGGAGCAATTTCTTCCGTTTTGGAGTATTTTGGAACAAAGCGAACAGGAACAGATTAAGCGGGAAAGTATTCCTGTTTCTTATCAAAAAGGAATGATGATGCGTCAATGTGAGCAGGGATGTTCCGGCATCATGCTGGTGCTTTCCGGCCAGCTTCGCACTTATATCATGTCGGAGGAAGGACGGGAGGTAACTCTTTTCCGGGTGTACGCCAATGATGTATGTGTTCTGTCAGCTGTTGGATTGATGGATGCCATCGTTTTTGATGTGATGATAGATGCAGTGGAAGATACAGAAATTATTATGATTCCAGTCACTGTTCTGGAACCTATGATGGAAAAATATCCACAGATAGAAGCCTATTTATATCGGACAGCGACGGAACGTTTTTCCGATGTTATCTGGACAATGCAGCAGATGTTATTTTTAAGTACGGATAAACGAGTTGCCATTTTTTTATGGGATGAAATCAGCCGGACAGGCAGCCTTGAGATTTCGATGACGCATGATGAGATTGCGCGGTATATCGGAAGTGCAAGAGAGGTGATTACAAAAGTACTTAAATATTTTGCTTCCGAAGGTGTGGTTTCGCTTGGAAGAGGGAAATTGCAGGTAATTGATAAAGAAAAATTGAAAAAATATCTCTGATGATAGAGAGGTCGACAGCACCCGAAAATCGGGTGCTGTTTTTTATATTATGGGATTCAAGTGTCAAAAGGTACTATTAGAAAAAAGCCATCCGGTAATACTTTGTGAGTTAGTCACATACGGATCTTCTTCTATTTGCTATAGTAATCGGGATGTCAATTGCCCGACATGGTAAGACGGGTATTGTAGTACAGAAACATATAACAACGTAAAATGTAGTAAAAAGGAGATGAGAGTATGACAGCTTTGCCAGGAAAAAGAGAAAAGAAAATACCACAGGTAAATAAAAGTCGATGCGTAGCATGTGGAGAATGTGCCTATGTATGCCCGAAAGGAGCAATTTTTATAAAAAATGGATGTTTCGCAGAGGTAAATCCACAAGAGTGTGTAGGTTGTGGGTTATGCAGCAGGAGCTGTCCGGCAGGATGTATTTCCATGATAACAAAGGAGGAAGAAAGATAATGCAAAAAAAGAAAAAATGGTATGATTATCTGTGGATTTGGTCAACTGTATATTTTGCCTTAGGATTTTTTAATATTTTATTTGCATGGCTTGGTATGATCGATTTTATCGTTCCACTAATTTTTGCAATTGCAGGTGGAAATAAGCAGTTTTGTAACCGCTATTGCGGAAGAGGACAATTGTTTCGAACACTTGGGACAAAGGGAAAATGTTCCAGAAATAAGCTGGCTCCAAAATGGATTGCTTCCAAATGGTTTCGCTATGGTTTCCTGGTGTTTTTCCTTACCATGTTTGGAAATATAATCTATCAGACATGGTTGGTAGCATCTGGGGCAGCGAATTTAAGAGAAGCCATCAAATTATTATGGACCTTCCGTGTTCCGTGGGGGTGGGCATATACAGCAGGAACCACGTATGATTGGATCGCCCAATTCAGTTTCGGATTTTACAGTCTGATGTTGACCTCTACTATCATTGGTCTGATAGTTATGGTATTATATAAACCGAGAACCTGGTGCACATTTTGTCCGATGGGGACAATGACACAGGGAATCTGTAAGATAAAAAATGGAAATGGAGATAGAAAATGAAAAAAGAAGAACTTATCGAGAAGGCAGTAGAATACAAACATAGTGGATTCAACTGTGCGCAGGCAGTTGTAAAGGCATTGGCAGAATATGTGGATACTGATGAGGAAAGCATGACAAAATTAGCATCCGGCTTTGGCGCTGGTATGGGTTGTATGGAAGCGACTTGTGGTGCATTGGTCGGAGCGAATCTGGTTGCGGGTCTTGTTTTAGATGGAAGAGGAACTCCGGCCAAATCCCGTGAAATCCTCCAGAAGTTCAAAACAACCTCAGGAGCAACTATTTGTAAAGATTTAAAAGGAATTAGCACAGGCGAAGTGTTGTGCCCGTGTGATGATTGCGTAAGAAATGCAGTCAAAGCAGCGATAGAAGTGCTAAATCTCGGAGAATAGAGCAAATAATCCGTATGATGTAAGCTAATTGGGCGTAGGCAAAAAAAGCCAATTGCTACATTCTAACAGCTTAGCAAAATTTATATATTTCTCACGTTATGTAAACTGATTGGGCGTAGATAGGAAAAAATGTTTCTCACATTCTAATATTTCATGATTTTTGGAATGTAGAAATATACTTTTTTTATCTACGCCCATTTCGTTTACATAATTTGTGCTTTTACAAAGATTCGGGACTACTTTTAGAATGAAAAGAATGTATTTTTTCGCCTACGCCCAAAAGTGTTTCTGGTGCAAAGGTTTTGGAGAAAAAATTATTTGGTGTTATTATAGTTGTGCCGAAGTTTTTAACTAAAATGAATCGATTTAAAGAGAGAATATGATATAATGAGCCTTACGGTGATGTGAGCTTGCACACATCGATATAAGGAGAAAAAGACACGGGTCTATCAAGCGATGCGATATAATGGACTTAAAAAATAAGAATTTTGCGAGGTGATATGAAATGTTTTTATATCATTATTATGATAAGACGATTGGTCCTTTTAAAAATTTATCAGACCTAGCCATAGAAGACGCAAATAAGGTACTTCATGAAATAGCAATTACAAAACCAAAAGTGCAATGTGCAAAGAGAAGTGATGATTATATGCAAGCAAGAGCTTATTATGAAAATATATTGAGAAATGAGTTTCAAAAGAAAGGGGGATTAATCTCCAGACAAGTACCACATTATATGGTGGTAGAACATAGCCCATGGTTAAGTACCTGGTATGAAAACAGTTCATATATAAAAATACCTATTGAAGAGTTTGACGTAAGAACAATATCATTTACGTATGGAGATTCACATCCAACCTTTAGTGACAGAGTAAATGACGGAAAAGAATATCGTAAGAAACTCTATACTTATGATGAAATTCTAGAAGTTATAGAAAAGTATGGATTCCCTCAAGATTGGAATAATGATGGAAGATATGGGCCGGAAAGGTATATAGAAGCACATATTTGGAGTGATGATGTTATAGGCAAATACCTAGCGGAATAGTATTCAATACAATGTTAATGAGTATGACAGTTTGTTCGATAACGAAGGACGAATAAAAATAAATTTGAGGAGGTAGTAATAATGGTAAATATTAGAGTAATGTCAATAAACGATTATGATGATGTATATAATCTATGGATTAATACTCCGGGAATGGGATTAAATTCAACAGATGATAGTAGAGAAGGTATTGAAAAGTATTTAAAACGTAACCCTACATCGAGTTTTGTAGCAGAGTGTGACGGTACAATAATAGGAGTGATTATGGCTGGACATGATGGAAGACGGGGCTATATTCACCATACAGCTGTTTTACCAGCTTATAGAAAGCAAGGAATAGCGAAAAGACTGGTTGATTCTGCTATTGCTGCTTTGGACGAAGAAGGCATAAATAAAGTTGCATTAGTTGCTTTTAAAAAGAATGATATCGGAAATGCTTTTTGGGAGAGTATAGGATTTGGAGATAGAGAGGATTTGGTATATAGAAACAAAAATATTCATGAATTAAATAGAATTGATACATAATTCTACGGAAAGAAAATGATCTGAAACTAAGGATGTGAAGCTATGTTATTGGAACAATTTGACGAAGTGATTGAGATATCGAAAGGAATGTCAGGGGATAAAAAATATAAGTGTATTGACCGAGATGGAAACCAGTTCCTTTTGCGATTATCTGATTTAAAAGAATATGATAGAAAATTAAAAGAGTATAATTTTTTAGAGAGGTTAAATAAGTCAAATCTGCCTATTCCGAAGTGTGTAGAATTTAGGAAGGAAGAAGACTCCATTTATACGCTTCTTTCATGGATAGATGGTGAGGAAGTGGAAAAAATATTGCCACGCTTGAATGAGAGTGAACGGTATGAAATGGGAGTCAAGGCAGGAAAAATTCTTGCAAAGATTCATGAGGCAGCAACTCTCGAAGAAAAACCTAGTAATTGGTATGATAGGTATTTTGAAGTGATAGAACCTAGATTAGAAGCTTACCGTACTGAGGGGATACCTTTCGAAGGAGCGGACTCAATATTGGATTTCATCGAAGAAAATAAACATCTTTTAAAGCAAAGAGAACAGTGTGGACACCATGGAGATTATCATATGGGGAATCTGATTGCTAAGGATGGAGAAGTTTTTGTAATTGATTGGCACACAGTTGATTTCGATAATATTGGAGATCCGTGGTATGAGTTTAATCGTGTAGGGGTGGAGTATCCTGCATTTGCTTCTGGACAAATTGATGGCTACTTTGATGGAAAGATTCCAGAAGAGTTTTGGAAGTTGTTTGCTTTGTATTTTTCTGCTAGCGCTATTACTTCAATCGTCTGGGCAAAATATTTTGCACCATCTGAACTTGATAACATCATTTTATTGAATAAAAATGTGCTTGTCTGGTTTGATCATATGAAACAACCGATACCGACATGGTATTTGAAAGATAATTATGCAGCAAGATGTGATGCTAAAAGGTAAACATAGTGTAATATAGTAATCCATATTTCCAACCATAAATCATGCATTTGTAATTGTAAAGATAGATGAAGATTATTTACTTGGTTTCCATAAGTGGAGAAATGATTGGGAAATTTTTGGCGGACTTATTGAGTCAGGAGAAAGTCTAAGAGAGTGTATCAGTAGAGAATGTGAAGAAGAACTGGGAATAAGTGATGTTTCTTTTGGTGGTTTTAAAAATCGGGTATCAGTTGGAACTCCCGATGCATCATTAGGAAATGAAGTGGGAAGTTGTTGAGAAATCAGAACTTCTCATTTTTTGCATATTCAAAGTTTGATTACACAGCAGAGTGTGGAAAGACTAAGAAATAATTAATATACATATGAAAAATAATTGGTATAATATTACTTGCAAAGATAAACTTGAATTGACCGAGCTCTTTAGAGCGAGGGATGTTTCTTGTCCGAAGGGCAAGAAGATGGGCAGAAGATATAGAAACTATGAAGTTATAGAGAAAGGTAAAATAAGAAATGGTTGGATTAATAGTTGCACGTTCAAAAAACAACGTGATAGGTAAAAATGGAGAAATACCATGGAAGATAAAAGGTGAACAAAAGCAGTTTAGAGAACTTACAACAGGAAATGTTGTTGTTATGGGGCGTAAATCTTATGAAGAGATTGGTCATCCACTTCCTAATAGAAAAACCATAGTTGTGTCACGAAGCAAAAAATACACAGGGGATAATCTTGTTACTGCAAGTTCTTTGCAAGAAGCAATAGAAGTAGCGGGTGATGAAAAAATCTATATAGCAGGTGGATATGGTCTTTATAAGGAATCAATATCATTAGTAGATAAAATGTATATTACTGAAGTGGATTTGATGATAGATGATGGAGATGTGTTTTTCCCAGAGTTCAATGTTAATGATTTTGATATGACTATTGGTGAAACGAGTGGAGATGATATTAAATATACAAGAACAATTTATACTAGAAAGAAATAGGAAAATGCCAAGTTATAAACGGGGCAACTTTAAATTTTTGGAGGCACAATATGAGAATAGTTTTATGCATAATTACTATCGCTTGTGTTGTCTTACATGCATTTGCAGCAATGACACAAATAAAAAACAACGAAAACAAGACGAATGATATATGGATGATGATAGGAGCATTTGTTGCATTGGTTGGAGCAATTCTTTGTCTGCTCAAGAATGATTTTGACTGGTTGATGGCGCTTATAGGATTTGGGTTTATTGCTTATGCAGCGGTTCAGAATGGAAGAAAAAAGCACAATGTGCATATTCGTCACCACATTGTGCGAGCTTCCATTTTTATAATATTGTTAATTGGATTTTTCTTTTGGTAAGTTCTTAATTTTTCTAGACTAAGGGTGGGGTGAAAGAATATGAGTATGCTTAAAAAATTCATGGATGAAAGAATTGAAATTGGAGCAGGAATGGTAGCAAAAGTCTATTCATGGAATGGATATGCCTATAAATGCTTTGAGGAAGGATATCCAAAGGAATGGATTGATTACGAATATAGTCAGCAAAATGAAGTCTGCAAAAGTGGACTTCCGGTTCCGCACTATTATGAATCGGAATTTCCTGGTACTATAAAGATGGATTTAATCTCCGGTAACTCCATGTTTGAAAGATTTGAAGTGGCTGGAAAAGATGCTGTTATGAAAGATTTTATGACGTGGTTTAAGCGAATACATGAAGAAAAGGGGCTTAAACTTCATAGTGTTTCCAAGTATTTACGTAAGCAAATAGATACAGCACCTATCACAGAAGAACAGAGAATTTATGCAAAACAATGTTTCCAGGATGTGGAGACAGAAGTGCAGGAAGAGGAACTTCTTTGTCATATGGATTATCATGTTTTAAATGTTATGTATGAAGATGATGATGTACGAATTATTGACTGGGTGAATGCAAAAAATGGAAAACCAATCTGGGATTACGCACGAACTTATGTGATTTTTTATGAATACGCTGCTGGATTAAAGAGAAGATATATGAAACAAGTTATGGCGCTTGAAGGATATTCAGAAGAAATCTTTTGGAAAGCTGTGTATGTGAATGCCGTTTACAGACTGAATGAACATGACACGAAACGAGTTAGACAATTGATGCAGTTGATTGAGGGGGAAAAATAATGAGTGATGAATTAAGTATTAGAAAGCTTTCTGAGAACGAGATTGATATTTTTACGAATATTAAGGCATCAGCATATGCGGATGATAGATTAAAGGTAACATTTGATGATATTGAAAAGCCAAAGTGGTTCGATGGAGAATGGTATGTAGGACTTGGCATTCCAGATATTGAAGAGACAAAGCGTTTGATGAACGAATTTTCATGTTATTTGATATATAGAATGAAAGAACCAATCGGTATTTTCTGGGTTCATGTAGAAGAAGAGAGCTCACTAACCTTGGAGGATTTTTGCATTCTTCCGAAGTATCAAGGAAAAGGATATGGAACAAAATCGTTGCAGCTTATAGAAAGATACTTTGATGATAATAAAAGATGGTTACTTACAACACCATGTTTCTGCAAAAGAAATTGTCATTTGTATGAAAAAAATGGTTACAGAAAAATAGGATATGTTTCAGAAAATACGGTAGTAGTATATGAAAAGATCCTGTAGATATTGTCACAGGGTTGCGATATTGGGCTGCGGCGATTATTATAGAGGATTGCCCGGAAAAACAGAAGGCATTGAGTTTGATATAAGACCTGTATGCATATGTGGGGCGTTGAGTTAGAAAAATATGAATTTGCAAGGGAGGAGTATTTCTTTGATAGGTGCAGTTATTGTAGGGCTTATTGGAATTGTTTTTGTTGTACTTGGTTATTTGCTATGGAAAAAAGAAAGAATATCATTACTACACGAATATCATTATGATAAAGTATCGAAAGAAGATAAAAAAGCATTTTGTACCATATCCGGAACAGGAATTATTATTATTGGAATTGGTCTTTTGATAACGGGCGTGATGATAGGGATTACGAATTCAGCATGGAGTTTTATTGCTTTTGCAATAGGCTTTTTCGCAGGGCTTGCAATGCTAATATATGCAGGAGTTAGATACAACCATTAAGTAGAGGAACATATTTGACTAATTTTTATAATGGAATTAGGGACACCTTTCTTTTATGAAATGTGGAAAAAATGAAAATAAAATTATAACTTGACTGTGCCCTTACAGGCTAGCTTATGATAATACTGGAGGTGGTAAGTGTGTTAATAAACGAAACAGCAAAAAGATGCGACATAACAAAAAAAGCAGTTCAGTATTATGTAAAACAAGGTCTTGTTACGCCTAATGTTTTAGAAAATGGATATAAGGACTTTACAGAGCAGGATGTGAAAATATTAAAACAAATCGTCTTGTATCGAAGATTAGGGTTAAGTATTGGTGAAATAAAGAGAGTTCTTGAAAATCAGAGTGAAGTAAAGAGTATTTTGCATCAAAGAACATTGGAGCTAGAACGAGAAAAGGTGAAGCAGGAACTCCTAAAAAGATTAGATGCAGGAGAGAATATTGAAAGCCTGGAACAGGAAATAAATAATATTAATTCAAATACAATTATAATTAAAAAACTGCTTGATTTGTTCCCGAGCTACTACGGAAAATTTTTTAGCCTTAATTTTTCCAGATACCTCACTGGTAAAATTGAAACAGAGGAACAGAAGGAAGCATTTGATGAAATAATTGACTTTTTTGATAATGTTCCAGACATGGATATACCAGTGGATTTACAAAAGTACTTGGATGATTATTTAGATGAATACTCAAGTGAGCAGGGGATAGAAAAAATCAATAATATTCTTCAAGAAAAGGATTATGCAATTCAAAATATTGATGAGTTTGTAAAGAATAACAAAGAGATATTAGATGAATATACCAAAGTAAAACAAAGCGATGAGTATAAAAATTCACCGGCATACAGATTGATGACATTAATGAAACAGTTTTGTATTACAAATGGTTATTATGATGTGTTTATACCTGCGATGAGAAAACTTAGTCCATTATATAATGAGTATTATGAGCAAATGCTAAAAGCAAATGAGGAATTTGTGAGAAAACACCCAGAATATTCAGAATAACCAAAGAGATGAAATGGCATTATGACTCGCCAGGGTCTATGTAGAAAAAGTAAAGAAAAATACTCCTTTTTCAAAGGAAAATGTGATAAATTATGGTCAAAAAAGGTCTATACAGAAAAATTGTAGTCCTGTGCCCTGTAAATTGCAAAAAACAGGGTACCAGAGAATAGTTTTTCTGCATAGGCCCTTTTATGGCAATTTTTTTCTGAGAAAATTACTATTTTAGGGTCTGTGGGAAGAATTTTTTTGTATAGGCCCTTTTAAGATGATTTAGTATAAAAATTTTGAGGAAAGAATGATTTGGCATTTGCCTGTCTAAAACCAGAATGATAAAATTCTGTTCCAGAAAGAAACGATAATTGATATAATATCATTTGGAAATGCGGATATGAATTTTATGAGGTGGTAATATGAGTAACCCATGGGAAGAAATAGATTTAAATGATTACGAAAGTCATATGAGCTTAGAGAGCGTTTATCAACTCCAAACAATGAATCAAATGATGAAAGAACAGTTTTATGCATATAACGTAGAGTCAATGATGATCTTGGGAGTTGCTGGTGGTAATGGATTAGAACATATAAGTAAAGACCATTTTCGAATTGTATACGGTGTAGACATTAATTCCAATTACTTAGACGAATGCAAAAAAAGATACTCCGAATTAAAAGGCATATTTGATACGATTTGTGTTGATTTATTGAGTGATAAATTGTCTTTGCCATATTCTGATTTACTTGTAGCTAACTTGTTAATAGAATACATTGGCTATGAATGCTTTCAACGAGTCGTAAAACTTGTAAAACCCAAATACGTGTCCTGTATCATACAAATAAATACAGAAAAATCTTTTGTATCCGAATCGCCGTATCTGCATGTCTTTGACCGATTAGATGAAGTGCATCATCAGATGGAAGAAAATGACCTTATAAACCATATGCAAGAAATTGGGTATACAAAAGAGCTGATAAAAGAAAGAACTTTGCCAAATGGTAAGAAATTAGTGAGAGTTGATTTTGTTAAATAAATTCAAAAAAATGTAACAAGCTGAAGTTAGTGGAGGCAATAGCAATGATAGACATTAGATATGTGCAAATGGATGATAAGGAATTTTGGTATAGTCTCGATAGACATTTATCAGAAAATGAATTTGAGAATAAAGTTCGTGACAAAAGAGGATATATTTTATTAGAAAATGATAAACCGATTGGAGTGTTAAGATACAATCTTTTTTGGGATAACACCCCGTTTTGTACAATGCTTTTTATTGATTGGAATTATCAAGGTAAAGGCTATGGAAAAAAGCTTATGGAACATTGGGAAAATGATATGAAGTCACAAGGATATGGGATGTTACTGACATCTACACAAGTTGATGAAGGAGCACAACATTTCTATAGAAAACTGGGATATAAGGATTGTGGAGGATTTGTTATTGACATCCCAGGATATGAACAACCAATGGAAATGTTTTTAATAAAAGGCATTTAGACAATTAAGAAGTTGTAGGGAATGTAAATTTTATAATGTTGAATACATAATAACCGACCGAGGAGATATCTATGAATATTATTTTTGATTTAGATAGAAATGGATTTTAGAAAAACTTTTAATAAATACAGACTGAGATTTGAGGAGGAAGCACATTATGAAAAAATTAGGTTTGGTTGGTGGGATGGGACCAGAGTCAACAATTCCGTATTATCATGATATTGTTTATGGTGTTCAAAAAGTATCAGGGAAATCGCTATTTCCTGAATTGTCAATTGAAAGCGTAAATGTCTTTGAAGTTTTAAGGCTATGCAGTGAAAAGAGATATGACGAATTAACAGAATACCTAATGGGAGCAATTAGTAATTTGGCTAAAAGTGGTGCTGATTTTGCAGCATTGTCAGCAAATACACCGCACATTGTATTTGATAAGTTAAAAGAACAATCGCCTATTCCATTGATTAGTATTGTTGAAGCAACTTGCGAAGAAGCTAAGCATAGGGAATTAAAGAAAATTGGTTTATTAGGCACAATATTTACTATGACAGGAGAATTCTTCAAAGCCCCTTTTGTAAAAAACGGAATTCAAGTTATCATTCCCTTGGAAAGTGAGATGGAGCTGATAAATAATAAAATTTCAACAGAGTTAGAACTGGGAATTGTAAAAGAAGAAACATTATTATCTTTTCAGAAAGTAATTTCGAGAATGAAGGATGAGGATGGTATAGAAGCAATTGTGCTAGGCTGTACAGAACTTCCGCTTTTGTTAAATGATGAAGTGTGTTGTGGTCAAGCATTTTTGTAACACCACTGCCTAAACTATCCCAATGCTAGTA
>JBJELY010000160.1:0-5406 GCA_051879395.1 Roseburia sp. | reverse complement strand
GCGTAACAAGTGATCGCCTGGATTATATCGTGATTGAAAAGGGCAGCGCCGGATTCCTTGGAATCGGAATGAAGCAAGCAGTAATTAAGGCACGTAGAAAAGCAGAAGAAAAACCGGTTGAAGAACCTGCAAAAGAAGAGCCAGTAAAAGAAGTTAAAAAAGAAGAAGCTTCTGTAAAACCGGTTAGAGAATGGAAAGAAAAAAAGAAAAAACCGGAAAGAAGAATGGAAAAACCAGCAAAACAGGAAAAACCAGAGCCGGTTGTTGAACCAGTAGAGCCTGTAATAGAAGCAGATGCTTCCGAAAAGAAAGAACCGGAACTTGCAAAGGTAGAACCTCAGACGATTGAAACTTGTGAGAAATTTATTTATGATGTTCTGAATGCAATGGACATGACAGATGTGAAAGTGACATCTACTATAGATGAAGAAGGAGCTCTTTCCATTGATATGGAAGGAAGCAACATGGGGATCCTGATTGGAAAACGTGGACAAACATTGGATTCATTACAGTATTTGACAAATAGAGTTGCAAATAAAATGCAGGACGGATATGTAAGAGTAAAACTTGATACGGAGGATTACCGAAGAAGAAGAAAAGAAACTCTTGAAAATCTTGCAAAAAATATTGCATCTAAAGTAAAGAGAACCAGAAGGACTGTTTCTTTAGAACCGATGAATCCGTATGAAAGAAGAATTATACATTCAGCATTACAGACAGATCCGGCTGTTTCCACACACAGTGAGGGAGAAGAACCTTATAGAAGAGTTGTAGTAACTCTGGTTCGTAACAGAAATAATCGTTAATGAGTTAAAGTAGGGGTTACATGACCTCTACTTTTTTTATCACAGGGAAGGAGATTATATGAAGAATCATTATAATTCTACAATTGCAGCGATTTCTACAGCAATGAGTAATTCCGGTATCGGAATTGTGAGAATGAGTGGGCCCGATTCTTTTGAAATTGCAGATAAAATATATCAGGGAAAAATGAAAAAAAGACTATCTGAACAAAAGTCCCACACGATTCATTATGGATTTATAATGGATGGAGAAGAAACGATAGATGAAGTATTGGTTATGCTTATGAGAGGACCTCATAGCTATACCGGAGAAGATACAGTTGAGATTAATTGTCATGGTGGTGTCTATATTGTAAAGAGAATTCTTGAGCTATTGATTGCAAATGGCGCTCTACCTGCGGAACCTGGTGAATATACAAAGAGAGCTTTTTTAAATGGAAAATTAGATCTTTCACAGGCAGAGGCTGTCGGAGATCTAATTATGTCACAAAATGAATATGCTCTTCAAAGTTCTGTAAGTCAGTTGAAAGGAAATGTAAAGATAAAAATAAATGATATAAGAAAGAAAATAATTTACCACACTGCATTTATAGAAACGGCCTTGGATGATCCTGAACATATTAGCGTTGATGGATATGGAAATGAATTAAAAAATTCAGTTAATGAATTATTAGAAGAAATAAAAAAGTTGCTTAATACATGCGATAGTGGACGGATTATTAAAGAAGGTGTTCATACTGTAATTCTTGGAAGACCAAATGCAGGAAAATCATCACTTTTAAATGTTTTATTAGGGGAAGAAAGAGCAATTGTGACAGATGTTGCAGGAACTACCAGAGATGTACTGGAAGAACATATTAATCTGCAGGGAATTTCCTTGAATATTATGGATACAGCAGGAATTAGAGATACAAGGGATGTTGTAGAGAAGATAGGTGTTGATAAAGCAAAAGAATTTGCAAATAAAGCAGATCTTATTATGTATGTAATTGATGCTTCTTCTCCGCTTGATGAAAATGATTATGAGATTTTAAAATTGATCCATGAAAAAAAGACAATCATCTTGCTAAACAAATCGGATTTAGATATTATAGTAACGAAAGAAGACGTTTTAAAGGCATATTCTGCAAGTAATCCTTCAAATTTTGGTGATTTCCACCGTGCAGAAAATCTCCCAATTATTGAGATTTCTGCAAAAAAATGCCATGGAATCGAAGAACTTGAAGAAACGATTAAAAATATGTTTTTTGCAGGAAATCTTTCATTTAATAATGAAATATATATTACAAATGTTCGTCATAAAACGGCGCTGCAAAATGCTTATGTATCATTAAAACGTGTCAATGAAAGTATAGATTCCGGTATGCCGGAAGATTTCTATTCGATTGATCTGATGGATGCATATGAAGAACTGGGAAGTATTACCGGTGAAACGATAGGAGAAGATTTGGTTAATGAGATATTCAGCAAATTCTGTATGGGAAAATAATGACAAATATGATGTGGTAGTGATTGGGGCAGGACATGCCGGATGTGAAGCTGCACTTGCAACAGCCAGACTTGGATTTCAGACTATTATTTTTACAGTAAGTGTAGATAGTATAGCTTTGATGCCATGCAATCCCAATATTGGAGGAAGTTCGAAAGGGCATTTGGTTCGTGAATTGGATGCACTTGGAGGAGAAATGGGAAAGGTCATCGATCGCACTTTTATTCAGTCAAAAATGTTGAATAAGTCAAAAGGACCTGCAGTACATTCTCTTCGTGCTCAGGCAGATAAAGCTCTGTACAGCAGGACAATGCGACAGGTTCTGGAAGCTCAGGAGAATTTGGAAATTAAACAGGCGGAAGTAGCAAATCTGTTGACTGAAGATGGAAAAATTACAGGTGTACAGACATATTCCGGTGCTATTTATCATTGTAAGGCTGTGATTTTATGTACAGGTACTTATTTAAAAGCAAGATGTATTTACGGAGATGTTAGCACTTATACCGGACCAAATGGACTGCAGGCAGCAAATCACCTTACGGATTGTCTGAAAGATTTAGGTATTAAAATGTATCGATTTAAAACCGGGACGCCTGCAAGAATTGACAGGAAGACTGTAGATTTCAGTAAGATGGAAGAACAGTTTGGGGATGAAAGAGTGATTCCGTTTTCCTTTACAACGAATCCAGAAGACGTTCAAATTGATCAGGCTTCTTGCTGGCTTACTTATACAAATGAAAAAACACATGAGATCATCCGTGAGAATCTTGATAGGTCTCCTTTATTTTCAGGGATGATTGAAGGAACTGGTCCGAGATACTGTCCTTCTATTGAAGATAAGGTTGTGAAATTCAGCGATAAGAAGCGTCATCAGGTCTTTATTGAACCTGAGGGGCTTGAAACCGATGAAATGTATGTTGGTGGAATGTCGAGTTCACTTCCGGAAGATGTACAATATGCAATGTACAGAAGTGTACCTGGACTTGAAAATGTACGAATTGTTCGAAATGCATATGCAATTGAATATGATTGTATTGATGCCAGACAATTAAAACCTTCATTGGAATTTAGAAATATCAGTGGATTATTTAGTGCAGGGCAATTTAATGGAAGCTCCGGTTATGAGGAAGCAGCTGCACAGGGATTGGTAGCTGGTATTAATGCGGCAAAAAAACTTCAGGGAAGAGAGCCGATGATACTGGATCGTTCTGAGGCATATATTGGTGTATTGATTGATGATCTGGTCACAAAAGAGAGTCATGAGCCTTATCGTATGATGACATCACGTGCGGAATATCGTCTTTTACTCAGACAAGATAATGCAGATCAGAGACTTACCAGAAAAGGATATGAGGCAGGTCTGATTTCGGAAGAGCGATATCAGAAATTATTAAGAAAAGAAGATTTGATACGCTCAGAAATTGAAAGATTGAATCATGTACATGTCGGAAATACAGAGCAGGTGCAAAAACTTCTGGAATCTTATGGAAGCACACCTTTAGTTTCAGGAACAAGTATCTCAGAATTGATCAGACGTCCTGAATTGTCTTATGATGCGGTTAAGGAGATAGATTATACCAGGCCTGAATTACCAAAAGAAATTGAGACAGAAGTTATAGAACAAATAGATATTTCTTTAAAATATGATGGATATATTAAAAGACAGCAAAAACAAGTAGAACAGTTTAAAAAACTTGAAAATAAAAAGATTCCTGAAGATATTGATTATGATAAAGTAAAAAGTCTTCGTATTGAAGCTGTACAGAAATTAAAAGAATATCGTCCAATATCTATTGGTCAGGCATCTAGAATTTCTGGTGTATCACCGGCAGATATTTCAGTTCTTCTTGTTTACCTAAATGGATCTCATAAATAGAGACATGTTATAGCAATTCTGAATTTAAAGTATTTAGATCATTAAATGGAGATATGTATGAATCAAATAATTGAAGAAAAGCTACAAAAACTTGGAGTAAAATTAAATAATAAGCAGATAGAACAATTTGATGCATATTTTCGTATGTTGGTTGAATGGAATAAAGTTATGAATCTTACCGGCATTACAGAATATGAAGATGTTTGGGAAAAACATTATATTGACAGTCTTTCAATTATTCATATTCTTGATATGAATGAAGTTGATCAGCTGATTGATGTTGGTACGGGAGCTGGATTTCCCGGATTACCTCTTAAGATTGCATTTCCACATTTGAAGGTTACTTTATTAGATTCTCTTAATAAGAGAATTCATTTTCTGAATGCTGTCATTGATGAACTTGGATTAGAAAGTATCCATACAATTCATGGTCGTGCAGAAGATTATGCCAAAAAAGAAGAATACAGAGAACGGTATGATCTTTGTGTGTCACGAGCAGTAGCAAATCTTGCAACATTGAGTGAGTATTGCCTTCCTTATGTAAAAATAGGAGGAATGTTTATTCCGTATAAGTCGGGTGATATTGATGAAGAAATTGTGGATTCAAAAAAAGCAATTACAGTATTAGGTGGAAAACTTCTAAAAGTTGAAAAATTTGAATTACCTGGAACTGATATAGGAAGATCACTTGTAAGAATTGATAAAGTGAAAAACACAGGGAAAAAATATCCAAGAAAAGCAGGAATGCCATCTAAAGAACCTATAAAATAAAAGAAAGAAATACTCCATTATTTACCAGATATGGAGTATTTCTTTCTTTTAATAAATTTTATGTATTAGATTAAAAATTAGTTTCGGTTTCATCAACTTCATCTAACTCATCAGTTTCAGTCGGTTCGCTTAGTAATATATCTACTTGTTCGATAAATTCTCTGTGTCGTTCTAATTGTGGTAAGTGTTTTGTGTTTTCAATACCCATAATTTCAATTGCAGGTAAAACCAGTTTGTATTCATCTGCAGTTATTTTATTCTTCCAATCCCCATTTCCTGAAATGATAAATATACTGTTGTTGATTGATTTAAGACAATGAGTTATATTCATAGTCATATATCTTCCGATTATACTTGAATATAGATATTTACAATCAGCATGAGAGGTATGTGCATTCTTATAGTATAAATCCAGAAGAAATTCATCTATATTTTCTTCATTATAATAATATTCTGTATGGAAGAGT
>JBJELY010000159.1:0-5524 GCA_051879395.1 Roseburia sp. | reverse complement strand
ACAGTTGGGAATCTTTGACGAAGAATTTGCTGAGGATAATATTACAGTAGAATTTTATGAATTTACAGGTGGCGGTCCTGCTAATAATGAGGCAATGATAGCCGGACAGCTTGATGTAATAGACTCTATCGGGGATCAGCCGATGATAACAGGTATCGTTGGAGGAACAAATGCGGTAGCATTAACGACTGTATCAAGACAGAGTACGACACAGGGCGTGTACGTAAAAAGCGATTCAGATATTCAGACAATTGAAGATCTTAAGGGAAAAACGATTGGTGTCGCACTTGGAACTTTTACCCACAAATGTCTTGTAGGAATTTTAGAGGATGAAGGAATTACAGAAGATGAGGTAAAACTCATTAATTTGACGGGATATTCTGAGAGAACTGCAGCTTTGGAAAATGGAGATGTCGATGCATTAGTGTCAAACTATTCTTCTTTATATTCAGAACTGAAGGAAGGTTCGCTAAGACAAGTAGCAGATTTTTCATCGCATCCCGCATACACATTTTTCATTGTTAACAGAGATTTTGTAGAAAAATATCCAGAAGTAACACAAAGACTTATGAATGTCGTAGTTCGAGTAAGAGAATATGAAAAGGAACATCCGGAAGAAGTGGCTGATTTGATTGCCGACTTAACAGGTTTAGATCCGGAAGCAGTTTTAGAATTACGATCTCAGGTAGATTTGTCATTGGATATTACAGATGAGGATATAGAGCAGATAAAATGGACTTACGATTTTTTGGACAAAAAAGATTATTTAACAGAAGAGATACCGGACTTGTCTGTTCTCTATGATGACAGCTTTATCAAGAAAGCAATTGAAACTGTAGAGAATGAATAATGTGTGCACGGATAAAAAATGAGGCTTTAAATAGAGGGAATGAAATGATGACGGAACAAGCTAGTAAAGATAAAGAAAAACAGCAGAAGGTCAAGAAGATAAAACAAAAAATAGAGAGTTTTTTAACATTTATTCTTATGCCGGTCTTGCTGGTTATTGTATGGCAATGGGGAAGTGATAAAGGGTTCATTAATCCACACATTCTTCCGTCTCCATCAAAAGAGGTAACAACCTTTGGTGATTTGATTGCATCAGGTAAATTGCAGAGAAATCTGATAGTTAGTGCAGTAAGAGTTATACAAGGTTTTGTATTTGGAGCAGCATTTGGTCTCATAATCGGAAGTATTATGGGACTTTCTAGAAAACTTCACAAGCTTTTAATTTCTTTGGTAGGAATTTTCAGACCAATTCCTATGATTGCATGGATTCCCCTTTTGATTTTATGGATGGGAATTGGTGAACCATCTAAGGTAACTGTAATTGCAATGGGCTGCTTCTGGCCAATACTTCTGAATACAATTCAGGGATTCCAGTCGATAGACATAAAACTGCTGGAAGTGGCAAAGATTTTGGAGAAGAACAGATGGCAGGTGATGCGTGCAGTAATATTACCATCTGCATTGCCATCTGTTTTTACAGGTATACGGTTAGGTTTAAGTTCAGCATGGACATGTGTAGTGGCGGCGGAAATGATAGCAGCCTCTGAAGGAATTGGCTATATGATTACCTATGCTAGAGAACTGACACAGCCGCATGTTATGCTGGTTGGTGTGTTCTCCATTGGGTTTATAGGACTATTTATCGACACCCTGGTTCTGAAGCTTCAGACTCATTTGCTGAAGTGGAACAATAGTGCAAAGCAGTAAGGGGTGAGAAGAGTGAGTGGAGCAATGGAAGAAAAAAGTGAATTACAGATAAAAAATATAAGCCGTATTTTTGAGATAGATGGCGGTGAGGTTGAGGCACTGCAGGACATCAACTTGGAAATAAAAGATGGAGAATTTGTCAGCATTATAGGAAACAGCGGGTGTGGAAAAAGTACTTTATTAAAACTTATTGTTGGACTTGATAAAAGTACTGCCGGAGATATTTACATAGAAGATAGATTAGTAAAAAAACCTTCTGTAGAATGTGGAATGGTATTTCAGGAAGCAAGATTATATCCGTGGTATACAGTGGAAAAAAATATTGAATTTGGTATTTCAAAACCTATGTCTAAACAGGAGAAAAAAAAGCTGGTAGAAGAACAAATCGAATTAGTTGGACTGAAAGGTTTTGAAAAGGCATTTCCAAATCAATTATCCGGAGGAATGCAGCAGAGGGTAAGTATGGCAAGAGGATTGATAGGGAACCCTAAACTTTTGTTAATGGATGAACCTTTTGGTGCGCTGGATACATTTACTAGGATAAATATGCAGAATGAAGTGCTGCGTATTTGGGAGCAACATAAGAGGACGATGGTATTAGTAACACATGACATTGACGAGGCGATTTTCTTAAGCGACAGAATTGTAGTTATGTCAGCAAGGCCAGGTACAGTAAAAGAGATTATAAATGTGGATCTACCACGTCCGAGAAATAGAAGTACAGAATACTTTTTAAATATTCGAAAGAGAATACTGGAAAGCTTTTTGGGAAAAACAGAAATTAATCTGGAATATTATATCTAAAAAGAAGAAAGGAAATAGAAAATGGCAGTAGAAATCAGCGATGAATTAAAAGAGATATTTGCAGACAAGGATACGATTAAGGTATTGGCAAGCGTAGATACCGAAGGGATTCCACATGTAGTAGCCAAAGGAAGTATTGCATTATCAGAAGACAATTCACAGATTATTTACGAGGAGTTGCTTGAGGGTTCAAAAACCCACAAAAACCTGACTACAGGTATATGGTTTAATAATAAGGTTGCAATTAATTTAATTTCAAAAGAAAGAAAGAGCTATCAGATTAAGGGTACACCTGTGAAATGTTTGGTGTCTGGACGTGTGTACGAGGAGTACTATAAAAAGGCACAGGAGAGAAATCCGGAAAATGATCTTGCAGCAGTGTATTTCATAAATATTGAAGAAGTGAAGAATGAAAGCTATCCTGTTCGTATGGAAGAAGAACGAAAGAAACATCCATTGTATGTTCATTTGGATCGTATAGCAAAGAAGGAGGCATAAAATGGTAGACATTACTAATTGGAGAGAAAAAGAACTGAGCTTAGATGAGGTTGTAAGTAAATATCCTGATGTTCCAAGGCTTCTTGCTCTGAAAATAGATATTAATATACGTGGTGTACAATACACAGAAAGAGCGTTGCAGGCAGTTGATCCAAAAGTTCATCTTATACCGGTAGGAAGATTTGGACATAGCACGAAAGCGGCTGCGCCAGCCGGCTTTTTGCTTCGTGATGGTACTACAGTTGTAACGACTCATGGAGAAAGTTATCCTTTCCATAGGGAGCCGTATACAATTGACTATATTGATAATAAATTTGTCATTATGGATTTGGGAAAAGTAATCGAAGAAATCTTCCCTTGGGAAACACCGGATTACTACTATAAGAAAACGAGTCACGGCACTGTCATGAATACAGTCGTAAATGCAAGAAGCCAGCGTCTTGATATAAATCCGAACTGGATCTGTCATTTTTGGGATAATCCAAAAGAGGGATGCAAATATTGTGGTGTCCATGGTGGAAAAACAAAGATAACAGAGCATCCGGATTATTATTTTGAGGATATAACGGAAACAGTCAAGGAAGCTTTAAAACAGAAAGGTCGTTTTGCTGATGTTCATTTGACAGGAGGTTCCATCTTAAGTGGAAAAGAAGTTTTCGACGATGAAGTAGATTTATATATAAAAACAATTCAGGCAATCGGTGAAGCCTTTGAAGATAATTGGTTCCCAATGCAGCTTGATGCAAGTGCTTTCAATGAGAGACAATTAAGAAGACTCAAAGCAGAAACCGGAATTACAACCTTTGATACAGACCTGGAGGTATTAAATCCTGATGTTTATAAATGGGTATGCCCCGGAAAAGAGAGGGTAATCGGATATGATGAGTGGAAACGACGTCTCTTTAAGGCAGTTGAAATATTTGGAAGAGGACGTGTAAATTCCGGTATTGTTGTTGGAGTAGAGCTTGCCGGTGAGAATGGATTTAAGACAGAGGATGAAGCTTACGAAGATACCATGAAATGGGCAGAAGAACTTGTTCGCAATGACGTTGCGTTGACATTAAATGTATGGAGTCCTTACAAAGGTTCTATCCTATTTAAAGAAAGCAATCCGTCTTTGGAATATTATGTACGTGTAACCAGAGGCTTCCGTGATTTACATAAAAAATACAGAATTTCTATCATTCCGGATGATTACAGACGCTGTGGTAATCATATGAACTTGGATTTCGATCGCTTGATAGAATTTGATGACTAGGATGGAAAAATGTGGAAATATGTAAAAAAATATATTGGTTTTGGTATAATTGCGGCACTGTTCATGGTTGGCGAGGTATTGATGGATTTAATACAGCCGGGAATTATGAGCAGGATTGTCGATGAAGGTGTTTTAGGATTAAATACAAATGGTATAGGGGATTTGTCTTTAATCATGAAATTGGGAATTGTCATGATTGTACTTGTGTTATTTGGTGGATTTTGCGGTTCTATGAATAATGTATTCGTACATTTGACAGGCCAAAATATTGGAAATGAAGTGCGCAAAGACTGTTTTTGCAGAATAATGACATTTTCATTTCCACAGATAGATTATTTTGGAACCGGCTCTTTAGTAACACGAGTAACAAATGACATAACACAGGTACAGAGTTATATTTCTCAATTTGTTAGGGGGATGATTCGAACAACAATATTAATGGCGGGCAGCATTTTCTGTATGTTTCGGTTAAATCATCAGTTTGGAATAGTTGTATTGTGTGCTTTTCCATTTATTCTTGGCTGCATGATTTTATGCTTATATAAAGCAAATCCGTTATTGCCAAAACTTCAGGCACAGCTGGATCAAATCAATGCTATCTTACAGGAGGATGTATCGGGGATTCGAATCATTAAGGCATGTGTACGGGAGCTGTATGAAAAGATGCGGTTTGGAAAGTGCAATGATGCACTGATTAAGACCCAGCTTCAGGTGCTTGTTATTTTTGCATTTATGAACCCGGTAATGAATGCATTGATGTATCTTGTGGTTGTGATTATTTTAGTATCAGGCTCGTATCAAGTTGGCGAAGGAAGGGCAACACCTGGAACAATTATGGCAGCTATTACATATACAACGCAGCTTCTGAATGGAATCCTAATGTTGGTTATGCTGTTCCAAAATATTACCAAAGGCTATACGTCATGGAAGAGAATAAAACATGTATTGGATAGTGAACCGGAATTGGTAGATGGAAATTTTAACGGTGAAACAAAAACACATGGAAAAATAGAGTTTCGTGATGTATCCTTTGCATTTGCACAAACAGGTCAGCCTGTATTAAATCATATAAATTTGACAATTCAGCCGGGAGAAACAGTTGCCATTATGGGGGCAACCGGATGCGGAAAGACCTCTCTTATCAATCTGATTTCCCGGTTTTATGATGTTACGGGTGGTGCTGTCCTTGTGGATGGCGTTGATGTCCGGGAGTACAGACAGGATGCTCTTCGGCAGAAAATTTCAGTT
>JBJELY010000158.1:0-1504 GCA_051879395.1 Roseburia sp. | reverse complement strand
CCAATGTCATTAAGTTAATATTCCCACCGGCACCGAGAAATCGGTGCCGATTTTTTATAAAAAAAGGGAAAAAAGTGGAAAAAAGACTTGACAAAATACGAATTTTCGACAAGCGGAACCTTGAAATAGAACTACTTTTAAGGAGGCCTACTTGTGGAAAACTGTGCGAAATACTATCTGCTGTCTTTGAAACGAACGATTGGAAAAATGGCTAAGACACCTGACCAATATTGTAAATGCCCAGGAAAAGACTTTACCCGGAAAAGAAAAATTGACTTTCAAGCAACCATATCTTTCTTTCTATCCTCTGTTGGAAAGAGTCTTTCCAATGAGCTATTACAGTTCTTCTCCTGCAAATCCACTTTCCCTACGGTTTCTGCATTCATTCAGCAAAGGGATAAACTATCCAAAACTGTTTTTGAGGAACTGTTTCATACTTTTTCCAAATCGAATATCCCAAATCGCACTTTCAAGGGATACCGTTTACTTGCCGTGGATGGTTCCTCCCTTTGTACGCCCCCCAATCCTGCTGATTCAGATTCTTATTTTCCATCCGTTAATGGAAAAAAGCATTTTAACCTTCTCCATATCAACGCTTTGTACGATCTTCTCAGCCACTCTTATGTGGATGCGGTCGTGGAAGGCGGGCAGGTCTTCAATGAACGCTCCGCTTTTAACCAATTGGTGGACCGCTCTGATATCAAAAAGGCAATTGTGATTGCAGACCGAGGATATGAGGCGTTCAACACCTTCGCGCATTGTATGGTCAAAGGCTGGAATTTTCTGATCCGTGTCAAGGAAGGCTCTTCCGGTGCGGTGATTAAGGGGCTTACGCTGCCTGATGCCCAGGAATTTGACATTCCCATCTCGCTCGTTCTTGGCAGATCCCGTACACAAGATGCCCGATCCATCAATCATTACAAGCCTCTTGCCAGTAATACGGTTTTCGACTATCTTCCCCCATCCTCAAAAGGCTGTAAAGAAATCCATACCTTTGAGATGAATTTCAGAGTCGTTCGCTTCCGAGTCTCCGATGACTGCTCTGAAACAATCATTACGAATCTACCTGCCAATGATTTTCCCACTGATATGCTAAAAAAACTATATTCTGCTCGCTGGGGAATTGAAACTTCTTTCCGCTATCTCAAAAAGAATATTGGTTTGGAGCTCGTTCATTCAAAAAAGGTGGAGAGTATTTTTCATGAAATATTTGCCAGATTGATTGTCTACAATTTCACGGCACTGATAGCCTATCAAACCTCAATTCGTGAAAACATAGGAAAGTACAGATATAAACCGTCTTTCACCAACGCTGTGCTAATCTGTCGGCAACTATTTCTGAGAAAAATCTCTCCACCAGAAGCTGAAGCCAGCATTGCTCGTTGCCTAACCCCAATTAGACCAAACCGATCAACACCTCGCGGATCGTCTGCAAAACACCCCGCTTGCTTCAATAACAGATTAGCATAATTTCTCTTATTTGTACATCTTTTTTTCGCGGGCG
>JBJELY010000157.1:0-5548 GCA_051879395.1 Roseburia sp. | reverse complement strand
GTGACAGGTCTTGACGTACGCTCTACCGACACCTCCAGCTCCCCATTGCTCTTATGTCTGGCCGTCTCATACTCTTCCTGGCTCTCAATCCATTCTTTCGGTAAAGAAAAATCTTCTTCGTTTTCATTTGTCGGACTTGACGTCGGTAACAAATCTTCTATTGGTTGTTCTATTTTCATAACCTTATTCTGACATTCTGCCATCTTCTCTGTCTCTGCTGCCGCTCCTGTGCAAGATGTCAGGCTTAAACTAAGCAATATAATAATACTATACAAAAAATTTTTAACAGAATATTTCACACTATTTTTTCCCCTCTATCCATTTCAATATCTCATGTGCATATTGTTTTCTACCATCGAGATTATTTGACTCAGAATCTGCTATTTCAATCCGATTACAAAAATACGCCGTCGCCTAATCTAAAGTCTTTGTTTCTACAAATTTTTTATATCCGTTTTCACATATTCCACCTTCACTAAGCTCCGATACAAGATATTCTAACTGCGTATCCATATCTACTAAAAGGCTCTTTTCCGGGTTACCACTGGTTCTTCTTTTTTCTTCAGCATAATTGAAGAATCCATCCTTTCTGCTTGAAAATGTCCATTGTACCAATCCCCAGCCTACACTGTCATTTATTTTATATTTTTCGATATATTCTGTGTTATATAAGTCTTCACTGCCGCCTTGCATTTTCAGTGGACTAAAACCACTTTCTGCCTGCATATTTCCCATTATCGCAGCTATATGCATATCTGAGATTTCAAGGTTTTCTCTCAAATAATCGGCTATATATTCTTTTTTAACTTCTTTATTGGCAAATGCCATATTCATTACCACATCCTTAATCTCATTTGTCTCCATTTCATACATTATATTGCCGTTTACTCCACAAAGTTGATATTTTCCATTTTCGACCGAGACCGATGTGCAATCACATGTTTTTTCTAATATATATTTGTTTATCTGTTGCTTTTTCGCATCATCCAACTTTTCAAAGGAATATTCTTTCAAATAGCCTTTGATCTCATTTACAGTATCTTCACCATACATTTTTTGGAAATCGTCAATCACTATTCCTAATTCATTCTTAAAATAATGATTTATATAAATATTCTTTTCTTCTATTTTCTGTACCGCCTCTGATATTACAATTTTCCATTCTCCCCCGGAAAGCTGTCCGGTTCCGCTAATATAGACTTCTGCATCATTGATTGCATCTTCTATCGCATCTAGTAGGATACCTACAGTCTGAAAAAGTTCTGATGTCTGCCGTGCTTTTTCCTGCAGTGTTAAAAGCTTTTCTTTTATTAACTCCAATTCCTCTTTCGTTTTTTCCAGCAATATGCGATAATTTTCTATTTGTTTTGTAATATTAGGGTACGCGCTTGGAGTAAAATAAGCTTGCAGAGTCTGAAGATTCTTAATCATTACTTCGTATCTTTTGCATTCCTCTGTCAACTGTTCTATTTTCATAATTAGATCATCTTCATAGAGATCTTCTAAGCCATCCACATTCTCTTCCAGTGTACTTAAATCCTGTTCCATTACATCCTGTACTGCCAGAACACCCATTACAATAGACTGATGTGCCTCTACAATTTTACTTTTTACTGTATCCCAGGCTTTCGACTGTAAAGTTCCATTTTGGGAAAAATTCTGTACCACCTGCAGCGCGCCGCTATAGCTTTCTCTAGTGCTTTCTATCCTTGATCGCATCTGTCCCGCACCACTTTTAATTTCTGATGGTTTCAATATCAGTCCCATACTTCTCCCTTATTTAGAAATTCTCATACAATCCGCTAAGTCTTTGTCAAAGGTATCAAACTCTCTTCCCAGTTTTCTTATACTTTCAGCATGGTTTTTCAATAAATTTACGTACCTTTCATTGCATGAATTCATTTTTTCATTTATTTCCTTTAGATTATCCACAGCAGGCAGATTCGACGAACCCATCGTCAAAATGTTATCTGTCCGTATAGATGCTCCCCGCATGGTAATTGCATTGCTTTCATTCTCCGCTTCTGTTATACTGCTCTTAAAGACATCCGTCATTTCTTATCCTCATTTTCTGTTTTCCCATTTAAAAAATCATTTAATATTACCTTCTCTCTTTCATCAATTATCTTTGATGTCAATTCATAAGCATATCTCATATAGTGATCTACGTTTCCGCTATTTAGATCCCAACTTATATCTTCAAAAATATATAACAGAGACATACCCATAAAAATGACTGGCACCGAAACAATTAAAAAGGCAATTATTTTTTCATTTAACCGCGTAAACAATTCGCCTATATTTACACTTGAAATAATCGCAGTTACTAAAGCTCCTAGGGCAAATGCCACCATGGTATTTACTTTAACTCTATGTAAATAAGCATGTGCTTTTCCGTTCAATTTAATAATTTCATCCATTGTCATCGCTGATATTTTCTTTTCAATCTCACTTACATTTTCACATGCAATTATTTTTTGTAATTTCTTTTTTCTATAGTATGTGACAAAAACTAACAGCACAGCAGCAATAAAAGCCATTAGTAAAACAATATAAAATACTTCTTTAATCATATTCCATGAAAGTACTCGTCGAAAGCATAAAGCAATAATACCAAGCGGCAAAAGTGATAATAAAATTATTTTCACTATAAGTATCGTAACTTCCCCTATTCTTTTTATCCTGTTTCCCATAACCGGTCTCCTTACGTTTTTCTCTCTCCGATATCGTTTATTCTTTCACATACTTTTTAACCAATGTAACCTCCATTGACGCAATCTGATTATTCTCCACATCCATCACGATGTAATAGTAATCACACTTGGACTTTCGGTCCCATTCATGTCCCTTATCAAATTCACACAGGCACACCCACCTGCCGTCTTCTCTGATTCCCCAAAACTCAACCTCAAATTCATTGATCAGCCCCATTCGTACACCTTCAATATACGGAAATTTCTCCATGCATTCATTAAAAAACTCCTCTGTCAGAGGCAGCTCCTCCAGACTGCTTTTTCTTTGGGTATACAAAAGAGATTTCATTGTCGTTTCAAAGTTTTCTTTTGTCAGCACCGCGTCGCCGCGGTAGGTATATTCCTGTTCTCTCTCCGTCATCCCGGCACTTCCCTTTCCCCCTGCTTCTTCTTCGTCAACAGGCTCAGCGTCCATTTCATTCTCAGTTTTATTTTCAGTTTCATTCTCAGTTTTATCCTGTTCCGGCATTATCCTGTTTTCTTCTGTTTCCTGCTCCACCGTTAATTTTTCTTCAGCCGTTTCCTGCTCAGGACTGTTACCGCTGCAGGCAGTTGAGAAAGGCAAAAGCAATAGAGCAATTATTATAATTAATTTTTTATTCATAATAGTTTTCATTTTCTTCTATCCTGCTTACAAAATCGTCTGCATCCATATAATACTCCCACTGAAATTCAACGACTGCATCTCTTTCATAGTTGGTCCATGCTTCACAATCCATGCTGTAAAGCCGGTCATCTTTATATATTTTAACTACCTGTATCAGATGTGATTCTCTTGCTGACCCATAATAACCGCAGCAGTATTCAATCTCTGCCCGGAAATTCTCATCGGTATATTCTTTTATTTTATCATCCGAATATTGCCCCAGCGGTTCGTCAACGTCAACACAGCCTATTTCGTCAAATGCATAAGGAGCCCTATGCCATACTTTTATTGCAGTTGCCTCCAACACAATATTCATTTCATATTCCTTTGCATTGGTGGTGATCAGTTTTTCTTCGATTAATTGCCCAACGGTACCATCTGATAAGAACATCTCATCTATATATTTTTTATATAGTTCGTCGTAGTAAGTCTGTGACATTTCTGCAATGATCCATGTATCTCCTGTTTTTCTCAAAAGGATTTCACCATAGCTGCTTTCTGCGGAGTTGTCCCAGTCCACCCGGTAATTGATAAATGGCACCGATACCCGACACTCATTTTCATCTACATACAAAACCTCTGTCTCCTCAAATGGATCGATTTCCTGCCGGTTTCCAAAATAAGTACCTTCTGTGACAAGTTCAAGACAGCCGCTCTCATCCTCGCGCAGTCCATTACACATCTTATAAATCTCTATTATGTAATCTGCTGCTTCCTCAGAAAACCATGTGGATAGATAATTGCTTAAGCTTACTTTACTAGAATACATTCCCAATGTATAATGCCTGAAACCATCCTGTGACTCTTCTTCAATATAATTTTCGTCCTTTGCGGTGATCACCTCATCTGCCATGTCAAAGGCATGCATGATCATGATTACGGCTTCCTCGCCGGTAAGTATGTTCCCCTGTCTGTCCGAAACCGGATACAGACTGCCGTAGTCTGGCTCCGCCTCTTTTGTCAATTTTCCTTTTTCAGAAAGAAGCCGGATATTCTCCTCTTCTATCTCTGAGAGTACCTCTGTGCTAAAAACTTTCTCATATGGTGTATACCAGCTTTGTCTTGAGAAATGCTGCGCCGCCGCAATGTCACTGAATTTCTTTCCATGCCGGGCATAAATCTCCTGTACTGCCATATACAGTTCATACCGCGACAACCCTTCCAGTTCTTTTTCGGATAAAAGCTCTTTGCTGCTTTCAGCAAGCAGATATCCATTTTCATCCGTGTTTAAAGAAAGCTGTACCCGTTTTCCATCTTCATCCGTTCCGAATCGTTCCACCAGTTCTTCTGCCTGCTCTTTTGTAAAATATTGCGGTGTAAAAAATTCATCGGGCATATAATTATAGCGGAAATCATTGTACCACTGGCTAATTTCTGTGATCAGCCACGCTCCATTTTTCCATTCCAGGCGGACCGGTACGATTTCTTTGTCCCATTCTCTTTCCCATCTATGGGTAAAGGTTACGCCGAGTTCACAAAAATCTTTCCCCTGGGAAAGCATAGTTATTTCTTCTCCGGTATCAATCGAAAAGTTCTCACGGGCATAGTGTTTGTCATGCACATATTTTCCGTCTGTTTCTATGATCCGGTATAAAAACATTGCATATTCCGTCAGGCTCTTATCGAAGTATTTCCCAATGCAGTCTCTGATTTCTTCTTCTGCTGTACTGTTTTCTCCCTGCTCATCCAGCTTCTCTGTTAAGTTCTGCATTGCCCTGTCCATATCTGTGATCAGTTTGCAGGCCTCTTCCAAAGTGATCCCTTCTTCAGCTTTTTTTACTTCTTCCGGCTGCTCATCAGACCCGGTGGGCATTTCAATTTTTGGGTCTGTTTCTTCCGCTACATCTTCATTGATATTAATGTTTTGTACATCTGCTCCACAACCATAAAAAAACAGGCTGATCATCATAATGAACATAATATACTTTGTTTTCTGCATTGGCTGCTCTCCTTCGTTTCCATGTCATGTCTGCCGCATCTTCGGATACCTGCTGTCATTACTTTGATTCTCTCAATCTTGTATATGTTCTTTGTCTTTAATACCCGTGAAAACCATAAAAGGTTACATGTTTCTTCTTCAAAGCTGTATCTAGTTCTGTCTTTTTTATAAATATTATTAAATAAATATAAACTTGTTGTCAATATATCA
>JBJELY010000156.1:0-23715 GCA_051879395.1 Roseburia sp. | reverse complement strand
AAAGCCGATAAGGGGACTCGAACCCCTGACCCACGCATTACGAATGCGTTGCTCTACCAACTGAGCCATATCGGCATGCCCCTTCTATTCCTACACGTAATGGTAAACATCACGCTAGATTATTATACCGAATTTTAAAAAAAATGCAAACCCTTTTTTTAAAAAAAATAAAGTTTTTTCTGTTTCAAAACATATTTTCATTTTTTTCCTCTAAAATTCAATTATCGTCTTGTCAATTTTACAATTTCATGCTACATTAATTCCACACAATTCTTGTGTATTTTCCGAATAGACCTGAAGCATTATTTCCCCTATTTTTATGGAGGTTATATGAATTATCAGGAATTTCAATCTAATATCAAACATGCACTTATGTTAAAGCTTGGTGATTATGTCACTATTTCCCTACAAGATATTACCAAGAATAATAACACACATCTCTGCGGTCTTAACATTACAGAAAAAGGTCTTAATATTTCTCCCACAATTTATTTAAACTCTTATTATGAACAATATCTGGCAGGAAGACCCTTAGATGAAATCTATGCCGACATTCTGACTGTCTATCAGGAAAATAAACCCACCCAGAATATCGATATCTCTTTCTTTACCAATTATAATAAAGTAAAAGAAAAAGTTATTTTCAAACTTATTAATTACCAGAAAAACAAGGAGTTATTAGAAACAGTTCCCCATTACCGCTACTTAGATCTCGCGATTGTATTCTGCTGTCTGGTAGATGCCAGTGAAAAAGGAACTGCTACCATTCTAATTCACAACCATCATCTGAACTTCTGGAACATTACCAGCGAAGAACTCTATGCAATTGCTTGCAAAAACACCCCTCTTCTGCTACAATCCGAGGTTCGCAGTATGACATCCGTCTTAAAAGAATTACTTTATCAACTTGACACATCTTTTCTAGAAGAAGCAGAATTAACTTCTCACTATCCAATGTATGTACTCTCCAATTCCCACAAACTGCATGGCTCCTCCTGTATTCTCTATCAGAATCTTTTATCTGACTTCGCTAATAAATTGCAGGCTGACCTCTATATTCTTCCTAGCAGCATCCATGAAGTTCTGATTATTCCTGCATTTGATAAAACTTCTTTTTCAGAACTCTCCGACATGGTAAAAGAAGTGAATTCCACCCAGCTATCCGCAGATGAAATTCTCTCCGACCACGTCTATTATTTTTCCAGAGAATCCAATGAACTAACTATGTAATTTATTCATCAAGTAAGCTAAGATATAACTTTTCATAGGATTCTGCTGAGGTTTTCCATGAATGATCTTCCTGCATGGCACGCTTCATCAGACCTGCCCATTCTTTTTTCTCCTTTTCATAAATCTGGATTGCATATCGAATAATTCCAAGCATCTCATGTGCGTTATAATTTGCAAAGGAAAATCCGGTTCCTGTATGTTCATATTCATTATACGGCATTACAGTATCCTTCAATCCTCCTGTTTCCCTTACAATCGGAATTGTTCCATACCTCATACACATCATTTGGCTTAATCCACATGGTTCAAACAGAGACGGCATCAAAAAGGTATCACAAGATGCATAAATCCTATGTGCTGTCTCTTCTGAATAGAAAATATTCGCTTTCAAACGTTTCGGATACTTCTTTTCAAAATGGCGGAACATATTCTCATATTGTTCTTCCCCTGTTCCTAACACCACAAACTGAACATTTTCCTGTTCCATTAATTCATCCATAATATAAGCAATCAGATCAAACCCCTTCTGGCTTGTCATTCTGGATACAATTCCAATCAGCATCGCACCTGATTTCGTATCCAGCCCCATTTCCTCCTGTAGTGCTTTTTTATTTTCAGCCTTCTTCTCCAAAAAATCCCGGCTGCTAAAATTTTTCACCAGATACTGATCTGTTTCCGGATTATATACTTTTGTATCAATTCCATTTAAAATTCCGTGTAATTTCCGATCTACCTGCCGCATCAGACCATCTAGTCCTTCTCCGCCCTGCTGTGTCGTAATCTCATAGGCATAAGTTGGACTGACTGTCGTCACGGCATCTGCGTATACTACTCCACCTTTTAAATAATTTGCCTCGCCATAAGATTCCAGACGGTCTGGAACAAATATCTGTTTTGGTAATCCTGTAACATCCATAATCGCCTGCAGTTTCCAGCGTCCCTGAAACTTCATATTATGAATGGAAAAAACCGTTTTCATTCCAGCATAATAATTTTCATCCCCGTAAACAGTATGCAGGAATACCGGAATCAGTCCCGTCTGCCAGTCATGGCAATGGATAATGTCCGGACAGAAATCAAGATAAGGCAATGCTTCCAGTACTGCCTTAGAAAAATACGCAAATTTTTCTACATCTTCATGCAAATTATGATAAGGCTGATTTCCAGCAAAATAGAATTCATTATCAATAAAATAATAGGTAATTCCATGATAAGTTGTTTCAAAAATCCCGGCATACTGTTTTCTCCAGCCAAGATTCACATAAAAATGACAACGAAACTGCATATTTTTCCGTAATTCTTCCTCTATGCATAAATATTTCGGAAGAATAATTCTCACATCAAATTTATCCTTATCAAAATATTCCGGCAAACTTCCCGTTACATCTGCTAATCCACCAGTTTTTATAAACGGAATCGCTTCTGAAGCTGCAAATAATATTTTTTTCATTGTAAAACCCCTCCCAACAACTCTTTTTATGATATAGAAAAATACTGTTGTATGATACTTTTAGTATACCGCATTTTCTTTCATATGAAAAGGAAAAAACCAGACCGACAATTGTCAATCTGGCTCTATTATGCTCCTTTATTCGTACATCTTATATTCCAATCGAATTCGATCTGTAATCAAAGCTATAAATTCCGAATTCGTCGGTTTTCCTTTTCCATTATGGATCGTATAACCAAACATTTCATCAATCGTATCCATCTTTCCCCTGCTCCATGCAACTTCGATTGCATGACGAATGGCACGTTCCACACGACTTGGTGTCGTCTGATATTTTTTTGCAATTGTCGGATACAAAATCTTTGTAATGGAATTTAACATTTCCATATCATGTACTGACATAATAATGGCATCCCGCAAATACTGATATCCCTTGATATGTGCCGGAACTCCAATTTCATGAATAATTTCTGTAACGTCCGATTCCAAATTACGCGGTTCAATCTCTGTTGTTTTTTCATAAGCATTTATCTTTCGGTGCTCCATACGCTGCACATTTGCCTGGTTCCTTACATACTTAATTCTGTCAATTACCATATCGTTATCAAAAGGCTTCATAATGTAGTAATCAGCCCCTAGCTGAAAGGCATCTTCTGTAATCTTTTCCTGTCCGATTGCACTAATCATAATAAACGTTGGATGCTTTTTGATTGCTTTATCATGATTCACCCTGTCTAAAACACCAAGTCCATCTAATTTTGGCATGACAATATCTAACAATACGACATCCGGTTCTTTGGACTTTATCACATTGTACGCTTCTTCTCCATCTTTTGCCGTTCCTACCACACTTAGTTCTTCATCGCTTTCGATAATATCCCCCAATAATCTTAACATTCGTTCATTATCATCTGCAATTGCAACACTTAATTTCTGCATGTTACTACCATTTCCTTTCTTAAACTATGAGAAACGCGCTTTTTATTTTACAAGCATCACGTTTATTCTGATAATACCGAATTTCACCTACGACAATTTGTCGAAGAAAGTCGTTAACAAATTTATACAACTTTTTACGCCTTAAAACGCAAAATAAATAAACGGACTTCCTTCTACATATCCTAGGCCAAGAATGAATCCTACCACCAACCAGAGCAAAACAAGGGACCAAAATTTCGATAAATCCAAAATCGGATAAAATCCTTCCGCACGCTCTCTCTTTCTTTTACTCCTTACAATTGCAAAACCAGACGCTATCAAAAGAATTAAAATTGCCATAATACTAAAGGAATAAAATTTTGTAATTCCAACACATCCCGGAACCAAATGTTTCAAAACTTCCAGTGCATTTGCAAAATCTGTTGCGCGGAAAAAAATCCAGCATACGCTTACAAATGTAAATGTAACTGCAATTGACATCACGCCTGTTACCACGTTCTCGCTCTGTTTCGGTTTCCATTTTCGAAACGCTTTATGGATACACAATGCTAATCCATGCAAAGCTCCCCATACCACAAATGTCCAGCTTGCCCCATGCCACAAGCCACCTAACACCATCGTTAAAAACAGGTTCCGATACATTTTTAATTGTCCTTTTCTATTTCCACCCAATGGAATATATAAATATTGCTGTAACCAAGTAGACAGGCTGATGTGCCACCTCTTCCAAAATTCGCTGACATTTTTAGATAAATACGGCAAATTAAAGTTTCTCGGCAAATCATATCCCATACACGTTGCACATCCTACTGCCATATCGGAATATCCTGAAAAATCGCAATAAATCTGAATAGAATAGGAAATCACTGCCAACCAGACAGATATCGTACTATATGCCCCTGGTACACGGTAAACATCATCTACAAAAACAGAAAGATTATCTGCTATCACAACTTTTTTAAAAAGACCAAACAGAAAAATCTGAATTCCTGCTTCCAAACGCTTCAGACTTATTTTTCTTATTTCCTCCAGCTGAGGCAAAAATTCTTTTGCCTTTACAATTGGTCCTGCTACCAGCTGTGGAAAAAAAGAAATATAAAGTGCATAATGAACAAAATTCTTGCGAACAGCAAGTTCCTTCCGATATACATCAATTAAATAACTCATTGCCTGAAATGTATAAAAAGAAATTCCAACCGGAAGAATCACTTCTATTGCCATCGTATTTTTTACACCGAATACATTGCAAAACGATTCCACAAAAAAATTATAGTATTTAAAATATCCCAATACCAAAAGAGGGATACAAACACCTATTCCAAGCCATATTTTCTTATGTTCCCTGCTCCGTTCCATTCCCAGTGCCATTCCATAAGATACGACAGTTACAAATGCCAAAAGCATACAAAACTTAGCATTCCACCATCCATAAAAGAAATAACTTCCGACCAATAGCACAATCTGAGATATGGTTCGATACCTTTTTTCATTTTTTCCTGTTATCTTGTCAAGAACTGCAAGCACCAGTAAAATTACGGCAAAAAACACAAGAAACGAAATACTTGCAAATGTCATAGTTACTGTCCTTTCTTAATTTCCTGATAAATTGCCTCTGCAATCAATTTGTGCCCATAACGGTTCAGATGTCCATAACATTCTGCCGTATTGGAAAAACCAGACACAATCCGATGATTTTCTTCATACTCTTTCACAAATGCTTCTGTCATATCGATAAACAGAATTCCATTTTCCTCACACAATTGACTGAAACAGGAGACTTTTTCTGGATTCGCAGATGTTGCAATGCTTCCATCTTCTTCCAATATCAGATAGGGATCATAATAAATTATCGCGGTTACGCCATAAGCATCTGCTTCTGACTTTATATACGCTAACAACTCCATTACTTTTTCAACATTATAGCCAGAGTCCTGTGTCTGCTCCACAGCAACAACATCCTCCACTACAATTCCGCCTCCCTGATAATCTTTATACTGCTGATATAAAAGTTTCATATAAGGAATTCTTTGTATTTCATATAAAAAACCATCCTGATATGTTTCCAAAGGAGCCATCTGATCTTGTAATGCAGCATCGATTTCTTCTATTGTAAAATTCACAAAATCCGCTTCTAGCGCCACATATGCGTTTGGATGATATGTTTCTAATGCATATTCTAAATTGGACACATTCCGTAAAAAAGTATGCGACGACATCCCTATGTTATAGACATATTCTTCGTCTCCACTCTCCGCAAACATCTCATTTAAAAGATATCCCACATTTTCTTTCTCATCTACATATAATCCTTCTGTTTGAGAAGACCCCATTAATAAAATATCAATCTCATCTTCCTCTTCATAAGCATTGTTATATCCATTTTCATCCGTAGTTCCTTTTGCAAATCCTTCCGTTCCACGTGCCCAGAAAACATTTGCTTCTCTGGTATAATCCGTAGCACCAGACTCACAATTAACATGAATTGGTGGATTATAATAAAATACGGAAAAAAGGGATAGTATTCCCAATGCTACTATCCCTGCAAAAAAACATTTTACAAACCAATTATGAATTACTTTGGACCACAATGCTGTAATCATTTCTTCCTCTTTCCTTTACCTGATATAATTCCTGATCTGCCAATCTCAAATAATCTGCTAATTCTTCCCCATGCTTTGGCACAAATGAAACATATCCCTGCGAAACTGTCAAAAATTTTTCTACCACAGAATTATCATTTGGAATTTTCTGTTCTTCTAGCATTTTCCTTATAGTATCTGCAATTTTCTCTACGATAGACCTTTTTCCATCTGTTAACAGAATAATAAATTCATCTCCGCCATAGCGGTATACCGTTCCTTGTTCTCCAACTGCTTGTCTCATGATTTGAGTCACTTCTTTCAAGCAACTGTCTCCCTGTAGATGACCATATGTATCATTCTGTGCTTTAAAGCAATCAACATCCAAAACTCCTAATGCTATCTGACTTCCTTTTTCAAATGCAGATTCAAACAATGCTACACTGTCTTTTCTCAATTTCAATCGATTCCATAATCCCGTCAGAGGATCTAGCATTGCTTCTTTTTCTGCCTTACGTCTTTCTGCTTCTTTGACACGCAATTCAATTTTAGTATCAATCGCTGCTATTTTTTCCTGATTGACCAGATGCTCCTCCTGCTCCATCAGTTCTGCATGTTCTACACAAAGTTCTTTATATTCTTCTTCTTTTCCGATTGCCTTATAGTATTTCATCCACAGACGAACCGCTGTAATACGGTAAAAAACGGTTCCCTGTGTCTTTGCATAATCATCAAAAGTCTGAACCATTTCTCTTAAATGTTCAAAATCTTTTATTTGAAGAAGAATCGAAGAAACTTCTGTCATATTCTGGACAAAATCCATATTATTTTTATCTTTCGCTGCACATTCCAGCAATTCTTCCAAATGTGAATAGACAAATTCTTCTTTTCCGGTTTTTAAGCAAAGATGAAATTTAGAAAGTAAATAAGTATACATATAGTCTTCTTTGACTTCTCCTTCTAAAACTTCATCTGCAAGTTTCAAATAATATTCTGCCTCTTTATACTCCATTAGCATACAATAAGATTCCACCAAGTTTAAAGCACTAATCATGCACCAATGTTTATAACGCATATCACTTTTCACTTCCGGCATCTTTAATTGCTCTCTCGACTGTTGAAAATAATAAATTGCCTTCTGGTGTTCTCCTAATTCCTGATATCTTGAACCAATATTATTATAGAACAAAAAAAGCAAATCATACGCACTATGTTCTTCTGCAATTTCAAGTCCGTCCAGATAACAGTCAATTGCCATAGTCTCATTTCCAATCGTGGCATAAATGACACCAAGAATATTCAATGCCTTTGCGTAAAGCTTTAACTCATTCGTCCCTTTCAACAATTGTAACGCTTTACTTACAATGGAGGCTGCCTCAGACAACTGGTTCTTTGAAAAAGCATCTAATCCCTCATTAATATATACATTTGCATTTTCAATGATATTCTTTTCTGTCTCCATTTTTCACAACCTCTAAATTTTTTAATACCGCTCTATTTTACCATATTGACAACTGAATAAAAAGACCTATTTTTCTTTCCAATATTAACTTTCCTTTTTTCCCGAATTATCCTGCAACATATTTTCGATAAAGATTCCATAGCCTTTTGTCGGATTATTAATAAACACATGTGTCACCGCTCCAATTATTTTCCCGTTCTGAATGATTGGCGAACCTGACATTCCCTGTACAATTCCTCCTGTAAGTTCTAGTAATTCCTCATCTTTTACTTGAAATAAAATTCCCTTGTTTTCTGCATTTCCATCAAAATTCACTTCCTCGATTTCGATTTCATAAGTTCGATTTTCTCCCGAAATGCCAGAGATAAGATATGCAGGCCCACATTCAATTTCCTGTTTATATGCCACTTCACAGCAGGAAGATTCCCCTAAAAGATTTAGATTTCCATCTAAATCCCCATGAATTCCTACACTGTGATTCCACTCTATGCTTCCAAGGTATGCACTGTCTCCGTAATGTATCACTCCAGATATTTCTCCTGGTCTTCCATCTAATCCCTTTTGAATTCCTATAATCTGGGTTTCATAAATACTACCTTCTGCTATTTCCATCTGTACTCCGGTATCTGCATCGCTAACCCCATGCCCTAAAGCACCATATTCCCCATCTGACTTATAATAAGTCAATGTTCCGACTCCCGCAAGGTCATCCCTTACCCAGATTCCAAGCTTATATTCTCCATTTCTTGTCTGAACCGGCTCTACCGTCACCTCAATCTGTTCTGTCCCTCTTCGTATCCCAAGAATTTCCTTTTCCCCACCATACTCATTTATTTTTGTAATTAATTCTTCCTTTGTTGTTACTTCCTCCCCATTTACGGTTTCAATATAATCACCTGCTTTTACCAGATATTCTGCAGGATTTTTCTCATTTCCCGTCTGATCTGTTATAGCTCCGGTTCCTATAATCAAAATTCCATCTGTCCTGACATAGATTCCAATTGGTGTTCCACCTGTATAAAGTGCCTCCGCCTCTGTCAGTGTCACTTCTACCTCTTTTACCGACAAAATTCCAAATAATTTACAAACAACCGTATATGTGACAGGTTGTTCTTTCTGAATTCCTGCAACTGTTTCCGAAATATTTTCAAACACTTCCGTTTCCTGTTCCTTCAAAACAACACTGACCGGAACTCCAAAATCATAAGAAATCTCTTCCCCAATTGCAACATACATTTGATCCGGAATTGCCTGTTCAAACGTCACAGTTGCCAGAATTCCTACACAAATCATTCCAGTTATTACTACTATCATAGCCCCATAAGAAATTAATTTTCGCATCCCTGTTCTCCTGTTCCATTTCTTCTCAGTCGAGTAAATTCCCTATTTCCTCTGCAATTTATCAGACAAAAAAAGAAGATACTCTTGTATCTTCTTTTAGTATGCTGCTTTTTTTACTTTTCAATCAAAAACAAAAAAACATATCTTTCCAACATTATTTCTTTTTTTGCTGTGCAAGTTCTTTCATTTCTTTTGCACTCTCTCTGACGGTTTCTGTTATTTCCACGCCACCAATCATACGCGCTAATTCGCCAATGCTTTCTAATTCTGAAAGCCAGCGTATATTGGAAATTGTCGTATTATTCTGAACCGATTTTTCAATCAGATAATGACTGTCCGCCATAGCTGCAATCTGTGGCAAATGTGTAATACAAATAATCTGATGACGTTTTCCTAATACATTCATTTTTTCTGAAACCATCTGAGCGGTTCTGCCACTGATTCCACTATCAATTTCATCAAAAATCAATGTTTCAATCTCATCATTATCCGCAAGCACGGTTTTGATTGCCAACATAATACGGGATAATTCTCCTCCTGATGCTACTTTTCCAAGTGGTTTTACTGGTTCGCCAGGATTGGTAGAAATCAGAAACTCCGCATCATCTGTTCCATTTGCAGTATAATCTGACGTTTTATCAAACTGCATTTCAAAAGAAACATCCAGAAAATTCAAGTCTTCTAATGCCGCCTTAATTGCTGCAACAAGTTCTTTTGCATAACGCTTTCTGATTTCAGAAACCTTTTCACATTGCTGTTTTAGTACTTCCTCTGCCTTTGCAAAATTTTCCTGCAATTTTTGCAGATACAAATCATAATCTCTTAATTTTTCAATTTTCTGCTGTTTTTCTTCTAATGCCGATAATACTTCCTCGATTGTCCGACCGTACTTTGCTTTCAAATGATTCAATTCATCTAAACGCTTTTCCATTGCATAGAATGTTTCATCATCAAACTCTGTATCTTCAATATAGTCTGATATTTCACGATTAAAATCATTCAAAAGATTATCAATTTCCATTAACTGATTTTCGAATTCGCTCACTTTTTCATCAAAAGAAGATGCACTGTTTAATTCACGCAAAGCTCTTCCTACCAATTCCGTCGCTGAATCCATTCTTCCACCAGTGGAATCATAGGCACCGTTTAATGCCTCCATAATCTTTTTCCCATTTAAGAAACGTTTGTAGTCATTTTCTAACTGTTCATCTTCTCCAACATGCAAATCCGCTTCTAAAATTTCATTGATCTCATATTCCAAAAAAGAGACTTCCCGCAGACGCTCTTCTTCGTCAATTACATTTCCTTTTAATTCTGCTTCTATCTCACGATAAGCATGATACGCTTCTGCAAGTTTTTCCTTCTCTTCTGCCAATTCACTTTTCGCATAGGAATCTAAAATTTCCAAGTGCTTTTTCTTAGACAAAAGAGACTGATGTTCATGCTGTCCATGAATATCAATTAAAATAGATGCCACTTCTTTTATCTTAGAAGTTGGAACTGTCTCGGAATTAATTTTTGCAACACTTCTCCCATTACTGATTTTTCGACTGATAATTACCAGATTATCTTCCGGATATACGTCTAATTCCTCTAACTGCTTGATCTGATTTTCATTTTCTACGCGAAAAACAAGTTCCACTAATGCATATTCTGCATTTTCACGTAACATTTCCTTTTGGACTTTTTCTCCTAATGCCAGATTAATGGATCCGATAATAATGGATTTTCCTGCTCCTGTTTCACCCGACAAAATGTTGAGACCATCCGAAAATTCTACCTCTGACTCTTCTATCAACGCCAGATTTTTCACATGAAGATTTTGTAACATGCAACCTCTCCTTCTACTCTCCCCAATGTATTTTAAAGTCCTTCTTGTCTTTTTTATTCTTCAATTACCTTGCGAAGTCTTCCCATGATTGCGATCGTATCATCCACACTTCGAACAGCACACATAATGGTATCATCTCCTGCGATACACCCTACAACTTCATGAAGCTGCATGGCATCTAAAGCTGCCGCAACAGCCATTGCCATTCCTGATACGGTTTTAATAACAAGAATGTTCTGTGCCATATCCATTGAAACAAATCCTGTTTTAAAAACATGGACAAATTTTTCCGTCATATCATCCGCAGTTTCAGATAACACTACATATTTCTGTTTTCCATTGTTCATTGCCACCTTGGTCAATTTCAATTCACGGATATCTCTTGATACAGTTGCCTGTGTCACCTGATATCCTTCTTTTTCTAAATATTCTGATAACTCTTCCTGTGTTTCAATTTCATTCGTTTTAATCAGTTCTAAGATTTTGGCCTGTCTTTTTGTTTTCATTGTTTGATTTCACACCTTTCGTTTTAAGAACTGTAAATCTGCATCTTTTTCCGTAATGTTACCAGAAAACTCTGTTTGCTTAATTTACAAATTTTCACAGTATCCTTTGCTTTTTTTACAGTTATTTTATCGCCCACTTCTAATTTCAAGGCGTTGTTTCCATCGAAGCTTACTTCCACTGTCTCATCCTTCTGAGAACGTCTTTTTCCTATTTCAACCACCACTTCATCAGACGCTTCTAATACAATACTCTGCGAATTCAAATTATGATCATTAATTGGTGTAATCAGCATCATCTGTGCTTTCGGGTCTACAATCGGCCCACCCGCAGACATATTATAGCCTGTTGAACCGGTTGGTGTCGATATAATGATTCCATCTGCATGAAATGTATTCAGATACTCTCCATTCACATAGATAATCAGGTTTACAACAGAAAGGGCTCCCGTTCTATGTATAACTACATCATTAAACGCGATGTTTTTTGCAATCTCTTTTCCCTCTTTGAGTCCATATCCTGTAAGCATCATCCGATTTTCTAACATAAAATCATCTGCCATCAGCTTATCAATAGCCTCAAAAACGGTTGCTTCTTCTAGCTCACATAAGTATCCCAATGTCCCGAGATTTACACCAATAATTGGCAGATTTCGCTTAACAAGGCGTGTGGCTGCCCGAATCAGTGTACCGTCTCCACCTAACACCATCACACACTCTGTTTCCTCTGCAATGTCCTTTATATCCGGTGCCGCTTGTTCTATTGCTTCTCCCGCGCTGGCAAAATAAGTTCCACTTCCGCCCTTTTCTTCAATGTAAGAAATTATTTTTTTCGTTAATATCAAATTTGTATCTTTAAAAGAATTTACGATAACCAAAAAATGCTTCATTTTTACTTATCCAGCTCTCCATGTGCCGCTTCAACAACCGCATGAAGATCTACGGATTCCTCTTTTCTGCCCTGGGCTGATTTTCTGATATAAACCAAATACTCAATGTTTCCTTCCGGTCCCTTAATCGGGGAGTACTCTAAATTCAAAACTTCAAAACCAATTTCCACTGCAAATTCAATCACTTTTTCAATGACTTCTTCGTGTACTGCTTTGTCACGTACCACACCTTTTTTCCCAACCTTTTCTCGCCCTGCTTCAAACTGTGGCTTAATGAGACATACCATTTCTCCATTTTCCTTTAACAGTTCTCTTGCCGGTCCTAATACCTTGGTCAATGAAATAAAAGAAACATCTACAGAAGCAAAATCAAGCCGGTCCGCAATGTCCTCCGGTGTCACATAACGGATATTTGTCTTTTCCATGCAAACCACGCGTTCATCCTGACGCAGTTTCCATGCAAACTGACCATATCCTACATCTACAGCATAAACCTTTGCTGCTCCATTCTGCAACATGCAATCTGTAAATCCACCTGTAGAAGCTCCGATATCCATACATACCTTTCCATCAAGGGTAATTCCAAAATGTGTCATTGCCTTTTCCAGTTTCAAGCCACCACGGCTTACATATTTTAAGGTATTACCACGCACTTCAATTTTTGCTTCTACGTCAAACGTTGCTCCTGCCTTATCCTCTCTTTGATCTTCGACAAAAACATTTCCTTCCATAATCATGGCTTTTGCCTTTTCTCTTGATGGCGCAAGTCCTTTATTTACCAGTAAAACATCTAAACGTTCTTTCACTCTACAAAGTCCCTTCTATTTTCTGATACATGGCAATCGTACGAAGACAGATTGTATCTACATCAATTCCGACTTCTTTTCGTAAAATCTCTACATTTCCATGTTCGACATAATCATCCGGTATTGCAATATTTAAAATCTCTGTTTTGCAATTCCTTTCATGAAAAAATTCTGTTACATGCATTCCAAAACCGCCGCTGATTACATTTTCCTCCATCGTTACAATCAACTTGTGATTTTGCGTTAATGAAAGTAGCATTTCTTCATCCAGCGGTTTTGCAAATCTCGCATTTACGATTGTACACGAATATCCCGCTTCTTTCAACCGCTCCTGCACTTTTAAAGCTATTTTTACCATGGAACCAAGTGCAACTAATGCAATTTCCGATTCCTGATATAACATTTCACTTTTTCCATATTGGATTGGTGCACGCAATTCTTTTAATTCATCAAACGCTTCTCCTCTTGGATAGCGTATTGCAATCGGACTCGGGAAATCTATCGCATATTTTAGCATATCTGATAATTCCCATTTATTCTTTGGTGCCATAATGGTCATATTGGGAATGGAGGACAAATATGAAATGTCAAAAATTCCCTGATGTGTTTCTCCGTCACTTCCTACCAGCCCGGCTCTATCAATTGCAAATACCACTGGCAGATTCTGAATACAGACATCATGCAAAATCTGATCATAAGCTCGCTGCAAAAAAGACGAATAAACCGCAAAAATCGGTTTTAATCCCGCTGCGGCAAGACCAGCCGCAAATGTCACGGCATGTTCCTCTGCAATTCCCACATCGAAAAAGCGATCCGGGAACATGTTCCGGAATCTCTTTAATCCTGTTCCATCCGCCATAGCTGCCGTAATTGCAACTACCTTTTCATCTCTGTCACCCATCTTGCGCATGACAGTCGAAAAAATATCTGTATAATTTGCTTTTGTTCTCGGATGAAGTGGTAAGCCAGTCTCAATATCAAATGGCTCTGTTCCATGAAATCTGGCTGGATGACGTTCTGCCGCTTCATAACCTGCTCCTTTATGAGTCAACACATGAACCATAACCGGTCCATCGATATTAGATGCCTCTTTTAACAGTTTTAAAATTCCCTGCGTATCACTGCCATCTACCGGACCCAAATAAATAATTCCCATCTCCTCAAAAAACATTCCCGGAATAAAAAGCTGCTTAATTCCACTCTTTGTCCGACGGATTCGTTTTACCATCTTATCTCCATATACCGGGATCTTATTCAAAGAGTTCATCACTCCGTTTTTTAATCCCCGATATGCATCAGCGGTTCGAAAACCACTTAAATAAGTAGAAAGTCCTCCTACATTTTCAGAAATTGACATATTATTATCATTTAATACGATAATAAAATTAGATTTTAAACGGGAAGCATTATTCAATGCCTCAAATGCCATCCCACCGGTTAAAGCTCCGTCACCAATAACAGAAACCACTTTGTAATCTTCTCCTGTGATTTCTCTCGCTAATGCATAACCAAGTCCCGCTGAAAGTGAAGTAGAACTGTGACCTGTCTCAAAACTATCACACTCACTCTCTTTTCTCTTTGGAAAACCACTCATACCACCATATTTTCTCAATTCATCAAATCCATCTTTTCTACCCGTTAGTAGCTTATGTGTATATGATTGATGACCGACATCCCAAATAATTTTATCTTTTGGCAAATCCAAAAACAAATGTAATGCCATTGTCAATTCCACCACACCGAGATTGGATGCCAAGTGTCCTCCCGAAACGGAAATTTTTTGAATCAAAAACTCTCGGATTTCATCTGCTAAAATGGGCAGTTCCTCCGGATCCAATTTTTTTATATCGTTTTCCTGATTAATCTTTTCTAATACCATCAGCTTTTCCTCTGACTCTTTCTTACTTTTCCCTTGTCACTAAAGCTAAGATTAATTCTGATAAGAACCCATTTCTAACAACAAGAGAATTCATATCAGCAACTGCACTTTTTGAAATTTCTTCTACATCAGCTCTTGCCTTTTCCAATCCCTCAAATGTCACATACGTTGCTTTGTGATTTTTTTCATCACTTCCAATTGGCTTTCCTAACACTTCAAGGGTACTTGTAACATCTAAAATATCATCCTGAATCTGAAATGCAAGTCCGATTTCTCCTGCTACTTTTTCAATAATCTGTTGTTCTTGCTTTGTAGCACCTGCTAAGATGGCTCCAATTAACATAGATGCTTCAATGAGAGCCCCCGTCTTCAGACGATAGATGAAGTCCAGCTTTTCTTTCGTCATATCCGAAGTATTTTCTGATTCCACATCTACGGTCTGACCTCCCACCATTCCAAAAACACCAGCTTTCGTAGCAAGAACACGAAGTGCTTTTCCAATTCTATTATTTTCAGGCTCCATTTCAAAAGCCAGTGTTGCCGTTTCAAACGCATAATTCAAAAGAGCATCTCCTGCTAATATTCCCATTGCTTCTCCATAAACGGCATGCGTCGTTTTTTTGCCACGTCGATATTCATCGTTGTCCATTGCCGGCAAGTCATCATGTACCAAAGAATAGGTGTGTATCATTTCAATGGCAGCCATAAATGGTTCAATGACTTTTGATTTTCCACCAAATAATTCATAGGTTTCTTTCATCAACATTGGTCGAAGACGCTTTCCGCCCGCCAAAACACTATAATTCATTGCTTCGAAAATCGTTTTCTGATACCCTTCTTCTTCTGGAAGATACCCTTTAATAATCGTCTCTATTTCATTGGTACGACGCTCCATTTCTTGTCTGATATCCATTTTTTTCTCCTATCTTATGCCAGTCTATGCTTCAAAATCTTCTAATTCCCCATTTGCATTAATCATCTGCATTTTCTTTTCAACCTGATCTAAGATTTGATTACAATTTTTTAATTCTTCCATTCCTTTCTGATAAAATGCGAAAGAATCTTCTAATGTAACATCTTCACTTTCCATTTTCTCAATAATTTCTTCAATTCCTCGGAATGTCTCTTCTAAACTTTTTGCCATTCTGTTTCTACCTCTTTTTCGACTACACTTGCCTTTATTTTTCCTTTTAACAGGTGAATAGAAATAACGTCACCTTCCTTTACCTGTTTTGCATCCCGAACTGCTTTGCCAGAAGCATCTGCAACATAGGAAAATCCTTGGCTTAATTTTTTTGCAGGAGAAAGTCCTTCTAAACTTCCTGCCAAAAGTGCCATACGATGTTTTTTCTGTTCTAAAATCCGTTGCATTTCTCGCTGCAGCGTTTCCTCTAAATCAAGTGCATACTTTCTATTTTCGCGTAGCTTATTCTCAGGATTCAAGTAACGCAGTCTGACTTTTAAATGTTCTTCCCTGACACGACAATTTTGTAATTTTTGGCGCAGATTGCGCTCTAATTTTTGCTCTAACAGCCTTCTCTGTTCCTCTACCATACGATAATCAAAAACAGCGAGTTCTGCTGCAGCCGATGGCGTTGGAGCCCGCAAATCTGCCACAAAATCTGCAATTGTAGTATCTGTCTCATGTCCTACTGCAGAAATAATCGGTGTTTTACATTCAAAAATAGCTCTTGCGACCTCTTCTTCATTAAAAGCCCATAAATCTTCAATGGAACCACCACCACGTCCAACTATAATTGTATCTACATTCATTGCATCTAGAGCCTGAATTCCCTGACAAATACTTGCAACAGCTCCTTCTCCCTGCACAAGTGCCGGATATAAAATCAGCTGTACAAAAGGATTTCTTCTAGTTGCAATATTTCGAATATCCTGAACCGCAGCTCCGGTAGGTGCTGTTACAATTCCAAGACGTCGGATATATTTGGGAATTGGTTTTTTATACTCTTCGGCAAACATTCCCATTTCTTCGAGTTCCTGCTTGAGTGCCTCAAATTTTAAATACAAATTGCCGGCTCCGTCTAATTCAATCTCTCTTGCATAGAGCTGATACTTTCCGTCACGCTCATATACCTCAATGGAACCAGTTACAATAACCTTATCGCCTTCTTTCATCTGAAACTTCAGACCACGGCGATTTCCGGCAAACATAATTGCGTTCATCGTACCTGACGCATCTTTTATTGTAAAATAAATATGCCCCGAAGAATGATATTTGCAATTTGAGACCTCACCCTTCACACTGATGCGGTTCATCATAAAATCCTGGGCAAACATATTCTTGATATAAGTATTTACCTGACCTACGGTATAGACATTCTTCATCATGCTAATTTTGCTAACACTCCATTGACAAATGCTGCAGAACCATCTGTTCCATAATTTTTTGCAAGTTCAACTGCTTCATTAATCGCAACTTTCACTGGAACTGCTTCATCATATTTCATCTCATAAACAGCAAGGCGAAGTAAGGTCAAATCCACTTTTCCCATACGTGTTGTCTTCCATCCTTCTGCCACTCCATTAATCATGGCATCGATTTCCTCAACATGCGCCACGATATCATTTACCTTTTCTTTAATATATGTGGTATCTTTTTCTGAGCACCGTACTAACATTTCTTCGTACATTTTAAACTGTTCTGGCATTTCCTCTACTTCATGGAACTCTACACGAAACAGCATATAAAAAATTTGCTCTCTTAATTCTCTTCTTGTCATAACTAATCCTTTCTATCTATACGCATCCTTGCTGCATATCTTTTCTTTTACTTTTCTAACTGTATAAATATACTTTTTAAAACAAAGTATATTTCTAGTACAAGTGCTTTCAACATCATTTTACCTGTATGGCACCCATCCTATAAAGTAGAAAAAGGGTGTCATACGACACCCCTTATTATACAACATTTGAATATTTTTACAAAGTATTATTTGTTATTTCCCATATCAACACTTGCAATTCTGATATTAACAATGGAAACTTCCAAACCTGTCATATTTTCAATCGCAGTCTTTACTTTTTCCTGTACTTTTGCTGACACATCCGGAATTGCATATCCATATGCTATATTCAAAGATACATCTACATTTGCGACGTCCCCCATTACTTCTACGCGGACACCTTTTGACAAATTCTTCATTCCAAGCTTGCTGACTAATTCATTTGTGATATTACCAGCCATGGAACTAACGCCTTCCACTTCTGTTGCAGCTAATCCGGCAATGATTGCAACCACTTCATCCGCAATCTTTACTACCCCCAGATTATTATCTTTTATTTTAAATGATTTTCTATCTTCAGCCATCGGTCATTGCCTCCTAAGTGATATTATGCATCTATTATAACAGACTATTCCCATTTTGGAAACTAAAATTTATACAAATACTTGTTAACTTTTTTTGAAGAAATTATGTTATATTTTCCCAACAATTTCAGATGTATGTATAAATTCATACGGAGTTTGCTGATACACGTAGTAATTTAGCCAATTCAAATAAAGTGCATTTCCATGTGCTCTCCACTGAAGGCGTGGTTTTTGTGTATCGTCATCATTTGGATAATAATTGACCGGTGGTGCAATTGAAAGCCCCTTTTCCTTATCACGCATATACTCTTTATGTAAAGTCAAGCGGTCATATTCCGGATGCCCCATCACAAAAATTTTTCTTCCTTCATCCGCAATTGCAAGGAACACACCTGCCTCTTCCGACTCTGCAAGAATAGTCAAGTCTTTCACTGCACGAATATCTTCCGTCCTCACCTCAGTATGACGGGAATGCGGTGCCATGAAGTAATCATCAAATCCTCGTACTAACGGCACTTTCCGATTCATAACGTGATGTTCGTAAACACCAAATTTCTTTTCCAGCAACATATGTTTTGGAATACCATAATGATAATAAAGCCCTGCCTGAGCACCCCAGCAAAGATGAAGAGTAGACGTCACATGTGTCTTACTCCATTCCATAATTTCACAGACTTCTTCCCAATAATCAACTTCTTCATACTCCATCTGCTCTACCGGAGCTCCTGTAATAATCAAACCATCCAGACATTGTTCTTTTACATCTGCAAATGTCTGGTAGAACTTGTTCAAATGACTAATCGATGTGTTTTTTGATTCATGGCTTGTCACCGTCAAAAAAGTTACATCCACCTGCAATGGCGTATTAGACAGTGAACGTAATAATTGCAGTTCTGTGTCCTCTTTCAACGGCATCAGATTCAAAATTCCAATATGAATCGGACGAATATCCTGATGCATCGCACGATTTTCATCCATGACAAATATATTTTCTGACTCTAATATCTCCTTTGCAGGGAGATCACTCTGCGTTCTGATTGGCATTTTCTATCCCTCTATTCTTCAAGCATTTTTAACAGTTCCTCTTCTGAAATAACAGTGATTCCTAATTCCTGCGCTTTCGTCAGCTTTGATCCAGCAGCTTCACCTGCTAATACATAGTCTGTTTTCTTCGAAACCGAACCCGAAACTTTTGCACCGTGCTTTTCCAAAAGTTCTGTTGCTTCTTTTCTTCCCAATGTTGGCAATGTTCCTGTAACTACAAAGGTCTTTCCGGCAAATTTATCATCTGCTCCTTCTTCTTCCCGCATTGCCATGTTAACGCCGCTTTCTTTTAAGCGCTCCACAATTTTCTGATTTGATTCTTTTGCAAAAAAATTACGGATACAGACTGCACTAATCTCTCCAATATCATTGACTTCTTTTAAGTCTTCAATGGAAGCATTTTCTAATGCATCGACATGCTTAAAATGTTTTAAAATAGATTTTGCAGCTGCTTTTCCAACATTTGGAATTCCAAATCCTGTCAAAAGCTTATAGGCATCATTTTCTTTGGAACTTTCGATTGCCTGCAGTAACTTATCTGTATTTTTCTCTTTTCCAATGATTCCCTGTGCAATCAACTCATCTCTGTAATTCTTCAAGTCATAGATATCCGCAATATCTTTAATATATCCCAAACGAACCAATTCTTCAATATAAACCGTACCAAATCCTTTGATATCCATTGCATCACGCCCTACAAAATTAATAATATGGCGTTCTAACTGTGCCGGACAATCCGGGGAGGTACATTTAATATCTGCGGTATCCTTTTCCCGTTCCGTTTTTGCTCCACAGACCGGACATACCTCAGGGATTTCAAATCTCTTCCAATTTTCCGGGCGTTTTTCCTTTCTCACTTCTTTTACCTTTGGAATAATTTCACCCGACTTATAAACTACAATTGTATCTCCAATTCCAATATCTAATTCATCAATAAAATCCTGATTATGCAAAGTAGCTCTTGATACACTGGTTCCACAAAGACGTACCGGCTCAAAAATTGCTGTCGGTGTGATTCTTCCGGTTCTTCCAACGGACAACTCGATATCTAAAAGCTTAGATTCTTTTTCTTCCGGCGGATATTTATAGGCAACTGCCCATCTTGGCACTTTAGAAGTTGCACCTAATTTTTCGCGGTCTGAATATCGATTAATCTTTACAACTGCACCATCAATATCATAAGGAAGATTTCCTCGATTCTCTCCAATTGCCGTAATTGCATCCCAGACTTCATCTGCTGTTTTGCAGACTTTGTAATCTTCAATCACAGTCACGCCTTGCTTTTTCAAATATTCATAGCCTTCCGTATGGGTAGCCAATTCCATTCCCCTAACCTGCTGAATATTAAAAATGAATAAGGAAAGCTCTCTCTCTTTTGTAATTGCACTATCTAATTGGCGAAGCGTTCCTGCCGCACAGTTTCTCGGATTGGCAAAAGGTTTCTTTCCTAATAATTCCTGTCGCTCATTAACACGCTCAAATGCTTCATTTTTCATATAAACTTCACCGCGGATTTCTAAATATTCCGGTGCGGATTTCAATTTCTTTTTTACATCCGAGATTACTTTTGCATTTGTAGTTACATCCTCTCCAAAGTTGATGCCATCCCCTCTGGTTTCTGCCAAAACCAGGCTTCCATTTTCATAACGCAATGTCATAGATAATCCATCTATTTTATACTCTACCACAAATTCCGGATTTTCTAATTGTTCCTGCATATCCTCTACAAATCGATATACTTCCTCTTTTTCAAAGACATCCTGAAGACTTAGCATTGGAACATTATGCCGAACAAGAACCCCTGCTTCTCTTTTGGCGGTTCCTCCTACGTGCTGGGTAGGTGAATCCGGTGTCACAAGCTCCGGATGCTCTTTCTCTAACCCTTTTAATTCCAACATCAACTGGTCATATTCATAATCGGTAATCTCAGGACTATCCATATTATAATAACGGTTACTATGATATTCTAACGTTTTTCTTAATTCTACAATTCTTTCTTCTGCTGTCATTCTCATGACTCCTTTCCTCTATGCTGTCCGTGCTTTCCTACCATTTTTGACTGCAGTGGCTGATTTGAGGAATCTTTTAGCAGTTGAAGCAATTGCGTATACTCCTGCTCCGTCACTCTGCGATACTCACCAACCTTTAAATCTCCCAGCTCAATGTTCATAATTCTCACACGCCTTAATTGTTCCACACGATAGCCAAAATATTCACACATCCGACGAATCTGACGGTTCAATCCCTGTGTTAGAATAATCCGAAACTGACGTTTTCCAATTTGTTCTACTTTGCACTTTCTTGTCGTTGTATTCAATTCCCGAAGTGGTACTCCATTCGCCATTCCATGTAGAAAAGATGCCGTTACCGGCTTATTGACCGTCACAAGATATTCTTTCTCATGGAAGTTTCCTGCACGCATCATTTTATTCACAATTTCTCCGTTATTCGTCAAAAGCAAAAGACCTTCCGAATCCTTATCCAGTCTTCCCACCGGATAAACTCTTTTTTCATATCCAACAAAATCAACTACATTATGCTTATCAAAACTAGCCGCTGTACAAACAATTCCCGTCGGCTTATTCAATGCCAATAGAATCATCTCTTCTTCTTTTGATACTTCTTTTCCTTTAAAACAAACCTTCTGTCCCGGAAGCACACGACTTCCAGTTTCTGCCAATGCTCCATCAATAGTGACATTTCCTTCTTCTATCTGTCTGTCCGCTTCTCTTCTTGAGCATACACCTGCTTCACTCAAAAATTTATTAATTCGAATGCCTTTTTCTTCCATTTATGATTTTCCTTTCAAATTCTGCTCCTGGTCTTTCCCAATACAGAACAAAGAGCGCTTTGCGCTATAAGACGTATTTGCTATAGAGTGAGAAAAAACGGAGACTTCATACTCTGAAAAGTCTCCGCTGTTCTTCTTCTTTTTCTATCTTTTCGGATTTCAAAACTACTGAAGCAATTCAGTTTTTATATATCCTTCTTTTCCATTCCAGGTAACCTTTGTCCACCCTTCTGCATAACTCATTACAACAGTTACCTTTTCTCCTGCAAAAGCAACTCCAACTTTATCAGCCGTTTCGCTCATAGAAGAACGGATATTAGTTGTACTCTGCAACATAATAACAGTTCCTTCTGCAAGCCCTGCATCTGTTGCAGTTCCTTCACTTGCTGTATTAGTAGATACGTCAGTTGTCAAATATTCACTCTTAATATAACCTGGCGTACCATTATAATCGATAATACTCCAATCACCTTCTGTACCGGTTCTGGTAAAGGTTGCGCCACTTTCCGCAGTTCCAAGTTTCTCCGCATTTTCATCTGCAGCTGCACGGATATTTACCTTTGTTGTTGCCATAACCGTTTCTGTAGTTGCTGGTGTTTCCTCTGCTGGTGTCTCTTCAGCTGGTGTCTCCTCTACCGGTGTCTCTTCCACTGGTGTCTCTTCTGCAGCGACTTCAGTAGAAGGAGTTGTAATAGAAGCAACCCAGGAAGCAATTGCATCTTGAATTGTAGTTGTTACCATAGTAGATAAATTAGGATCTGCTGCAAGCGCGCTCTCGTATTTTGCCTGAACGTCCTGCTGTAATGCCATAACATCTTCACCTTGCTCAAACTGTGTAATCAGGTTCTGAATGTTTCCATCTAACGCATTTTCCTGATTTGCAAGATTATACTGGCTATATAAATTATCAATATAATAACTACCATCCTCGTTTGCTCTTACATAGAAGAAATCCAATCCAGGTGCAAGCGTATCTACACCTGTAAATTTAATCTCCATATAAACAGAAACCAAATAAGAATTATCATCTAATCCTTTCTTTGTATAGCAACTGATATTCTGATAGCTTTCTACATACTGACTAAAAACAGAAATATATCCCTGTTCATTTTGTGAAATTGGTGTTGCAAGGGTTGTCAATGTTGCAATGTCACCGTTTGCATAGGCTGTATAGTAGTTATTAATCAACTCATTAATTGCCGGATAAGCATCTACTTCATATGTCTCTTTTTCTCCCTGCTGTGCAACCTCTGTCGTTATTTCTGTATCACCTGCTACATTTTCACCTGCATCATCTTTCTTTCCAGTAAATACAGCTAAAACAATAATTAAAATAACAAGCAATGCACCAGCTGAAATATATCTGATATTTTTCTTACAAAAATCTAAAATCTTATCTAATGTATCTTTTTTAAAGAAATCTTTTAATTTAGAAAAATCCATTTCAATCCTCCTTATTTTCCGAAGGAAAATGCGAGCCCCCTGGCGAGCAGAGGATTTTCCTCCTTGTTTTCCGAAGAAAAATGTAACTCTGCTTGAGCTGAGTTGACCTCATGGCGAGCAGAGGATTTTCCTCCTAAAAAAATATGCGCCCGGCGGGAATCGAACCCGCATTGCCGGAGTCGGAGTCCGGTGTTCTATC
>JBJELY010000155.1:0-5566 GCA_051879395.1 Roseburia sp. | reverse complement strand
CGCCATGGGATAAGAATTCTGAGATTGAAGCAGGCAGTGTTAAGGGCGTGGTGCGTATCGTGCTGGCTGACCGCATTTACATAGACGCATCAGGAATGTCCAATAAGACAAAAAGACAGCTTCGCCGTATGGCAACATTTTCAAACAAGCAGTATTTCCAGAACCAGGCTATGGATATGCCAAATTACGATGAATCCAGATTCATTTACCTTGGAAGTGACGAAGGAAAATATATTGTATTGCCTCGCGGACTTCGGGAAGAAATTCTAAAGAAGTTTGATAATGCGGGGATCAGTTATAAAATTGAAGATAAGAGAACCAAAGGGCAGGAACTTAATATTTCGTTTAGGGGAGAATTGCGTGAATCACAGATTCCGGCTGTGGAAACTATGCTTGAAAATGAAACTGGGATACTGCACGCCGCAACAGCGTTTGGTAAGACTGTAGTCTGCTGTGATATGATCGCAAGAAGAGGCATAAGTACCTTAATACTTGTAGACAGGGCGGATCTGATGAACCAGTGGATTAAGCGTCTGGAGGAGTTTTTGGATATTGATGAAGAACTGCCTGAATATCAGACAAAGACCGGGCGTACACGAAAAAGAAAATCATTGATTGGAAATCTTCAAGGAGCGCATGATACACTGACCGGAATAGTGGATGTGGCCATGATACGTTCCCTTAAGAAAAAAGACGGATTTCATCCGATGCTGAAAGAATATGCTCAAGTATACTTTGATGAATGTCATCACGCAGCATCGGATAGCGCGATAGAAGTGTTGCAGGAGATTAATGCAAAGTATGTGTATGGCGTGACGGCAACACCGAAGCGTGGTGATGGTAAGGAAAAGATAAACGAGTTTCTGCTTGGCCCTATCAGGTATAAGTTTACAGCAAAAGACAGAGCCGAGGAGCAGAATATCGATCATCTGGTATATCCCCGATTTACCAGGACAGTAAAACCTCATCATTTGTCAAAAACACCATATGGTAATGATGCCTATGAACTGATAAGGAATAATGATGTTCGTGACGAACAGATTATCAGGGATGTGGCGGACTGTGTGCAGGCTGGAAGAACTCCGGTAGTGCTGACAAAATATGTTGATCATGCAAAGAAACTGGCTGAAAGGCTTAAGACATATGCTGACCGATTGATCCTGCTAACGGGAGAAAATGGAACTAAAGCGCGCAGGGCACAGGTAGAAGAACTGAATAAAGTTGATGATTCGGAAAGTCTTATTCTTGTGGGAACGGGCTCTTTACTTGGAGAGGGTTTCGATTTCCCGAGACTTGATACCCTGTTCATGGCGACTCCTATTTCAGGGGAAAATGTTGTGGAGCAGTATGTCGGACGACTTAACAGGGATTATGATAGTAAAGAAAATGTCATCGTCTATGACTATGTGGACAGTCATATCCCAAAGTTCGATAAAATGTATGCAGCAAGGCTGAAGGCGTATAAAAAGATCGGATATGAACTTTGCGTTAATATGGACGGTGAAAAGCAGAAAGCAAATGCAATCTATGATATAGAAAACTATGCAGAAACTTATTGGAAAGATCTTGAGGAAGCTAATTCAGCGGTCATTGTATCAAGCCCAAGGCTAAACAATCAAAAAGTGAATCGCATTATAAACATGCTTGGCAAGCGGCGGGAGTTGGGAGTTAAGGTAACAATTGTTACATGGCATCCGGATGCCTATAAATATGGCAAAGATGATGTCCGGATGGAGCTTTTGGAGAGACTTCGTAAAGCAGGTTTTGAAATCAGGCTTGTAGAAGAGTCCTGCGAGCATTATGCCGTAATCGATAATGAGATTGTCTGGTATGGAAGTGTGAACCTGCTGTCAAAGGAAGATGCTGAGGACAATCTGATGCGGGTATGCAGTAAAGATATCGCCGCAGAACTTCTTGAGATGACATTTGGCTCTGAAGCAGAACTGCAGGAATGGTGAGTATGGACGCAAAAGAAATCTTAAAATTATACTTTGGATATGGCTCATTTAAGCACGGACAAGAAGAAATCATTGACGCAATTCTTGCCGGGAGAGATGTGTTGGCGATCATGCCGACGGGATTAGGCAAGCGTACAAATGGTGCTATACTATACGTTCAAGATTGAAAAACATGGACTAATAGAATAGGAACTATGTGTTCAACATAAGAAGGGATATTACAATGGATAGTTTTATAGATAAAATTAATAAACAACTGAAAATAATGACAGAAAAAGAAAAGGACGCATGGATTCTTTCCCAGGCAAAGATACTATCAGAGTGGAAACAAGAGGATTTTTACAAGAGTATCTGCGGAAACAAGAAGATTATCAATATGCCGGAGCGGGATGAAATAAAAGCATTCTGTGAAAAAGTTAGAAGTGGTGATATATCTGTAGAGTATGAGACACATTATGTGGAGTTTGACGATTATGGTCATTTTCATGATGACTGGGAGCATGATTTTTATGATCCGGATCATGCCATGAGTTTTATTTCTTCCGTGATTAAGGGATGCCATGATCTAATTGTTTTGGAGGAATATGAAAATGCATTCGCTATACTGGATGATATTATCGGTCTTGAATTTACTATCGAGGATCACCCAGATACTGATGACACCTGCAAAGATGAGTTTATGAATCTGGATATGGCTGCTCACGAAGGACTGTTGTCACTTAACAGAGATGATTTGCTGAAAGATTACATTGAGTCATGCAGACATAGTTCAGAGGACAGCAGATATGTGGCAGAGAAAATTGTAGATGCCTTTGAAATGGAATTGTTTATGGATTGCAAGACGTTTTATTGCATTACAATTGATGACAAGGATCCTCTTTTAACAGAACTAAAAAAGAAACTGGAAGAGGATTTCAAACGATATGAGAAAGAGTTTACCGAAAAGAGTAAGAAAGATAAGTATTACTGGGGAGAATATAGGGACAAAGAACGCATCAGACACATCAATGCACTGATTGAGTATTTTGGTAAAATTGGAAAGAGAGAAAAGAAGCCTAAGAAATCATTTTTAAGAGGGACCTGGTCCCAGATTTCAAACTTGATTTCAGATCTGATGGATGAACCTTATATTGACGATCAGTATCAAATTGAGGAAATCTGGAATATTGTTGAAGCCTTGATTAAAAGGGGAGACTTTGATAAAGAACCTTGGGAAGTAAAGAAATATATTCTTAAAGAAATATACGAGAATGACTATTACGATTATTACGGCGTTTATGATCCTATGAAGGATTTAGCGAATGCCATATGCTCTAATAAGGATGAGAACCTTAAAAGGGCCGAAATCATGATGAAAGCCGGACGTGGCAGTTTTGGCGCTGCTGCAGCAAAACTATATCGTGAGCTGGGGGAAGAAGATAAATGTGCAGAATACTTTGAAAACCATCTGGGAAAAGAGGAAGAGCCATATAAGATTCTGGTAGATTACTATAAAGAAAGAGACCATGGAAAAGCTGTTGAGATTGCAAATATGGCTATTCAAAAATGCCGGAAGGATCAGACTCCGTTCTTCATTTTCTTATTACAGGATGCAAAGGACAGGGGCGATGACACAATGTTTAAAAAATTGATGCAGAGTGCCCATAGAAGACGAGCTGTGAAGTCAGCGGAAGTGGATGCAAAGTTTTCATGAAAATTTTTGGGGACTTATCTTGACATTATCTGACTGTAACGGTCGTGTGGGCAGATTATAAAAGCGTATACGAATGCGGATAATTCGTATACGGTTCGTTAACGTTTGAAAGTTACACTTTGCCTCATTTTGCATTATTTTGCACAGTGTGACACATTATCGAAAAAAATATTGAAATCTGAAAATGCCCAGAATAGTGCACAAAACACGGCAAACTGCGGCAGCTTAGGAGAAATTTTATAATGATTAAAATATTATTTATTTGCCACGGCAAGAAGTTGCTTTTCCGGAAAAGGCTAGGGAAATCAAGGGGTGCAGGAGTTTGAAACGGGATTTTTATACCAGATTTAAGCCAATTTTTTGAGATGGGGCTGTGACATGGTGGAAATGTGAGAGTTATGTACTCTGAATGTAAGATATTTATTTATCTTAAAAAATATGATAAAATATGTAAAAATAACTACAAAGGAGAAGAAAGATGACAGACTATCCGTATATGATAAGTAATAATAAAATTGCGCCAATATTTGACAAAATTCAACAAGCGGCGAGACCGCAGAAATTTACTATTGAAGTGTTGCGTGCCCTTGGATTTACAAGTACAAATGATAGAGCATTCATTCCTTTGGCTAAAAAATTGGGTTTTTTAGCAGACGACGGAACACCGACAGCACTTTATGATCAATTAAAGGATGGGATGTCTAAAAAAATAGTAATAGCTGAACAAATAAAGAGCTTGTATGCAGAATTATATGCAATCAATTTGGAAATTCATAATGCGCCTGAAGCTGAAATAAAGGGAGCTATTGGGAGAGTTACAGGAAAGGATGGAGATGGTGTAACCAGAATTTACAATACTTTCCGTGCATTGTGCAATTATGCAGATTTCAACGGAATTAGAAGTATAGCAGAACAACCCAAAGAGGAAATAATTGAGCATAAAGTAGAAAAAGAGTTAGTTGCTTCTTCCGGTACGCCGCAATTCCATTATAATATACAGATTCATTTGCCGGCGACAACGGATATTTCAGTATATAATGCAATATTTAAAAGCTTAAAAGATAATCTACTAATGTAATGGGGGTAAGTATGAACGAACCAACATTGAGACAATTTGTATTTAATGGATTACTGTTAAATGATTCATTAGAAAAATTAGCAGAAAATCAGGGGATAAAAGTTTGTGAATCAGGCGATTTAGTACAGGTCGCAAGAGTTGTAGAAGCGGACTTTAGTCCAGTGGTGTGGAATAATGCTATTAATATGGGGTCCGTATATCAAGCGATTTTTTGTATAGAAAATACAATAAGAAATTTTATTGTAGAAAGAATGTCAGAAAGACATGGGCTTGATTGGTGGGACCAAAAAGTTCCTATGAATATTAAAAAGGCAGTTGAAAAATTAAAAAAGGAAGAAAGTAAAAATAAATTTTTTTCTAGTCGTTCTGATTCGGAAATTGGATATACGATGATGGGGAATTTAGGGCAAATAATAATTAATAATTGGGAAGATTTCTCAGATATTATTCCGAGCCAAGCGTGGTTAACATCGCGTATGGATGATTTAGAAATGGCAAGAAATATCGTGATGCATACAGGGGTATTGCCGCAAATCGAAATTGATAGAATAACTAGTATTGTAAGAGATATTTTAAGGCAAATAGGTTAAATGTTTGAAAGGAAGTAATAATGAGTCATAAACCAACATATCCAAACATTGACATGCAACGAACAGGAATAAAACTAAAAAACATGCTCGAATCTGCAGGCTATACCCCGCGCATGATTCAAGACTATCTGCATTTATCCTGTGTACAGCCAATTTACCGTTGGTACAAGGGATTGATATTACCATCGGTGGACCATCTGTTAATGCTTAGTGAATTGCTGAATGTACATATGGAAGACCTTTTGGT
>JBJELY010000154.1:0-1509 GCA_051879395.1 Roseburia sp. | reverse complement strand
AAGGTGATAGGTAAGTGGATGAAAGATTTCTTGTATGCAGTTTTGAAGGTACATATGAAAAACCTCTTGCAATTTGAAAGGCAAGGGGATATAATAATATAGGTAATCCTCGATAGCTCAATGGTAGAGCACACGGCTGTTAACCGTGGGGTTGTTGGTTCGAGCCCAACTCGGGGAGTTTGAAACTCCGTAACTGAAAGGTTAGCGGAGTTTTTCTGTTTTCATTCATGCAATAAAAAGATCCAGATGACCTTTTTTGAGTATACATAAGTAGACAAGGCAATCTACTGATGGCAGATTTTCAGCATTAAAAAGGGTTGGTTGGATGAATGTAAAAGGAAGAATAACAAATGAGCATCAAGGATTTAAATGTATTTAAAATAGTAGCTGAGGAAAAGAATCTGACAAGAGCTTCCCGCCTTCTTTATATGACACCGCAAGGTGTAAGTAAAATCATCAAAAACCTGGAAAGTGAGTATGATTGTGAATTTTTCTTGCGTACGGGTAGTGGAATGGAGCTTTCAGAGTGTGGCCTGCATTTTTATGAATATGCGAAGAAGATGGAGAAGGAATATCATGAGATCCGTCAGGAACTCCTTCATATCAAGCAAAAGGAGAAAGGAATTGTAGATCTGTTATCTGCGTACGGAATTTTGCGTCTGGTGACTCCGGAGTGTATTATGGCCTTCAAAGAGAAGTATCCGGAGATCGAGTTTTACTATCGTGAATGTCCGGATAAACAGGTAGAACGTTGGTTTCAGTCAGGGGAAGGAAATGTTGCATTCTCATTAGCAGACTGTGATGATAAGCTCTATGATGTACTGGAGCTGGAATCTTTTCCAATCAAACTTTTGGTAAATGAGAATCATCCGTTAAGCAGGCGCAAAAGTGTAACGATTGAAGACTTAAAAGGTGAGCCGTTATATATTGAAAGCAGAGAATTTAAGATTCATGACAAAATAGTAAATAAATGTAGAGAGGCAGGATTTGAACCGGATATTATATTTGAATCCAGTGGATTCAGCCTATGCCATAAAATGGTTAAGGAAAATAAGGGGATCTCTGTGACGGTAGATTTTATTTCCGATGATATGAGACGAAAAGGGGATGGAATGGTCTTGATTCCATTTTCGGACGGGGAATATGAATGGAAGATGTGCATGCTCACAAGGAAAGGTGAGACTCCGGGAAATGGGGTGGAATTATTCCAGAAGCATGTGAAAGAATGGCTGGATATGATCAGAGCCGGGGTCATCAAAAGATAGTTGATGCAAAAGAACAGTGAGTTTATGATACGTCAGAATTTATACTTTTTAGACAAATATAAAAAGAAAATCCTGGCGTATTTTAGTAATATATTACATATATTGATGGAATGCATAAGATAATTAAAAAATTCAATAAAACAAGCAAAGTATTAGGTGATAAAATTATAACAATGAGAAAAAATAGTCGGTAGTGTCAAGTAATCTATGAAAAAGTTGAGCCAAAATAATAGGCTCATTTGAA
>JBJELY010000153.1:0-5568 GCA_051879395.1 Roseburia sp. | reverse complement strand
AGGACACGGAATACTTCTCTATAGGGCACTGCTCCTCATAGACAATGTCTGCCTCTGACTTGATTGTGGCTTCGACAGGAAGTTCCGGACTTGTAATTTCCTTGTCTTCCAAAATCTCGACAAGCTCATACTTCCAAGGCGAGCCATCTGTAAGAAGATTGGCAAATATAGTCTTCTTTGCTCTCAGCTTATACCTGTGCCCTTTCTCATACGTAAACCCTTCTATCTCAGAGAAACTCATCTTTCTCCAGGTCTGGTCAACGCCATCCTCCATGACGAGCATACATTCGATGGGGTTCTCCTTGTTGTAATCAAATAACCAATACATGATGTCTGTGTTCTCTGAAACCGACATAGTAACTTCGATCACCTTGTCTTTGGGTTCATCATCGTCATTGCATGATACCATTCCAATAGCAGAAATGATAACGACAAATAATGTTGAAAAAAATAATTTCATTGTCTTCATAGCTACCCTAAGTTTAATCAGATGCAATTTTGATGGCAATCTTTGGGACATTTGTTTCTTCATTTATAGAGACATTGGGGGTATTGGAATGAATCTCGATAATTTTTATACCATTACCTCCATACATATTGGGATATGTACAGGTATAATGAAACTTGCCCCTAAGGTTGAATTTTAAACCGTTAACATTTACGGTAAGATTCGATTCTCCATATCCATCTTTTCTGTCGTTAGAATAGCTCATTGAAGATTCCATAGGAAGAGGAAAAATAGTCCTTATTAATTTCTCTTCTCCTATTTCAACGACATGAAAAGGTATTTCATAGCCATCCTTTCCAATAAAAGACAATCCATTCATAATAGCCTCATTATCTATAAGACTATTGCCTTCTGAATCCAATACATCAATCAATACATCATTGAATATAGATGATGCAACTACCGGATAGTCTGGTTCTTCAGAATTACTACACGAAGACAATAATAGTAGTGGAAGAAAGAGACAAACAAATTTAGTTAGGACGCACATAGGTTGAGAGATTAATATACATTTTAGGTAATCTTTTATAATAAACAGGCTGTTTATTCCCCTCTAAAGTAGTCCAAACCGATTCATTGGCTGCGTACCAGCCGTTTCCATTATCCTTGCCCCAGCCCCAATTCATATATAGACGATCATCATATTCAGTCCATGATTTAACTTTGATTCCGATGAACTTTTTGGTTACCTTGAAAGATTGTTCATAATATCCGTCACAGAACCAAATATGACCACCATTAGCGTCTGTATGAAACGCTCCAAGCAGGATTCCTCTTGTGTACTCTTGTTCATTTCCAAAATAGTTAACACCTTTGAATTTTAGATTTGTATATAAAGTTTCAAAGTTGTAATCTGTCAATGTAGCATTAGTAAATCCTATGCTTCTAAGACCGGTCTGTATGTCTGCTGGAGAAGCACCACTTTCAGCATTTTTTGTCTTACCCCAATTATAATTTGGAATTTTATTCGCAATCTCTCTAAGACGTTGGGATAGAGAACTTTCTACTGTCAAACTCTGTATGTCGCTTTTGTCCATATACGAAAACGATGGTACGGTTGAAGATACATTGCCATTCTGTCTTTCAGAAGTGTCATAGAGAAGCATTCCTATTGCAATAGCCGGACATCCAATGCAGGCAAGATTCGGGGCACTCATATTATAGCCACCTTTTTGGCACCAAAAATCTAAATCTTTTCCAGTATACGGATATATACTTGCCTTTCCTGAGGATGTTTTTCTTCTTCCACTGCCACGCGTCACAGGGGCGGAAGGTTCATCATCAGCTACTTCAATAATGTATTCATAGCCTTCTTTACCTAAGTCAGCCCAATCTTCGTAATACTCTGTATTGACATTTTCAGGCTTATAAATTTCTTCCTTGATGCGTTGTGCATTTGATTCAATAAACACTTTTAAGAAGGAGTTGTTATTGATATTGTTGAGATCAAGTCTTCCTTCTTTCGATTGAGCTAAAATAGGATACGAACTGTTGTCTGCCCCAAGCATTAAGTATCCTTGGTTTTGTCCATAATTAAACACGTAGATCACAGTATCGCCATCCTGTACATAATACTGTATATCAGAAACAACTCGCTCCGTTTCTGTACTCCTTGTTTGTTGAGCATTCACTTCTTCTCCGTCATCAATGTTAGAAAACAATGAAGCATACAACGTAGCTTGTTCTTTGCTCATCTTGGTAAAAGGTGCTTTCTGTTCTTCTGCCTGAACTTTCAATGAAGTTAAACCTTCAATGTCATTATCCGAGCAAGAGAATAATGCCATCGAAAAGAGGAGGCAACTAATTTTGATTATTTTTTTCATAATAATTATTTTTATATGTTTAACAACTATTTTATATGTTCTATTATTAAGAGTGGTACAAGCCTCATTCATTGCATGAAATCACAAAAAAAAATTAGAATCATCTGCTATTTTAACAATTACCAAGTAAAACGCAAGCCTACAGGAAGCGAGAATTCAAAAGGCTTGTCCTGTCTGATTGTGGGATAGCTGCTTTCTGACTGAAAATAATAGTTTATAGACGGCTCTGCATATAAGCCAATGTTCGGAGTGAAATGATATTCAATTCCTATTCCTCCATACACAGACCATTGCATGGGCAATGAGTAATTATTTTCTTGCATTTCCCTGTCATCTATCCTTTCATTCACCTTGCCTCTTAACGGGAACTCCACCATTCCTCCAATGCCAGAAGAAAGTGAGAATTTGTCAAAAGACAAAATCTTAAAACGAAGTTTCAGAGGAACTCCTAAATAATGAGCCTTTATGTTCTGACGGTTTACAGATGTCGAGTGTTCATCGCTTACAGTGGTCTGGGTTCGTTTTGTCCGCAGTAAAGTGTATTGTAGCCCACTTTCGATACTCCAATGATTAAAGAGCGTTTTAGAAATATTCAAAGAAAACGTAATTGGTAGATCGTGTTCTGATTCCTCTACAACTTTGTCATTCGACCCTGCCCAAATAGGATTATCACTTGGTTTCAAATATGAATTTTCTGTATTAAGTGCACCTATAACAGACCCTCCAACAGACAAGCTGAAGTTACGATTGTTTCTTTTCGTTATAGGTAAGTCATTGGAATGATGTGCGTGGGCAAAAGATTCCATATTGTTTGGATTAGAACGAATATCATACTTAGCTGTATCTGCGTCCGCTCCATTATCTATTTTTGTTTCAGTAATCAGATTTTCTGCTTTAGTGGAGAGGTTGAGGGAATCTTCCTTTTCCACACTGATTTCCGAAAGTAGTGCGAATTTTATACTGCTTTGCGGGGCAATCGGCTTTATTGATTCCTCATTTTGTCCCGCCTTGTTCTTTATATCTTTATTTTTTTCTGGTCTTAGTTGCGTTGATTCATTGATTGTTGTAGCCTGATGAGTTTTATGAATATTCTGATTACGCAGAAAAATCCCAATAGCTATAATAATAGCTAATACGGCCATGCTCCTTTCAATTTTATACTTCACAATCATTTTGCGAAGCATAACCCGTGCATGAAATAATTGAGAACCGGATGTCTGCGCTGAAATACCAAGTAGTTTAGCTATTTCTTTATGAGTCTTATTCTCCAATACGGCAAGTCTGAACACCTTTTGATAACCAACAGGGAGACGGTTAATCATTATCTCCAATTCTTCTATTGTGATAGACTCCTCAAAGTCTGGGATGTCAGGTGTATCATAGTCTTCTGTAAGCAATTGGACAAAATCTTGCTCTTGAAGATATCGCAATGCCAAATTTTTCATTATCGTCCCCATCCAATATTCCAATTTTTCCGCATTTCGAAGTTGATTGATACGGCTGAAAATGATAAGAAAACCATCATGAAGTATATCTTGTGCAGTGTCCAAGTCAGGGACATAGTGACAGATGACACGCATCATCCGTCTTGAATAGGTGGTATAAAGTAGTCCTAATGCCTCTTTATCTCCCTTTTTACACCGTTCTAATAGCTCTATGAGATCAATAGTTTCCATCATAATAAATGATAAATATTGTGGCATTCTTTTGTATGGAGCGTCGCGTATTTTAACCTTTTTTATATGACTATTCAAAAAAAGGCTATATGATTTGTGTGGAGTTTTTGTTCTTGCCATATTCAAAGAAATCCGAAACTCGGATTACCGCCTCTATCTTCGTTTCCATAACTACATCGGCATAGACTTGTGTAGAGTTCACGCTGGTATGTCCGAGCAACTTGCCTACTGTGTAAAGGTCGCCCCCGGCAGCCAGTGACAGCGTAGCCATCGAGTGCCTTGCCGTGTGGAAACTGACATTCTTTTCTATCCCTGCGGCAGCAGCCATCTTTTTAAGACATCTGTCGCAGGCACTAAGGCAAGTCATATCAAAGACCTTTTGTCCCCGCTTGCAGCCATTTCTGTCTGGCAACCATTTCAACGCAGACTGGTTCAAAGGTATAGTTACCTGTTTCCCTGTCTTTTGCATGGATTGGATGGAAACGACCAATCCACCATTGACCTGTTTTATATTCCTCCATGTCAGTGCGAAAACATCACTATACCGCAATCCGGTAAAGCAGCAGAACAGGAATGCCCGTTTGGTTGTCGCCTTGGTAGTTGGTGCCTCAATAAGTGCAAGCAATTCCTCTTTCGTGAGATAATCCCTTTCGGCCAGTTGTTTGGCTATCCGCTCGTGCCTATCCAAAGCATAGAAAGGATTTTTATCCATCACTCCCTCTTTTACCGCAGCATTGAGCATACGTACAAGCGTACTCTGGTGCAGATGCAGCGTGCGGAGTGACATATCCTTTGGATTGTCGGGCGATTTGGTGTTCTTGTAGGTGTTTTTCATGAAGTCAAGCAATCCTACAATAAACTTCTTGTCGATTTTAGACATCAGGAAGCGAGGCCTGCGGCGGTATTTCAAATACTCCTTTATTATATTGACACAAGAGGTTCTGCATTAAGCACTCGGTTTTTCTTAGGGTTTGAAGGAACAATGGCTTGGATTGTTCCGTCTCTTGTGTCAAGCCTCAGAAAAACACCTGTTATAGCAGGATAAAGAACATAGTTTGTACTTTTGCTCGTTGAAATCACTACCTTCACGTCATCATCTGCATTGACTGTAGCAAATGACAAGCAGCAAATGGTCAACAATACTATAAATCTTTTCATAATTATCTATATATTTAATGGTAAACGATGAGATATTCCAAAAATTGGCTATAATGCTTCAGTCCCCATCTTGAATATAATCACTTTTCATGAATATGGATAAGAGGCTGACCAAAGAATGTGGAAAGCATCGAGATTGTTCTTAGTGTGAAGTTGTGTTGACCGCTTAACCATTTTGTCACTTCACTCGGTTTCTTGCCAAGAGCCTGAGCAAACTGTAGTTTGGTCAAACCGCGTTGTGTCATCAACTCATAAATTCGGTTTGAAACGGCAAATTCCATTGCCACCTCCTGCTGTATGGCAGGAGAGGTGTTTGCCAACATTTCGTCAAATGATGTATTAATCCGCTTCATAAGTCAAAAGTTTTATCAGTTTCAATGATATTCTCTGTTACCGAAATCGT
>JBJELY010000152.1:2322-23817 GCA_051879395.1 Roseburia sp. | reverse complement strand
ACATTATACCATATGACAGTCCCTTTTCAAAGTATAGTTTTTTACAAAAAAGAAACAGGTCACACAACGACCTGCCCTTTTTTATTTTGATAAGAATCTCATCTTATCTTTTTCTTTGTCTTTTTTCTTTTCCTGTACAACAACTTTTGGCTTTTCAATTGCATTCTGTAGTGTATTCGCCATGCTATTCTTACATGCATCGCAAAAACGTCCTGTTCGAATCATTTTTCCACAATTCTCACATTCAATTCCCTCAATAGAATCCCCAGAAAATATCAGTCTTTCTTCACGTACCCATTGTTTAATCTGTTTTACAGAGACATCATTTTCTTCTGAAATTTCTGCCACACGAGCATTCGGATGTTCATCTAAATATGTTTTTACCTGCTGGAATTTGTCCTCCAGAGCTTTCTGACATGCAGGACAAATTGGTGGACCTCCTAAATAATTATACATACGTCCGCAACTTCTGCAGTTCCTTACATCCATAATCCTACCTCCCAAAACTCTCTAACAGCCTTGACCTATACTGATGCAGAGAAAATATATTTTTTCAACTCCTGCCGTTTTTAATTCATTTGCCACAGCATCTATTGTACTACCTGTTGTATAAATATCATCCACAAGTAATACTTTCTTATATTTTACAATATCCGACTTTATTTTAAAAGCCCCTTTCAAGTTCTTTTTTCGGTCAATGTCGTTCAATTTCTTCTGTGGTACGGTATTTCGGATACGTTCTACGAGGTTTTTCTCTACCGGAAGCCCCATTTCCCTTCCGAGTGCTTCTGCAAATACTTCTGCCTGATTATAACCGCGAAGTCTCTTTTTAGCCCGATACATTGGAACAGGCATAATCACTTCCACCTGGTGTTCTTCCATCCATTTCTGATAAAGGCGAACTGCCTCTTCTGCATAAAAATCCGCATACTCCCTTTTATTCTGATACTTAAATCGGTACATCGATTCTTTTATGCCATCCGCATATAAAAAAACAGATTTTCCTTGGCAAAATTCATGTTTCTTTTTTGTACAGTCATAACAATATTCCATTCGATTTGCTTCTATAGGTTTTCCACATCGCATACAGGTCTTTTTTCCAATGTATTTTACCCTTTTCTTGCAATCCGAACAGATTTTTTCCCCTACCGGTGCGATTTCATCGCAAACCGGACATCGTCTCGGAAATAAAAATCCTAGCCCTATCTCCTTTACTTTCCATATGATTTTCTTTTTTTGTTCGTAAATCCCCATCCAATCCTTTCTCTTTTTTCTGCCTCGGTATGCCCTCAGCACTCTAACCCCACATTTTATATTAACACGTCTTGCACTTTATTTCCCTGAATATTTTCTTAATATTTTCTAATTCCATCTTAGTTTTCTTTTAAACGATCACACAAACCACTATAGCGTTTCTGCTGAGATGTATTCTGTATCATCTGGGCAAATGTAACTTCATTTCCTACCAGAGTAACGCACTTTTTCGCTCTTGTAACAGCGGTATAGAGCAAATTCCGGTTCATTAGCATAGCAGGACCACTAAGCAGCGGAATAACAACTGCCGGATATTCGCTTCCCTGTGATTTATGAATGGTAATGGCATAAGCAAGTTCTAATTCATCCAATAATTTGAACGGGTATTCTACCATACGGCCTTCATCAAATTCTACGGTAACTATCTCTGTATAATCATTGATTTCACGAATAATTCCCATATCTCCATTAAAAATTCCGGTTCCCTTTTCAATGGTTAATCCATATTTACTTTTGATTTCCCATTCCAGCTGATAATTATTTTTTATCTGCATGACTTTGTCGCCTTCCCGGAACAGGGACTGTCCATGCTCTTTCTCTCTTTTTCCTTTTTCAGGTGGATTCATATACTTCTGCAAAATATTGTTTAATCGTTCCACGCCTAAAAGGCCTTTTCGCATCGGTGTAAGCACCTGAATGTCATATGGTGTCGCATCTACAAATTTTGGAAGTTTCTGTTTTATCAACTGCAATGTAACACTAATGATAACGTCTGCGTCATATCGTTTTAAGAAAAAGAAATCCATACTTTTATTGTCTAGTACTACTTCTTCTCCCCGATTAATCTTATGGGCATTCACAATTATATCACTCGTACTTGCCTGACGGAAAATTTTAGTCAGCATAACAACATTACATTCCCTGGATTCAATGATATCTTTTAAAACACTACCCGCGCCTACACTTGGAAGCTGGTTCACATCTCCCACCAATATCAGCCTTGTTCCCGGTGCAATTGCCTTTAAAAGCGAATTCATAAGACTGATATCTACCATAGACATTTCATCGATAATAATGACATCCGTTTCCAATGGATTGGTTTCATTTCGTTCAAACCCTGCCGTTCCTTCCATTCCACCATTTAACTCTAACATTCGGTGTATGGTTCGCGCTTCAAATCCGGTTGTTTCACTCATTCTTTTTGCAGCACGTCCTGTCGGCGCTGCCAGAAAAATATCCAATCCTTCTAGTTCAAAATAGCGAATGATTGTATTTATGGTTGTAGTTTTTCCAGTACCAGGTCCACCTGTAATGACAAGAAGTCCATTTCTGACCGCTTCTTTTACGGCAGTCACCTGATGTTCATCCAAAGTCATTTCTGTCTGCTTTTCTATACTGCGGATTCGCTGCTCAATTTCAATATCCGGTACATCATAGCGAACATTCAGCTGTTTCAACATGATAGCTGTATTTGCCTCCATGTAATAGAAAGAAGCGGCATAAATCTGCGTCTGACTTTCTTTCTCTTTTTCCACCTGTTTCATAATAATCTTCCGTTCAATCGCAAGATCCATATAATGTTTTTCAATATATTCCGGTGCAACATCTAAAAGTTCACTGGCTTTTTGAGTAAGCTCTTCCTGTGGCAGATAAGTATGCCCCTCATTAGATGCTTGAAGCAGTGTATATAAAATTCCGCTTTTAATTCGAAAATCAGAGTCTGTACGAATTCCTACTTTTGCTGCAATTTCATCCGCTGTTCGGAATCCCACGCCCGCAATATCATCTGCAAGCTGATAAGGGTTCTCTTTTACAATCCGGTATACATCGGCACCATATTCCGCATAAACCTTCACTGCCAGATTCATGGTAATTCCATATTGCTGCAAAAAAATCATTGCCTGACGCAAATCTCTTTTTTCATTTACCTGTGCTGCAATCTCCATTGCCTTTCTTTCACTGATTCCCTTAATCTCAGCAAGGCGTTCCGGTTCCTCCTCTATAATTCGAAACGTATCTTCCCGGAATCTGCGCACAATACGGGCAGCTAGTGCAAGTCCAATTCCCTTGATTGCTCCTGAACCAAGATAGCGCTCTATCGCTTCTTCATCTTCCGGTGCTTTTTCTTCGAACCGTTCTACTTTAAATTGTCTTCCATAAGTAGGATGTGCCGTGTAATCGCCCTCTGCTTCAATATTTTCTCCTTCTGCAATAGAAGCAAATATTCCTACGCATGTAATTTCTTCTTCTCCACTGACCAGATTCAAAACGGTATATCCATTATCCGCATTCCGGTAGATAATATGCTCTACATAACCTGCTACCTTTTCCAAGTGAACTCCTTCCCATGCCGCCTTTTTTGCAACACCTGATATTTCTTTTTCTTAACATAAGTTAGGAGCTATGCTTTGCATAGCTCCTAATCATTTTTTACAAACCATAATTACGTTTCATCTGTTCATATAACTGCTGAGTATATGTACCACCTACTTCATCGACAAGCTCATCAGCAACTGTTCCGATTGCCGTATCCATATAAAAATCTTTCAATGTCGACATTCCTGAATCGGTTTCTTCATCCTCATCAATCATAGACTCTTTTACTTCTTTTAATAATTCTTCTACAAAGTAGGATGCGAAATCATCAATGACTTCCTTTAATTCTTCATCTGTAGAATCTGAAGATATTCCGTTTAATGAACTTGTTACAGAATTCGCTCTGTTCGTTGCGCTTGACGAAGTTGTCTGATTTACGAGCGAGGACATTGCATCAATTGAAATACTCATAGCCTACCTCCTACCGTTTCAGATTGTTTGCCTGTTCCAACATATCATCTGCCGTTGTAATGGCTTTCGAGTTCAACTGATAAGCACGCTGTGCTACAATCAGATTTACCATTTCATCTGCAACCTGAACATTAGAACCTTCTAAATAATACTGATGTACTTTTGTTCTGGTAAGTCCTGCTACTGTCTGCTCATCCATCGGCTGTCCAGATGCATCTGTAACCTGATACAAACTAGAGCTTGTCTTTTCCAAACCAGCCGGATTATTAAACTGGAACACACCCAAATTCTGATTCATATTGGTATAGTTACCGGCAGCGTCATAATAGCCTAACTCTCCACTATTGGATACAATAAAGTTTTCAGATGTAATTCCTTGTGGAAGAACAATTTCTCTTCCATTAGAATCTAATACCGGATACCCTTCTGTTGTACAAAGTGTAACTCCATTCGTTCCGATTGCCCAGTTGAAGTTACCATTTCTGGTATAGTATGTTTCTCCATCAATTCCTCTGACTGCAAAGAATCCTTTTCCTTCCAATGCAAAATTAGTTGCACTTTCGGATGCTTGCAAGCTTCCCTGTGAAAAAGAAGTTGTCGTAGAAGCAATTCTGGTTCCAAGTCCTGCCTGTGCCGGAATTGGTTTTTCCTCTCCATTTGCAGTTGTTGTTCTTGTCTGAATGTTCTGATATAGTAAGGATTTAAATTCTGCTTTATTAGATTTAAATCCGGTTGTATTTACATTTGCGATATTATTTGAAATTGTATCTACACTTGTCTGCTGTGCGATCATTCCGCTTGCTGCGGTGTAAAGTGCTCTCATCATAATGGACGCTCTCCCTTCGATTCCTATCCTAACGTTTCGCTTCTAAGATATTACTCTTATACCTTACCAACCTGGTTTACTGCTTTATCCAATGTTTCATCTACCGCATTGATTACTTTCTGTCCTGCCTGATAAGCTCTTGCTATAGTAATCATATCGACCATTTCATTCACAACATTAACATTTGACATTTCAATAAATCCCTGATTGACGGTTGCATCCGATGCAATCACCTGTCCACCATCCACTAGCTGGTACATATTTTCTCCATAATGTTCCAAATAGTTCATATCAGCAAAATTAACAACGCCAATCTGTCCTCTTAGAACACCATTCTGATAAATCTGTCCAAGTTCATTCACTGTAAATGTCTGGTTCGGATCAAGCTGAATATAATTAGCCTGTCCCGGATCAGAATTCATTGCTCCGTTAGCATTCAATACGAAATCGCCGTCTTTTGTCACAAGATACCCTTGTGCATTCAACGTAAAAGCTCCATCTCTGGTATATTTTACAGATGTATTCCCTGCTTTATCGGTAAATGATAATGCAAAAAATCCATCTCCTGCCAGTGCCAGGTCTGTTTCATTTCCTGTCTCGTCATAACTACCCTGACTATAGTCTGTGTAAGTCTCTCCAACATGAACTCCCATGCTCATTCGACCAATTCTACGGTTCAGATTATATGCTGACGTATCTTTTATCTTTACCGCCAGTTCATCACTGAAAGTCTGGGATGTAATCCCTTCCTTCTTGTAACCGTTTGTTGCCGCATTTGCAAGGTTGTTGGAAATAACATCTAACCTTCTTTGCTCCTCCACCATTCCGGTGTACGCTGTATACAGTCCTTTTACCATATTGTACTCCTTTTCATTTGCGTATTTAAGCTAATCGTAAAACCTCTTCTCCCCTCGAAGATATTACTTTGGTTAGATTCTTCTGCCCTCAAAAATTAGTCATCGTCTCTTTTTCCTGCAAGGAATTCTACATATTTTCCTGTTCCAATTGCCACACATGTCATTGGCTCATCTGCTGTCATAGTATTGATTCCTGTTCTATCCTCAATCAATTCTTCTAGTCCACGAAGCAATGCTCCACCTCCGGTTAAGACAATTCCTCTGTCTGCAATATCTGCTGCCAACTCTGGTGGTGTCTTCTCTAATACAGAATGTACTGCTTCAACAATCTGTATGGTCGGCTCTCTTAATGCTTCTTCTGTCTCTTCTGATGATACTGTTACTGTCTTTGGAAGACCTGTTACCAGGTTACGTCCTCTTACATCCATTGTATCATTCTGTGCCAGTGGAAAACAAGTTCCGATTTTGATTTTGATATCTTCGGCTGTTCTTTCTCCGATTAAAAGATTATGTTTCTTTCTCATATATCGGACAATTGCCTCATTAAAATCATCCCCTGCAATCTTAATAGATGCGCTTACAACGGAATCACCTAATGAAATAACTGCAATATCTGCTGTTCCACCACCGATATCAACAATCATATTACCGCATGGTCTTGAAATATCAATTCCTGCACCAATTGCTGCTGCAATCGGCTCTTCAATGATAGTTACATCTCTTGCACCTGCCTGATAAGTTGCATCCTCTACTGCTTTTCTTTCTACTTCAGTTGCGCCACTTGGGATACATACACTGACACGTGGTTTCCGGAAGCTCTTTTTTCCCATTGCTTTCTGGATAAAATGCTTAATCATTTTCTCTGTTACTGCATAATCAGAAATAACACCCTGACGAAGCGGTCTTACTGCCACGATATTTCCTGGCGTTCTACCAATCATCAGTCTTGCTTCTTCTCCGATTGCTTTTATTTTATCAGTGCTACGGTCAAACGCTACTACGGAAGGCTCTTTGAGCACAACTCCTTTTCCTTTAATATATACTAAAATACTAGCAGTACCTAAATCGATACCAATATCTGTTCCAGCCATTTTCTCAATTGCCCCTTTCTTTCTCTTGCACACAATTCTATATGGTAATTTCTTTTACACAAAATGGCGTAAAAGTTCATTTAATCATATTTTTGCTTATACGATTATATTATATACAATTAATGGCATTTTTGAAAGAACTTTTTTGGGATTTCCTTGCATTTTGGACAAAAAATAATATTTTCTTTATAATTTCTTATAATTTCCGTAATTTTTTTGTTTTTTTCACTTTTTCTTCACACAGTCGTCACATTTTCAAGTTATATTATATGAGTACTAGCTAATAAAGCTAATATAATTTTTCATAACTCATGCTTCTTGGGCATCCTTGTGTGTCCAAGAAGTACTCCCCGTATGCAACAGGTATATCAAAGGATATACCTGTTATTTTTTTAGATACTTCTTGATATACTGTCCTGTATAAGATTTTGGATTTTTTGCAACTTCTTCCGGTGTTCCCTGCGCAATTACAGTTCCACCACCGTCTCCACCTTCAGGTCCCATATCAATGATATAGTCTGCTGTTTTGATGACATCCAGGTTGTGTTCTATAACTACAACTGTATTGCCATCTTCCGATAGCCGACGCAGAATTTCCGTCAGCTTATGCACGTCCGCAAAATGAAGTCCCGTTGTCGGTTCATCGAGGATATAAATGGTTTTTCCTGTACTTCTCTTGCTTAATTCTGTTGCCAGCTTTATTCGCTGTGCTTCTCCTCCTGACAATTCTGTAGATGGTTGTCCCAGCTTCACATAAGAAAGTCCCACATCATAAAGTGTCTGTATCTTACGTTCAATGCTTGGAACATTTTTAAAGAATTCTAACGCTTCTTCAACTGTCATATCGAGAACATCGTAAATGCTTTTTCCCTTATATTTTACTTCTAATGTTTCTCTATTGTATCTCTTTCCTTCACAGACTTCACATGGGACATAGACATCCGGCAGGAAATGCATTTCAATCTTTAAAATACCATCTCCGGAACATGCTTCACATCGTCCGCCTTTTACATTAAAACTAAATCTGCCTTTTTTGTATCCTCTTGCTTTTGCATCCGGTGTTGCGGCAAACAAATCACGAATCATATCAAAAACACCTGTATAGGTTGCCGGATTCGAACGCGGTGTTCTTCCTATTGGCGACTGATCAATATCAATGACCTTATCCAACTGTTCGATTCCTTCTATGTCATCATGTTTTCCCGGAATGCATCTTGCACGGTTCAAATCCCTTGCCAACCGTTTATATAAGATTTCATTTGTCAGGGAACTCTTTCCGGAACCTGATACTCCCGTAATACATGTCATCACACCTAACGGAATCTTGACATCAATATTTTTCAGGTTATTTTCTTTTGCCCCCTTGATTGTCAAAAATCCAGTCGGTTTCCGCCGTACCTCCGGCACCGGAATCTTTATCTTTCCACTTAAGTATGCTCCGGTAATCGAATCCGGATTCTTCATAATATCTTCTGCTGTACCGGTCGCAATTACTTCGCCTCCATGAGAACCTGCCCCAGGTCCGATGTCTACAATGTAATCTGCTGCAAGCATCGTATCTTCATCATGTTCTACAACGATAAGTGTATTACCTAAATCTTTTAAGTTCTTCAACGCATTTAACAATTTGTCATTATCCCGCTGGTGGAGTCCGATTGAAGGTTCATCCAGAATATATGCTACCCCTACTAACCCTGAACCAATCTGCGTTGCAAGACGAATTCGCTGGGCTTCTCCACCCGACAAACTTCCGGTTGCGCGGGTCAATGTAAGATATTCCAATCCTACTTCTTTCAGGAATCCTACTCTGGCTCGAATTTCTTTTAGAATCTGGTCTCCAATCAAGTGCTGTTGCTTTGTCAATTCCATATCCTGCAAAAACTCATATAAGTTCTTAATAGACATCGAGGTCATCTCATGAATATTCTTATCACAGACTGTTACTGCCAGCGACTCTTTTTTCAAACGCTGTCCCCCACAATCTTCACATGGGGTAATTCGCATAAACTGCTCATATTCCTGTTTCATGATATCAGAGCCGGTCTCCCGATATTTTCTCTGCACATTGCGGATCAGCCCGTCAAACGCGACGTCATAAACACCTTCTCCACGTTGTCCTCGATAAGTTACTTTTACTTCTTTTCCATCTGTTCCGTAAATTAACATATGTTGTATTTCTTCCGGCAATTCACAGTATGGTGTATCAAGTGAAAATTTATATTCCTTTGCAAGTGCCCTTAACAAGGCGTTGGTAAAGCTGGACGGATCATTTGATGACTGCCATCCCATTACCTGAATTGCCCCTTCCGATAAACTGAGCTTCTTATCCGGAATCATTAAATCCACATCAAATTCCATCTTATACCCAAGTCCAAAACAGGTCGGACAGGCACCAAATGGATTATTAAAAGAGAAACTTCTTGGTTCAATTTCATCGATACTGATTCCGCAATCCGGGCAGGAAAAACTGTCCGACATCTGAAAGCTTTCTCCGTCAATGACGTCCACAATCATAAGCCCGTCAGAAAGAGCCATTACACTTTCGATAGAATCCGTCAGACGCTTCTCGATACCTTCTTTTACCATCAGACGGTCTACTACAATCTCGATATTGTGTTTCTTATTTTTGTCCAGCTTAATCTCTTCACTCAGTTCATACATACTGCCGTCTACTACAACCCGGACATATCCGCTTTTCTTTGCCTGTTCTAACAGCTTCTGATGTTCTCCCTTCCGCCCACGCACAACCGGTGCCAAAAGTTGGATTTTCGTACGTTCCGGTAACGACATAATCTGATCCACCATTTGGTCGACAGACTGTTTCTTTATCTCTTTTCCACACTTCGGACAATGCGGAATTCCGATTCTGGCATACAGCAGACGGAAATAATCATAAATTTCGGTTACAGTTCCCACCGTAGAACGTGGATTACGATTTGTTGACTTCTGATCAATCGAAATTGCCGGTGAAAGTCCCTCAATTTTCTCAACATTCGGCTTCTCCATCTGGCCTAAAAATTGTCTTGCATAAGAGGACAATGATTCCATATATCTTCTCTGTCCTTCTGCATAAATCGTATCAAATGCCAGCGATGACTTTCCGGAACCAGACAAACCCGTCAGTACGACGAACTCATCTCTTGGAATATCCACATCAATGTTCTTTAAATTATGTTCATTTGCTCCTCGGATTTTAATGTATTTTCTTTCTTTCATGTTCTTTTCCCATTCTTTCTTACTTACTGTCTAAATCACGCAGCATATTTTTGAGTTGCAGCATCTGGTCTCTGTATTCGGCTGCTGCCTCGAAGTTCAAATCTGTTGCCGCTTGCTGCATCTTCTTTTGAATCTCTCCAATTAGTTTGGTCAGTTCTTTTCTGTCCATCGACTCCGGATCTTTCTTGAAATTCAACTCCTCCTGAGCCACCTTCTTTGATACACTGATTAATTCCCGAACAGACTTCTTTATTGTAGTCGGCGTAATGCCATGTTCTTCATTATATGCCTGCTGCAATTGCCTTCTTCGTGCTGTCTCATCGATTGCTTTCTGCATAGACTCCGTTATCTTATCTGCATACATGATAACGTGCCCTTCACTGTTACGGGCAGCACGACCAATTGTCTGAATCAATGATGTCTCAGAACGCAGGAATCCTTCCTTGTCTGCGTCCAATATAGCTACAAGTGTAATTTCAGGAATATCAAGACCTTCTCGTAAAAGATTAATTCCAACTAATACGTCAAAGACATCCAACCGCAAATCACGGATAATCTCTGCTCGCTCCAGTGTATCGATATCTGAATGCAGATATTTGACACGGATTCCAATTTCCCGCATATAGTCTGTTAAGTCTTCTGCCATTTTTTTCGTCAGTGTCGTAATCAATACTTTATGATGATTCTTAATCTCTTTATTGACTTCTCCTATCAAATCATCAATCTGTCCCTCTACCGGTCGGACTGAAATTTCAGGATCCAGCAATCCTGTCGGTCTTATAATCTGTTCCGCCCGAAGCAGTTCATGCTCTTCTTCATATTTGTTCGGCGTTGCCGATACAAAAAGCATCTGGTCTATTTTACTTTCAAATTCTTCAAAATTCAAAGGTCTGTTATCTTTTGCAGAAGGAAGTCGGAAACCATAATCCACCAGAGTTGTCTTTCTCGACTGGTCTCCCGCATACATACCACCGACCTGCGGAATTGTAATATGAGACTCATCTACAATAATCAGATAATCATCTTTAAAATAATCCATTAATGTATGTGGTGTTGCTCCTGCCGGCATTCCTGCAAGATGTCTGGAATAATTCTCAATTCCACTGCAGAATCCCGTTTCCCGTAACATCTCTATGTCAAAATTGGTTCGCTCTGCAATTCGCTGTGCCTCTAATAATTTATCTTCTCCTTTAAAATAGCGAACCCTCTCTTCCATCTCAGCTTCAATTGCTTCACAGGCACGATTGATTTTTTCCTGTGGTACAACATAATGAGAAGCTGGAAAGACTGCAAAATGTTCCAATCTGCACTTTATCTCTCCTGTTAAAACATCAATCTCCGTAATACGGTCAATCTCATCTCCAAAGAATTCTACCCTAATTGCCGTATCCCCAAAGTTTGCAGGGAAAATTTCTAATACATCCCCGCGCACCCGGAACGTACCACGATGAAAATCCATATCATTTCTCGTATACTGAATATCCACCAGTGCCCTGATTACATCATCCCGGTCTTTTTCCATACCAGGTCTTAAGGATACCATCATTCCAAGATAGTCTTCCGGACTTCCCAAACCATAAATACAGGATACACTGGCTACGACAATCACATCTTTTCGCTCTACCAGCGAGGCTGTCGCTGATAAACGTAGTTTATCAATTTCTTCATTGATTGCAGAATCTTTTGCAATATAAGTATCCGTCTGCGGTACATATGCTTCCGGCTGATAATAATCATAATAGGACACAAAATATTCTACCGCATTCTCCGGGAAAAATTCTTTCATTTCTCCATAAAGCTGGGCTGCCAATGTTTTATTATGTGAAATTATCAATGTCGGCTTATTCAATGCCGCAATTACATTTGCCATGGTAAATGTTTTACCGGAACCAGTAACACCCAATAATGTTTGAAACTGATTGCCTTCCTGAAACCCCTTCACCAACGCCTCGATTGCCTGAGGCTGGTCACCAGTCGGGGCATATTCTGATACTAATTTGAAATGATCCATTTTTTTCTCCTATGCTATATAAATGATTATACAGACCTATTTTCATTCAGTATATCACTAGAACAAATGTTTGTAAACATGTGTTCGTAAAAAAGGAGGCAATCTTCCGATTAGCCTCCTTTTCTTTCCTCAAAAATACTCCATCCTCAAAAAGCCCGTTCTTACATAGATGACACGATAGCATCTGCAAGTGCATCTAATTCTGCTTCCTGTTCTTTTTTCATCGCAGATTTTACTGTAATCTGCTCATCTAATATTGTTACATCCTTTAATTCCTCTAACATGGCGCGCATTTGCTTTCCTGCTGTCACTGCCCATGTTCCATTTTCAATTAATGCAACAGTTTTTTTCTGGACATTTAATGCCTTCATATCATGTAAATAATTACTCATAACCGGATAAATGTCACCATTGTAAGTCGGTGCTGCTAAAACAAGATGACTGACACGGAATGTTTCTGATATCAGCTCAGAAACATGTGTATTTGACACATCATAAACTGCAATCTTCTTCACACCGCGTTCTGCAAGTTTTCCCGCAAGTGCATCCGCTACACTTGCAGTATTTCCATACATAGATGCGTATAAAATAGCAACTGCCTTATCCTCTGCTTCATAAGTACTCCATTTCTGGTATTTATCCAGAATATAACCTAAATTTTCTCTCCAGATTGGTCCATGAAGCGGACAAATCATAGCAATTTCCAAACCTGCTGCTTTTTTCAAAAGAGCCTGCACGGATGCACCGTATTTTCCAACAATGTTGGTATAATAACGTCTCGCATCGTCTAACCAGTCACGGTCAAAATCAACTTCGTCTGCAAAAATATTTCCATTCAAAGCTCCAAACGAGCCAAATCCATCTGCCGAAAATAAAATTTTATCTGCATCATCATAAGTTACCATTGCTTCTGGCCAGTGAACCATCGGGGCCATCACAAAATGCAGTGTGTGCTTTCCTGTATTTAACGTATCTCCTTCTTTTACAATAATTGTTCTTCCCTCAAGATTAAAATCGAAAAATTGCTGTATCATCGTAAATGTCTTAGCATTTCCTACAATCTGTACGTTCGGATAACGTGCTACAATATCCCCAATCATAGCGCAATGGTCCGGCTCCATATGATTTACCACAAGATAATCTAATGCTCGGCCCTGCAAAACTGCTTCCAAATTTTCTAAAAATTGTCCTGCTACCATAGCATCAATTGTATCTAAAAGAACTGTTTTTTCATCCAACATCACATACGCATTATAGGAAACCCCTCTTGGAATCGGGAAAATATTTTCAAACAGAGTAAGACGTCTGTCATTTGCTCCAATCCAATATAAATCTTCTGCTACTTTTCTTGCATTCTGCATTTCAAATTCCTCCTCTTTTCATTATGTTCTTTTTCTCTTCAAAATATTTATTGCAGAGAATCCCTTTTTCTATCCTAACATATGCTCTCGAAAATAGCAATAGTTCCTATTATTATTTTTAGAAAATTTTACCAATTTCTTTGTTTTTTCTGGAAAACATTTATGCAACAATCATTTCCTATAGAACAAAAGTCCTGCCAACAGCACAAGCTGTCCACAGGACTTTCCATCTTCTTATTCTATTTTTATGCAAGTCTTCCGCAGCACTGTTTATATTTCTTTCCAGAACCACATGGGCATGGATCATTCGGATATACTTTTGCTGCTTCACGTTTCTTTGGTGCGTTCGTTGCAGATTCGTCTTTATTGGTACCTGTTACTTTTGCAACCTGCTCACGTTCCACCTTCTGTTCAATCTTAACATGATAAAGCAGGCGGATGGTATCTTCCTGAATATTAGAAATCATATCATCAAACATGTCAAATCCTGCCATCTTGTACTCTACCAGCGGATCTCTCTGACCATATGCCTGAAGTCCAATTCCCTGACGAAGCTGGTCCATATCATCGATATGATCCATCCATTTACGGTCAATTACTTTCAATAATACGACACGTTCTAATTCGCGGAACTGTTCTGGTTCTGGGAATTCTGTTTCTTTTGCTTCGTATAATTTTACAGCTTTTTCTTTCAGGCTGTGTTTTAATTCTTTATCATTTTTGATATTTTCCAAATCAGCTTCTGTGATTGGCTCTAATGGAATCATTGATTCAAGTAACTGATTTAATTCGTTCAAATCCCAGTCTTCTTTTGGTGTATCAGAAGACAAACAGGTATCTACACAGCTTTCTACACGATCTGTAATCATCTTGAAGATAACATCACGCATGTTTTCTCCATTCAATACTCGAAGACGTTCTGCGTAAATAATTTCACGCTGGTCATTCATAACCTGATCATATTCTAACAGGTTCTTTCTGATACCAAAGTTATTTCCTTCAATCTTCTGCTGTGCTTTTTCAATTGCGGAAGTTAACATCTTATGCTGAAGCTGTTCCCCTTCCGGAACTCCTAATGTATTAAAGACCTCCATCAATCGTTCTGAACCGAATAATCTCATCAAATCATCTTCTAAAGAGATGAAGAACTGTGATTCACCCGGATCTCCCTGACGTCCGGAACGTCCACGCAACTGATTATCAATACGTCTTGATTCATGACGCTCTGTACCGATAATTTTCAGACCTCCGGCCTCTTTTGCCGCATCATCAAGTTTGATATCCGTACCACGTCCTGCCATGTTTGTCGCAATCGTAACAGCTCCATGCTGACCTGCTCCTGCAACAATCTCTGCCTCCTGTTCATGGAACTTGGCATTCAAAACAGTATGCTGAATTCCTTCACGCTTTAACATTCCACTGATCAACTCAGAAGTATCAATATTAATTGTACCAACCAATACCGGCTGTCCTTTTTCATGTGCCTCTTTTACAGCTTCTACAACTGCACGATATTTTTCTTTCTTTGTCTTATAAACAACATCATGCAAATCCTGACGTAAGATTGGCTTATTAGTAGGAATCTCAATAACATCCATTCCATAGATATCACGGAATTCTTTTTCCTCTGTTAACGCAGTACCAGTCATACCGGATTTCTTTTCAAACTTATTAAAGAAGTTCTGGAATGTAATCGTTGCAAGTGTCTTACTTTCACGTTTTACTTTTACATGTTCTTTTGCTTCGATTGCCTGATGCAATCCATCGGAATAACGACGTCCCGGCATAATACGTCCTGTAAACTCATCTACAATCATAACCTGATCGTCTTTTACAACATAATCTTGGTCACGGAACATCAAATTATGTGCACGCAATGCTAAAATTACATTGTGCTGTATCTCTAAGTTTTCTGGATCCGCAAGATTTTCTATCTTGAAGAACTGCTCAACTTTTTTCACACCTTCCTGAGTTAAAGAAACAACCTTATCCTTTTCGTTTACAACGAAATCACCTGTTTCTTCCTGCTCTAATCCCATGATAGCATCCATTTTAGAATATTCCGGCACATCTTCGCCTCGCTGTAACTGACGTGCAAGAATATCACAGGCTTCATATAATCTTGTCGACTTTCCACTCTGTCCTGAAATGATAAGCGGTGTTCTTGCCTCATCAATTAATACAGAGTCGACCTCATCGATAATTGCATAATGAAGACCGCGCTGTACCAGACGTTCTTTGTAAATCACCATGTTATCTCTTAAGTAGTCAAATCCAAGTTCATTATTCGTTACATAAGTGATGTCACAATTATAAGCTTCACGACGTTCTTCACTATTCATGGAGTTTAAAACTACGCCAACTTTTAATCCTAAAAATTCATGAACCTGTCCCATCCATTCGGAATCTCGTTTTGCAAGGTAATCATTGACCGTTACGATACAAACGCCCTTTCCTTCCAATGCATTTAAATATGCAGGCAATGTAGAAACCAATGTCTTACCTTCACCTGTTCTCATTTCTGCAATACGACCCTGATGTAAAATAACACCACCGATAATCTGAACTCGATAATGTTCCATACCGAGTACACGCTTTGCAGCTTCACGTACTGTCGCATATGCTTCCGGCAAAAGGTCATCTAATGTCTCACCTTTTTCCAGTCTGTCTTTATATTCTTTTGTTTTTGCTTTTAATTCTTCATCGGAAAGCTTCTGCATCGCATCACGATAAGACTCTACCTTGTCTACGATTGGCTTAATTCTTTTTAATTCCCTTTCGCTATGGGTTCCGAAGATTTTTGTAATTGCGCTCATAAAAACTCCTATTCTTTCTACTACGTTCTCTTTGCGAGCCCCTCTTGTGTCCTTCTACTATCTGGTAAACCTCGCACAATATTGGTATTGTACCACTTTTTTTCCTCTACTACAATACGCTATTCAATTAACGATTTGTAAATTTTTTATGAAATAAGTTGCATATCGAAAAAGCCCTCGCTATAATTAGGAATACGTGAATCATACAATAGGCGATTGCGAAAAGAGAAAAAGAGTTTCGCAATCGCCTATGAATCGTACAATATTAGAAAGGATTGAGATTATGGCTTTTTCGTATACTTATAAAACAAAAGGAACCTGCTCTACTAAAATTGAATTAGAGTTAGAAGGAAATATTGTTCATAATGTAAAATTTACTGGCGGATGCAATGGCAATCTTCAGGCAATCCCTAAATTAGTCGAGGGACTGACTGTAGAACAGGTCGTAGAAAAAATTGGCGGTATCTCCTGTAACGGACGTCCTACTTCCTGTGGAGACCAGCTTGCGCATGCCTGCAAAGAAGCATATGAAGCATCTTTACAAGCTTAATTTGTTTTACAATTATAGTTCTATATTTTTTAAAAGACTATGAAACTTTCCGGCAAAATGGCATAGACTAACAAAGAGTATTTTTTTGGAGAATCTATGAGCAGTATTGCCGGTTTTTTTCATCCATTTTATGATTATTCCAATGAAAAAAGCTCCTGTGAGCAAAAAATGAAACGTCTTTCCCACACTCTATTACATCGTGGACCGGATGAACAGCACTTCTATTTTTCCACCCACGCTTGTCTGAACCATAATTATTTATCCAGTGGGCAAACTACCAATCCCAAAGAAGATTTTTACTATGAACCACTTCCTGCTACCAAAAAATTCAGAAACGCTTTCTATACGATTGCTTATGATGGAGCCATCTGGAATCTAAACGAATTAGCAAATGAAATGCAGGCAGACGGTGTCAATACCCAAGGGCTGTCCGAGGCCGAACTTTTACTCTGTGCCTATCTGCATTATGGGCCTTCTTTTGTCCAAAAATTAAACGGTGGGTTCGCCATGTATTTACTCGATGAAGGAAAAAATCAATTTTTCCTTTTCCGCGATCCCCTTGGCATTAAACCTTTATTTTATTCTTTTTTAGATAAAACACTGGTGTTTGCTTCAGAACTAAAGGCTCTTCTCGCTTTTCCGGGTATTTCTCCTGAAGTTTCTTTAGAAGGTCTGAACGAGATTTTTTCACTGGGGCCTGCAAAAACACCCGGATGCGGCGTTTTTTCAAATCTATACGAGGTAAAACCGGGACATTTTCTTTCCTATGGTCAGCAACGCCTGTTTGACGAATGCTATTTTCGTTTTTCCTCTGCCCCATGCAAAGATTCCTATGAAGATGTCCTTGCCCACACCAAAGAACTGGTAACCGATTCTGTTAAACGACAAATGTCAGGAGATGCTCCACTTGGATGTTTCCTTTCTGGTGGACTTGATTCTTCCGTCGTCACCGCGCTCTGCGCAAAAGAAGTTCCTGCCGGAAGTCTCTCCACATTTTCTTTTGATTTTAAGGACAGTCCCCAGTATTTCAAGGCAAATAGTTTCCAGCCTTCCTTAGATGCACCTTATGTCAAAGAAATGGTGGAATACCTTAACACCAACCATACTTCTTTTGAATGTGACAGCCAGCATCAGCTTAGTTTTCTATCTGCTTCCGTTGCAGCGCATGACCTGCCTTGTATGGCAGATATTGATGCTTCTCTGCTCTATTTCTGCCATCTGACTGCACCTAAATGCAAAATTGTCCTGACCGGCGAATGTGCGGATGAATTATTCTGTGGTTACCCATGGTACCACAAGGAAGAGTTCTACCGTTCCAATACCTTCCCGTGGACCAAGGATATCTCACCTCGTCTTCTTTTGTTAAAAGATGATTTAATAAAAAAACTAGATATTCCTGCTTATATTGAACATGCCTATCAGACTTCTTGTAGCGAATTTCTTCCGGATGACGAACTTTCAGAAGAAATGGTACTTCACCAGAAAACTTATTTTCTGACCGTCCGCTGGTTCATGCAGACTCTGTTAGACCGCATGGATCGTGCCGCAGCACAGACAGGTCTTGACGCCAGAGTTCCGTTTGCAGACCTTCGTATTGCCCGGTATCTTTTTACAGTACCTTATGAATTCAAAGCTAAAAACGGAGAAGTAAAACACCTCCTTCGTGAGGCCTTTTCTGATCTTCTTCCGGAATCTGTTTGCCGCCGGAAAAAGAGTCCTTATCCAAAAACTTATGACCCTGGTTACGAAGCGCTGCTTTCTGCCCGACTTCGCACGATTCTCTCTGACTCTAACAGTCCTCTTTTAGAATTCGTTGAGCCAAAGAAAGTGCTGTCTTTCTGCCAAAATCCGAAAGACTACGGTACTCCATGGTATGGTCAGCTTATGGCGGGGCCACAGCTTATGGCATATTACATTCAAATTAACGAATGGATGCAAAAATATCAAATCAAGATAAAACAATAGTTTTCCATATAAAAAAGAGGTGCCGGGGCATTCTCCCTGACACCTCTTCTTTACTATGATTCCGGTGATTGCAAAATCGGCTGGATCTGTTTTCCATTCAATGCCATTTCAATCGTCTCCGGCAATAATTCCATTTTTGCAATCATGGAATTTGGTTTACTTTTCGTATTGTCCTGCCCAAATGGAACAAAATAAATCTGTTTCATGTTCATTAACATACCGATATTTTTAAAATTTACCGCCAGTGCATCATTGGTCGATATTGCAATGACAAGTGGTTTTCCATTTCTCATATGGGCTTTTGCTGCCATCAGTACCGGTGTATCCGTAATTCCATTGCAAAGCTTTGCTGCCGAGTTTCCGGTACACGGCGCGATTACCATAATATCTAAAAAATTGTGCGGTCCGATTGGTTCTGCTGCACAAATGGTTTTTATCCCCTCATTTTCTGTAATATCGCAGATTCCTTCCACAAAATCTCTTGCACTTCCAAATCTGGTATCGCAACTTTGTGCATTAAACGAAAAAATGGGAATCACGTTTGCTCCCATATCTTTTAGCTTTTGTACCTCACGTCTTGTTTTCGCAAATGTACAAAAAGAACCGGTAATTCCCAGCCCGATTGTTAACTTTGAAAAATCCATTTTGATCCCATGCCTTTCTTACCTGCAATTCTATTTCACATTGCTTTTCCGGAGCGAAAATCTTTCGATTGCCCTTGCCAGAATATAGGCACTTTCCATTGGTGCATACCTGCCCGGAATTCCTAAAAGAAGTTCTGCCTGAATTCCATGCTCTTTTGCACTTTGAAAATCAATGCCGCCCGGTTTCGATGCTATATCGAGGAGATAGGCATCCTTTGGTAACTCTCGAATGATCAGCTCTGTAATGACCGGTGCCGGCACAGTGTTAATCAACACATTCGCTCCCATAGCTTCTTCCGGCCCAAATGCAAAATCTGCGGCATAAAATCCTTTACTTTTTGCAGCTTTCCGGCTTTCTCTTTTTCTTGCAAGAATTGTTACCCTGGCTCCTAATGCCTGAAGGCGTTCTGCAATTGCTTTTCCGCACTTTCCATAACCGGATACGATAATTTTAGATTCCCTGATATTATAAGGACTGTGCAGAATTACATCCGCTATGGCGCCCTCTGCTGTAGCAACTGAATTTTCTTCCACTACTGTTTCGTCTTCCATAAAATCCAGATAAGAAATTCCACGTTGTTCCATCCATTCTGTAAATGTTTCCGGGAAGCATCCTCCCAAGACCAGCGTTTCATTTCTGATCTTTTTATTGAGCACATCCATAAAGAGCTCCTGTTCTGTCAGTTTTGTGACTGGTATTGGAAGAATCAGCATTTCTGCTTCCGGCAAAAAATCCTGTAATTTCAAAATCTGTTCTTTCAAAAGCCTGCTATCTCTAATATCAAGACATCTGACCGTATGCCCTTTTTTATTTAAAATATCTGCCAGATACACCTGCCGCATATCACTGATAAAAAGAACCGTTTGTCCGTTCATTCTAAAACCATGCCCTTTCCGTAATCGCAATTTTCTTTCATAACGCTCCCTTCCATGTATTATATGAAAACACTGCTTTCTTTGACACTATTGTGTCTAAATTTGATAATTGCAAAGCGCTAAGGGAAATTTATGAAGGATGGGCGGCTATCATAAAACAACGCAGGCACGCTCTCGCTACTTGTCGCTCGTAGCGGTACATAAGGTGCTAGAATACTTTGGGTTATTGTTTGAATCATTTTAATTTTCTGAATATTTTGTTCAATATGCGCATTTTTCAATTTATTTTTACTTTTTTTAAAAATTTTCAAAATACTTGTTGACAAACTATTTTACCCGCGTTATAATTCAATTAACAAAAACGAAATCGGAAATACAAAAGGATTTCAAAAAAAAAAGAAGAAATCCAAAAGATTGGAGGAGAGTCCACCAGAAATATTTCACTAACTTGAATTATTAAAAATAAGAAAAGGAGGTACAGACCACCAAAAACTTAATTGCATTCGTTTTTCTTTTATAGAAGAAAGAGACCCTGATTATTCTGAAATCAGAAATAGAAATGAGATACAGCAAATATTTTAATCGAATATGTATCCTTTTCATCAATCAGTTGGAAAACAAAATCAGAAATAAAAAGAATACGAAGAAGTCCAAAAAATCCTATAAAAAAATAGGTAAACCAAAAAATTCGATTTCGAAAAAAGAAGAAAGAGGTACAGTCCCATGGACAATGAAGTTTAAAAGGCGACATCATTTCAGAATAAAAATGATGTCGCCTTTCTCATATTTCATCAAAATTATTTTTCAAACTAGCTATTCTGTTGCTTCTGTTGCCTCAGCTTCCTGTCCGTCAGGTTTTTCCTTATCTTCCGGCTTTCCCTGACCATCTGGCATTTCGCCGCCCTGTTGTCCCATTCCAACGCTAATTGATACTACGTTATCTCCATCCATTGTTACAGTAATCATATCTCCTACTGCGAGATCATCAATAGTTGCTGTTTCTCCATCTACCGTGATAGTAACAGCATCATCTACTGTAATTGTCTGCTCTTCTCCCGTTAGATTCCATTCCATCTCGCCTGCACCTCCCTGAGGCTTCTCATCACTATCTCCACTTGGTGCTTCCGGCATCTCGGTACTGTCTCCGCTTGGTGCTTCCGGCATCTCAGTGCTGTCTCCGCTTGGCGCTTCCGGCATCTCGGTACTGTCTCCGCTTGGTGCTTCCGGCATCTCAGTGCTGT
>JBJELY010000152.1:0-2222 GCA_051879395.1 Roseburia sp. | reverse complement strand
CTCCGCTTGGCGCTTCCGGCATCTCAGCTATTGCAATGGTAATGGTATCCCCTTCAATTGCTGTAATTTCACCCATAATTCTATCCGCATTGTCTTGTTTTTTATCTGTTGTTTCCTCTGTCGCTTCCTCTACATCATCTGATGAGTTATCCGCTGTTGTTGTTTCTTCTGTTGTTGCCTCAGAACATCCTGCTGCTACCGCACTCATTCCTAGCATCATACAACATAGGAACACTACCAATCTTTTTTGTTTCATTTTTCATCCTACCCTTCTGTACACTTTTTTGTGAACGATTATTTGCAGGATTTATCTTACGGTTCCCATATGTCTTTTATTTGATGTGTTTGTGAATCTTATGTGAAATCTGCTGTTTCCTCTGTTTCTATTTCTAATTCTTCGTTCCACGGATTCGCCTCATCCGGATCTGTCGGATCCCAGCCTTTATTTGGGCTTTCCAAATCAATCTTAATTGCTTCCGGTTTTCCCAACGGTCCCGGATCTTCATCATCATAAATCTCTACCGTTGTTCCCGAAGGACAGTTATCATAAATCCATTTTGCATCAGCTACCGTTAAGCGAATGCAGCCCGCTGATGCCTGTTCTCCCAATTTATTATATTTACTACTGCACAAAGCATTTTTTGAATGGGAATAATACGGAACAGAATGAAACAAAACACCACGGTACACACGTGAAGCATATTGTCCACACACGCCACCGTTTAAATCACGCCAGACATATTTATCAGATATCTGAAATGTTCCGGCAGGGGTTCTATTATAAAGCCCGGTAGAGCAAATCATTGCTTTATAAGGAATCGTATAGCTTCCTTCTTCATCTACAGCATAAACTGTAATGCAACATTGCTGGCGGTTTACTTTGATATAAAACGGATAATCTGCTTTTGCAATTCGCTCTTCCAATTCTCTTGCCTCGCGTTCTTCTTCCGTTTCTTCTAAAACAATTTCTGATGCCTCCGGCTCCTCTACTCTTTCATCCGTATTCTTCTGCCCATCTTCCTTTTCTTCGAAGCCTTCCTGGTCCGTTTTTCCAGTCTCACCGATGTTATCCTGCTCCTCTGCCAAAAGTGTTTCCCCTACTACTTCCACATCCTCCTGGCAAACTGCTGCAAATACAAGCTCTGTCATGTGAACAAGGCCTACTGCCTCATCACCACCCCAGATACAGGCAACCGAAAACGAAAGAATCGTCATCAACAGACTTAAAACTGTTCCTGCTACTAGAATTCCTACTATGATTCTATTTTTGAATAATCCATTGCGGCTATGTTTTTCCTGTTTCATCCCATTCCTGCTTCCTTTGTTTTGCATTTAAAAAATGTCCCGAATATTCCAAAAATACCCGGGACATTTTTCATTTTATAACTGTGTTACTACAAAAATATCGTAAATTGCTTTTATTGCATTTTCAAAATCTGCATTGCTGACACCAATAATAATGTTCAACTCAGAAGATCCCTGATCAATCATTTTTACATTAATGTTAGCATGGGCTAACGCAGAGAAAATTCTACCTGCAGTTCCTCTTGTAGAACGCATACCACGACCAACAACTGCAATCAATGCCAAATCTGCTTCCAAATCAATCGTATCCGGTTTTGCCAGACGATGGATAGAAGAAATAACCTGCTGCTCTTTTCCTTCAAACTCTGCCTGATGAACGAATACTGTCATTGTATCGATACCAGATGGCATATGTTCAAACGAAATTCCATTTTCTTCAAACGCCTGTAATACTTTTCTTCCAAATCCTACCTCTGCATTCATCATATCCTTATCGATATTTACAGAAACAAAACCTTTTTTACCAGCAATACCAGTAATGGTATAAGGTGCTGCCTGACAGGTACTTTCCACAATCCAGGTACCTTCATCTTCCGGCGCATTTGTATTACGAATATTGATTGGAATACCAGATTTTCTTACCGGGAATACAGCATCTTCATGAAGTACGCTTGCTCCCATGTAGGATAACTCGCGAAGTTCACGATACGTAATTGTTTTAATTGGTTCCGGATTTTTAATTATTCTAGGATCTGCAATCAAAAATCCTGATACGTCTGTCCAGTTCTCATATACAGCTGCATGAACAGCCTTTGCTACGATAGAACCTGTAATATCGGAACCACCTCTGGAAAATGTTTTTACAGTACCATCTTCTAATGCTCCATAAAATCCTGGAATTACCGCTTTTTCCACTT
>JBJELY010000151.1:0-5589 GCA_051879395.1 Roseburia sp. | reverse complement strand
AAAGCGTTGGTTGCATCTTTTGTTTTGCTTGTAAAAAATTAGGACTGCCATGAAAAAGTTGATGCCGTAGGCTTTTAGCCTGCGGCATCAACTTTTTCATGCATTATATCTTGTTCGTCCTGAAAAGATTTATCTACCTTAGAAGCCACACCTAAGAAGCACAATAGTATCCCATATAATAAATTAACCCCCAGGTGCCTCTAAGACTTCTATTATCTCCGCCATTCCCGGTCGTTGTAGTAAGTCAAAAAATTCGTTGATCTCATCGTGCCTTTGAACAGGTTTTGGAAAAGTTGTTCTTCGTTTGCAGTATGTAAAAGTTATTGCTTTTTTTGCACGAGACAGCGCTACAAAAAAAGCACATCTATCTTCTTCTGGTTGATGACGAAAGTTCCAAAAAGCAGAGTCCTCCAATCCAACAAAGTAAACCGAAGAATATTCTAACCCTTTACTTTTATGGATTGTCATTATCGGGACGGAATGGAAACCCCGGAAATTTTCAGTTGCTAATTGCCAGTCACAATTTGCCGCATTTAAATCCTCCCAGAATAGGTTCTCAAATTTTGCAATTAGCTCCTCCAAATAATTTCCTTGCCTGTACGCCGGGAACTTCGCTTTAATCTTAGAAACATCTAAGAATTCCATTATACCATTTAATACATTACACAAGTTTTCCCTACTACAATTTTTGGTCATCTGTATTTTCAACTCATCTGACTTATCAAATAGTTTACTTTGCATCTGATCATATACATTGGTCTCTTGCGCTGTACCAACACACCACATATCTATAAGGGAATCCTCGATAAACTCCCAATCACGAGGTTGCTTTCTGTTCAATGAACATAGCATAATTTTGAGAAGCAAATCGATAATAGGCTCCTTTATAAGCTCCTGATATTCAGTTTCAATCCGCGCACGCACCCCATGGGCTCCTAGTGCTGAAATGATTGCAGAAGCATAGTTTGCTGGAAGCTGTTTACATAGAATACATATATCACATGGTTCGCTTCCATCTTTGATCTTACGCACAATGTCTTCGGCTATTAATTGTGCCTCTAATGCTTCGTTGTCTGCTACAACAAGAGAAATATCTCCATCCGTTGGATTCCATTTTTCGGATGTAATAACTCTAGTTGATGGCTCTTTAAGGGATGCATACATTTCCTTCTGTAGTGCAACGAGTCGCGGGGCTGAACGATGATTCATCACAAGGCGTACAGGCTCTGGACTAAACTCGCTATAAAAAGAATTAAAAATTCCTTTTAGCGCACCCGCCCACAGCATTATCCGTTGCTTGTTATCACCGACTGCCGTTATTTTTGAATTGGACCCAAAGAAGCATTGTTTAACAAACGCATATTGCATGCCGGTAGTATCTTGGAATTCATCCAAAAATATATATGAATACGTTAGCTGTAGGGCCCGTTTTATTCGTGGATTAGTCCTAACAATATAATCTGCCAGCATAGTGATCATCTTAAACGTCAATGTAGATTTACAGTCGTCGAAGCCTTTTAGAAGCAATGGCCATGCCTTCTCAGCAGCGTCTCTGTTAGATATTGGAAAAGAAGCAGCAGCCAAAGCAGAATAATAATAATTTTTTAATCTGCGTTGATTTAATCCATTTGGGTTGTTATACCCAATTTTTTTGAATGCTGCATCAATTACAGCATCATCGTTGATCAGGTAATCGGGTTGTGGTCGCAACTCTACTGGCAGAGCATATAGGAAATGATCAAGTAGACTCTTTGCGAAAGCATCATAGGTCATTGATACAAACCTATATTTCGCTTCCGATCCACAGCGTTTCTCTACTCGCTCTTTTAGATTTTGTGCAGCATCTGTTTTGAAGCTAATTGCCAGTATTTTTTGTGGGTCTTTACATCGATTCGTTTGAAGTAAAAAAGCAGCTTTTTGTGCCAATAGCTCAGTTTTACCTGCGCCGGGGCCAGCAATTACAAGCACATGCGAATCACTACGAACTGCATGTTCTGCGCCTTCTTCAAGTATTATGTTGTCACAGGGCTCCCATTTGTCTGGGGGGATTATTCTCATTAGGCATCACCCTTAAGTATCCTTTCGGCCAACGCAATTAATCGCCTAAGCACAGGAGGTATGGATTCTTTCAGTTCCTCTATTCCCATCATTGATAAAGCAGCAATGTGTGTGGATGGTTTGCCTCTGTTCAAGAAGAAGTAATTATACCAAACCATGAGTTTTTGCTGATCTTCGGTGTAGGTTGCTCCATTACCACCGTGTTCCTTTAATGTAAGCCCTACATCTTTTTTTATACGCTTATCATACTCTGGATAACTCAGCTTTTGAGTTTCAATATTACGGATATAAACCTGTTCGAATTCTTCTCTGTTTTCTTTTTCGATACAAATCCTTGGACCTTCCTTTTCGCCCAAGGTTTTTTTATACATATCGCCAAGGCTCTCCAGCATTAAAAAGTCAATATCCAACGGTGCGGAAAAAAACACATGATATTGTTCTAGGTGATCCAGCCAACACTGCATTTTTTCTGTGTCTGAATTGTCCCATTTGGACATTTTATCAAGTTCTTCGTCCGACATGATCCCTCTATCAGTACTAAGTAATTGCTCTCGTGAAGTTCCGTTTTGAAGCAACTGTGTAAGCGCATACTTTATACGGCCCCAACCACCGCCTTCTCTCTCCCTGTCAAGATCAAGAAGTGTTATGTTGGGTATTTGTAAATCATTAAGAAGGCGCCAGAAATGATTTACATGGCGTCCTCCTAAAGGTACAACCGAAATACCACTAATATCTGTGTTCCCATTGGTTGCTTCCCAGAACTTAGGAAGAATAATCTCTTCGCTGTCACCCTCGCCCAGTATCACTAACTTTGCGAAATATAATTCTGGATACGCCTTTACTGCTTCTTTAATATATTTGTATTGATCTTCTGTTTTTTCTCTGTCTGGCAAAGTAATGCTACGGACTTTTGACACAGCATCGCTCGTAGAAAGCCTGAAATATCGAAGGTTTTCCGGACTAACTCTTTTGACAATTGCAGGAGAGTGGGATGTAATTATGGCTTGCGCATTACGCTTTTTTGCAATGTTTTGGAGGTTTCCAACAAGTTTGCCAAGTAGATGTGGCGCAATATGATTCTCTGGCTCCTCCAAAGCTACTATGGTCAAAAGTGGCGGCTTGCGGCTAAAGGACGTATGATCAGGATCAGTTTCAATTTCTTGCTGCATTTGCTCTTCCACATCCAAAATACTATCGACCAACGAAATGTAGAAAAGTGACCTTAGACCATCACCCATTTGATCAATTGTATATTCTTTTCCAGTAACTGTTGGTTCAAATACAACTTCTGTTTTTTTAATTGATGTTTCAATATCTGTGCTACTGAACCTCAAACTTGCTGAAGAATATCTATCGTCTGAGTCGTATTCTTTCCACTGCTTCGCAATGGAACCTCCAAACATAGAGACGCCCTTTTCTGCTTCAAACTGAGCATTTAATTCTTTTATTTTGGCCTTTACATTTTCTTTGGTTGTATCGCTCCAATTAATACTACTCATGATCTGGTACATCATCGTACCAGAAGCATTCTTTAACTGTTTCGAAGGGTCACGGACTGCTGGAATATATACCACCCGAATCCTATCCAAATCACGACGGTGAGCCGGTATGCAGTTATCTTCTTGGATATCCACAGCTTCGGGACAAGTGATATACCTAATTTGGCTATCAATGGAACCTTCAACCGTATTGCTCTTTTCCCATGTTGCGTCCATACGGATACGAAGATAAGGGATTTCTCCTGGACCATCAACAACCAAGTGTTGAAAAAATTGCGGAACGGAATATCCACCACCCTGTTCTTCAGACTTCAGTTCATCGAATTCAAACACCGTCTCTATATACAACGACTGCTTTTCCATAGCGTCAGGTGCCGTATCCTTGGGGAGATGAAAATCACTTCTATGCAAAAGACGATCACTACTGTTTTCTGAAAACATACAGTTTAATGCAGATAACGCGGCTGTCTTTCCTGCACTATTATTTCCAATAAATGTAGTCAGATCATCAATTGTAATGGTCTGTGTCTCAGATCCGAAGCAACGGTAATTAGACAGCTTTATTTTTGCAAGTCTCACTGTGGATTCCTCCCTCAAACCAATAGGTTTAAACAAACACCGCACTGGAACCCCTGTGCGGCAAATATCCTTTATGTGCGATAAACCACCGCATTTAGATTATACCACTTTTACCTTTGTGCGCAATTATTTATCAAATCCTCAGACTTTACCCTTATTTATGTGATGCACTAATATTGCATGAAAAGAGTTGTAGATATAACCTACATAAGTGAAAAGGAAATAGCTATTATCAACCATATGCCCTAGGGAGAATCAATAAAGGAGTTATGCACTGGATACGGGATCAATATCAATTCACTCAAAGCATTCAAGAAGCTAAGTCACAGCACCTAAAATGCCAAAAGGGCTTCTTGTAAAAATTCAAGTGATTTAAGTCACCATCTTCTTTACATTCATACCTTAACATAACAATATGAGTTAGAAGCCCATGTAGCTTCAGGGATCTTCGGAAAAAGCAATCCCCGCTTTTCGATAAAACTCGAAAAAGTGAGGTAGTTTAATTTGTCAAAAAAAGAGTCTGCTTTGATAATAAAAGGTGCGGTATATACCGTAATCTATCTAGCAAAGGAGACTGCCAAATGAAAAATGTATCGGACTTAATCTCGCAATACCTATTCGTCTGTCAAAAGCAGCGGCGCTTGAACGAAAAGACAATCAAGGCCTATCGGATCGATTTGACACAGTTTGCAGCGTTTTTGGACGGGCAGCAGGCAAAAGATGAACGGGAGGTAATCACAAGCTACATAATTACAATGAATCGTACCCTAAAACCCCGAAGCGTCAAGCGGAAAACCGCTTCCATTCGCGCGTTCTATACTTATTTGGAGCACGAGGAGTTGATAAAGTACAATCCTTTTAGCAAGCTGCGGCTTTCCATGCAAACGCCGCTCCAACTACCGCGAACCATTCCCCAGCGAGTCATCGCACAAATGCTTTCCGCAGCGTATGCCGATTTGCGGCATGCGGTAACACCAACCAGCAAAAACCTGGCACTGCGGAACGCCACTGTTATGGAACTGCTTTTTTCCACGGGAATACGTGTATCAGAGTTGTGTGGTCTTAATGTCGAAGATGTGGATCTAATTGAGGGCACCATTAGGATTTGGGGTAAAGGGGCAAAGGAGCGCATAATTCAAATTGGCCATCCCACAGTACTGGATGTTTTGCAAAAATACCAGATTGCGGTGAAGTCCACACAAGCATTTTTTCTAAACCGCAACGGTAAGCGGTTAACCGATCAGTCCGTCCGTAGCATGATTAACCGGTACGCAATCCACGTTAATTCGCCCATACATATCACGCCGCATATGTTCCGGCACTCCTTTGCTACTCTCTTGATGGAAGAAAATGTTGACATTCGATATATCCAGCAGATTCTCGGGCATAGTTCCATCGCAACAACACAGATTTACACCCATGTTTCCATGAAAAAACAGCGGGAGATTTTGAC
>JBJELY010000150.1:0-1532 GCA_051879395.1 Roseburia sp. | reverse complement strand
AGTGAACAGCTGTTGTGGGGATGAGTGAACAGCTGACGAGGAACTGTCTGAACAGCTGTTGAGATACCATCTGAAGTTAACTTGACTAATAATCCCGATAAGCTATCGTTACGTTCGCAAAAGGCTTTGTACGTCCGTCCGAAAGCTTTGGACGGAGATTCAAAGGCTTTGTATCTCCGTCCGAAGCTTTTGTACGCAAGATATATTCATTGTTTAAGTTTCGCAAGTGGAAATTCTCTTTGTATAAAGGTTTTATTTTAACCACAGAGATAAAGAGTTAAAAAGATTTTGATGCCTTGGCATTCAATCTCTTTAATAATAACAATACTCTTAAACTCTGTGGTTCAAAATGCTTGCGAAAGTTGAGTAAGCTGTTCTTTTCTTGGAAAGATAAAAAACATTCTGAAATCCTTTGCCTAAAAGGGAATGAATACAATGCAAGCGCAACCGTAAACAGTTACATACCTATTTTGAAAGGGAATTGCATTGTTTTTGAAAAACAACGTGAAAGCGTTGCGTTTATCAGATTATATGCTTATCTTTGCAAGAGAATTTGGGATAAATATATATAGGAGTCAGTTGGGAGAATGTTTTTTAGATACTTTTTCTTCTTTTCCTTCGCTAATTCATTATTTTGTATTATCTTTGCAGCGTATTGCAGGCATATCTCTCCTGCATAGAACTTGAAAACTATGGGAATATACATAAACAGAGGCAACAGAGAGTTCCGCGACATCGTCGCTCACGAGTATGTTGACAAGTCGTCGCTGATACCGATTGTCAACGCTACGCTCAACTCAGAAAACCGCTATAGCTGCGTGACCCGCAGCCGACGATTTGGCAAGTCGATGGCGGCTAAGATGCTATGTGCCTATTACGACAAGTCATGCGACTCGCGCGAATTGTTTCATGGATTGAAAACGGAACAGGACAGTACATTCGAGACCTATCTCAACAAATATTATGTGATATGCATCGACATGACCGACTTCACTACGAGATTCAGGAACGAGAAGGATATAGTGAAGATAATACAGAACAAAATTATTAATGATGTTTTGTCAGAATTCCCTCAGATAACCAGACAAGAAGATGATGACCTGATAGAAATTCTCTTCCGCATCAGCGATAGCACGGGTGAGCGTTTCGTAGTGATAATCGACGAGTGGGATGCCATACTGCGTGAAATGGGTACCGACGATTACATCACCACGTCATACGTCGATTTGCTTCTCCGCTTGTTCAAGGGGGCCAATTCGAACATAGTTTTTGCAGGTGCATACCTCACAGGCATATTGCCCATCAAGAGATACAACACTGAATCGGCATTGAACAACTTCAATGAATACTCGGTGATAGACCCTGCCTTTATGGCATCCTGCTTTGGCTTTACTCCAGATGAGGTTCAGATGTTGACCAAACGTTATAATGTATCCATGGACAATCTGAAGATGTGGTATGATGGATATAAAATGGGCAATGTCAAATCCATCTACAACCCCTATTCGGTTATGAAAGCCCTGCAACGTGGT
>JBJELY010000149.1:51260-79477 GCA_051879395.1 Roseburia sp. | reverse complement strand
ATATTGATAGAAAAGAGTTTCACAATCACCAATTAATGTGTAATTAAAGTTTAAAAATATTCCTTATCATGCTCTTGTCTCTGCCGGTAGCCGCTTTAGAAGTTCTTCGGCTCCACTGCTTTTTCCTAATTCTCCAAATTCGTTGGAATACACAATGCACTCAATCCGAAAACGTCCTGCCACTTTTTTCTGCAAATAGAACATAATTTGTTCCATGATATGAGACATTACTTCCTCTTTTTTTCCTTCTGCGTCGATGATATGAATTGCCTCTTCGGTAGTAACTGCCTTTAAGATTTCCTGCAATACTGCAGTTTCCATTCCGCTTTTTATAGCTGCGGCTGCCAGTAATTCCATTCTGCAGTCTCCCTCTTTGGAGTGGGTATTTAAAATTCCTCCTGCAACTTTTACAAGCTTTCCGATATGACCTAAAAGCAAGACCTCTTTAAATCCAAGTTCTGCAATCATTTCCAAGGTATCTCCTATAAAATTGCTGCATTTTACACTGGAATCTAAATCATAATGATAAGCCTTTTTCATAAAGTCGAGTCCGTAATTTCCCGGAGATATTGCAATCGCTGCATAGCCTGCCGCCTGTTTGACTTTCAATTCTACTTTTATCGTATCAAGCAATGCTTTTGTACTCATCGGCTCCACAATTCCTGTCGTCCCGAGTACCGATATTCCGCCTACGATTCCAAGTCTCGGATTAAAGGTCTGTGCCGCTAATTCCACTCCTTTTGGAATGGAAATTTCTACAAAAAGTCCGCCTTTATAATCTGCAAGTTCACAGATTTCCCGGACTTCTTTTTCAATCATTTCCCTCGGGACATGATTAATCGCTGCATTTCCTACCGGCTGGTCTAATCCTGGTTTTGTGACCCTACCGACCCCGACTCCACCATCAATCCGGATTTCTCTTCCTTCTGCTTCCAAAGAAACCTCTGCGTATACATAGGCACCACTTGTTACATCCGGGTCATCCCCGCCATCTTTTTGTACTGCACAGCTTACCTTTTTTTCTTCCCGCTTAATCTCTTCTACTTTTGCCTGAAAAGGGATTCCCTTTGGTGTGTCAATTGTAATCTCTTCTTTTCTTTTTCCCGTCAAAAGCATATAAGCAGCTGCCTTAGCCGCGGCTGCCGCACAGCTTCCTGTTGTAAAACCATAACGCATTCTACTTATTCCTCTTTCTCATCCCGCAATTCATAAAGAAGTGCATTACATATGGCAGCTGCTACATTACTACCACCTTTTCTGCCACGATTGATAATACATGGTACCTGCGTTTTTAAAATCAGTTCCTTTGCTGCCACTACATTCACAAATCCCACCGGAACTCCAATTATAAAAGCAGGTGTATAAATTTTCTGCTCCATCATTTCATACAGCTGAATTAAGGCTGTCGGCGCATTTCCAACTACAAAAATTACCGGTTTTTTTAAGCGAGATGCAAATTCCATACTAACGGATGCTCGAGTCGTCTGCCGTTCTTTTGCAATACGTGCTACTTCTTCCTCCGCCATAAAACAATGTGCTGTTCCACCAAACTTTGCCAACACTGATTTATTGATTCCGGCAAGCGCCATGTTCGTATCTGTTACAATATCTGCCCCGTTAGAAAGCAACTCTTTTGCAATTGCAACCGCATCCTTTGAAAACGTCATGGTATCTGCATACTCAAAATCTGCACTCGTATGAATCACGCGTTTTACCACCATTTCCTGCTCTTTTGGAATTTTTTTCCCCATTCGCTCTAATTCTTCTGAAAGGATTGCAAAACTCCTTTTTTCTATCTCGTGGGGAAGTACATATTCAAGTTGTTCCATTCTGCACCCTCCGTTTTTTTCTTTGCATTTTTCTAATCTCTTCTAACAATCTTTTATTTTCTTCTTCTCTTTTTACTGCAATCCGATAAAAACCTTTTTGTAATCCCTGATAATTACTGCAATCCCGAATTAATATCTTTTTTTCTAACAATGCTTCGTATAGCGGTTCTTCTGTCTTTAATAGCAAAAAATTTGCCTCGGATGGGAAAACACAAATTCCGATTTTCTCCAACTCTTCTTGCAACCATTTTCTCTGTTCCTCGATTTTTTTTCCTGTTTCGGTTAAATATTCTTTTTCCTTTGCAGCTGCTCTTCCTGCCGCCTGTGCAAAGGAAGATAAATTCCATTCCGACAAATTCTTTTCGATTTTTTCTAAGAGTATAACATCTGATACAGCCAGGTATCCAAGCCGAACTCCCGGAATGGCATACGTTTTGGTAAACGCTCTGACAACTATCACATTCGGATATCTTGCCAAAAAGACTTCTTTGCATGGACTCTCCTGCTGCATGAATGGGAAAAAACATTCATCAATTACAACTATCGTTTTATTTTTTTGACACTTCTCCACAATTTGTTCTAAAAGTACAACCGAAATAGATGTTCCCACCGGATTATTTGGATTTGCAAGGAATAACAAATCAATTTCCGCCGTCAGTTCTTCTAAAGCTTCCTCCGTCAGCCGAAAATCATCCTTTTCCTTTAACTGATATGGGATTACTTCTGCCTCTTCTACCTGTGCTGCTCTAAGATATCCCGAAAAAGATGGCACCGGCAAAAGAATTTTTTTCGGACGAACTGCATGCACAATCGCATTGAACAATTCTGATGCACCATTCCCACAAAGCAGCCATTCCTTCCTCAGGTCATCATATCTGCTCAATGATTCCTTTAATGCCTCACAGGTAATGTCAGGATATGTTTCACACGCATCTACCGCTTCAAGCAATGCTTCCCTGACACTTTGTGGCATTCCATATGGATTTGTATTTACAGAAAAATCAAGTTCTACTTCGTTGCGGTAAATGTCTCCGCCATGTCCATTCTGCATGTCGTTCTCCTCTTTTCGTTACATATTAGCCGAGTGTAAAACTCTTTTCGTTTATTTTTTAATAGTTATATTTCTTACTTGGGACTTCCCTTTCTTTTTATCCAAGACAGAAATATGGATTTTAGAGCTTACTTTTTCCATATTTTTCGATAGCTGCTATTCGTCCAAAATTCGAACAATCAAGTCAAGTTGTTCGTCTGCAAAATCAGTCCTTTCATGGGATTTGTGTGCTTCTTAGCGGATATGTGAAGCATAGATGATGCTGCGGACAACTGTTTGAGCGTTAATACACTATTACTTTATGATGACATAATACGCGAGTTTTGGGAGCAGCATCTAATAAAATATGATGAACATATCCGCTTAGAAGCACTAAAATATCATGTAGAACTGTTTTTGCAGACGGACAACTTGAATCGATTGTCGAATGGTGGACGTACACCATCCTAAATATGGAAAAAGTAAGCTCTAAAATCTACACATTTCTGCCAAGTCAAAAAAGAAAGGGAAGTCCCAAGCAAGAAAATTACTACATGAAAAAAAATTAAAAAAGTTTTACACTCGACTGATTATAATAAGCAATATCCGGCTCCCATCAAGGCAAGGCATACCATTTCAAAAAGCCATGCCGTGACTATCATCAGATGATTGATTCTGCGGATATCTTCTGGTTCCACCTGTCGCTTTGCATCCCCGATATAGGGCTTCTCCACTATTTTTCCAAAGTAGCTGGCATTTCCTGCCAGTTGAATTCCCAATGCTCCTGCACATACCGCTTCCGTCTGCGCAGAATTCGGACTTGCGTGCTGATAGCGGTCCCTCTTAAAAATACGAATTGCCTCTTTCCCGGAAAATGCCTTGCCTGCAAAAAAACTTGCAAAAATCATAAAAATAGCGCTCAACCTTGCAGGAATGAAGTTCACTACATCATCCAGCTTTGCCGCAGCTCTTCCAAAGAAAAGATAAGTTTCATTTTTATATCCCACCATAGAATCCATGGTATTTACTGCTTTATAAAAAAATCCGAGCACCGGACCTCCAATTGCCAAATAAAACATCGGTGCAATCACACCATCCGATGTGTTTTCCGCTACCGTTTCGATGGCTGCTTTTGCAACACCCGTTTCATCGAGACACTCCGTATCCCTGCCCACAATCATTGAAACTGCTTTTCTGGCTCCTGCAAGATCTTTTTCTTTTAATTTATCATAGACCTTCATACTTTCCTTTTTCAGGCACTTTGCCGCAAGAATCTGATATGTCATAATACTTTCTATCACAACTCCTGCAATTAGATGAATTTTGTATGCAATATACAAAACTGCCACACTTGTCAAAACCGTCAATAGTAACACGCAAATGACAAGGCAGATGCCTTTCTGAAATTTCTTTTTTTCTTCCTCGTTTTCTTTCCACAACTTTTTTTCTAAAGCTGCAATCAGATTTCCAATCAGACGAATCGGATGAGGCATCCAATAAGGATCTCCGAACACCAAGTCCAACAAAAATCCCGCCAGAAAACTTATCATATGCAATAACATCTATTGTTCATCCCTTTCATAAGAGAGCAATTTCCTCTGCTCTCCCTTTATCTCATAAATACAACGATACCCCTCTCCATTTTTACATTGAAAAGAAAAGTAGTCTTCTCCGGTATCCTCACTTAAAATCGCCATGATTGTTCCTCCATGCACCACGCATGCAATTTTTTCTGTCTTCTGCGCTATCTGCCCCATCATCTTTTTCATTCCGCAAAGTGTCCGTTTCACAAAGGCGTCTCTGCTTTCTCCTTGCGGAAAAGGAAGCGTTCCATTGCTGTCAATCCACGCCTGATAGGCAGGATTTCCATCTAACTCCTGATAATTTTTTCCCTCAAATTCTCCGAAATCCATCTCTCGCCATTCTTCTATGACACATGGCTTTTGATCCGGGAAAAGAATCTCTGCTGTCTCCAAGCAGCGTTTCATCGGACTTGAAAAAAGGAAATCTACTGTTTTTTTCTTCTTCCTTCTTAATGTCTCTTTTCCTTTCGGGCATAACATTTCCTCTGTTCGCCCAATATAACGGTGGGAGAGATTTCCCTCTGTCGCACCGTGGCGTATGAAAAAAACTTCTATTATTTTAGTCTCTGTCCCACTCCACATAAGATTCGCTCCATTCTATCTGCCCGTTCTGCCAGAAAACATAAAATTCTTCCTAATCGTTCCCGATATTCCCGCTCTAAAGGTTCTAACGGAACAATCCCATTTCCGACTTCATCCGAAATTACAAGCAATCCCGGATTTTCTTCTATCAATTCTTTCACCTGATTCTCAACGGGGTCTGTCTGGTTTGTCTTCTCCCTTTCGATTTCTTTTCGCACCCATCTCTCAAAATCGTTAAAAATCTGTTTTTCTGCTGAAAGTCCCTTTTCTTTTTTCCAGACAAATTCCGCTCCATTGATGACCGCTTCCTCTGCCAACTTTTTTTCACGCAAGACATATGCCAACTTTCCCTGTGCATAACCACCTATATATAATTCCATCTGAATCACCTTTCTCTTTCCTCGATTCTGAATCTAAAAAATAATTGTATATCCTGCCGCCAGCAGCACAAGCACGCCTTCGCACATCGTCACAAAATACCCCGCGGTATCTCCGGTAATGCCACCTAACTCCCGGTAAGCCCTATGATGGTAATAGGCAAACATCAAAAGGGAACCAGCCGTCAATATCACGCCAAGAAGTCCTAATTTATACCATAAAAAAACAATGCAAACTGCCAATTGTACATATAAAGCTACTTTTACTATTTTTTCATGGGCACGGCTCGAAAAAAGATACAGTAGCCCTTCCTTTTTGGCGCATCGAAACGTCACAACTGCGATTCCGCTTAAAATTCTCGAAAGATAAAAGCCTGCTGCCACTCCTAACATCACATCCAGCTGCGTAATCTCTGAAAAGGCTGCCACATAAAACAGTCCGAAAACGGCAAGCTGTATCACGGAAAACGCTCCGATATGGGCATCTTTTAAAATCTCAAGCTTTTTTTCCCGTTCTTGATAAGAATGAAACGCATCCATGGTATCCATAAAACCATCCACATGAATCCCACCGGAAAGTACGACCGGGATTGCAGTTCCTATCAAAGAAAATGCAATTCCTCCAATCTGTAACCGCTCACAAAGATAAGCCCATCCATAGACAACGGCTCCTATGATGATTCCAACCCATGGAAAAAAAATAATGACATATTTCATATCCTCTTCCTTCCACTCAAATTGTGGCATAGGAATTTTTGAATACATTGCAAATGCTATTACTGCTGATTTTAAAACTGACATCACTTTCTCCTATCCTTCCACATGACCGGAACTGTATACACGACTTCTGTCACCACATCCGCTTTATCTGTCAGCTCCCGGTTGATTCTTCCTAACGCTCTAAGATATGCCATCGTTTCTTCGTCATATAAGATTCCATCCTCAAAGACATTGTTAGAAACAACTACAAGGTGTTTTACCTGTTTTTCCAGTTCCAACACTTCTTTTACGACTTTTTCTACCACGTCATCTTCCTTTTCTATTCCATTTTCCCGGAACATTTCATTCGCTGTCAGATTTGACATACATTCGAGCAATATCGTCTCTTCTTTTTGAAATTGTCCCATCAATTCCTGTAAATCTCTCGTCTGTTCCACCGTATGAAATGCTTTCTTTTCTCTTAATTTACGATGACGTTCTACGCGTTTTTTCCCTTCTTCGCCATAAACCTGCATTGTTGCAAGATAGACACGTTCCTTTTCTTTTGCAAGCTGTACTACCAAATTTTCCGCATAAGCTGACTTTCCACTGCCGCTTCCACCAAGAATCAAATAAAACATCTTCTTTACTCCTATTGTTCTAAAAAGCGTTCATACTGTTCCACTTTGATATCCGCAAACGTCGTTTCATTCCGATAAACCGCCATAACCGTATCTAATAGTGGAAACAGTAGCACCGCCCCGGTTCCCTCGCCCAATGCCAGATTGGCATCTAAAACCGGTTTTACGCCTAATTCTTCTAAAATGAGTTTTGCCGCCGGCTCTTTGCTTTGATGAGAAGGTAGCATATATTCTTTCGTTCCCGGTACAAGACGTTCCGCTGCCAGTGCCGCCACCGAACTGATGACACCATCGATAATAACCGGAATTCCATAATAAGCGCCTCCGATAAACACACCAGCCAATCCTGCAATGTCAAGGCCTCCCACTGTCGCAAGAATCCGTAAGGTTTCCGTTGGTGCAAAGTGATAACGTTCCAACGCTTCCTCTATCACCTGATATTTTTTTGTCAGACCTTCTTTGCTAAGTCCTGCTCCTTTTCCGGTAATTGCAGTGACCGGACATCCAATCAGAGCTGCTGCTACTGCACTGCTTGTCGTTGTATTCCCAATTCCCATCTCTCCAGTAGCTAAAAGCTGATAACCTTTTTCCTTGCATTCTTTTACAATCCGAATTCCAGTTTCAATCGCCCGTAAGGCTTCTTCCTCTGTCATCGCCGGCTCTTTTCTAAAATTGCAAGTTCCACAACGTATCCTCTCCTGTCTGATTCCCGGAATCGGTTCTTTTGTATCGACTCCTATATCTACCGGAATGACATCTGCCCCTACTGCTGTGGCCATACGACAGACCGAAGTAATTCCCTTTCCCATATTCTCAGATACGATAGCCGTCACTTCCTTAGTGCTCTGACTGACGCCCTCTTCTACGACCCCATTGTCAGCACACATGACAATCACAGCCCTTTTTTCGATGGAAAAATCTGTACTGCCTAAGATTGCGCCGATACGGGTCACCATGGTTTCAAAATCCCCAAGTCCATCCAAAGGTTTTGCAATGCTGTCCCATTTTTCCTTTCCTGCTTTTAATTTCTCTTTACTGACAGGTTTTATCTTCATCTGTTCTAATTCTTCTCTTGTCATTTTCTTTTTCCTACCTGTTCTTTGGTGACAATCCTATGATTTGATAAATTGCGTCCATGTCAAGATGCTTTCGCATCGTATCCGCCAGCAAATCATACTGGCTTTCCTTCCATGCTGCATAATCAAACTGTGTCTCCAGGTCCCAGTCAATTCCTTTATTCTTTGCCAATTGTTTTACAATTGTAGCTGCAACATTTCCCGCATCAAAAATTCCATGCACATAGCTACCATAAATCTGATTCTGATAAAGTCCATCTGCTTTTTCGGTTCCGGATTTTTGATCTGTTATCCGGTTCAGGCTCATTGCTTCTTTTTTTTCAGATTCCACAAGCAAGCTTCTTCCCATATGAATTTCATAACCGGCCACTTCCATTCCGGACAAACAGCTTAACCTTCCGGTTATCGTTTCAAATCTGCCTTTTACCTGTGTCCGCACTTTTTCTTTTTCCAAAATCGTGCGCATCGGAAGAAGTTCCATTCCACGAATGCTTCCTCCTTCTTCTATTCCTTCCGGGTCTGAAATTTCCATTCCAAGCATCTGATAGCCACCACAAATTCCAAAAATAAGACAATCCTTTGCTTTTTTCTTTATTGCAGCTTCTAGTCCATTCTGGCGCATCCACTTCAAATCTCCGATGGTATTTTTGCTACCAGGAAGAATAATAAAGTCCGGATTTTCTAATTCCATCACATGTTCGATATAACGGACTGATACGCCCTCCATTTGCTCAAAAACATTAAAATCGGTAAAATTAGAAATACGTGGGAATCGGATTACTGCAATATCAATCATTCCCTTTTCTTTTCTATCGAATTTTGTAGTTAAACTGTCTTCATCCTCAATGGAAAGTTTCATATAAGGAATGACTCCCACTACAGGAATCTGACTCTTTTCCTCTAGCATCTCAATTCCCGGGTCTAAAATTGTTTTATCACCACGGAATTTATTAATCATCGTCCCCTTGACGCGCTTTAACTCTTTTTCTTCTAATAACACCAATGTTCCAATCAACTGTGCAAAAACGCCACCACGGTCAATATCTCCCACGAGAAGGACAGGTGCATCTACCAATTCCGCCAATCCCATATTGACGATATCATCCGACTTTAAATTGATTTCTGCCGGGCTTCCTGCCCCTTCTATCACAATGACATCTGCCTCTTCTTCTAATTTGTGGTATGCTTCTAAAATGTCAGGGATTAATTTTTTCTTATATTGGAAATACTCACGGGCACTCATATTTCCTAAGACTTCCCCATTTACAATCACCTGGGAACCGACATCATTGGTCGGCTTCAATAAAATTGGATTCATTAAAACAGAGGGTTCGATTCCCGCTGCCTCTGCCTGTATCACCTGTGCACGCCCCATTTCCAATCCTTCCTTTGTTATATAGGAATTCAGTGCCATATTCTGGGATTTAAACGGTGCCACACGGTACCCATCTTGTTTTAAGATTCTGCATAGTCCCGCCGTTAACAGGCTTTTTCCTGCATTTGACATGGTGCCCTGTATCATAATATTTTTTGCCATAAAAAATCCTCCAGACCACAAGTATCTGGAGGAAAAAAGTGCATAAAACCCATCATCTTTTATATACAAATATCCCGAAGCAAAACGTTCCGGTGAAATGTTTTCACACTTCATACGCTAACCAATTACTCGTGGCCGTATCAACTTCATCTAAGGCAGGTCTCCTGGCTGAAAGGTCAACGCTTTTGACACCCTTCCCGATTGCTCAGTGGTTCTTTGTCAACAACTCCCTTATCACAGTGACGAGTTCGTACAGGATTTTCACCTGTTTCCCTTTTCACCCGGACAAGCATCAGACTCTCCGGGCACCTTACATGGATTCAATTTTCTTTTTATACAATATCAAAAAAGATACCGTACAATACCTTTCGACATTATACTGTATCTTCCTTGAAAATACCAGTGTTTTTTTCAAATATTAGCCCACTTATTACTGGTAATCGTAATACAAAATTATCTTTCTACAAATCATATTCCATAATTTTTTCTGTATACTCACGAATCACTTTTGCTGATTCCTTAAATCGTGCTAGTTCTCCCGGTGTCATATGGATTTCTAAAACATCATAAGCACCACTACGATTTAAGACTGTTGGTACTCCGGCATAGACATCCTGTTCTCCATATTCGCCCTCTAACAACGTAGATACCGGAATAATACGGTTCTCATCATTTAAAATTGCTTTGATAATACCAACACATGCCGTTGCAATTCCATAATATGTGGTTCCCTTGCGGTTTAAAATTTCCCAGCCTTTTTGCGTGGTCTTGTATACAAGATCGTCTAAATCCACTTCTCCTACTAACTCTTTATTGTCAGCAATGACATCATAAAATGGTTTTCCTGCAATTGTTACAGTTGACCACGGAACCATCTGGGAATCTCCGTGTTCTCCCATTGAATAGGCATGTACACTTCTTGGATCTACCTGCACAAGCTGTGCAATATAATTCTGTAATCTTGCGGAATCAATCGCTGTTCCTGTTCCAATGACCTGATTTTTCGGTAAACCTGACAACTGATAAACATAGTGTGCAATAATATCAACCGGATTGGAAATTACAATAAAAATACCATCGAAACCACTTTTCATAATCGGATCTACAATTGATTTACAAATACGTGCAGACATTTCAAGTGTATCCAAACGAGTCTGACCCTGTTTTGGCGGTGCCCCCGCTGTAATCACTATAATATCCATATCTCCACACTGTTCATAACTTCCTGTTGTCACCTTTACGTTACGATTCAAATATTCAATACTATCGCGCAAATCTAGCATTTCTCCAATTGCACGTTCCTCATTGATATCAATCATCATGACTTCATCACAGACACCTTGTGTGACCAGACTAAACGCTGTCGTACTTCCAACTAATCCACATCCAACAATTGCCACTTTTCTCGTTGTTATTTTCATTTTAATAACCTTGCCTTTCTTTTTTGCTCTTATTTTTTACAACCTATTCTATTTCTAATCACTTTTTCTTTTTAACGTTGTAAATTGTGCAACAAAAAGGCGCTGCTAACGCAGCGCCTTTGCTAAACCAAAGCATATTATAGAAAGTCTTATTTCAGTTGTCAAGCAATTTCGCAAGGACCACGTGAAAGATACTTTTATTTCACATCCGTCACTTCATATCCTGCTTCTGTTACCACAGCCTTTAACTGTTCTGCAGTTACAGATTCTTCTGCCTTTACGACTGCATTCTTTTCTTCTAAGCTCACGGTTACTTCTGTCACACCTGCAGTCTCCTTTAACGCTTTTTCCACTCTTCCTGTGCAGTGGCTACACATCATTCCTTCGATTGCTAATGTAAATGTATTCATTTTTTTCGTCTCCTTTTCTAATTTTAACCATTTTAAACGCAACGCGTTACTTACCACACAAACACTGCTTAAACTCATAGCCGCAGCTCCAAACATCGGATTCAGCTTTATTCCCAAAAACGGATACCAGATTCCTGCTGCAAGCGGAATTCCAATGATATTATAGAAAAATGCCCAGAATAAGTTCTGTTTGATGTTACGGATAACTGCCTTACTTAAGCTGATTGCCCCAACTGCATCCAGCAAATCATTTTTCATCAGAACTATATCAGCACTTTCAATTGCCACATCAGTTCCTGCACCAATGGCAATTCCTACATCTGCACTGGCTAACGCCGGTGCATCATTGCTTCCGTCACCAATCATGGCAACTTTATGACCCGTTTTGCGCAATTGGGAAATTTTTGCTTCCTTTTCTGTTGGCAATACTCCGGCAATCACTTCATCAATTCCAACCTGATCTTTGATTGCATTTGCAGTTACTTCATTATCTCCTGTTAACATGATAACATGGATTCCATATTTTTTAAACTGGCGTATTGCCTCTTTGCTGGTAGGTTTTATCACATCTGCTACCGCAATCATTCCTAACATTTTTTCTTCATCCGCAAAAAGAAGAGGTGTTTTTCCTTCTTTCGCTAATTCTTCTGCCTTCTCTTGCAATTCCTTTGGATAAGAAATCTGGTTTTCTAAAAACAATTTTTCATTTCCTGCAAAATAAAGCTTTCCTGCAATCCTTCCCGCAATCCCCTTTCCAAAGTATGCCTGAAAATCGGACACTTTTTCCAGTGTAATCCCCTGCTTTTTGCAATGCGTTACAATCGCATCTGCCAAAGGATGCTCACTCCCTTTTTCTAATGAGCCTGCCAACCGAAGCAATTCCTGCTTCAAATCAGCATTAAGTAAAATTACATCTGTAACATCAGGTTTTCCAATCGTAATCGTTCCGGTTTTATCCAACACGACCGTATCAACACTATGGGCTGTCTCCAATGCTTCACCGGACTTTATTAAGATTCCGTTTTCTGCACCTTTTCCGGTTCCAACCATAATCGCAACCGGTGTCGCAAGTCCTAATGCACAAGGGCAGGAAATGACAAGAACCGCAATTGCATTTGACATTGCAAATTCAAACTCTGCCCCCGTAAGCAGCCATACGATTCCGGTTAGCAATGCAATTGTGATGACTACCGGAACAAACACTCCCGCTATTTTATCAGCAAGTTTTGCAATTGGAGCTTTACTGGAAGAAGCTTCTTCTACCAGACGGATAATCTGTGAAATCGTAGTGTCCTCTCCAACCTTTTGTGCCTTTGCCCGTACCAGACCTGCCTGATTTACAGTAGCAGACACCACAGAATCTCCCTCCTGTTTTTGTACTGGAATACTTTCTCCGGTGATAGCAGATTCATCAAAAGAGGACTTTCCTTCTACAATGACACCGTCTACGGCAACCGTCTCACCCGGCCGGATTAAAAAAATATCTCCCACCATGACGGCTTCCACATCCACTACCATCTCCTTTTCCTCACGAATGACTGTGACAGTTTTCGGCGCCAAATTCATCAGCTTTGTAATTGCCTCGCTTGTCTTACCTTTCGATTTGGTCTCTAGATATTTTCCTATGGTAATCAAAGTTAAAATCGTTCCTGCCGATTCAAAATATAAATCGTGCATATAATGATGAACGACTTCCATATCTCCATGCCCCATTCCATATCCAATACGGTAAACGGCAAAAATTCCATACACAATAGCGGCTGTTGCTCCGATTGCAATCAAGCTGTCCATATTTGGACTTCTTCTTGCCAGCGTCTGAAAACCAACCTTAAAGTATTTCTGATTCGCAATCAAAATCGGTACTAACAAAAGAAGCTGTGTCAAGGCAAACGTAATTGCATTTTGGGCCCCGAGCAGATATTTCTGCTCCCATACCGGATATTCGATGCCGAAAGCATCATAAATCATATGTCCCATCGAAACGTATATGAGTGGAATCCAAAAAACTAAAGAAACCAAAAGTCTTTTTTTCATCTGGGCAATCACCTTCGCCTGTGCATCTACCGGCGTTTCTTTTTGGACTCCCCTGCGACTCGTTCTGCTTCTCCCTTCTGTGCTTTGACTTGAATTTGTATTTCCTGACAAAGCTTTTGACTGTAGAGATGCTCCATAGCCCGCTTTTTCCACCGCCTCTATAATTTTTCTTGCATCCGTATCCTGGTCATTGAACGTAACCTGCATACTATTTGTCAGCAAATTTACACTGACCTCCTGCACACCTTCTACCTTAGAAACACTTTTTTCCACATGAGCAGAACAGGCAGAGCAAGTCATTCCTGTTATATCAAACCGTTCTTTCACACTCTATCCTCTCCTTCCTTATCATCAAGCGTGCCTGCGTTAATTTTGTTACATCTGTACAACTTTCATAGACTCTATTCGTTTTCAAAATTCCTTACTTCATCAATTTTTTCAAAAGCTCGCAAAGTTCATCTACCGCTTCTTCGTTTCCCTCTTTAATATCTTCCGAAACACAGGTTTTTATGTGACGAGCCAACAGTTCCTTGTTAAAACCGTTCAAAGCTGCCTGCACCGCAGATACCTGTGTCAGAATATCCACACAATACCTGTCATCTTCTACCATAGCCTTTAAACCGCGAACCTGTCCTTCGATTCTATTTAATCTTGTCATTAAATCTTTCTTTTCATCTTTTTCGCGATACTTATGCTTTTGTGTCTCATTCATACAATTACAGCTCATATTCTTCCCCCAATTTCTATTTCCCAAAAGAAAAAAATCCTTTTTTTACATAAGGCTCACTTGTCATCCCAAGAAAAGTATATCCTGTTTCTTCTATAACTTTTTTTACCTTTGCTTCCTCTAAATCTGCTTCCGATATCACTTCTGTCTGCTTCTTCGTATGGGAAGAAGTCACTTTCTTAACCTGAAATTCTCTGCGGATTGCATCATTTATATGTGCTTCGCACATGGAGCACGCCATACCATTAATTGAAATTATTGTTTTTCTCATATCTTTTCCTATCCTTCTTGAATCATTTTATACCCCCATGGGGTATATCTTAGATATACAAAAAAAAGTCCTGCTTGTCAAGCAGAACTTTTCTCAATAAACCTGCAATATTAATAATTAATTCGTAATCCCTTTGGATAGTGATTTTTCATGACTCCACCAGCCAGTTTTCCCCAGCCGATACTGTAACCATCTACCGTAATAAGATACCATCCCTTTTCCCCTTCAAACTGAAGTGTCTGACCATTCAGATAAGCTCTGATTTCATTTCCTTCCGAAGATAAATCCATTTTATTTTTTACATCCGAAGGACTCAGCGCCAATGCTAAAGCATGGGAAGGTTCGAAACGATTCTTTTTCAAGGTTCCAAGATGAAGTCCGGGACGTAGGACCTTTAATCCTTTTATGGATGGCATTTCTTCCGGTGCCAAGTAGAGTTGCTCTCCAAATAAAAACAACGTTCCCTTTACATCAGCTTTTAAAAACTCCTCCTTGAAAGCTTGATATTCCTTGCATTCCTTTTCTGAAATTCCCTTCTGTTCTCCATTGCGACAATATCCCCGGTACCCATCTGAAACTTCTCCTTCTTTTTGCAAAACAGCAACATAATGACCTTCCCCTTTTAATTTATGAGGCCATAAACGTATCGTATCTTCGATCTGTGTTGCCGGACGTTCACACCAGTCTGCTCTCGCCGCTGACATTCCCTCTGCCTTTTCTACTTTTACAATCGAAAATTCTGCATGACGCTCTAAAAATCTGCTGATGCTCTCTTCGTTTTCTGCGGGTGCAAACGTGCAGGTGGAATAAACCATTCTTCCACCCGGACGTAACATGGAGGCTGCACATTCTAAAATCTCTGCCTGTCTTTCCGCACAGATTTTTACATTTTCCAAACTCCATTCCTCACAAGCATCTTCGTTTTTCCGAAACATTCCTTCCCCGGAGCATGGTGCATCTACCATAATCCGATCAAAATATGCTTCAAAAACATCTGCCAATTTCTGCGGTGTTTCATTTGTTACCATCGTATTGCGAATTCCCATACGCTCAATATTTTCTGCTAATATTTTTGCACGGGCAGGATGAATCTCGTTGCTGATGAGAAGCCCTTCCCCCTTCATCGCAGCTGCAATCTGCGTACTTTTTCCACCCGGGGCAGCACAAAGATCTAAAATCTTCTCTCCCGGCTGTGCCTCTAAATAAGCTGCCGGTGCCATAGCACTTGGCTCCTGAATATAATAAACTCCCGCCTCATGATACGGATGTTTTCCCGGCGCATCCTCTGCACTATAGTAAAAACCTTCTTTTGTCCAAGGTACTTCTTTCAACGTAAAAGGAACTTGCCCTAAAAACTGCTCCCTTGTGGTCTTTAATGGGTTGATTCGGAGTGCCTGAAATTTCTCTTTTTCATAGCTTTCTAAAAAAGAAGGATACTCCTCTCCTAACATCTGCTGCATTCTATCTAAAAAATCCTGTGGTAACATTTCTATTTCCTTATAAACTACTTTTTTAAATTGATTGTTCTTCTCTACTGCTGTTACGATACTGAATTGGTGTCATTTCAAACATTTTCTTAAAAGAACGGTTGAAATGTTCTACATTCTGGTATCCCACTGCATAAGAAATATTTTCTACGGTCATATTTCCATTTTTTAATAGTGCTTTTGCCTTTTTCATTCTGGTATGTGCAACGTGTTCGCCAAATGTCTTACCTGACTTTTCCTTGATATATTTTGAAATATACGGCACAGATAAATGGAACTGTTCTGCCAATGACTCTAACGTTACATCCTGGTAATGAGACTGCACATAATTTAAGATTGAAACCAATCTGTCATCCTGACAGTTTTCATCCTGAGCCACTTCCGGTAACTTATTCACTGCTACGATTAAAGCATGAATTGAAGCTCTGATAATATCTTCGTTCATACCGGCACCCCAATACATTTTTCCATTACAGGTGATTCCAACATATGCCATGGCTTTCGAAGAAGAACCATGAGAAAGTGCATGCTCTTCATAAACAGATAATTCATAACTGATGCCAAAATACTGTTTTATTGTATTGCTAACTGCATCTAAACGTCCGTTTCCATTAGCATCTACAATTGCTTTCTTCTCACCACATACAATCGTTGCTTCTGCCATAATTCCTTCACTCTGTTTAAAGTGACATTCTGTAATTGTAAAATGTGGTGTATAGTCTATGTAGTTATTTTCAAAAATTTCGTAAACCCACTGTGGAGAAAGTTCACGATGTGCTTCATCGGATACCTGTTTTACCGCATAACCAACTTCTTCTCTCATCTTCTCTGGAATAGAAAGGCTGAAGTTCTGTTTTAAAATATAGCTGACACCACCCTTACCGGACTGACTGTTAATACGAATAACATCAGAATCATAGGTACGTCCTACATCCACCGGATCGATTGGCAAATATGGTACGGTCCATTTTTCTAATTTCTTTTCTTCACGCCAAGCCATACCTTTGGCAATTGCATCCTGATGAGAACCAGAAAACGCTGAGAATACTAAGTTTCCTGCATATGGCTGACGATCGCCTACCGCCATTCTGGTTAATCTCTCGTAGGTATCACGAATCTGTGGCATATTGGAAAAATCAAGTTCAGGATCTACTCCATGTGAATACATATTCATGGCAAGTGTAATAATATCTACATTTCCAGTACGCTCCCCATTTCCAAACAATGTTCCTTCAATTCGGTCAGCACCTGCAAGCAGACCAAGTTCTGCATCACTAACCCCACATCCTCTGTCATTGTGCGGATGAAGGCTTAATACAACATTATCACGATATTTCAAATGCTTGCTGACATATTCAATCTGTGTTGCAAAGACATGTGGCATAGCTGTTTCTACAGTAGCCGGGATATTAATAATTGCCTTATTGGATGCCTGTGGCTGCCATACGTCAAGAACTGCATTACAAACTTCAACGGCATATTCCACTTCTGTTCCATGGAAACTTTCCGGGCTGTACTCAAAAGAAAAATCTCCTTCTGTTTCAGAAGCTAATTCCTTTAATAATTTTGCACCATCAATTGCAAGCTGTTTGATTTCCTCTTTATCCTTTTTAAAGACCTGTTCACGCTGGGCTACGGAAGTAGAATTATACAGATGAATCACGGCATGTGGTGCACCTTTTACCGCTTCAAATGTCTTACGGATAATATGTTCTCTTGCCTGTGTTAAAACCTGAACCGTTACATCATCCGGAATCATATCACGTTCGATTAAGGTTCTCATAAAAATAAACTCTGTTTCGGAAGCTGCCGGAAATCCAACTTCGATTTCCTTAAACCCAATATCTACTAACATCTGGAAAAATTCTACTTTTTCCTCCAAACTCATCGGCTCGATTAATGCCTGATTTCCATCACGCAAATCAACAGAACACCACACCGGTGGTTTCTCGATATAGTCTTTTTTCACCCAATCATATTCACATACCGGAGGCATAAAATACTGTCTTTCATATTTCTGCACATTCTTCATATTCATAACCCGCCTTTCTTCCTGTCAATGATACCATTTATTATGTTACCTATAGTAACACAATCCCCTCTCAAGTTATATGATTAATTTTAATCATTTGAGTTGATATATTTTTATTTATTAATGAAATTTCATCAAGAATGAAGTTCAAATTTTGATTTATTTTATTCTTCTTGGATTGATTTTTGTAGTTCTTCCATCTGTTCTTCTGACATTTCATCCAAAAGATAACGTCTGGCACTTTCCTGCTTTCTTTCAAACTCGCCACAAACTTCAAGATTAGCCCGTTCCATCTCCTCCCTTAATTCACGGGAAGAAATCAGCCCACATCCTTCTCCACGGATAATAATCTGTTCCAGCCCATCCGAGGTAGCAACTGTCACCCTGTAATTCTTTGCATGTTCATGTGCAAATTTTTCAATATACTGATCCGCTGTTTCTGCCTCTTTTGTAAAAACAACATGTATATTGTGATAATCTGAGATTTCCGTTTCATGACCTGCCACACGATAAGCATCAAATACCACAATCAGCTGGCATTTTCGGATTCCCTGATAATTGCAGAGCATATCGAGCAGTTTTCCTCTTGCACTGTCCATATTTGCTTCCGCTAACTCTTTTAATTCTTCCCATGCAAAAATAACATTATAGCCATCCACAAGCAAATATTCTTCCTGCTTTACCGACTTGTTCTGATAACTTCGCACTGTAGGATAGGAAACGTCTGAGCGTGAAGTCTTTTTGTAACCGTTCCTTGGAACTCCCTTTGTCCTGCGGTTTGCATCAAATGTTTTTGCGAGAATTGCATCAATTTCATCGGTTCCAATCCATGCTTCCTCCACCAAACCGCCTGTCTGCTTGTCCCTTCTTGGTACAATCGGCTCTAACTCCTTTTTCGGAAGTGCAAAACAACTCTCTACATGCATGTAATCCGGCACTTCATACCAAGGTACCACAAATCCTGCTCCATGAGCACAAAAGACAGAATCCGGTGTATATGCCAAATCCCGTTCCGGATCATATCCTTTTGCAGCCACAACCTCCTCTTGATTGTGACAAGTTTCATATCCTTTTATGCTACAAAAGATCCTACCGCGTCCTTTTGTATAAGCATTCAATTCTTTTGGATAATCCTGCATCGTTGCCACCGGTGCACTTCCCGTAAGAACCGAAAGTTCTCCGTCATTTTCCTGTATCTGGCAAACGCCAAAACGTTTCTCTATGTCTGTCATGACCCTTCCTACGGATTCTGTCGGCACTTCAACCCTGAATTCATAATAAGGCTCTAACAATACTGACTCTGCCTGCATAAGTCCCTGGCGAATTGCACGATAAGTTGCCTGGCGAAAATCGCCTCCCTCTGTGTGTTTCTGGTGAGCCCGTCCCGTTACCAACGTGATCTTGGTATCCGTCAAAACAGAACCTGTTAATACACCTCTTTGTTCACGTTCCGTTAAATGCGTATAAATCAACCGCTGCCAGTTCTTATCTAAAATGTCCTCACTGCAGTCTGTTTCATACTGCATCCCACTTCCCGGCTCTCCCGGTTCTAACAAAAGATGCACCTCTGCATAATGGCGTAATGGTTCGAAATGTCCGACTCCCTCTACTTCGGTTCTAATTGTTTCTTTGTAAACAATATTTCCTGTCCCAAAAGAAACCTCTACCCCAAAACGTTCCTGTATCAAACTCTGCAAAACTTCAAGCTGAACTTCTCCCATCACCTGTGCCTGAATCTCCCGCAATTCTTCGTTCCAGACAATATGAAGTTCCGGTTCTTCCTCTTCTAACTGGTGAAGTTTGGGAAGCATGACTGCCGCATCCATTCCCTCCGGTAATAATATCTGATAATTCAAAACCGGTTCTAAAAAAGGAAGCCCGGAAGCAACGTCACATCCTAATCCTTCTCCTGCATAGGTTTTTGTTAATCCTGTTACTGCACAGATTCCTCCCGCTTCTACTTCAGAAGGAGATTCGTATTTTTCTCCGGAATAAATACGAATCTGATTTACTTTTTCTTGATTGCAAAGCAAGTCCTTCACTTTTAACGTACCGCCCGTTACTTTTAAATACGTGAGACGCTTCCCCTGTTCATCTCTAGCAATTTTAAAAACTTTTGCACCGAATTCGTTTGGATATTCCTTTTCCAATGCATATTCTGCCATTCCATTCATCAGTTCCTCAATGCCCTCTAATCTTAAGGCGGAACCAAAAAAACACGGAAATACCTTTCTTTCTGCGATAAGTTTCTGAATCTGTTCCTTTTCTAACCTTCCATGTGCCAAAAAATGCTCCATTGCATTTTCTTCACACATGGCAATCTCATCCTGCAATTCATTCTCTTCCTGTCGAAAGTCAATGCATCCGGAATCCAATCGGTTCTGTAATTCCAGAAGTCGCCTTTCCCGTTCTGTTCCCGGCTGATCCATTTTATTTACAAAGACAAATGTAGGTATCTTGTAATGTTTGAGAAGATGCCACAGCGTCTGGGTATGCCCTTGCACGCCGTCTGCTCCACTGACTACTAAAATTGCATAATCTAATACCTGTAAAGTCCGTTCCATCTCTGCTGAAAAATCCACATGCCCCGGTGTATCTAATAACGTAAACTGCACATCTTTCCAGGAAAACAACGCCTGCTTTGAAAAAATTGTAATACCACGTTCTCTCTCCAACGAATAGGTATCCAAAAAAGCATCCTGATTGTCTACACGTCCCATTTTACGAATACTTCCGCTTGTATAAAGCATTGCCTCCGATAGTGTGGTTTTCCCTGCGTCGACATGTGCCATAATTCCAACTACAAGTTTCTTCATATCACTCAAACTTTCCCTAAGTCGCCATCTTGCGCCTAGTTTTTACTTTTGCATTTTTCTTGCACTTTAGTGCTTATTGTATCACATATCTACTAAATCCGACAATGGTGCAAAGGTATATCCCATCTCCTCCCATTTGGTCAGTAATTCATCTAAAATCTGCGCATTAGTAGAAGATGTGCTGTGAAGCAGTACGATTGCCCCCGGATGAACCCTTGTCAATAATTTTGAAAATGCTTCCTCCTTTGTGGGCTGAGCATCCACATTCCAATCTACATATGCAAGACTCCAGAAAAACGTATGATAACCCAATTCTTTTGCCATCTCTAAGTTTTGTGTGCTGTACTTCCCCTGAGGAGGGCGATAAAAGGATACCATTTCTTTTCCTGTAATCTCTTTAAATAAATTTTCTACATCTTCCATTTCTTTTTGAAAAGATGCCACATCAGAAATTGCAGACATATCCGGATGATGATAGGTATGATTTCCGACAATATGCCCCTCTTCTACCATCCGCTTTACAATTTCCGGCGCTGTTTCTAAAAAATGTCCAACTACAAAAAAAGTCCCCGTTACATTATGCTTTTTTAAAGCATCTAAGATGGCTTCTGTATTTCCATTTTCATAACCGCAGTCAAATGTCAGATACAGCACTTTTTTCTCTGCATCTCCAATGTAATACGCATCATATTTTTTTAACTCTTCTGCACTAGCGGTTCCCGTCGGTTGTGTTCCCTCTGCACCGAATCCAAGTCCCCAGTTTTGGACCTCCTCCTGTAACGAAAAAGTTGCAACACATTCTTCTGCCACAGAAGCTGCTCCTCTTCCGGATAAAAACGTGACCAAAAAAGCAAGTATGACTGCCCCAGACCTCTTTCCGACCGTTTTCCATTCTGTTTTCCGTTCCCGTTTTCTCTTTTTCATAACCATATCTTTACACCTGTCTATTCAGGTTCCCCGTAACTATTCTTAGTTACATATATATTATTTTCTTTTCTTTTTCATGCAACACTTTTCTTACTTCTCTATTCTTTGATAGAGCCGTAATGCATGCAAAGCTCTCGTTGCTTCAATGTAAAGAGCCTGTCTGTGTAATGGTTTCGTATACTTCTGCACGTTAGGAATGATTACTGCATCAAATTCCAATCCCTTCGCCAGATAAAATGGCATAACCGAAATTCCCGGTTGAAATTTCATACTGTCCTTTTCCAGAATATGAATCTCGAGACCGCCTTCTGACTCTGCCTTCTCTTCTCGTTTCCTACAGATTCTTTCTTTTAACTCTACTCCCATCTTAGTCGCAGAATCTGCATCCAGCGTCAGCACTGCAATCGTATCATACTCCTTCCATTTTTCGATTTGCCATAAAATACGTTCATACATAGCATCCTCAGACTCTATTTTTTCAACGGCAGGCTTTTCCCCATGTCGCTCTATCTGCAGCACCTCTGACTCTTTTTTCTCCTCTTTTCCTGCATCTTTCTCTTCCCATAAATCCTGCAAATTTTCAGCCTCTAAAATCCTTCCGGCAAATTCTGCAATTTCTGAGGTAGAACGATAACTTTTATTTAGAACAACTCGATGCACTTCTTTTCCAAAAATCTTCGGTAAAAAAGTCAGCACATCCTGCTGCTTTTCTGCCATAGTCTGCACTTTGTCACCTAAAATTGTCATTGGACAGTCAAACATTTTTGACAAAATCAAATATTGCAGATACGAATAATCCTGCATCTCATCAATCAAAAGATGTTTTACCGGTCTGCGCTCCGGCTGCTGCATAGTCGCATATTTTAGATAAAGAAGAGGATAGATATCTTCATAACGTAATATTCCATCTGATACATCTAATGGTTCCCGCCCCGTCTGTTCCAAAAAGCGTTGATACAATTCAATCAAGTCTGTAGTTACATACATACGTTCCAGCTTCTCGAATATGATTTGCTGCTCCTCTTCCTCCATATTCTTTCCACGCAACGTTTCTTCTGCATCAATCAGATATTCTCCAATTTTATGCATTCGTTCAAAAATCGGAACGTCACAGAATTTTTCATAGAACATCTTTGAAATATTTTCTTCTGAAAAAAACATTTTTTTGAATTTAAAGTCCCGAAGACGAACGCAGTCCCATTCCAATTCCAGAATATATCCATCTAATTCTTTTCTATATTCTTCCGTCTGTTTGTAAAGTGCTTCCTCCGTAGGACGTTTTAAACTTCTCGTCAAGAAATAGTATTCATCAGCATCTTCCTGAAGCATTTTTTCTATTTCATCATAACGGTCTTCTGCTTCTCCAAATTTTCTCAATTCCCGGTAAGCAAAATCATCAAACGTCATTTCACAGATATTTTCTTCTCCCAGCTCTGGCAATATTCTGGAAATGTAATCTGAAAAAATGCTATTTGGCGATAGAATCAGCACTTGCCCTGCTTTTAATTTATTCCGGTTATGATAAAGAAGATACGCAATCCGATGCAACGCCACGGATGTTTTTCCACTTCCAGCACATCCTTGCACAGCCAAAATCCGATGACTGGTATCGCGAATAATCGAATTCTGCTCTCTTTGGATTGTCGTCACAATATTTTTCAATTTTGCATCGGCATGCTCCGAAAGTGCCTGTTGCAAAATTTCATCGTCAATATTCATCTCATTTTCTAAGGCATAAATTAATTTTCCATGCTTAATCTTATACTGTTTTTTAGTTGTAATCTCACCCTTAAGCACTCCTGCCGGCGCCTCAAATTGTGCCGGTCCTTTATCATAATCGTAAAAAAGGCTTGCCACAGGAGTACGCCAGTCAAATACATAAGGCTCCGATGCTCTTCCTTCTGCAAGATTTGCAATCCCTATATAATATGTCTCCGGTTCTTCTTCCCCTTCATAGCAGAAATCCACCCTGCCAAAATAAGGAGAATCCTGCATTTTTTCATATCGGAATTTCTCTTTTGCATATGCACTCATTTCATTCACACGACTCTTTAATGCCATGTTGTTGTCATAAATTTCATATCCATATTCATCAAATTCTGCATAGTTTTCCCAGAAATAGTCATGCATGCTTTCAATGTCCTTTTCGCTGCCTTCTATTTTCCGGTCTATTTGCGCAATTTTATCTTTCAACTTTTCCAGCACAAGCTCTAAATATGCTTCTTCTGTCATTTTTTCAACCTTTCTTCTCTTCACTCGTCTTACCTATGACCATTCGGTCCGTACAATGTCTGAGTTTTATTATACTATATCTCTTATAGTTGTGTCATTCCCCCGAGTAAAATCAATCTGTTTTTTTCATAAATCTGTTCAAACTGACTGATTGGAAGTGGATTGGTTCCAATCCCGACTTCAATTGTATATCCTGGTCTGTTATATTCCATAATGAACCAGTCTTTATATCCGGCATAACCAGATACCCGTGGAGTCTCTTCCAACTGATATCCGCTGACCATCTGAAAATATCTTCCAATCTCATAAGCATTCTCCGGTTCGTAGTCTAAATACTTCCAGTAGATGACTTCTCCCTGCGTATGATATGCCAGTATTAAAGAAAAATCATGATTTTTCGTAAACTGATAGACAGCAAGGCTCTCTGGTGCCGACAATGGTTTTTCTCCTACATAATCCCGCGGTGCTGGGCTGTCATATCCTTGCGAAAACTTTATCTCCTTTGCATTTTCCCATCCTGCCGGAAACTGTAAATTCAAATCAATTCCATCAATATTGGCTTTCCAACCTTCCGGGAAAGGAATTGCAGGATAATCCATCGCAATTCTTTTCGCATGCTCATAGTATTCTCCATCTGCCAATATCCCGTTTACCAGATCAACCCCATCTGGATTGACCATAGGCACCAGATAAAGAGAAAAATTACGAAATAACCAGTCCGCATTTACTCCAAAAAGATTCTCTCCTGCCTCATATGCTTTTGCATAGTCCTCCGCAAATTTTAAAAGAACTGGTGTGGTAATCCACTCGTTTGCATGAAAAGAAGCGTTATAGAAAACTTCTTTTTTTCCATTCCCCATCTTTAGGTATGGAATTTCTTTTCCCATAACACTTCTTCCTATTGTTCCTATTTGTAAAAAAGGATATCTTCGCACCAGTTCCTGCATGACTTCTTGATTTAATCTGGCAGAATAATTTACACTCGTAGGCACAACTGTATCCCTATGTTCTACAATAATCAGGCTCATTCTAACTTCCGTTATCTTTTTTCTATCCTATGCCATCTTTCTTTCACTTGTGAACCTTTTTGTCAAAAATTAATTCTAAATATACTTTTCCAGGATTTCTTTCCACTTATCCGGATGTTTTGCACGGAATTCCTCATATTTTAAGCCACTTTCTTTTACTGCTTTTCCTAAATCCACTAAGAATTCCGGAATATCATCTGCATACATAGACCCTACTTCTTCTCCAAAACGTTCCCGTCCCAGCAAATCACATCCATTGTCATATACAGCAAACGAAAATTTCGGTCCATCCGGGGAAGGCTTCTTTCCACCACGGAAACCGATTGTTCCCACCTGATGTGTTCCACAAGAAGATGGACAACCTGAAATGTGAATTACCGGAAGGATGCCATCCTCAAATTTTTCTCTGCGCACACGTTCGATACAAGCTTTTAATAATGCCTGTGAATCTCCAATTCCCACCTGACAGGTTGTGGCACCAATACATGCAACAGAACGCTCAAATTGATTCGTTGCACCATCATCTGTAACAGAAATCACCTTTGCAGCCTCTTCCGCTGTCAGATTAATCACATAAATTCCTTCATCCGGTGTTATCCGAACTTTCACTTCGTCCATACCTGCAATTGTCTGATATAATTTTTCAAAAAATTTTTTCCCAACTACGCCTCCTATTGGATGATAAGAAACCGTATATAAATCTTTTTGTTTTTGTGGAATGACGCGGTTATGCGAAATCGTTCCTGCTCCCTGCTTTTTAATTTCCTGTGGTGTTACTTCAAGTTCAAGCTGCTCTGTTTTCAAATTTTCTTCATACTGCTCTTTAAATACCTTACGCAATTCATCCACGCCTAAGCTATCCTGTAAAAAACGGCTCCGTGAGGCCGCGCGATTTTCGTAATTTCCATATTTCGTAAAGATATCCACCATTGTTTTCACGCAATACAATACTTTTGATGGCTCAATATCTTCTAATACTTTTACTCCCAATTTTGGTTTAATTCCAAGACCTCCGGCAATATAGACATCAAATTTTTGATTCTCCTTTGCTACAAATCCAAGATCACGAAATGTCGCATGTGTTTCATTCTGTTCACGGTTCGAAAAACATACCTTTAATTTTCTTGGTAATTTTACTTTCTTAATAAAGCCAAGCAAATAATCTCCTGCTTCTTTTGCATAAGGAAGCACATCAAAATACTCATCCTCTGCTACACCTGACAATGGAGAACACATGACATTACGTGGGAAATCACCACCACCACCTCTTGTAATAATCCCATGTTCAAAAGCTTCTTCTATTAAACTACAGACAGTTTTTTCAGACAAATCATGAAGCTGCACCGTCTGACAGGTAGTAAAATGTGCACGCTTAATCCCATATTTATTCATACTATCCATAATAAATTTTAGATTTTCCTTATCAATTTCTCCACCAGGCAACCGAAGTCGTAACATACTTACCTCTCCACCCCGTTGTGCATAACTTCCAAATCCTCCTGAAAAGGCTTTGTATTCCGGAACACTGATTTCTTTCCGGTAAAATTTTTCTGTCATCTCATGAAACTCTTTTAAATCCCCACGAAACTCTTCCACATGATTTACTGCCATTTTTAACCTCCATTCATTTCTATTTGTATACAGAAAGATACTATGATTATTCTCTACAATTCTTTCGAAAATATCATAGTATCTTCTTTTCTTTCCTCATTCTCTTTAGATTGCATATGCAACATAATCTTTCTCAAAGTTTTCTAACGAACTTGGTCTTCCATAATAAAATCCTTGGATATAATCGGGACCAATCTGAGAAATCTTATGTAACTCCTGTTCTGTTTCAATTCCTTCGATACAAAGCTTTAATGACATGCTATGTGACATATCCACCATATACTGCAACAGCACATATTCCTCTTGCGAATTTAACGCTTTTAAAGTAAAAGATCTGTCAATCTTAATGGTATTTGGATTCAACTCAGACAAATAGTGGAAATTAGAATATCCTGTTCCAAAATCATCTAAAGCCAATGGAATTTTATAATCCCGTAACCCTTCACAGAATTCAATAAAGTGTGCATTTTCTTCTAAAAATCCACTTTCCGTCAATTCAATCATAATACTTTCCGATTCCAAGTCGTATTTCTTTAATCCCATTAAGATTTCACCTAACATATCACTTTTCAAAACCTGTACATAAGAAACGTTGACAGAAATACGAAATTTCGGTATTTTTTCCCGAATTTTACTGCATGCTTCCATTGCGTTATACAAAACCCATTTTCCAACCGGCACAATCAGTCCGCTTTCCTCTAAAATTGGTATAAACTCAATCGGCGATACATTTCCAAATTCTTCATCATAATAACGGAGCAATGTTTCCGCAGCATATAACTGCTCCCTCTCCGTATCAATGATTGGCTGAAAATGTGTTTCAAATCCTTCAAAATTGTTATTGATAGAATGACGCAATTTTCTCAATAAAACTCTCTTTCTTATAAACTTTTCATAATCTTCTTCACAGAAAACATAATCCTGATTTCTTCCAGAACGTTTTGCTTCTGAAAGTGCAAATTCCGAAAGTTTCATAAGATTTAGATAATCTTGGTTCTCAATTTTCGAAATATCCAGTACTCCTGCAGATACCGTATAAAATACCTCATATTGATTTTTTTCCAAAAAAGCACTGATTTTCTGACGTAAACGCCTGTACATTCTTCTTGCCTGGACTATATCTCGATTCGATAAGTCCAAAACCAAATATTCATCTGCTACAATCCGATATGCACTTTGTCCCGGCAAAAGCACACTCTGGATACATTCTGCGGTCTTTCGCAAAATCATATCCCCATACTCCATCCCCTTATTTTCATTGATTTCTTTAAAATTATCAATTCCAATCCGAAGAATGAATCCATGTTTTTTACCATCGCCCCAATATTCCATTTCTTTCCGAAGACTGGATTCTCCTAATAAACCACTAATATTATCTGCTTTTTGTTTTTTTCCAATCTCATTTATACAACCAATTAGAAATTCTGGTTTTCCGTTTTCATCCTTTGTCACATATCCCCGGCAATTAATCCAAACTGGATGTTCTTCCCAATCTAACCACCGATATTCCAAATTATGAAAATCGATACTTCCACTTTGAACTCGGTCCAAATCTTTCTTCAGAATATCCAAATCCTCATCATATACGAACTTTTTATGATTTTCCCATACATGATGAAATTCTTTTGCAGGCACAGCAAAACGCTCCAACGCATTTTCCGAAATGCAATACAAATCATTCTTCATATCATAAATATAAAGATAGTCATCCATACAATAGTTTAATTTCTCTATGACTTCTTTAAATTGCTCAAATGTAATTCGTCTGACCTCGTCCATCTGAATTCACCTCCGGTCAACTGCATTTTTTCTAAAGTTTCTTGAAAATTGCTGTCTCCTTCTGTAAATCTCCGGCAATCTTTTGATT
>JBJELY010000149.1:0-51160 GCA_051879395.1 Roseburia sp. | reverse complement strand
GTTAATGCAGACAAATCAGATGCACTCTCATTTGAAGTTTGCACACTACTTAATACTTCTGCTACAACTGTTTCCATCTTATCGGAGTTATTGGTAATAACTCCAAAAATACTCTGCAGTTTTTCCATAAAGGTATTAATTCCTCTACTTAAAGCTGCAATTTCATCATCCATTTTAATTGTAATTCTTTTCGTCAAATCGCCCTCACGATTATCAATATCTGCAATAATCTGGGAAATTTCTTTGGATGCAGACAATACTGGCCCGATAACAAATCTCATAACTACAATTATCGCTGTAACAGAAACCAATATACATAGCGCAATACTCATCATATTGACAACACTTGCTGTCTGATAAATACTTGCTAATTGTGTTCTTTTGGCATTTGTATCTTCTGTGATATATTCATTCATCGTCTCAATATATCCTTGCATCTGATTAGCATAAGTTGATACATCCCCATTGGCACAGGCATAGGCTGCAACCGAATTCTGATTTGCACTATATGCCAGAAGATTAATCACCGATAATTTAAAAGATTGATAGCTTGTCACAAGCCCTTTATAGCTTTCAGCCTCTTCCTGGCTGACATACTGTTCGTAGCCACTTAAATATTCTTCCAATTCTGCTTCCTGCGCTTCAATCTCCCATACCAGACCAATCATAGTGTCAAAATCGGTTGCTATAATATGAGACAATGCCATTGTATGGATATTCTGCGTCTTCTCTTCAATGGCAAATAAGTTCTCAATTTTCACCATAGATTCATCTGTAATCATCGTTGCATTCTGATTTACCCTTTTAATATTTGACATTCCAAGTACATTGGAAATAACTGCTGACACTCCAAGAATCAAAACAGGGATTAAAATCATCAGCTTTATACTTGCTTTTCTTGGTTGCTTCTGTTTTTCCATCCAGTTTTCCCTCCTTTGTCTTCCTATTGTGCATTCGATTCTGTAATTCCATCTACTAGCGTATCCATCATATCCTGTAATTCTAAATTACTTGGATTACCTGCTGCAATTGTACTTCCATATGTTCCTGCAGGTCCCCAGTATTTTGTACCTATTCGTTGTAAACTTGCAAATTCAGCCTGCGCAATGATTGCCTGAATTGCCGGTGATGCAGCAACTTCCGGAGAACCTGCTGCATTCGTATTAGCAGGTCCCTGTCCTCGCATTTCAAATCGTAGCATCTGATTTTCTTCATTTGTCATCCAGTCTGCAAACTTTGCAGCCCACTCCTTATGTTTTGAATAATCATTGACTCCGACTAATTTGTATCCTGCATACGATGACATCTGTACCTGTGTTCCGTTACAAGCATAACTTGGAAGCTTTGCAGCACCATAATCTTCTCCCCATGCTTCACTGATCTCCGTAGCATTCCAGACACCACTCACACCTGCAATTACACTTCCATCCTGTACGCCTGCCATGAAACCATCATCACCTGTACATAAAAATCCAGGATTCTGGGCAATTGATAACATAGAACTTGCCACATCTACTCCTTTTACATTACCCTCGGTTGCATTCCATGTACAATAATTTGAAATTCCATCCTCTTTCAACCCAACTTCCATTCCAGTATTTCCAAAGAAGGAATACAGATACCAGCCAGATGTTATGTCCATCGTAATCTTTTTCCCGTTTTCTGATGCTATTGCTAACATTGTATCAAGAGACTGCACATCCTCTTCTGAAAAATATGCCTTATTATAATACATAAAATATCCATTATCTGCTGTCAATGGATACGCATAGAGTTCTCCATCTATGGAAGCTGCATCTACCGAAGTTTCCAAATTTCGGGATGCAATCTCCTCCGAGCCCTCAACCGGTTTTAACACACCTGCTGCTGCAAAAGCCATTAACTGGTCATCTGCAAAAGTAAATACATCTGGCGCTTCTAATACATTGTTAAGTAAGCTATCTCTACAAGAAGACTCGCTCTCTGCAGCAAAAGTAATATCAAACTCTGCTTCTCCTGCATATTCTGCTTCAAAACTCTGTATGATTTGTTCCACCAGTGCCTGATCATCTTCTGCTCCCCAGATAGTTAATGATACAACACCATCTGAGCTTTCTTCCGGAACTAATTCCTCATTTTCAACCGCTATTGTTTCGGTTCCCTCAACAGACTCAAGCACCTCTTCTTTCTCTGCTGTTTCTGTGCCCTGACATCCAGTCATTACAAGACTTACAGCAGGTAATAAAAGTAAACTTTTTCTTAGTTTTTCTCTCATTTTTCCGCTTCCTTTCTTACGAGGGTATCCATCCACATTTAAACCCACACATATATATTTTAGTGTAACACGATGTTCTAAATTTTCCTACAATTTATCCTTATTCTTCTATATTTTTTCGAAAAAAGAATTAATTTACCTGATTTTAATTATGAAAACAAAAAGCCCCCATTTTCATGATTGTGCTTTCAAAAAAAAAACACACAACATTATGAAAATAGTGGCTTTTTCCGGTATTCTATTACCTCAATATTGCTATTTTCTGACTTTTCACACATGCAGGCGTATATTCTGTCCCTAAGCTCCTTTTGTCGTTCTTTCGGCGGAAGTGTCTCATCCGGCCAGAAAGGTCCATCAATATAACTTACAATCTTCACTTTATCTTTCTTTTTTCCATAAGCCTGATAGGTATTTGTCATACAAAATGCAGGCTTTTTCATCCGAACCGGATACTTAAAAGACACATCCTTAAATGATCTTATTTTCGTATAATAAGGCCAAATATGTGCTTCCGGATAGATTGTGATTGTATATCCTTCTTTGATTCGTTGTTCGATTGCTTTCAAAAAATGCTTCATGCCACCAAGATCCGTTGGAATTGGTATGGCACCAAGCATTTCTACTAATGTCTGCAAGCCCTTCATTGATACATTTTCAGGATTTACAATAAAAAAATTACGTTTTGGATAAATTGGAAGACTTGGCAGAAATGTATCTGCAAAAGGCTGGGTATGATTTACATACAAAAAATACCCTTCCTTTTTATACTTCTTTAGCTTCTCTTTTCCAACATATCGAATATGAAACTTACCTTTTGCATATAAAACTTTAATCGGCATACTCAATACATTCTGCACGAGATACGAACACAGATTCCAGATTTTATTTTTATGAAGATAAACGTAATTTTGATCTATCACTCTTGGTGTGATAACAGCCTCTGAGAATTCATCATTCAACTCATCCTGATAATAAATTACCTTTTTTTCTTGCACTTTTTTCAATTTTCTAGCTCCTACTTCTCTTCTTCCGCTTCTTGTACGGTTGTATACACAAGTGGTATTCCATAAAAATCTTCATAGACCTTCTTCCATACCGCGTAATTCTTATCCCGCATTTCCTCTGCATTTTCACGCTCTTTCTTTGCTTCGTCAGGATAAATTGGAGCTTCAATATTTACGATATATTCCTGCACTGGAAATCCGTCCGCACCAATACGGTCACTATCCTGCATTGTAATAAAGGTTGGAATAACCGGTACGTTATTGTGAGCAGCAAACTTAAATGCCCCATTTTTCAATGGCTTCGGTTTTTTATAGTTCCACCAAAGACTCTGTTCTGGATAAATTAAAATCCAGTCTCCCTCCTGTAACACCGTATTTACCGCTTTCATAAACTCCACCATTGTTTTGGTATTAGAACTAAGTGGCAATGTATCACAATGACGGAAGAAAAATCCGTACAAGCCAGGAAAATTCGTATAATTTCCCTCTCGTATTACTTTATACAGTGTTTTTTCTTTATGGTTCTCTGACATACGGAATACCTTTTCCATCGTAAAACAATCAAAAGGATTAAAATGATTGCAAGTCAGAATTGCTCCACCTTTCACTGCATTCATATGCTCGATTCCATTCACTTCTTTAATAATCAGCTTATTCGTTCGAAATAATTCGTCAAGAAACTTCATTCCCACCTTGTTTGCTAATTTATTTTTTACTCTGGTAGAACGTTTTTCTTTTAAATAATCTACATCCTCTGGCAATAAGGTAATCGTTGGTGGATCTTTTTCCGGGTCCACATCAAAACGCCCTTCCCTCTCTAATTTTTCAATCTCTTCCAAAATTTCCAAACGGTCTTTTGCCTTTTCTGGCACCGCTTTCTTATTTTTCTCCCACTTATTCAGATTCATTTTCAAACGTCTCTCTATCCTCTATTCTTGCGGTCATCTCCAACACACTCTGCTTCTTTATGTGCAAGACGACGTAGCTTCTGATCATTCTCTTTATCTTTAAAACGATCCTCTTCTGTATAGTTATCCCGAATTCTTAAAATTTCATCAAAATATTCTGTCTTTTGTGCATATTCCCAGAAGAATTCTTTAAACGGAATATCCTCAAAATGCCATGGTTTAAAAGCAAGATTGTAATGTACTAATTTTATTTCAGAAGGTTTTACCTTATCCTTTGTAATTGGCATACGATCCCAGTTCTTATCAATTAGTTTCACACGTCCCTTACAGAGGCGATTCAGATAATCCTGATCCTGTGCAACACTAAATGTAATTTTTTCCAAAGAATAAATAAATTTCTCCTGGAACTTGAATTTACGCAATTCATCCAAATTCATTAATAAAATTCCTGCATTAAAATAATTATGATAATCTGCTACACCTACTACTTTTTCTACATAATCCTGGAATACCTTAATGGTCTGAATAACATCATCCGGTGCGGCAGCTACCAGATTATCTCCCATTTCAATATTGTATAAATTAGCAATATCATCCAAAATAACGATATCACAATCTAAATATAACGCTTTATCATACTGTGGATATAAATTTGGAATAAACAATCTGAAATATGTTGTCTTGGAATAATAATCCCTCGTATATAATTTATCCTGAATCTTCTCAATATAATAATTTAAGTCTACAAACTCAATATCAATATTCTCATTCTGATACTTGTTAATCTTTTTCTTATTTTCTGCACTAATATTGGTATGTAATACCTTGATAGAATATTGATTCTCCGGTGATGCATGGTCTACCAAGGATTGAATGGAAACTGCAAGAAATGGCATATATCCATCATCTACTGCAAAAAATACCGGTATTTCTTTTCCACTTTTTTTCATCTTAAATTACCCCTTTTCTTTCTATATCCTCTTTCTCTGTTGTTACCCTTTTTCATCTAGGCCTGTTTTGCCTCAAATTCTGCTTTTAAACGAAGATATTCCTCTAAGTCCTCATCAAAAGCATGACATTTCAAATATTTATGTATTTCCTCTACCTGCCACTGTTTGTAATTCTCCGTGTGCGGATATGGCAAAAACATTAATCTTTTACAAAAATGACAAACTACCGTATCTTTCTTATTGAATTTTGACTGCTCGTTATAGATTCTTGGAATCAACTTCTTTTTAGTTGTTGCTTTAAAGATCGCTGACTGGTCCGCAAACAGCATTTTTTTCGTCTTTATCAATGCTCTCGCCTTTTCTAATAATCCGGTCTCTCTTACTTTTTTCATGTTAAAAAGCAACATACCAGCATTAAAATAGTCAGGTCGTATCAGCCAACAGCCGTATTTTTCTTTTACTGCGGCATATTCATAATCTGTCACATCTATCTCATAAAGCTGTTTAATATCGTTTGCAATCATAATATCAATATCAAGATATAATAGTTTATCCGGAATCTCCGGAATCAAATCTGCAAACAAACGTAGTAGTGTATATGGTGTACAATATGCCCCCTCATTGGCACATCCACCAAATTCTTTTTCATACAATTCTGTTACATCCAGCTTTGTTACTTCATTTTCCGGATTCTTCTTTTGTATGACTTCTCTTAAAAAATCAATCTGTTCTTCTGTAATACTGGTAAAATCCGCATTTACTCTGGTCAAATCCATCGTCATCAAAAAGCAGTGAATACTTTCTTCTGTACGATTTGTCATGGAAATCAGCTGTGTCAATGCTCCGTCAAAAACCTTGCTGTTTCCACATAATAATATATTAATCATATGCGCTCCATATCCTTTTTTCATACTAAATATTTGTATCATTCTTACAGCAGATTGTCAAGATAAGGGCAATTTTTAACGATAATAAACAATCTTTGCGAATTTCTCAAGTTACCACAATGCTTGCAAAAAAAGGAAGAACCTTTTACAGTTCTTCCTTTTCCTATGCATTCAACCTTTTTCGCTCTTTTTTATTCCGATACATCTCCTGATCTGCACGCTTACAGGTATCTTCAATATTAGCATCCAGCCTGTCATCAAAGACGGCATAACCATATGCAATATTAATTTTCATTTCTGCCATCATGCGGTTACATTCATCTTCCATTTCAGCTAACTGCCGTATTTTATCCTGAATATCAACATTCTCTGCATCCTTCAAAATAACACAGAATTCATCTCCACCAATCCGGTAACAGGTGCCTTGTCCTTCAAACACCCTTGAGATAATATCTGCAGCTCCCATAATGTAAGAATCTCCAACGGCATGTCCTCTGGTGTCATTACATTTTTTCAAATCATTTAAGTCACACATCAAAATTGCAACATCCTGCTCTTTTCCATGTTCTTCTAACCATTGATTATAAGCATTTCGATTGTAAAGTCCTGTCAAAGTATCTTTTATAGCAAGTTCCCTGTAAATTTCTGCTTTCTGCCACTCATCTGAACGCTCTAGTGCTTCAATTAACACTTCATATCCTAAAAGTAAAATATAGACTAACAGTGCATCTCTTCCTAAGACATCTGTATTTTTCATTCCAATATAATAAGCGAACATATCTGCCACAAACGCACAGAAAAATCCAAAAATTCCAACCAGTGAAATCTTTACTTTCCGGTCAAATCCTCTGTGTTTCTTTCTGATAAAAACCGCTACTATACTATATATAAATTCCAATACAATAAGAATATGTGTCACAAATAAAGTCTGCTTGAACTCATAAATTCCCGTAAAGTGTAAGATAGATACCATGAAAATATTAATACTACACACAATACTAAAAATATTCGCCAATGTTTTATGTTCTACTTCCAAAAAAGATTCTATAAAATGAATGTATGGTATCATCATCAGCATCAGGAAAATGTAAGCGTCAAATGCACCTGCCACTCGATTTTCCAACATTAGTCGAACCAGTATTGTTTCGTTTAATGACCATAATCCCAGTAATGTTGCAAATAAGCCAAAAAACATGGTCGACTTATCTCCATGTCCCCTCTTTCTTGCCACAAGCCAATAGAACAGCATATAGATTCCAATCAAAATATCAATAATGCTAATTAAAGTTTCGGGAATAGAGTAACGAACCAATCCATGATACAATTCTTTTTCATCGCCCGCCCAAAAAGATATTTCATTATCACGAACTTGTGGATAAACTGCTTCCACCTGTACTATAATTTCCGTAGTTTCTTCCGAAATTGTAACAAAATTCCAATAAGCGCCAGGTGTTTTTCCAAAGATCGTATTATTCTTTGCCACCGCATAAATCAACGTTTCGTCTGCATAAACGCGAACACTCTGATGATTTGAAAAAAACAGTAAACACTCGTTGTCTGAAATCCCCTCAGAAAAATGAAATTCCCTCACATCTTCCGACAAATGCACTACTTCCGCTGGTTCTATCTCAGCCCCGGTATTTCCCTCATATTTTTCATAAATTCCTGTACTTCTACTCACATTTGCAAGAAGAACTAGTAACATTCCCATCACAAGTAAAAGATAATAACTGATTGTTGCCGTTTTTTTCATTTTACTTACCAATCCTTTGCTTTCATAACACAACCCCATCTTGTATTGTTAAAATATTATCATACTAAAGTCCCGTTTTCAACACTTTTTCGACTTTTTTCGTGACTTTTTTCCTATTATTTTTCAATTTCCGCTTAAAACAAGGAATTCCAGTTGCAAAAATATCTAGAAATTTTTTCATCCATATTCGACATACATCTTTTTACACGAATTCTCATTTTTTTCTTGAAAATAAGAAACGGAATCATTATACTATCTAGTGGGTTATCATAATTTTTAGTAAATTTTAGTAAACTTTAGAAATTATATTGAGAGGGTTTTATAATGAATATATTGGCAAATACATATGCTGTTTATCTTGGTTTGCAGATTCTTGCCATGGCAGTTGTTGCTTTTACTATCTTTTTCCTAATTATATCCCGCCCTTCACGGGCTCAGTTAGGAAGTGTATTGTTTGGCGTTTCTGCATTTATCTACTTGTTTGGTTTTTTTATAGAAATTACAACAAATTCCTTGGAAATTATTTGTCTGGCAATAAAAATAGAATACTTCGGTGAATGCTGTATTGCACTTAGCTTTACTTGGTTTATTTCTGAATTTTGCCACCTTCTTTTTCCGAAAATCATTTATATTTTAGAACTTATCGTTTCCATGCTAGCTTTGTATGTTATTTTTACGATGGAACAACATACTTTTTTTTACAAATCTATTTCTTTAAATACATCTGGTGCATTTTCCAGAGTCCAGTTATCTTATGGCATTGGATTCTATCTTTTTATGGCTTATGTTGCACTTGTTTGTCTGGTAGCCTTTTTCATGCTTCTGGCTCATTTAAAAGAAAGTATCGGTGTCGAAAGAAAAAGAATTCGCCTACTAATGTACGCGGTTTTTTGCCCATGGATTCCTACCTTGATTCGTGCTCTCGGTCTGACTGGAGGATATGAAGTTTCTTTTCTTGGTGTTTTAGCAAGTACTCTCTTTGTTTTTACTGCACTGATTCACTATGGATATTTTGATTCCGTGCAATTGGCAGAAGAAAATATTCTCTACCACAGTCACGAGGGAATTGTGATTACCGACGCAAAAAAAAGAATTCTTTATTTTAACAAGATTGTCCTACAAGTTTTTCCTGAAATGAAAAAATACAGTTTGGTTACCTCTTATTCTGCTTTTCGTGATGTCTCTTTAACAGATTCAACCGTTTTTTTACATCAGAACCACTATTACGAAATCCGTTTTGAATCCTTAATGGAATCCGGCTATGTTCAGGGCTATATGCTTCGAATGCTTGATATGACAGATCACTACAAACGGCTACATGCTGCTGAGATTTCTGCACACAAAGATGCTTTGACCGGGCTCAGTGACCGTTCCCAGTTTCGTCATACTCTGCTTGACCACCTCGAACTTGGCGGAAGTGGTGCCATGCTGATGTTAGACCTTGATAATTTCAAACAGATTAACGATACTTACGGTCACGGAACCGGAGATGATGTTTTACTTGCTTTAAGTGATTCCATTAAAGAAGTTGCTTCTACTCCGCACTTATCCTGTCGAATCGGTGGCGACGAATTCTGCATTTTCTATAAAGATATCACAGAATCTACGTCGTTACAGGAACAATGTAAACAACTAACCGATACGTTCCGTGAATTTCTTTCCCGCATTAATTTGCAGGGAAAAACTACACTTTCGATTGGAATTGCCATTACTGACGATTCCCTTTCGAAATGTGAAAATGATATTTTTGATGAACTATACCGCCGTGCGGACCGTGCCTTATATGTTTCTAAAAACCATGGAAAGAATACTTACCATTTTTATCAATAGGCAATTACTTTTCCTTTCCATAAAAAGAATTCTTCCAATGCATTCATATATTGTTTTGGATTCACTAGGAAGCTTTGGACATGATCCGCTCCCTCTATGGAAAGAAAATATTTCTTTGCCCGACATGCTTCAAAATTTCGTTTTGACATTTCATACGGAACAAAATTATCATTTGTTCCATGCACGAAAAACACCGGTATCTTACATTTTTTCATAGCAGACAGTGTACTGCATTCTTTAAAAGAATAGCCTGCTACTTTTTTACAAATGCGGTTCACTGCCTCTGTTATAAAATTTTCTTCAATCTTCATTACTTTCTTTGCAAAAATCCGCACCATTTCATACGGTGTCGTAAACCCACAGTCTGCAATCACACCTTTTACTTGATTCGGTAACTGCAATTCTGTTGCCATCAAAACAGTTGCTGCTCCCATAGATACTCCTGCCAGATAAATAGGCAGTTTTTCATTTCCACTCTGTTTTGTGATATATTCTACCCATCTTTTACAATCGTAACGTTCTTTTACTCCAAAACCAATATATTTTCCACCGCTTCTTCCATGTGCCCGCTGCTCTACCAGAAGAAGACTGCTTTTTCTTTCATATAATGCTTTTCCAAAGGAACCAAAATCTCCATCCCAGCTTCCACGCCATCCATGAAACAATAATACAATTCTTTTCGCTTCCGGATGTTCTAAATAGTGCCCTACTAAAGTCACTCCATCTTCCGCAACAATAGAAATCTCCTGTCGCTCTTCAAAGTTTTGCATCCAGCACTTTCCATCTTCTCTTCTTTGCGTGATCTCATCTTCTATCTTTGGTGTCATTCTGCTGACTATTTTATCAATCAGCTTCAGTAAAAAAGATTTTCTTCCCACCGCAAGATTTAAAGTGATTCTTCCTACAATGTTTTTGAAAAAAATACAATTCATAAAGAAAATCGCCAATACAATTACAACCATAATTTTTGCAAATGACACGTTTTTCACTCCTTATTACTACAACAACACTACCATGACTTTAGTACCAAGATATTATCTAACGTGTCTCAAAAAATTTCAATCCTTTCGGCGAAAATGGGAGGATATAGGTAGATTTTCCTATATCCTCCCATTTACATTTATACATATCATGAATTAGCTCTTTATACATCCAATTTTTGGATTGCCTTTATGGTCTTTTCATATTCTTCTGTAATCTTATCCATCAAATCCCAGTTTTCCGGTCTTTTTCCACCACGCATACTTTCCGTCAACTCACTTGCCGGGAAAAAAAGATTGGAAAAACCAAGATTCTGACAAACGCCCTTTAATGTATGTGCTCCCCGAAAAGCTTCTTCATAATCATTGGCTTCTACTGCATCACATAACCTCTGATAACTTTTATCCTCCAGAAACTTATGCACAAATCTGGCTATCATCGCTTCACTTCCAAGGCGTCCCATGATTTCATCATAATCAGCATTAATTTCCTGATAAAATTCTTTTAAGGTCATGACTAATCTCCCCTTCTTTTAAAATTTACCGGTATTACCATCTAAGGAAATAATGCTCTCATAGTCCATATCATGTTTTTCCGGATATTCCTGAATTTCTTCCTCATAATGTTTTTCTTGTGTGCTAAAAGAATTTTCATAAGTCAAATTTCTGTAACTTGTTTCTTTGAGTCTGTATCTTCCAATCATATTACGAAGACTTAATGCCTGATTTGATAATTCTTCACTGGCAGCTGCGCATTCTTCACTTGTAGCGGAATTCGTCTGTACTACCTGCGATACCTGTTCAATTGCCTGATTAATCTGTGCTACTGCTGTTGCCTGATTATTCGATGCTGTTGCAATGTTTCCAACAGATTCTGCAATTTCCTGCATATAATCCTGTAAAGCATTCAGGGCTTCTCCCATACTTACAACGTTATTAGCACCTGCTTCTACCTTATCTATCGAGCTCTGAATCAATTCTGCAGTTTCCTGAGCAGCTGCAGAACTTTTTTCTGCAAGATTTTTCACCTCTTCTGCAACAACTGCAAATCCTTTTCCATGTACCCCTGCTCTTGCTGCTTCTACTGTTGCATTTAATGCAAGAATATTGGTTTGGAATGCAATGTCATCAATCGTTTTGATTACTTTGGAGATGCTATGGGAAGAAGCACTAATTGCTTCCATTGCTCCTACCACATTCTTCATTTGATCATTTCCTTTTTCTGCATCTACAACCATCTTCTGAACAAGCTGATCCACCTTATTTGCAAGACTTGCATTGTCATTCGTCTTCTTTGCAATGTCTTCCATGGATACTGTTATTTCTTCGATAGCACTTGCCTGTTCCGTAGAACCCTGTGCTAATGCCTGACTGGCACTTGCTACTTGATCAGCTCCAGCTGTAAGCTGCATACTTGATTCCCGAATACCTGATAATACCTGATTGTTTCCATCAACAAGACTCTTTAATGCTTTTCCAAGCACATCCCGCTCTGACCGTACCTTTACTTCTAAATCCAGGTTTCCTCTAGCAATCTCTTCTGCAATCGCTGCACTTCCCTTTGTGCTTTCAATAAGATTCTGATAGCTTTCAAAAAGCCCCTTAAATTCATCATTTGCAGTTTCTTTTATCGTAATCTCCACGTCACCGGCTTCGATTGCTTTCGTCACTTCCATTAAGTAAGTCAACGGTCTTTTTATGCTACGTATTGTTGTAACACAGGTTCTGACTCCCATGATTAAAGCAACCACCGTTAATACTGCAAAATATACAATCATGACTGTATGATATTGTCCATCACTTTGCATCTCAATCATAACTGCAAAGGATCCAATCATTGCAATAACTACCCCTAATACACTAAACGCTATTATAATTCTGTTTATAATCTTTCCGTTCTTCATGTTTCTCCTCCTTGAATGTCTACTCCTCTGACTCTTCTACATCCTGCTCAATTGCTGCTAACTCCGCTGTACCAATTAATTTTTCCGGATCCAACAAAAGTTTGACCGAGTCCCCTGTCTTTCCAAGTCCATAAACATATTTATTTTTCCCCGCATTTGACGACAATGATGGAGGTGGTTCAATATCTTTTTCTTCAATATTAACTACATCTGCAATTGTTTCCACAATCAATCCTACAATCGTCCCATTGACGTCAATAATAATAATGCAAGTCCTGTCATTATATTCAATTGGCTCCTGTTTAAAACGCAGTCTTACATCAATGACCGGAATGATTTTTCCCCTTAAATTAATCAATCCCTTGATATAATCCTCTACTTCCGGTATTTCTGTAATGGGCTGAATTTGAATAATTTCATTTACATACTGAAGCTCAATCCCATAAAATTCCTGACCTGACCTAAAAATCATGTACTTTCCTTTTTGGGTATCTTCTTCTAATTCTTCCTCATTTTCCAAGATAGCTTCTGCCATACCTCCACGCTCCTTTCTTTACAAAAGTCCTCCTACGTCTATAATCAATGCAATACTGCCATCTCCTAACTGCGTACATCCTGACAATCCTTCCACTTTTTTCACATAAGATGGAATCGGTTTTACAACAATTTCCTGACCACCCACTAGATGATCTACAAAAAGACATATCTTTCGATGTTCATGTTCTGCTACAATCATAATGCCATCACTCACATCTTGCTTTGCACCTTCAATGTGATATTTTTCACTCAGTCGTACCACTGGAAAATATTCTCCACGAACCTCTACATATTCTTCCCCATCAGGCTCATGAATCATATTTGACTCCCGAACATTGACAAATTCCTTGATTGAGCTCGTTTCCATTACAAACGTAGTATTGCCTACTTCCATTACAATTCCATCAATAATTGCAAGAGTGAGTGGTATAATCAGCGACATGGTGGAACCTTTTCCTTCTTCACTGTCAATTTCAAGCTGTCCACCAACTTCCTGAATATTTTTTACAACAACATCCATTCCCACCCCTCTTCCGGAAACCTCTGTTACCTTTTCATTCGTAGAAAATCCCGGATAGGTAATAAACTGGTAAATCTCTTTTTTGGTATAATCTTCTTCCTTCTTATCCACAGGAACAAGACCGTTTTTCTTTGCTTTTGTAAAAAGTTTCGTTGTATTCATTCCAGCGCCGTCGTCTTTTACAATTAAAAGAACTTTTCCACTCTCATTTTTTGCTTCTAGTGTAATGACGCCCTTTTCTGGTTTTCCTGCCGCAATACGTTCTTCTTTTTCCTCGATACCATGGTCAACGGAATTTCGAATCATATGCATCAACGGATCTGAAATATGTTCGATAATACTCTTATCTACTTCCGTATTCTCTCCAATCATAACAAAGTCAATATCCTTACCGACTTTTCTGGAAGTATCAAAAACAATTCTTCTCATTTTCTGGAACGTATTGGTTAATGGCATCATTCTCATAGACATAATGACGTCTTGTAATTCTGATGTGAATTTTACTAATTGTGCTGCTGATTTATTAAAATTGTTCAAAGACAATCCCGGCACTTTCAAATCGGGATTCTGGAGCACTACAGATTCTGCAATGACAATTTCCCCTATCAAATCCATCAATGCATCTACCTTTGCAATGTTTACACTGATAAAGCTCTGCGCCGGTGCTTTTTCTTTTGGTTTTGCCAACTGTTTCGGCTTTCCCGGCTTCTTATTTTCCAATACATAATCCCCTGGTTTTGGAGCAGCTTTTTCTTTTGCCTTTGCCTCGATTGTCTCTACGTCAGACTCTAAATCAATAACTTTTCCATCTACCACATGAACCGGTGCATCAAAACCATTTAAGAATTCCTGTGAGTCACAACTTTGAATGTCAATACGTTCTACACCAGAACCATCTAACAGTTTTTTTATTTCTTCCGCACTTTTCTGTGACTTTAATAAAATTTTAAAGCCATGCTCTAAAATTACTTCAGCTGACTCTTCATTGGTTAAAATATCATCCGGCTGGTAAAACATTTCCTCTGCCAGCTCTTTTAGTGCATGTACTGCTGTATAGCAACGAATATTACACATTTCTGTATCATTTCGAAAATACATAATAATTTTGTAGAAATTACTTCCCTCTGTTGCAGCTGGTCCTACATAAAACTGGCTTGGTTTTTCCTGTTTATTCTCCGGTGGAAGTTCTTCTCCTGCACTAGTGATTTCATTCTTGATTTTCTTTAAAAATTTATCAATTTCCCCTATCAGACCAGACGCATCTCCATCCGGTTCCTCACCATCCCGAATCTTATCAAACTCACCCGAAATAAAATCGGATACTGCCAGGATATGGTCTACCAATTCCATATGAGGAACATTGTCAGGCTTCGATTCCCTTATGTAATAAAATACATCTTCCAGCTTATGTGACAATTTCATAATGTCATCATACATCATAACTCCGGAGGAGCCTTTTATGGTATGCATAACACGGAAAAACTCATTAATATCTGCCTCATCAAAGGATTCCGCATCTTTTTTATCCAGCGTGGTATTTTCAAGCTGTTCGAGTAACTGTGTATTTTCATAAAGGTACATGTCTCTCATGCCGTCTGTTGCCATCTCTTCACTCATGAATCCCTCTCCTTTCCTTCTTATGTCATTTCTACTTGTATCTATTGCATCAAATTAATTCCAATTTTTCTAAAAGGCTTTCCAATTTTTTTAAATCAATTGGTTTTGCACAATAGGCAGTGCACTCCATCTCAAATGCTTTTTTGACATTTACCCCCTCATTTAGTGCGGTCATCATAATCACTTTTACCCGGTCCTCTTCTTTTACCCCATTCTGCTTTTCAATTTCACGGATTGTTTTTAATACCTGATACCCATCCATAACAGGCATCATGACATCCAGGCAAATCAAATCGTAGGGTTCATCTGCTTCTACTGCCATCATATATGCTTCTACTGCTTCCGCCCCATCTACAGTTCCATCGCATTCTCCATATTTTTTCATGTAATTCATCATGAACTTGCGGCTTGCAAAATCGTCTTCTACCACTAAAATCTTCATGCCCTCTCTCCTTTCTCCACACTACCTAAATTCAATTATAATGTTTTCTTTCTCTTTGGCTAAGAAAATTCCGACATTTTCCGCCTTTTTTCTCACATTTGACTCAAAATACTATAAGTTTTTTGTGCAATTTGTTCTAACCCCAACTGCACCTCTACTGCTCCGATATCATATGCTACTTTCGGCATCCCGTAAACAACACAGGAAGCTTCATTCTGCCCGATTGTTCTCGCCCCTGCTTTTCTCATCGCAAGTAGCCCATCCGCACCATCCTTTCCCATTCCGGTCAATATAATTCCTATCGCTCTTGCCCCTGCATTCTTTGCAACAGACTCAAACAGTGCGTCTACGGACGGACAATGACCACTTACTCTAGGGCCGGCCTTACACTCTACCTGATACCCTCCATTTATCTTTACCAGACGCATATGCGCATCTCCCGGCGCAATCAATACCTGCCCCGGTAAAACCCTATCCCCGGTCTGTGCTTCTTTTACCGTTACCTGACACTGATTATTCAAGCGTTCCGCATACATCTTTGTAAATCCCGGCGGCATATGCTGCACAATGACAGTTCCCGGAATATCCTTTCGAAAATTTTTTATTACATCATAAATAGCTTCTGTTCCACCAGTAGACGCTCCAATTGCCACAACAATATCCTGACTTTTTACACTTCCCGCTACTACAGACTGCATGACAGTTGTCCTTTTCAATTCTGCAACATGTACAGTAGATGCAATTTTTATTTTTGTTCCCAATTCCTTTCGTAACGAAGCAATTATCTGTTCTGTCGCCATTCCTGATGGTTTATTGACAAAATCAACTGCCCCTGCCTTTAATGCATCAAACACCTTATCATTCAAAGCGCTGACTACAACCGTAGGAATTGGATACTGTGGCATAAGTTTTCGTAAAAACTCAATTCCATTCATTCTGGGCAGTTCTAAATCCAATGTCATAACATCCGGCTTATATTGTAAAATAGCATCTCTTGCCTGATAAGGATCCGCTGCAGTCGCCACCACTTCCAAAGCCGGATCTGCTTCAAGACTTTTTACCAGTACATCACGAAAGACCATGGAATCATCTACAACAAGCACTCGTATTTTCCGCATATTCCTTCCCACTTTCTACTTTATTTTTCTCTATTACCCCAATATAATTTTTTCATATCCAGACAATGGTTTCCGATAAATCGACGTCCCCACATATTCAAATCTGCTTTCTTCCTTTTCAATACTTTCTGTAATTCCAACAAGCAAATATCCTCCAGGTTCCATTGCATCATAAATACGGTCTAATAAGTTTCGTCTGGTATCATCATCAAAATAAATCATGACATTTCTCAAAAAAACAACATGCAACTTATGTTTGAATGGCAATGGGTCCATCAGATTAAATTGTCGAAACATCACCTTTTTCCTGATTTCTGGCTTTACCTGATACTGCATTTCATTTATCTTAGTAAAATTGGACTTAAGCCATCGTTCCGGTATTCTCTTTATCTGATCTTTCTGGTAAATTCCCTGCACCGCTTCTTCCAGCACTTTTTTAGAAATGTCCGTTGCAAGTATATCTGTATCCCAATAAGGATAATCCAATCCAAAAAAATCCTTCATTACCATTGCTATAGTATAAGGTTCTTCTCCAGATGAAGAAGCAGCACACCAGATACGCAATATTTTCGAGTGATTCTCTTTTTCCTTTAATTCTGGAAGAATCACCTGCCGAAGGAAATCAAAATGTTCCGGCTCCCTCAAAAAATAGGTATGATTTGTTGTGAGAATATCTATCATTTTTTGTGCTTCCCTGCCTGTAACATCCTGTTCTACATAGTCCATGTATTTTTCATAGGATGCAAATCCATGTATGGATAAATAATGATTCATTCTTCCTTCAATAATTACTTTTTTCTTCCTTAAGTCAATTCCATATCGGTCTGCAACATAACGGACAATTCGTCTAAATTCCTCATCGGTCATAATGCACCTCAACTATTTATATTTCCATTTGGTTTTGGATTTTAAAAAAGATGTCTAAAATATCAGGATTATAATAAGTCCCTCTCCGCTCTTCCATCTTCTTTAATGCAATTTCCCGGTCGAATGCCTGACGATAGCAATGATCTCTCAACAAAGAATCAAAAGAATCTACAATACGAATAATCTGAGCTGCCAACGGAATTTCTTCTCCTTTTAATCCGTCCGGATAACCGCTTCCATCCCAATTTTCATGATGCCAGCGAATAATCTCTGCCGCAATTTCGATATAGCCCTGATTCTCAAATTCATTATAAATTTCCTTCAGCATCTTATAGCCTTCTACCGTATGTGTTTCTACAACCTTTTTTTCTTCTTCTGTTAATGGTCCCGGCTTTGTAAGAATTTCTCTGGAAATACAGATTTTCCCAATATCATGAATGGCTCCTGCAATCTCAACCCCTTCTACAAATTTTTCTGAAATCTTATTCTCATATTTTTCTGAAAAATTAAGTGCCTGTGCTAATATCCGTCCATTCCTTGCTACCATCTCCTGATGCGCCTTTGCTCCAACTACAGTATCCTCCTCTGCCATTTTCGCAATCACGCCCAAAAGTCTTCTCTGTTCTTCTTCAAAACGTTTTGTCTGTTCACTGATTACCCGGTTCAGCTTTTTATTATTTTTTTCTAACTTTTCCTGTAATCCATAAATTTTCATATGGGTATTAATCGTCAATTCTACTTCCACATAATCGAATGGCTTACTGATAAATCCAACTCCTCCCATCTCGTATGCCTTCCGAACATCCTCTTTCTGATTCACAGCTGAAATAAAAATGACCGGAATATTTCTCGTTACCGGATTTTCTTTTAAAATTTCACAAAACTGATAACCGTCCACTTCCGGCATCACAATATCAAGTAATACCATTTGCGGAATTTCCTCTTCAAACCGTTCCACTGCTTCATTTACACTCGTAGCTGTAATTGCATGATACCCTATCAGTTCTACCAATTCTTTTAACATGCTAACATTAATCTCAACATCATCTACGATTAAAATAGTAGGTATTTTATCATTTACAAGTTCCACACCCTTCACCTCGTCCCTCTATTCGTTTTTCGTAAGTTCTGCCTCTAACTGCTTCTGCATTGTCATACTTTTCTCATAATCTTCTTTTCTAATTGCCATCAGCATTTTAAAAACTTGACCTTTCACCTCTTTCGGTGCCTGCTCACATAATTTTTTTACATTTTCTGCAAACTGCTCTGATTTACTCCAATTTCTCATTTCTATACAAAGAGAAAGTTTTTCTAAATTTGCTCTTATCTCTTTCTTATTTTCTTCACTTCCAAACAGAAAAAGCTGCTCTATTCCAGATTCTTCCTGATAACGTTTCATACTCTCGCGTAGTTTCTCTACAATTTTGTTTTTCTCTTCCAACGCCTCCTCTACATCTTTTTCCTGCTGTGTCTTTGCTGTTTCTTCCGATATTTTTAATTTCACATTAAATTGAAATGTGGTTCCCTTTCCCTTCTCACTTTCCAAATCAATATGTCCATGCATCAACTCCACCAGCTGCTTGCTCACATACAGGCCAAGCCCTGTCCCACCATACTGTCTTGTGATAGAACCATCTACCTGAGAAAAACTTTTAAACATTCTCTCTTTTTCTTCCAGTGTTACACCTATTCCTGTGTCAATTACAAATATCGTCAATTCTATTTCATTTCCTACTACCATCGTATTGTAGACTTCAACTCTGACATATCCTACCGTCGTAAACTTTACAGCGTTTGAAATTAAATTATTTAATACCTGCATCAAACGAAGTTCATCCCCAACCACTTCATCCGGCACATCTTCTGATATATAGCAAGATAATTTAATTCCTTTCTCATTTGCCAACATCATGCTGGTATTAATCGCATGGTTAATACATTCACGAATCAGAAACGGCTCTTCTGCAATTTCAAACTTTCCGGCTTCTATTTTTGAAAAATCCAAAAGATTATTAATAATCTTTCTCATATTCTCGCAACAATCAAGTACAATATCTAACGTCTTTCTCTTTTCCTCATCCGTTTCTTCTGCTTTCAGATTTTCAATATGTCCCTTAATTCCATTTACCGGTGTACGTAATTCATGTGTAATATTAGCCACAAATTCGTTTCTGGATTTCATATTTTCTTTTACTTTTTCATCTAATTTTGCCAATTCATTGACTTCATCCTCTTCCTGTTGCAAATTCACAATAGAAGAAAGATAAATTGCTTTTCCGTTCTCAATTCTTGTCATGGCATAGCGCATTCTTCCTGGAAAACAAGTCATATTCGCCCGATAAACCGGAAGCCTGATTTCCCTTCCTGCCTTCTGCGCAATCTGCAATGATATGTCCTTCTCCCCTTCTAGAAGTCCCGGAAGCACTTGTTTTAAACAAATCTGCTTCTCCTGGTATCCAAGTTCCCTTTTTCCCGTTTCATTCAAAAAAAGAACACGTCCATCCTCTTGAAACACCATCATAATTCCAAGAGCATTATCCAGCAAATATTCAATTGCATCCGTATCTTTTCTCTCCATGTAATCCACCGCATCCCTATCAAAATATAATTTTAACGTTCCCCTTTGTGGTAGAAATAAAAAACATACAACTAATTAGTGTAAATTTTAACATATTTCACATATTTTTACAATATTATCAAAAAATGTAGGAAATATTTGTTATTTTTACAAACATTTCCTACATTTTCAAAATTTGTATATACAATTTTATTCTATTTGAATTCTTTTATACAGCTTTTGACTCACTTTCTAAACCAGCAACTGTCTTTTCATCTAACCTTTCCTCTGCTACAACCATTCCCATTGCAACCAGCACCGGCAATATTCCAACCCAGGATGCCTGTATTCCGCATTCCATACATACAAGATAGGATAATGCTACTCCCAAATGATAGAATAATAATACGCCTCCATAAAACTTTGCTTTATGAGAATGTTTCTTCTCATGGCTACAGACATATTCTGTTGTTGCCGTGGTAAACTGTTTAAAATTATTGGTAGAAAAAATGGTAGAACAATTATATCCATACACACCCGGAAATGCACTCCACTGGACTGCTGCTGCAAAAAAAATGGGATAGAGTGACAAAATAATGTCCATCTCTTTTGGCAAAAATCCAAGAATAAGAAGCGCTGCTGCATCAACTGCAACTGCCAGAAAATGTACATTTATTTTGGTAATCTTTGGCCAGATGACAACAAGTACAATTCCTGCCATATAAATTAGCATTCCGCCAATTCTAATTAAAAGCCCCCAAAAATTCCCACCTAAAATAGTCATGACAATATGAATCAGATTACTGGTCTGCGCATTTCCAAATACATCTGCTCGATTTAATAATGCATAAGCACCTATGTATCCACCGATAAACGCCATCATAAAATGAAGTTTCCTCTTAAATTCCTCTGTCTTCTCCACTTTTCTTTCCTCTTTCCACTGATTTTCATTTTAACCATGGATATTTTAGGTTTTTCGGGAATTTTTGTCAATGCTCAATTAATAATTTACTTCACTGATTTCAAAATAGCTCTGTGGGTGTGCACATACCGGACAAACCTCCGGTGCCTTTGTTCCAACTACAATATGTCCACAATTTCGGCATTCCCATATTTTTACTTCACTCTTTGCAAACACTTCAGCCATCTCGACATTTTTAAGCAGTGCACGATAACGCTCTTCATGATGTTTCTCAATGGCACCTACCATACGGAATTTTGCTGCAAGTTCAGGGAATCCCTCTTCCTCTGCCGTTTTTGCAAATCCTTCATACATATCTGTCCACTCATAGTTTTCACCATCAGCGGCTGCACTTAGATTTTCTGCAGTATTTCCGATTCCGTTTAACTCCTTAAACCACATTTTGGCGTGTTCTCTTTCATTTTCCGCTGTCTTTAAAAACAAAGCCGCAATTTGTTCATATCCTTCCTTCTTTGCTACAGAAGCAAAATAGGTATATTTATTCCGGGCACCTGATTCCCCTGCAAATGCCGCCTCGAGATTTTTCTTAGTCTGTGTTCCAGCGTACTTGTCTGCTTTTTCTTCTGAAATAAGTTCCAGCTTTTCTCCTGTTGCCTTACAAAGTGGGCAAACCGGCTCCTCTCCTTCTTTTACGGTAAAGACTTCTCCACATACTTTACAGCGATACTTTCTCATAGTGCCAGCCTCCTTATTTTTTTCCTCTTTTTGCACAGGAACATATTCTCCTGTTGCCTCACCAATATGTTTTATCTGGGTGTATTTTGCAATATCTGCACTGGTTGTCACAAGATTCTCTAATGATAAATCATGTACAGAATGATTTCCTGTCACTCTGGCAAACGTTTCTAGTTCGCTTCGGGAAACATTTAAGAAATTTGCAACTCTCATAGCAGCAGTGTCAATTTCTAATCTGGCCCGAAGTTCTGGGTCCTGCGTTGCAATACCAACAGGACAATTTCCACTTCCACAAATGCGGTATTGCTGGCAAGCCGCTGCAATCAATCCTGCACTTGCAATCGCAACTGCATCTGCTCCCATTGCCAATGCTTTTGCAAAATCGGCAGAAACGCGAAGACCGCCCGTTATCACAAGTGAAATATCCGATTTCACGGAATCTAAGTATTTTCTTGCACGATACAATGCATAAATAGTTGGGACTGTCGTTGCTTCTCTTAAGAAAAGAGGACTCGATCCTGTTGCTCCTCCTCTGCCATCAATCGTAATGAAATCCGGCTGGGCATAGACACAATATTCCAAATCCTTCTCAATTCTTCCTGCTGCAATCTTAATTCCGATTGGTCTTCCGTCCGAACGTTCACGTAGCATAGTAACCATTGCACGCAAATCTTCTTTTGTCTGAATCTCCGGGAATTTACTTGGGCTCTGAATATCTTCTCCCGGCTTTCTGCCTCGAATAGCTGCAATTTCTTCCGTTACTTTCTCGCCCGGTAAATGACCACCCATTCCCGGCTTTGTTCCCTGTCCGATTTTAATTTCAATTGCATCAGAAGTTTTTAAATTTTCATCTGTCACACTGTATTTATTCGGAATGTATTCAAATATGTACTTATATGCTGCTTCCTTTTCTTCCGGTAAAATACCGCCTTCTCCACTGCACATCGCAGTTTTTGCAAGAGCAGAGCCTTTTGCGAGTGCTATTTTTATTTCTTTTGACAACGCACCAAATGACATATGTGAGATATAAACCGGACTCTCTAATACCATTGGCTTCTTTGCATGCTTTCCGATAATTGTCTTCGTCTCCACCTTTTCCCCATCATTGAGTGGTGACGGATTCAACTGTGCACCAAGAATTAAAATGTCATCCCAGTTCGGCATTGGCATCTGCGTACTCATAGCTGCTCCGATTGATTTTCCGGTAACTGCCATTTCATGAATTTCTGCCATATAGCGGGCAGTTGGATCATTTCGCACCGTAGCCGGATCATAGTCTAATTTCCCTTGGTAAGTCTTTGGCGCTGCCTGTTCCTTCTCCTCCGATACAAGAACGAATTTTGATACAGGCTGCTTGCAAACCGGACATTCGGTAAGCTCTGTAATTGGCTTCCCCTGCTCTTCCTCATCATAAATCATTCCACACACACTGCACTTATACACTGCCATAAAAACGCACCTCCATACTTTATTTTACCTTACACCATACCTCATTTCTTCCTTCTAAATCGCTTTTCCTCATATTATTAAGGACTTATTATTTCATAATAAATCAGTAAGTATTTTCTGTCAATATTATTTTTTCTCTATTATTTTCTGATATTTCTCCATGTTTTTCTTCTAAACAGGAAGGCTGTCCGCTGTACATAACACTCCCCAACCAATCTGTGGATTAGGATATGTGGTAAGTACCGGAAGATGTCTTGCCCCTCTGATTAAATATGCTTTCAGCTTTTCTCCATATAAATAAGAATCATTTCCCTCAATGATTCCCCATTCCATCATAAGTGCTGCACTTCCACTGACAAACGGAGTTGCCATAGAAGTCCCACTTCTTACTGCATAACCACCTCCCACAGCACAGGAAGTAATCTCTACCCCCGGAGCTGCAAGATCCGGTTTTACCTGATTTGTCTCTCGGGTATAACCTCTGCCGGAAAAAGATGCTAACTGGTTAAAACGTGCATCATAAGCTCCTACCGTGATTACCTTTGCCGCTGTAGACGGAATGGTAAGTGTAGTATCTTCCACCGGATACAAAAAACCTGTTCCGGCATTTAGCACACCTCCGGCCGGAAGCCACATATCATAATTTCCCTGCACAATTTTCTGCGGTGTCAAACGGATTCTCCAGATACCACTATCAATGTAATCTCTCACCGGAATAAAATCAAAATAAATTTCCTGATAAGGACTGTAAGGACTCGGTTCTCCATAGTAAAGCAAAATCTGTGTATTTGCTATCGTAAAACGCTGTGGCCCCTGAACTTTTTGAATGGGACCGATTACAGTTCCATTTGGGTGCACCAAAGAAACCTGCATTTCATCTGCATAAGACTTCCAGATTTGCAGATTTAACGCCGCCTCATAGACACTAACTGCAAGTTCTACTTCTTTCACCTGTCCCACCATTACCGTTCCTGAGGTATGAGTAGCTGTGGCCCCCTCATTCCCGCTTCCAATCACAATTACATTCTTCCAATAATTTGCCATATCGTTTAAATAAGTCTCTATTAACGAAGTACCGGAATGACCGCCATAATTATTTCCAAAGCTTAAATTTAATACAATAGGCCTCCCATATTCTTCTGCCTTTCTGATACAGTAATCAACTGCCTGCATTAATTCCGTTGTTCTTGGAAATCCTTCTTCCCGCGGTACTCCAAGTTTTACAATGATAAGTTCACTCTCATAGGCAACTCCTCGGTATCTTCCCGCAGATGCCCTGCCATTTCCTGCTGCAATTCCTGCTACATGCGTTCCATGTCCGGAAATATCCCGGCTTGGACAGATTTGATAGCGTTGCTGCTCACTTGTCTGCTCTAATGCATCGTCAATGATTTTTTGGGAAAACTCCGTTCCTAAGAAAAACCCCTCCGGCGCCTGCAAAAAACTTTTCTCCTGCCCTGTCTCATTCTCTTGTCCGACCTCATTTTCCTGCTGCCGTTTGACCAGAGCATTTTCTACACTGCCGGAAGGAATGGTCTGATCCCACAAATTCAAAATACGGGTCGTTCCATCTTCGTTTCGAAAATCAGGATGGCTGTAATCAATGCCGGAATCTATCACAGCAACAAGAACTCCCGCCCCTGTCAACCGTCCTGTTCCCATCCCTATCTCACTTTCTTGCTGAAGTATTGTAATACAGGATGCCTGTTTTCCCTGATTTACTGTAAAAAATAACCGTTTCGGTTTTTCCATATATTCAATTTCCGGAAGTCCTGCCACCTGCTGAATCAACAACTCCGGAATTACTAAAATAGCATACTCATTACTTAAATTCGTGATTTGAATGGATGAATAAAAATTCGGGAACGCCTCTTTTAGTGTTTCCTCTAACTGACCGGCTGTTCCCGAAAATTTCACAATCACTTCCCATGTACGATTCAAAAAATCATATCCAACATCCAGTTCTAAAGATTTTTCTCTCTCCCTTTCTGTTGCATTTAACGCCAAATTTAACAAGTTCTCAATTTTTTCATTATCCATAGAATCTTCACTTTATCTTTTTTTCATTATATGAAACGGGTGCCAAAAGGTACACCTATACCTCTTGACACCCGCTTCACACAAAACTACTCTCTATGAATTTATCTCATATACGATATCTGCCAGATTCATCGTAGACTTTCTGTGAGAAACCAGTAACACTGTTTTATCTTCACGGAATTCCTCCAATGATTTTAAAATAATTCCCTCATTTAAAGAATCCAAATTGCTGGTAGGTTCATCTAGTAAAAGAAAAGGTGCATCATGAAGAAATGCTCTTGCAATCCCAATTCTTTGTTTTTCTCCACCGGATAAAGTATCTCCAAGTTCGCCTACTTCCGTATCATATCCTTTTGGCAGTGTCATAATAAAATTATGAATGGAAGCTTTCTTTGCTGCCTCCATAACCTCTGTCCGGGAAGCTCCCGGTTTTCCAATCGCAATATTATTTGCAATCGAATCATGGAACAAATACGTTTCCTGTGTTACATAAGATTCCATATTTCTTAAATCTGCCGTATTAATTTCTTTGATATTCTTTCCTGATATCATAATTTTTCCATCTTTTACATCCCAAAACCGCATAAAAAGTTTTAGCAACGTAGATTTTCCAGAGCCACTGGCGCCATGAATTCCAACTACTTTTCCTTTTGGAATATCAATCGAATATTCTTCCAGAATTTTTTCTTCTTCATAGGCAAAGTCCACCTTTTTGGCTGTTGCACCTTCAAATACCGTTTCTTCTTTTCCACCCACTTCTTCGATTAGGGGCTCTTCTTCCAAAAGCGAAAGTACACGTTCCCCACTTGCCAGCGTCTGATTCAGATTATTCGATAAATTCGACAGCGCCACCACCGGACCAAAGGAACCCATCATAGCAATGGTTGTAATCATCACCTGGTCAAATGTTACATTCCCACTTTCAAAATTCCAAAGCATAAAAAGCAACATTCCAAAGGAAAAGAATAAGATACACAGATTGGTCAATGAAATCTGTGTTGCCTCATGTCGATTCAACTGTTTTTGCATCTGGCCCAGCTTTTGAGAACGTTCATCCATCTGTGCCATCCGTTCTTCTTCCTTGTCATACTGGATTGTTTCATCCAGCCCTCGCAACGAATCAAGAATGAAACTATTCAGTTCTCCAAAAGAATTACGAAATTCCATTCCCATATCCGCACCTTTTTTTCCGTTCCACAAAGGAATTACAACACCAACTATCAAATATCCGAAAAAGGCTATAACACCTGCCGGCACATATTGTGAACCAATAAAAGAAACCATGATAAAGGACGTTAACACTGCAATGGCAATCGGCGAAATGGTATGTGCATAGAATACTTCCAAAAGTTCAATATCCGAAGTAATAATCGATATCAAATTTCCTTTCTCTCTGCCTTCCAGCTTTGCCGGACACAATTTTCGTAAAGCTGCAAATACCTTTTGCCGGATTATTGCCAACAGCTTAAATGCAATGAAATGATTACAATACTGTTCTCCATAATGAAGAATGCCTCGCATTACTGCCAGGATAACCAATATTACCGCCAATATTCCCGTTGTAGATACCAGCGTATTTCCCATCACGAAATCCGGTTTTAATACTACTGAAATTCCATGCAGTATGCCATATCCCGCTAGAATCGTCAGAAAAATAGCACATAGATAGCCCAAAACACCTAGAAAAATGGCAAGACACATAATCGGAAGCAAAGGTTTTACTAACCCGATCAATCTGCCCATAATCACAATTCCTTTTCTTCTATTCTTTTGTTCCATTATTCTGCCACCACCTTTCCATATGCCTCCAGTTCACTCTGGTGGCGGTACAATCTTTTGTATGCTCCTCCCGCTTCTAGTAATTCTTTATGGCTTCCTGCCTGAACAACACGTCCATTTTCCAGCATATAAATGCAGTCACTATCAACTACGTTTGCTAATCTGTGTGAAATTAGCAGTATTGTTTTTGTTTCTGCTAATTTTCTTATGACCTGCATAATCAGTTCTTCACTTTCCATATCAATATTAGAAGTTGCCTCATCAAAAATATACATTGGCGTATCATGTAAAAGTGCTCTCGCTAACGCAATTCTCTGGCATTGTCCACCGGAAAAATTGCTTCCTTTTTCCATGATCTTCGTATCCAATCCCTGCTGTGTCTGTAAGAAGTTCCAGAGATTTACTTTCTCAAGTACCTCACGCATTTCCTCCTCTGACGCTTCTGTCTTTCCCATTCGCAAATTATCTCTTATGCTTCCTTTAAACAGATAACTGTTATGGCTTACAAGTGTAATATGTTCCATCAGGCTTTTCTCCGAAATATCCTGTAATTCCTTTCCCTGAATGGTGATTCTACCTTTATAACCTTTGTTTCTACCTACAAGAATTCCTGCAATTGTACTTTTTCCACAGCCGGATGTTCCAACAAGTGAAACAAAACTTCCAGCAGCAAACTTCATAGATACATCCTTTAAAATATCCCTGTTTTCCTCATAAGCAAACTGAACATCTTCTAAAGAAACAGACATCTCCTTATCTTCCAATACTACCCCTTTTTCCTCCTGCTCCGGTAAATCCAACAAAGCAAAAATCTTGTCACTTGCTGCCATACCATTCATGGCGATATGGAAAAAGGATCCTAAAAGCCGCAATGGAATAAAAAACTCAGATGCTAATAGAATAATCATGAGTCCACCACTAAAACTAACATTCCCCTTCAGAAATTCAGAGACTGTTACAATCATACCGACCGCTGCTCCTCCATATGCAATAATATCCATTACACTGGTCGAATTAAGCTGCATTGTCAGTACTTTCATCGTAATCTGACGGAATTTTTGAGACTCTTTGTCCATCTCCACCGCTTTATCCGCATCTGCCTGATAAATTTTAAGTGTTGTCAGTCCTTGGAGATTTTCTAAAAAGGAATCTCCCAATTCTGTATAGCTTCCCCAGTATTTATGTAATAACTTCTTTGCGAACTTCTGCACTGCTACAATTGATATTGGAATCAATGGCACACAAATAAGAAGTACTACACTTGCCTTTACATTTACAAAAGCAAGTATACAAAACAAAGTAATTGGAGCAAGCAGACTATAAAACAACTGCGATAAATATCTGCCAAAATACGTTTCTAGCTGTTCTACTCCTTCTGCTGCCATCTGAACTACTTCCGAAGTTGCAATGCTTTCACGATAAGCAGTTCCTAATTTTAATAATTTTCCATATATTTTCTCACGTAAAATCCGTTTTACATCTACACTTGCCTTGTAAGATGCATAAGAAGCCTGCTTATCACAAAGAAATCTCAATAAAATAGCAGCCAGAACCACAACACCATAAACCAGCAGTCTATGCTTTGTAAGAGTTCCTAATAATGCCTCTTCTAAAAGTTTCGAAAACACAAAGACAATTCCTACCTGCCCTAATAAAGACAGCCACTTCCATATCACTTGAACTACAACATACTTCTTCGCATGAGACAATAATTTTATCAGTCTCGTTTTTATCATTCTCTATTCCTTCCTTTTTTTATCTTAGATTTCTCTCGCTTTGAGGTAATCAAATGCCACAATGCCATTCCCGGATGATACATAAGCATCCTTGGTCCTGAAAACCGCATTACTTCCCGAATTTGTTCCCTCATATCTGCCTTATAACAATGCACTGTACAATTTGCGCAAAAAGTCTTATGCTCCATAAACGGACAATGCTCACTTCTTGCCTGCGCATACTCACAAAGCTTTTGACAGTTCGGACAAAGTCCGTCCCTATCTTCTGCCTTATGCTTTTTTTTACAATAAAGAGTTATCATCTCTGCAACAACCCGTTGCTCTCTTTTTCTCTTTTCTTCTACTTTTCTCAAATTCTTCTCTTTCATCTTTTACTCCGCCGTTGCTTCCTCCGGCTTTATTGTCTTAATTCGCAGGAAGAAATACCAAAGATGCCATACCCAGACAACAGCAATACAAATTCTTCCAACCGGCACGTTTTTCATACAACAAAAACTGATCAACATCATAACGGTTACGGTTCCCGTGATTCTCAATTTCGTCCCAAGTGTCATAGCACGCTGTTTTACAAAACTATCCAAGTGTTTTTTGTAAAGCTTCGTTCCTGTGAACCAGTCGTGCAATTTTTGAGAACTCTTTGCGAAACAAAACGCTGTTGCCATATAAAAAGGCACTGTTGGCAAAATCGGCAACACAACGCCTATCGTTCCTAATCCAAAACACAGAAATCCCAGTATCATCCAAATTATTCTCAGCGGATTCTTATTCATAATCTTATATTCCTTTCTTACTTTAGTTAGCATTTCACAACACATATTAGTCAAAACTAACCGAATTATATAAAAAAAGATTCACTTTGTCAATTTGAAACTTGATTACTTCCTACATTTTCCAAAAACAACCTGCTAAATCCTTTGTTTATTCTTCGTTACAGAATTTCTTTTTATAAATGACATAAACAATACAAGCGCACAAAGTTCCTGTAATCGCACCTGTCAAAACATCAGTTGGATAATGAATTCCTACATATAATCTTGAAAATCCCATCAGAAATGCATAGATCAGTGCCAAAATTCCATATCGTCTCGGCAAAACCAGAAACATCATCACTGCTGCCGCAAAAGAACTTCCCGTATGTCCTGACGGGAAAGACCAGTCTGTTGCTTTTCCTACCAAAAGCTCCAGCCCATCTATCACTTCATAGGGACGTATCCTTGCCACAATATTTTTCAAAAGAATATTATTGACAAGCAAAGATCCCAATAAGGATGCCCCTACCAAAAGTCCCTCTTTTCTTGTTTTCGGAAACAGAAACAAAATCAGTGCAATTGTAATCCAAATCATTCCTGCATTTCCTGTTGTCGTAATAAATTTCATAACAGGTGTCAGAATATCATTTCTAACATTCTCCTGAATCCATAACAAAATATTTCCATCACATTGTAATAAGTTTTCTAACATAATTCACCTCTAGCACATAATGTCGTCAGACATTATAGCACATGCTTTCTATTTTTTCTACAAAAATGCGGATGTCAACTTCTGTAAATTCCGTTGACACCCGCATCCTATAACATTTACTCTCCACTTAAGACCTTGTTGATTACATCTGCTAATGGTACCATTGCATTTTGCGCTTCCTGAAATGTGTTGTTTTGATTGCCGACCTCTATCAATGTACTTTTGGGCAGCATATGCATATTATAGCGATACCCTTTTAAGTAAATTTTTTTTGTAAAATCGGGATAGTATTCCGCTGCCATTAACTGCATCCGAAAAGAAAATGCCAGATTTCCTTCTAGATTAGGATTGGCAAGATAGGCAATATCCCCTTGTGCTGTGGTATGGCTCAGCCCATTAAAAAACATAATTTTTGCCGTATCATTTCCATTTATATTTGTAAGTGCTTTTTGTGTTCCCGCAACTCCATCCCTATGTAAGTCTATAATTACTTCAATGGATGGATTTTCCGTTAATATCTGTTCCAGCGCCGGACCCGCTACACTATAAGCATTATCCCGATTCTCCACATCATAACCACCGGTATCATGAATCACGTTGTAGCCATACTGTTCCCGTAAAATCTGAGCTAGATATTCTCCAACAGCTACGATCGATGTATTACTATCCCCCGGAACAGAATCTGCAAAACCTTCCAGCGAATGTGTATGATAAATCAGAATCTGGGGCGATTCTGCTCCATGTGTTAAGGACATGTTCATTGCCAGCATATTCTCAGCATTCAATTTATTTCCATCTATTGTTGTAGTACTATCTATATTATAAAAATTCTGCACCAGGTAATCAAAATCATTTAATTTCTCTCTTGGATATACAATCTGTTTTTCTATTGCCGATGGAAAAGTAGCTGCTGTCTCCACCGGAGGGACTGTTGTGGCTGTCTCCATGTTTTCCTCTGTCTGTACCTCCAGCAAAGAACCACTTTCCTCTGGTACATTTTCCTCTGGAACATTTTCCTCTGGTACATACTCATCCGTACCTTCTCTCTCTAAAATAGCCTCATATGATAGAACACTTTCTACCTGTGTTTCATAATCTGCTGCTTCCATGACATAAGCTCCTATGGGAAAAACTTCGTCTAAAAGATACTCAACTACCGTCCGTTGCTCCTCTCCTCCGGCTTCATAAACAACATTTGGCATATAGATTTGCAAAACTTCTTCATAAAACTTTGTCCCAGACTCCTTTCTAATCTCATTCCAAAGTGTCTCGAAAAAGCTTCCCGAATCCGCATTTTTCAGGAATCCAGAGGATTTTTTTAAACAAAGCAAAAAACAGACAGCTACTATCATAACGCAGATACCTATGCCTGTCTTTTGCTGTTTTATTCTTTTTTTTCTAAAATACATACTATACTATATGCGTACAGGCTTAAGAATATGACACACTTTTTATCTCTCCAATATCAAATGCAATATTTAAACCTTCCGATATCGTAAAACTCAAACGTTTTACCGACTCATCAATATCCTTTGGTGTTACGAACATCGCATTCAAATGCGGGGAAAGAAGTTCTCGGATTAATTCATATTTTTCCCCATCATTCAATTCCCCTAACGAATTTCCAACTGTATGCAAATGACTACTCTGCGACATTGCAAGAATCAAATTACTCATCGTATCATTTACAATTGTAGCCGCATCTACAACGGTCGGTACTCCAATTGATATGACCGGAATACCAAGACTTTTTTCATTTAACCCATGTCTGTGATTCCCTACTCCACTCCCCGGATTAATTCCGGTATCTGTAACCTGTATGGTCCGATTCAGACGTCTCGTACTTCTTGCAGCTAATGCATCAACCACAATGACGAAATCCGGCTTTGTTTCTTTCACTATTCCATGAATAATCTCTAAACTTTCCATACCGGTCTGTGCCATAACCCCCGGAACAATGCTACTGATATGCGGGACTTTCTCTTTTCCAAAAGCATACTTCCCATATTCCCGGATGACATGTCTGGTAATGAAAAGATTGTCTACCACCCGCGGTCCTAAAGAATCCGGCGTCACTTCTCTATTTCCCAGTCCTACCACCAAAACCCCGTAATCTTCTTTTTCTTCCGGAATCAGTTTCTTTAAAACTTTCGCAAGCTGTTCTGATACTTCCCTGTGATAATCTTCATCTTCTTCTGCCATATCATCTGCTTCTATTGTAATATAAGTTCCCTTTGGTTTATTCATCTGTTTTGCACCATTTTCCGTTTGAATTTCAACCGTACTTATTACGAGTCCTGAGTCCAATTTTTCCTCTAAAAAACAGACTCCTTTCACTTCGCCTTTATCTTCCTGAATCTTTTCCTGCTCTTCTAATGCCAAATCGGTTCTTACTTGATACATTTTCTTCCTCCAACTAGTTTCTTCCTCTATTTTTTGCATTTTTTTTCAAAATATGTATTGACAAAAACTGATTCTTATCCTAAGATATTCTAGTATGTTTGCATTGGACTGTCCGTGTCCGGCTTCAATGCGGAATTAATGATAACATCAGGTTTTCCTGAGTTAACAATTAGAACAATAAGAATACTCACAATTGGAGGTGTACAGATTGGCTAACATTAAATCTGCTAAGAAAAGAATTTTAGTTACAGAAACAAAAGCTGCTAGAAACAAAGCAATCAGATCTGAGGTTAAAACTTCTATCAAAAAAGTAGAAGCTGCTGTTGCTGCTAATGACAAAGAAGCTGCAAAAGCTGCATTAACAGTTGCAATTTCTACTATCGAAAGTGCTTCTTCTAAAGGCGTTTACCACAAAAACAACGCTGCTAGAAAAGTTTCTCGTATTACAAAGCTTGTAAACGGCTTAGCTTAAGAACAGTAATAGATAAAACACCAGTACCGTCATACTGGTGTTTTTTTATTTCATAAAAATATAAAAAACACAGGTTGAATTTCAGCCTGTGTTCTTCTTTCAATCTCCTTCTTTACTATAGGTTAAAAGAAATAATTCTACTGCCATCTGATCATTCATCTTTCCCGTCTTTACAGCTTCTTCATAATCTGCTCCGTCACGAAGTGCCTGCTTTAACCGTTCCAATGAAAACCCTCTTGCCTGAGCCTGATTTCTTCTCACAGCAAAGTCCGGTATTCCTGCTTTTTGTGCAATCGTATGATTGTCTAACCGCTTCATGGTCATATCCTTTACATGAAATAAAATCTGAAACTGCCTTGTAATCAAAAACATGATACGCATTGGCGGCTCTTTTAATGCAAGTAAATCATAGTAATAGTCTAACGCCTTTCTTTGATCATGCTCTGCCACTGCATTTACCATATCAAAAATCTTGTTACTGATTTGTTCCGTCACCACAGCTTCCACATCAACAGCTTCTATGACCTCTTTATCCATCGTATAACAGATAAGTTTTTCCAGCTCTTTATCAATATTTCCCATATCGGTTCCTACTTTACTAAGAAAGAGCTGCATGACATTTCCAGTGATATTTTTTCCTTCTTTTTTGAGACGCCCTAAAATCCAACGTGTCAAAAGTTCCTCATTCTGCGTTGCAAACTCCACAATTTTCCCGGAAGATTTTACCGCCTTATACATTTTCGAACGTTTATCTACTTCATCCTCCACAAAAAGAAAATGTGTTGCCGGAGCCACCTGTTTTAAATATTCCGCCATTTCTTCCGCTGAATTTTTGAAAAAACCACTGTTTTCAATCAAAATCACACGTCGGTCTGCAAAAAAAGGCAGAGTCTCCGCTAAATCAATAATTTCTTTTACGTTGATGTCCTTTCCTTCAAATGACGTAAAATTCATTGTATCATCCGGTGCTGCCATCGCATTTTTTAACTTGTCTTTATACTGTTTTTTCAAATAAGCCTCTGTCCCATACAGCAGGTATATCTGTTTAAATTGTCCTGTTTTAATATCTTCGTCTATTGTTCTCATAGCATTCATTCTAACACAGAAGAACTAGAAACTTCAAGACAAAGTAATCCTAATAACCTATCGTATTTCCCTTTCCCCTATACTCTTTTATCCAAACTCCCTTTTTATCCATACCTAGTGTAATCTGTCCACTCTCCATCGTATAAAAGACCTTACTTCCTGCTTCTTCCATATGCGAAACTGCCTCTTCCCCAGGATGTCCATAACGATTATTTTTTCCACAGGAAATCATTGCTACCGCTGGAGAAAGACATTCTAACCACTCGCTGCTGTTGGAATATTTGGAACCATGATGTGCTGCTTTGTAAAAGAATACGTCTTCCGTCACCTCATTTTGTTCCAATAAATATTGTTCTTCCGCCGCTGAAATATCTCCGGTAAAAATTCCTCGGAATCCCACGTCCTCATAAAGCAATACCATGGATAATGCATTTTTATCCTCTGCTGTATAATCTATATCCGGGAAAAGACAGGTAATCTCAGCTGTTTTTGTGTGAAGACTATCTCCTGCTGCCAGAAATACTATTTTTGTTCCCTGTTCCTCTGCTAACTCTTTTATCTCAAAAAAAGCTTCGTCCTGTTCCATTCGATTCGAAAAAACAAGATTTTGAACGGGATATCCACTCTTTAAGACTTCTTTCATCCCAGAAATATGGTCTTCATCCGTGTGGGAAATAAACCAATAAGAGATTTCTCTCACTCCCTTCGCTTCTAAAAACGGCAAAATTCGGTACGTCCCTACCTGGCTGGTATCCGTACTGCCTCCGTCCACAAAACAGCAAACATTATCTCCGGTTCGGAAGAAAATCCCATCTCCCTGCCCTACTGACAGTACATCCAGTTCAAATCCACGCTCTTTCGGATAAACCAAAAGCAATGACAGACAAAAAATTTCCAGGAAAAGAAATCGAATCTGTTTTTTCTTCTTTGAATACCATACAAACACCAATATGATTCCATAATAAATCACGATATATTTAAAATCCGGCCTTCCCGTTATCCAAACTGCAGAGGGCAGGTGAAGATTTAATTTACAAATTAAGTTGTAATAGGTAAGCAGCATCTGACAAGGTAATAAAATAATTTTTGCAAGCCGCATCGAAAAAATACCAAGGATTCCCCCCACAATTCCGGTTCCCAACACAATTCCTACAAATGGTAGAACAAATGCGTTTAAAATAACTGAATACACCGGTATCTCATAGTAAAAATATGCTGTTAAAGGTGCTGTCACAAGCTGAATACACATACTAACTAAAATGGTAGACCCAAGCGTATGACGAATTCGTTCTAGAATTCCTTTTTTCTTTCTCCCATTTTTCTCCTTCTCTTTTCTTTTTTGCCACATTTTTTCATAGGTAAGAGCAACTACTACCACTCCTGCCACTGCAAAAAAAGAAAGCAAAAACCCGGCATTCCACAAAAGGAACGGATTCTTCACCAATAAAAAGATTGCTGCTGCTCCCAAAGCATTCAAAGAATCATAGCTTCTGCCCACCCAGGCTGCCAATATACAAAAAAAGAACATCAAAACGGCTCGTTTTGTGGAAATTCCCATTCCTGTCATTCTTCCATAAAAATAAAGCATCGCTCCCGCCAGGATTCCCGCCTGTCCGAAAGAAAGTCTACATTTTCGCAACATTTTGTAAAATGTCATTCCGATCAAGGAAACATGTAGCCCGGAAATAGCAAGAATATGAGAAATTCCAGCAGACTGATATCCATCTTTCTGTTCTTCTTCTAATAAAGATTTATCTCCAACGGTCATTGTAGTTAATACACCAGCATTCTCCACACTCATGCTTTTTTTGTAAACTTCTTTTAACCGTTGCTTTAATTTTTCTAACTCTTCTGCAATTCTATCTGGCTTTCCAATATTTTGTTCTACACTGCCATTTCTTAGTTTTGCGACTACTCCCTTACTCTTATAGTAAGATGCCGCATCAAAATTTCCTTCATTTTCAGCCTGTTTCCACTTTTCAATTGTACCTGTTACAATCAGGGTTGTTCCGATGAGATATTCATCCTTTGATAATTCTACTTCTATAGACTTGCAGGGAAGAATCCCTGTCTTTAGATTCGCATAACAATGCGTTAATTGATAAGTTGTCTGATCGGTTCCGTTCTCCCGCTTAGAAATCGTCCCCTGTATCTGAATCTGCATGCCATCTTCCAGTTGTTTTTCACATTGTTCATACTGAATTTCATTTTTTTGATAAACAAAAAAACCAAGTATCAGCATTCCCACAAAAAGCAAACAACGACTAACAAGATAACCATACTTTTTTTCCTTCCAAAAACTGGCAGCAATTACTGCAAACGCAATCATTACTGCCAGCAAAAAATACCAGTGAACTCCTGTTCCGAGTAGAATCCCAAGCACAAGACCGACTGCCGAACTAAAAACCGGTCTCTTTGACACTCGTTCTATTCACTCTCCTCTGTTTCTGTTGCTTCCTCTACCGCTTCACTACTATTAACCTGCACCACGTAATCAAGATTTCTGTCATACATACGGTCCAATTCAAAGCTATCACGATAGACTCCGCTCGTATCTCCATTAATGGATATCTGTACCTTATTTATAGTCGGAACCTCGGAAAGAGAATCTACAATAGAGTAAATCACAATTGCCTCAGAAATCTCATAGTTCTGATTCCGAAATGTTTCATCCAAACTGACATAGCAGACACCATCCACAACAGATACATTTACAAGATTCGTCCCATTTGGTATTGCAGACTGACAACTACTAATCGTTGGACCGTCTAATAACTGTTCCATAATCAGTTTTTCCATAGAGATATTACTACTGTAATAAACATCCCTTGTCTCTTTTACGAGGCCATTCCCTTCTTTATTCGCAAAATAAAGAGTAAGCGTTGCATTCTGAATGGAATTAATCTGTTCTCCCGGATTCTCAATAAAACTTTCCTGGGTCATAGCTCCCACCACATTACCATTGCTATCCGTCAATGGAGAATCTCCAATTAGAAATGCCACACAATCAACTCCTGGAATCTGAATCATAGTACGAACAATGGCCGCCCTGCAAAGAACCTCCTCCGAAGCAGACATTTCGCTATACGTTGTGCTAAAATTTAAGGTCAGCAATACTCCTTCTAAAGAATAGCTTGTTACGTATACATCAGATGGAATGGTTTTCCGATATTCCACACTTTCGGAATCCGCCGCAAGCATTTCAAGAAATTCCTCAATCATACGGTTTGCTTCTGTTGCGCTCGGTTCATAGTCTACTTTTACAATACCAGTCTTATCCTTATTCAGGTATTCGATATGATATTCACTTTCACTGCTTTCCTGCGTTTTCGTGCATCCTGCAAGCATCAGAAGAACTACGGGAAGCACTATTAAAAATCTTCTTATCTTCATGAAACCCTCTCCGTTCTTCTAAGAAATATAATTAAGTGGGATTCGTACATTAAAAATTGTACCCTCCCCTTCTGTACTAAATACTTTTATCGCACCACGGTGCATCAGAATTGCATTTCTAGTAATGGCAAGTCCTAATCCCGTTCCACCAATCTCACGGGAATGTGATTTATCAACCCGGTAAAATCTCTCATAAATGTGTTCTAATGCCTCTTCCGGAATTCCAATTCCCGAATCTTCTACCTTCAGATAGAAATACTGATGATCCGCATTCAAAGAAACATGAACCCATCCATTTTCATGATTATACTTAATTGCATTTTCAATTAAATTTGTAATCGCTAATGTAATCTTTACTTCATCCACATCTGCTGTTACCGGACGGAAACTCTCTAAAACCAATTCCACATGCTGTTTTTCTGCAATTGGACGGAGCCGTTTCATAATCTGTTCCAGCAACTCATTGATATTTATAGTCGTAATATTCAAATCAGCTGCCGATTTATCCATTTTTACCAGAGACAATAAATCATTGATAATTTTCGTCTCACGTTCGATTTCATTTCCAATATCTTCCATAAATTCCTGATACAGTTCAATTGGAGCATCCTCCATACTGTTCAAAGAATCCGCTAATACTTTCATGGATGTCAACGGTGTCTTTAATTCATGAGACACATTAGAAACAAATTCCTGTCTGGAATCATCCAATACTTTCATTCTGCCTAACATAGCATTAAACTTTTCGCAGATTTGGATTGTCTCACTATAATCAGGAATCTCAAGCTGTTCTTCACCATATCCTGTCTGAATTTCTTCAATTGATTTTGACATGGTATGAAGTGGTTTTACAAGTTTTGCAGACATCAAAGCACTGAAAAACAACACGATAAATGCACCAATCATTTCTAATATCAGCATATTATTCTTTAAATAATTCATATTCAATTCTATGCTGTCCGTTGATACACTGATTAACATCACTCCAATTACCGTCTTATCTGTTTCTGTTGTTTCCGTAAGAGGTATTGTCATCTCAATATAACGGTTTTCAGAATCATACTTCTGAATTTCCTCTCCCAAATAGCTTTCCACTACTTCCTGTGAAATAATTGTTTTTCCTTCATCCATTTCATAGGTATCTTTTACAATTCGGAAGGACCCATCCACAAGCATAATACGTCCATCATAAATATTCGATAACTGTTCTAATTCGGCTGTAATAATCTCAGAAGATGTCGTATCTGCCAAATAATTAACAGCCACAATCTGGTTTGCCAAAATCTTCGACTGACTTAAAATTTCACTGCTCTTTATGGAAACTGCACGATCTTCGTAGGACTTTAACACTCCAATTCGAAATACAAATCCAGGTACAATTCCCAATACACAAAATATTAGAAAAATCCGAAATCTCAGACTTTTCAAAAAATTTGATAATCTTTTTAATTTTGTCATGCCATTCCTCTGCTAACCTTGGTAATAATAGTAGCCTACTCCCCATTTGGTATGAACGTACTTTGGCTCACTTGGATTTTTCTCGATTTTTTCTCTTAATCTTCTAACATGTACATCAACTGTTCTGACATCTCCCGGATACTCATATCCCCAAACCAGATTCAGTAAATTTTCTCTGCTGTACACCTTATTCGGATTGTTTACCAACAACTCTAATAAATCAAATTCCTTTGCTGTCAAATTTACTTCTTTTCCAACAATATAGAGCCTGCGGCTTTCACAATCTAATTTTAAATCACCATCTTCTTTTACCTTAGAATCTTCCTTCTTTGGGTGACTTCCTGCTGTACGCCGCATAATTGCCTTAATACGTGCCTTTACTTCCAAAATATTAAAAGGTTTTGTAATATAATCGTCTGCTCCATACTCGAGTCCTAAAATTTTATCCATGTCATCGCCTTTTGCGGTTAACATTACAATCGGCATATCAGAGAACTCTCGAATCTGCTGACAGACTTCAAATCCGTCCATCTTCGGAAGCATAATATCCAATAAAATCATATCATACGTATTTTCTGTTGCCAGCTTTAATGCCTCTTCGCCATCATAAGCACAATCAACTTCCATACCGTCCTGCTCTAAACTGAAACGGATTCCTTTTACAATTAATTTTTCATCATCTACTACAAGAACCTTTTTTGCCATTCTTACACCTCAATCAACTGTTATCTTATCTTTAATCTGATTATAGACACCATCTTTTATTCCATTTACATTTTTAATTGCTTCTACAGAAGAAAACAACCCATTTTCCTCTCGATAGGCAATAATACTTTCTGCCTTTGACTGACCTACTCCCGGAAGTGTCATCAGCAACTCCAGAGTAGCCGTATTAATATTTATCTTTCCATCTGAAGATGTCCCTATCTGTGATACTGCCGCATTATCTCCAGCTGTCGTAATTTCCTGTGTTGCCTCTTCTTCTGTCAACACCTGTATCATCTGACCATCCCAAATGGTTTCTGCCTGATTCAGATTCTCTTTTGCAGCCTCTTCTGTCAATCCTCCTGCAAGTTCAATCGCTTCATACACCCGGCTTCCTTCCTGTAAAAGGTAAACTCCCGGATTGCAGACTGCCCCACAGACATAGACATAACAGAGACTATCACTCCCATTCGTGTCAGTCTCTGTCTCTGCTTCCTTAATTTCTATCTGTTCCGTTGCTCCCTGTTCTGTAACAGCCGTCTCAAGATAAATACTATCCCGTCTGCCACATCCTGCAAGCAGCAACATCCCAAAAATAATCAGACCTATATAAACTTTTTGATGGTTCATGTGCATCCTCCTTCATTTCATATGAAAGAGTTCCTCAATGCAACTGCTCTTATTTTAACGAAATTTTTCAGCAATGACAAGTCTATTTCCAAAATATTTCGATTTGTTTTTTTTACTCTTGATTAAGGCTTCAAAAATATTAATCTTGAAAACTGTCTAAAACTTTCTGTAACTTCTGTATCATCTCATCTACATGCTTCTCTTCTATAATAAGAGGTGGCACCATACGAATCACATCACTGCCTGCTGTAATAATAATCAGCCCCTCTTCTAGCGCTTTCGCTGCAATCTGACCTACCGGTTTTTCACACACAATTCCCTGCATCAATCCCATTCCACGGCGTGCAGTTAAAAAGTCATACTTCTTTACAAGTTCATCTAACTTTTCCTCTAAATAGGTGGAAATTTCAGTTACATGATCTGTAATCTGGTCACGTTCCATCATCTCTAACACTTTATCGACTGCTGCCCCTACGAATGGATTTCCACCATAAGTTGTTCCGTGATCTCCCGGTGCAAGCGACTGATCTGCCACTTTCTGTGTCATTAAAAAGGCACCAACCGGAACGCCGCATCCTAACGCTTTTGCACTCGTCATAATATCCGGTTTCACACCATAATGCTGCCATGCAAACATTTTTCCAGTTCTTCCCATTCCACACTGAATCTCATCCAGAATCAGAAGAATATCATTTTCATCACAGATTTTTCTTACGCCTTCCATAAATTCTTTTGTAGCCGGATAGATGCCACCTTCTCCCTGTACCGTTTCAAAAAGAATGGCACATGTTTTTTCATTGACGAGAGCTTTGACACTTTCCAAATTATTAAACTCTGCAAATTTTACACCCGGAAGCAGGGGACCAAAAGGTTCCTGATAATGGCTGTTTCCTGTTACAGATAACGCTCCTAAACTTCTTCCATGAAAAGACTGCTTCATGGCAATAATCTCATGTCCTGCGTGTCCATCCCTTGTGTAAGCATATTTTTTTGCAGCTTTGATTGCGCCCTCAATCGCTTCTGTTCCACTGTTTGTAAAAAAGACACGATCCATTTCACTTGCTTTTAACACTCTTTTGGCAGCCTTCATAATCGGAACATTATAATACAAGTTAGAAGTATGAAGCACCTTATCTACCTGTGCTTTCAAGGCTTCATCATATTCTTTATTATGATATCCAAATGCCTGAACTGCAATTCCTGCTGCAAAATCCAAATATTCTTTTCCATCCGTATCATAAAGGTATACACCTTCTCCATGATCAATAACAAGCTGAAAACGATTATAGGTATGAAGCACCAACTGGTCTTCCATTTCCATATATTCCTGTTTATTCATGATAATATCTCTGCTCCTTTTCGCCTAAAATAGCCGTTCCAATTCCTTTGTTCGTAAAGATTTCAAGTAAAAGACAGTGTGCAATTCTACCATCTAAAATATGTACTCTAGATACTCCATTTTCCATCGCATCAATACAGTTGTTCAATTTTGGAAGCATACCACCACCAATATATCCCTCCTGAATCAATTTTTTTGCTTCCCGAATCGGAAGTTCTGAAATTAATGTAGATTTATCCTTCGGGTCTTTATAGACACCCTCGATATCTGTTAAAAATGCCAGTTTTTCTGCATTTACCGCACGTGCAATTGCACACGCAGCATCGTCTGCATTAATGTTATAACTGTTATATTCATCATCCATACCAATTGGACATACAATTGGCAGGAAATCTTTTTCCAATAAATCAAATAAGATTTTTGGATTTACTTCTTTAATTTCTCCTACAAAACCAATATCCTGTCCATTGGAATATTTCTTATCTACTTTTAACAATCCACCGTCTTTTCCACTGATTCCAATTGCATTTACCCCTAATTCTTCTACCATCTGAACCAAAGATTTATTGACTTTGTTTAATACCATTTCTGCAATTTCCATCGTAGCCGCATCTGTTTTGCGAAGCCCATTCACAAATTCCGGCTCCATTCCAACTTTTTCTACCCATTTACTGATTTCTTTTCCGCCACCATGCACAATAATCGGTTTGAAACCAACCAGTTTTAACAAGGTCACATCCTGAATGACTCTCTTTTTCAATTCTTCGTCTACCATAGCGCTTCCGCCATATTTTACAACGATAATTTTCCGGTTAAAACGCTGTATGTATGGAAGTGCCTCAATCAAAACATTTGCTTTTTCCATAATCTCTTTCATATATTGCTCATCCATTTTCTTTTCTCCCTTAATTGCTTTATATATTTATTAAATCTTCTTTTAAGAACGATAATCTGCATTGATTTTTACATAATCGTATGTCAAATCACAGCCCCATGCAGTTGCTTCTTCCGTTCCCATTTTCATGTTTGCAATTGCAGTAACCGCTGGCTCTGATAAGATTTTGGTTGCTTCTTCTTCGCTATAATCCACTGCCACACCATCTTTGATAATCTGCATCTTCCCTGCAGCACTTTCAAAGAATAAATCCACCTTCTCCGGATCAAATGTAACTCCTGAATATCCCAATGCACAAAGGATTCTTCCCCAGTTTGCATCATGACCATAAATCGCAGCTTTTGTCAGACTGGAAGTAATTACGGATTTACTTAAAATTTTAGCATCCTGTTTGGTTTTTGCCCCAATTACTTTTACTTCAAACAATGCAGTAGCTCCTTCTCCGTCTCCTGCCATCTCCTTTGCAAGTGTCTCATTGACATAATTTAACGCCTGACAGAATACTTCATAGTCCTCATTCTTTTCTGTAATTTCAGGATTTCCGGCAAGTCCGTTTGCCAAAAGAAGGCAAGTATCGTTTGTAGAAGTATCTCCATCAACTGAAATCATGTTGTATGTTTCTTCCACATCACTTCGCAATGCTTCCTGCAACAATTCTTTCGATATTGCAAGATCCGTTGTCACAAAACTAAGCATGGTACACATATTCGGATGAATCATTCCGGAACCTTTACACATTCCTCCAATAGTAACTGTCTTTCCGCCAACCTCAAAACTAACTGCTACTTCTTTCTCGTGTGTATCTGTTGTCATAATAGCTTTTGCCGCCTTATTTCCAGATATTAAATCATCTTTTAACAAATCCTTCATTTTGGCAATTCCATTACAGATTCGATCAATCGGAAGTTGTTTCCCAATAACGCCGGTAGAAGCAACTAATACCTGTTTCTCTGAAACTCCCAATACCTGCTCTGCTTTTTCTGCAGTTTTCTTACAATAACCGAATCCCTCCTCTCCTGTACATGCATTTGCAATTCCAGCATTGATAACAACCGCCTGTGCTTCTCCATATTTCTCTACAATCTCTCGATCCCATTTTACCGGAGCAGCTTTTACAACGTTTGTCGTAAAGGTGCCGGCTGCCTTACATGGTACTTCACTATAAATCAATGCCATATCTTCTCTATCTTTATATTTAATGCCTGCTGCTGTTGATGCGGCAAAAAAACCTTTTGCTGCTGTTACTCCGCCTTCTACTTTTTTCATCCTACTCTTCCTCCCTATTCTTTCACTTTACTGATAACCTGTTCATTTAAAACAGCATCATAGTAGTTCACATCTTCCCGAAGTTTCCAATCTAATCCCTTCCAGAAATTATTTCCTACTTCATTCTCTTTGAATGCCAGTAAGTTAACTTTACTGATTTTCTCTTTTTTTAATGCTTCCAAGCACTTCCGAACCATTGCCTCCCCAATTCCATGTTTTCGATAGTTTTCATGCACACATACATGATAAAAACAAGCACTTCTTCCATCATGCCCGCAAAGAATTGCGCCGATAATCTTACCGTTCATAGTTGCTACCATACTTGTAGTCGGATTTCTTTTTATAAACCGTTCTACTCCCTCTTTCGAATCATCAATACTACGAATTGCAAACCCCTGTATACTCATCCAAAGCTGATACACCTCTTCGTAATCCTCAATCTTCATTTCCCGTATTTCATATTGCTGTTCCAAGTCTAATCCCCATCCTATTCCTATTTTTTATGGAAACATTGGTGCAAAAGAAAGTCCTTCCGATTCTTCTAAACCAAACAGGATATTCATGTTCTGTACTGCCTGCCCTGCTGCTCCTTTTACAAGGTTGTCTAATGCTCCCATCATAATGACGCGTCCCGTTCTCTCATCAATTTTAAAATTCACATCTACAAAATTGCTACCCTCTACCCATTTTGTTTCCGGGCAGATTCCCTTAGGTAAAACTCTGACAAACTTTTCCTTTGCATAATATTTATCATAAACTGCCTTGATTTCTTCATATGTTGGGTAACTGCCATCCGCTTTCTTATTCAAGGACGCATATTCCGTCGCAAGAATTCCGCGATTCATTGGCACTAAATGTGGTGTGAAGTTCACAAGAATCTCTTTTCCTGCTGCATAACCTAACTGCTCTTCGATTTCCGGTGTATGACGGTGTGTCGCTACTCCATACGCCTTCATATTCTCATTTACTTCACAGAAAAGATTCTGTACCTTTGCGCCTCTTCCTGCACCGGAAGTTCCGGATTTCGCATCGATAATTAGAGTATTTGCATCAATCAGCCCTTCTTTTACTAACGGATATGCTGTTAAAATCGAACAGGTCGTATAACATCCCGGATTTGCGACTAGACGTTTTCCTTTGATCTGCTCACGATTTATCTCACATAATCCATAAACTGCTTCCTCTATAAATTGTGGGCTCTTATGTTCAATCTGATACCATTTTTCATAAGTTGCAACATCTTTAATCCGATAATCTGCACTCAAATCAATTACTTTTGTCTTTTTTAAAATCTCTTCTGTCAAAATACCAGCTAAATAGCCCTGCGGAGTTGCCGTAAAAATCACATCTACCTGTTCGGCTAATTCTTCTATATTATCATCCATGCATTTTTCATCCACAAGTTCAAACATGTTCTGATAAACAGATGCATAAGCTTCTCCCACATAACTTCTGGACCCATACCATTTTATCTCAACTTCCTTATGTCCTAATAGAATACGCACCAGTTCATTTCCTGCATAACCAGTTGCTCCAATAATTCCCGCTTTTATCATCTTTTGCATCCTCCCTCATAACCTCTATTCTTAATCTTAATCATTCTGCTTCCCGTAGTAAAGTAGTAACTTTTCAAAGTTTTTTCTCTTATGGTGAATAATTATACATTCATATTCAATTTTATGCAATACTTAATTTCAAAAATTATAAATCTTTTTTCAGTAAAAGAATAAGTATTTACTTCCTATTTATATAACACCATGCTTTTTCCTTGGCTTTGTATATTTTTCACACATATTTTTGTATTATTATAAATAATTTATGTATATTTTTCCGCTTGCGTTTTTTTATGCATTGATGTATATTAATCCTAGTTAACGAAAAAACAAATGGAGAAAGGATTTACTAATATGAAAGAAAAAGTTATTTTAGCGTACTCTGGTGGTCTTGATACTACCGCAATTATTCCTTGGTTAAAGGAAAACTATGATTATGATGTTATCTGTTGCTGTGTTGACTGTGGTCAGGAAGAAGAATTAGACGGTCTGGAAGAACGTGCCAAATTATCCGGTGCTTCCAAACTTTATATTGAAAATATCGTAGATGAATTCTGTGATGACTATATTGTTCCTTGTGTACAGGCAAATGCAGTTTATGAAAACAAATATTTACTCGGAACTTCTATGGCTCGTCCTGGAATTGCCAAAAAATTAGTAGAGATTGCAAGAAAAGAAGGCGCCACTGCTATTTGTCACGGAGCTACTGGAAAAGGAAATGACCAGATTCGTTTTGAATTAGGAATCAAAGCACTTGCTCCTGATTTAAAAATTATTGCTGCATGGAGAGATGATAAATGGACAATGCAGTCCCGTGAAGATGAAATCGCATATTGTAAAGCTCACGGTATTGACCTCCCATTCTCAGCTGATTCCAGCTACAGCCGTGACCGTAATTTATGGCATATCAGCCATGAGGGTCTTGAATTAGAAGATCCTGCCTGCGAACCAAACTATGATCATCTGTTAGTTTTAGGAGTTTCTCCTGAAAAAGCTCCAGATGAGGGCGAATATGTTACCATGACATTTGAAAAAGGTGTTCCTACCTCTGTAAATGGTAAAAAAATGAAAGTTTCTGATATCATCCGTGAATTAAATAAATTAGGCGGAAAACATGGTATCGGTATCGTAGATATCGTAGAGAACCGTGTTGTTGGTATGAAATCTCGTGGTGTTTATGAAACACCAGGCGGAACGATTCTTATGGAAGCTCATCAGCAGTTAGAAGAACTGGTACTTGACCGTGCTACCATGGATGTCAAAAAAGATATGGGAAATAAATTAGCTCAGATTGTATACGAAGGAAAATGGTTTACTCCTCTTCGTGAAGCAGTTCAGGCCTTTGTGGAATCCACTCAGGAATATGTTACAGGAGAAGTTAAATTCAAACTTTATAAGGGAAATATCATCAAAGCAGGTACTACTTCCCCATATTCACTCTACAGTGAATCTCTTGCAAGCTTCACAACAGGTGATTTATATGATCATCATGATGCAGAGGGATTTATCACCTTATTCGGCCTTCCATTAAAAGTTCGTGCTATGAAAATGCAGGAAGTAGAAAAAAATAAGAATAACTAATCCTTTTTCATTTTACATAAAAAGTTCCTACGGTTTGAGACCGTAGGAACTTTTCTTATTACAAGTCATTTAATTACAAGCATTTTTCTATTTCTGTAAAACCTCATTCAAAACTTTTATTCCCTGCAGAATCGCCTCTTCTGTCAGATTACCATATCCAAGTAATAAAACTGGATATTTTCTTTTCTGATTTTTTCCAATATCATAATGGGACAACCCTTCTATTTTCAATCCTTTTTCCAGTGCTTTTTCTATGATTTCTTCTTCTGACTGCGCTGTATTCATCTCTACCAGAAGATGTAGACCTGCATTTTCTCCATAAATGTGCCTAACCCAATTATATTTTTTCAATTCACCAATCAAAAGATCATGTTTATTCCGATAGACACTTCTCATTTTATTTAAATGTCTGCCAAAATGTCCCTCTTCAATAAAAAGCTGTAATACTTTTTGTGAGAGTTTTGGTACCGTTGTCGAATAAAAATAACACTTTTTCTGATAAATTTTCAGCAATTGTTCCGGAAGAACCATATAACTTACACGAATCGAAGGTGCTATACTGTTAGAAAAAGTTCCCAGATAAATTACATTTTCCCCGGTATCAATACTCTGTAAAGATGGAATTGGTTTTCCTTTATATCGGTATTCGCTGTCATGGTCATCTTCAATCAAATATCTCCCCTCTTTTTCTGATGCCCAATAGAGCAATTCAAGACGCTTTTTCATTGGCATAACCGTTCCAAGCGGGAATTGATGTGACGGCATGGTATAAATAATATTCGGTTCATTCTCACCTAATACTTCTTCTATCTTCTCCTGTCCTTCTGCCGGAATTGCAGCCACCTCCCAACCCACATTACAAAAGGTATAATATGCCTGAAGATAAGTTGGATTTTCCATCGCAACACACTTTTTTCCCGTGAAAAGCTGTGCTAATAAAATCAGCAGATATTCGTTTCCAGCACCAATCACAAGCTGTTCAGGATTGCAATTCACTCCACGAGCCTGATATAGATAATGCGCAATCGCACATCTTAATCCATATTCTCCCTGACTGTCCCCAGAATTTAAAATTTCTCCTGTTTCTTCTAGCAAAATATCCCTGTGAATTTTTCGCCAGACATTAAACGGAAAATGTTTCTCATCAATTCCATTTGCAGAAAAATCAATTGCTATTTGTCGTTCTATTTGAGATTTTTTCTGTTTTCCAGCCACTTCACCTGTTCTACTAATTTGTCCTAACTGATATAGTTCTGCAATATCGCACGTAAAATATCCTTTACACGGAACAGATTCTATATACCCTTCTGACCTGAGCTGTTCATATGCTAATTCCACTGTGCTACGACTAATCTGCAAATATTTTGCCATAAAACGCGTAGACGGTAATTTTTCTCCGCGAGAAATCTTACCGTCTTCCATGTTTTTCTTTATGTAATTGTAAATCTGTTCATAGAGCGGTATGCTCGCATCTCCGTCTAAATGAATCATGATTTCAATCATGTGTGCCTCTTTCTGTCAGTGCTTCTTACTGTTTGCTTTTTTTAATTTCAGCAATAATCTGCTCTTTCATATCATATGCACGGTCTTTCATTTTCTGACCAGCTGCAGAAGATGTTAAAATTCCTGCAATCAATTTAGAAGCCACATCATATTTCTTCAAATTAAAGGACATTGCTGCAAGCAGATAATCTACTGTTGTCTGATCCATTCCACAAATTGGGAACATTTCTGTAGAAACAGCCTTCATCAATCCTTCATATGCCTGCTGATAAAATGCATCTTCCTGCTCCTTGCACTCCTGCTTCTGTTTCAATGTTTCTTCATCTGTTCCGGTTAAACTTTCTGCTTTTCCACGAAGCAACCATGCAATTTTCAAACAGGTATATGCTTTTTCACTTGTTTTGGCTTTCTTCGCCATAGAACAGAACAATGCTAACTTATACCGTTCAATCGCTTCATCATAGGAATATTCTTCCGGAAGAACTGGTAAGTCTGCTCCCATTACTCCATTAAAATTAGCACACACCTGCTCTTTTACCATCTTAATCTGTGCTGAAGTCAAATGCTCAAAATAACGTGTGATTGCAGTATATCCACAAAACGGACAAGACAATACATCATATTTTGTCGTATCAATATACTGAAATCTTGGTCTTAAATCAAAATCAGGCTCTAAACGTTTTACACGACCGTTTTTTACCATTTTTGTTTTAAATACCTTATCACATACCGTACAACGAACTGCTTTTTCTAACAAGAAAGAGGATTCCGCTGGAATCTCTTCGCCTGTGTCAGTTTTTACAACTGCTCCTGTGTCTTTTTTCTCTTCTTCGAAAAGATTTGCTGTGTCATCTGCTTTGATTCCAAACTTTTCCAATCCAGAAAATAAATTCATAATATAACCATTCCTTTCTCTCGGTCTTTTCTCACCGGAGTACCTTTCTGCGTAACTTCCTTGTTACACTCTACTTATTTGTCGGCAATTTATAAGAACTCTTTAGTGAAACAATACGATTAAATACCGGTTGTCCCGGTTTTGAATCCTTTGCATCTGCACAGAAGAATCCCTGTCTTACAAACTGGAAACTGTCATATGCTTCTGCATTCATTAAATCAGGTTCTACATAACAGTCTTTTAAAACTGTCAATGAATTTGGATTCAAATTTAAGCTACCATCTTCATTATATACCCCAAGCTCCTCATCGACAATATTCTCATATAGACGAACTTCTGCTTTTTTCGCATATTTGGCAGATACCCAGTGAATCGTTCCCTTTACTTTACGTCCATCCGGGCTGTTTCCACCCTTGGATTCCGGGTCATAAGTACAGTGAATCTCTGTAATATTGCCATTTTCATCCTTTACAAAACTGTTGCAGGTTACAAAGTAAGCATTCATCAAACGAACTTCATTTCCTGGGAACATACGGAAATATTTCTTCGGAGGCTCTTCCATAAAATCTTCTCTTTCAATATAGATTTCCTTTGTAAATGGAACTTTTCGACTTCCTAACGCCTCATTTTCCAAATTATTTACAACATCCAAATATTCTACTTTATCTTCCGGATAATTATCAATCACTACCTTAACTGGATCTAACACTGCCATCATACGGGATTTCTTCAGTTTCAAATCCTCACGGATACAATACTCAAGCATTGCATAGTCAACAGAACTATTTGCTTTTGAAACACCGCAAAGTTCTACGAACATCTTAATTGATTCCGGTGTAAATCCTCTGCGTCGAAGTGCTGCGATTGAAACAAGACGAGGATCATCCCATCCATCTACAATCTTTTCTTCTACAAGGCGTTTAATATAACGCTTTCCTGTAACTACGTTTGTCAAATATAATTTTGCAAACTCAATCTGTTTTGGTGGATTTTCATACCCCGCTTCGCGTACTACCCAATCATACAACGGTCTATGGTCTTCAAATTCCAACGTACAGATAGAATGGGTAATTCCTTCAATCGCATCTTCAATTGGATGTGCAAAATCATACATCGGGTAAATACACCACTTATCTCCTGTTCTGTGGTGTGTCATGTGTGCTACACGATAAAGAACAGGATCTCTCATATTAATATTAGAAGATGACATATCAATTCTGGCACGAAGAACCTTGGAACCATCTTCGAATTTACCATTCTTCATGTCTTCAAATAAAGCCAAATTTTCTTCTACACTACGGTTTGCGCCCGGATCTTCTTTTCCTGGCTCTGTTAAAGTACCACGATATTCACGAATTTCTTCTGCAGACAAATCAGATACATATGCTTTTCCTTTTTTGATTAACTTAACTGCCACTTCATACATCTGGTCAAAGTAATCCGATGCAAAGAAAAGACGATCTTCCCAGTCAGCCCCCAGCCATTTAATATCTTCTTTAATTGATTCCACAAACTCAATTTTTTCTTTTGTTGGATTTGTATCATCAAAACGCATATTGAACTTTCCATTATATTTTTGGGCAAGTCCATAATTTAATAAAATAGATTTGGCATGTCCAATGTGAAGATAGCCATTTGGTTCCGGTGGGAATCTAGTATGCACTTCCTGACAATGACCTTCCTCTATATCTTTTTCAATAATCTGTTCAATAAAATTTTTGGAGACATTTT
>JBJELY010000148.1:0-1550 GCA_051879395.1 Roseburia sp. | reverse complement strand
AAAACAATGTTCAGTTTACATTTTATAGCATCTGGGATTTTACCAAAAGATTATGGCAAGACTTTCAGCCGTTTGTTTGAAATGAGACATAGTAGTGATTACGATGATTTTATCTACTGCGACAAAGATATGGTTGATGAATATTCCCCCAAAGCAAAGGAGTTGGTCAATGGGATTAGACTTCTGATTTCGTGATATTATAACAACAAGCTTTTATCATATATTTCAATAAGTCCTCTTAGCATAAGAGCCGCCTGCATCGTTCTGTTCATCGGCTTCCCATGCTTCTTTTCGTATTCAGCGATTCTTCTTTCGGCATCCTCTACTATCTCGAGTTTCTGACCGAGTTCCAATGCTCTTTCTCTTGTACACATAATACCTTTGTTTTTATAAATCAACGCAAAGATAGGCTTAATTTACTACAATGGCAAATAATTGCTCAATAATTTAGTGTTTTTTAAGTGTAATGAAGAAAAACGATATAATTTATGAAGAAATAACGAAAAAAATTTGGTTTGAATCGAATTTGTCTGTAACTTTGCAAAAGAAATATAGAATACGAATTAAAAAATTAGAATTATGGAAACAAGGCAACTATCACAGAATGAAAGTGGTGCTCGATTTGAAGAAAAATTGAGTGCTTGGAATCGTGAGACTGCATATCTTTCCGTAGGGAATTTCAACAATCCCAATTTTGACGATATTGTAAACATGAAGGAGGAGGCAGTTCCATTCATATATGAAGAGCTGAAGAAAGGTCCCACGTTACTTGTCCATGCCCTCGACAAAATATATCCCGGGAAAGTAACTTTCGATGGGTATGTTCCACTATCAACAATTTGCAACGTATGGCTAAATATACTCAGCAAGACAATGGGACAATAATCAATTGGTTTCCTGCATTAAGGAAAGACCCAAATTTTGAAATTACCAGTGATTGCACACCAGCTTATAATTGTATCGGGTGGGCATTGGGGATGAATGACGTGTGGGTCGGTACTTACAATCCTGCAAATTATGCATGGTCTTGGTGGCCAAAGGAAGTGAGATGTGATGAAAACAAAGAATCTTTAGTTGAACTCTTTCTTTACTTTGGTTTCGAAATATCTGACAACGATCTTCCTGAAGATGGTTACGATAAGGTTGCACTGTATGCTGATGATGGTTGTTGGACACATGCAGCAAAAATAATTGCTCCAAACGTATATCATAGCAAAATAGGGACGGCTTGGGATATTAAACATAGTGGAGGCAATGTTTTCGATAATACAGAATATGGTAACGTTTTTATTATAATGAAACGCCGTATTGCTGATAGGTATTTGACCGATATGAAAAAACCTCAGACGGGAAGAATAATTATTAAAGATTAAATGGGGAATACACTTTGACACCAGGTTCCATGCTCACAGGAATGGAGTCATATACACGGGGAGAAGGACAGTCTGATTGTCCTTCTTCAAATCCTTTGTGTAAATCAGATAACGTCGGTCGATGATATGAGAGAACTTCTCGCAGAAAGCATCCAGTGAGGCATGACTGTTGTAACC
>JBJELY010000147.1:0-5737 GCA_051879395.1 Roseburia sp. | reverse complement strand
CTAGCATTGGGATAGTTTAGGCAGTGGTGTTACAAAAATGCTTGACCACAACAGACTATGGAAAAATCCATTAAATGTTGCAAAACCAACTGATGATCCTCTAGGGCCGATTGCACCCAAACCTAAAGAAACTTTTTCCTTCATCCGAACCCAAAACGTCAATTTACAATTCTGAAATGCCAGAATAAGAATTCCCCATATTACAATTCCAAAAACAATAATCAAATATGGTATCTTCACATACAATTCCACTCCAGTCAATGAAAGTAGCGAAACCCCTTGAATCTTATCACCTACCCTTTGTCCAAAAATACTTGGATATTGCCTTTAAAGAATCTATATTCGGATATCCTCTCCCAGATTCCCACTTTGAAATCGCTGTACGGGATACATACAATGCTTCTGCTAGTTCTTCCTGCGTAAGACCTTTTTGTTTTCTTAATTCCTGTAGCTTTTCATTAAATTCCATAATCCAACTTTTCCTCTATTATAGCTTTTTCCCTTCCACGCAAAGCATATCGCTTCATCTCTTCTTTAAAACAATTTCAGTACTTCTATGCATTTCCAAGTTATTCCTTTGCCATTTCATAAATGGCTTGAATATGAATCTGCGTAGTGTCTATAATTGGAACACTCACATCACCTTCTTTTATCATTAACGGAATTTCCGTACAACCGAGTAAAAGTGCATCAGCACCATTCTCCTGAATATATTTTCTGCTAAAGAAATCATTTTTATTTTATCTTCAGGTATCACGATTCCGTTTTCCAAATTCGGATAAATTAGATTTCCTAAAATTATCTGATCTTCTTTATCTGGAACAATAGGGGTGATACCTGCTTCTAAAATTGCTTTTTCATATAAGCCACTTTGTAATGTCCACGCTGTTGCAAATATTAGTACTTTTTTATAGCCTTTTCTTTTTATTTCCTCTATTGTTACATCTACAATACTGATTGTGGCAAGCGGCAACCTGTCCTTCACATAATCCCATGCAATATGTTCTGTATTTGCTGTAATTGCAGCAATCTCCGCACCTGCATTTTTCAAAGCCACAAGACTCTCATAGATAAAATCACCAATTGTTTTGTAATCCCGTTGGTCAAAATATTGCGTATGAATCCCCATATCCACGCTATCAATTACGATTCTAGGATATACATTTTTTCCAAAGCCTTCTTGACATAATTTAACTAAATTTAAATAATATTCTACAGTTGAAGCTGGACCTAATCCACCTATCAATCCAATTTTTTTCATCCTGATTTTTCTCTCCTTAATCTAGTCAGCAATATTTCCCTCTTCTGCTCACTTATTCCCACTGAAATGTCTTTACCGAAATCGCACCGCAAACTAACGTAATTCCCACGAGCAGAACGACAATCTTCCATATCGAATCCATCTTAAGTCCCATAGAAACAGCTTTCATCAGCTTTATTCCCTGCGTTAGCGGCAACACATCTGCTATCTTTTGCAATCCGGCCGGAAACAGCTCATATGGTATCGTTGCACCAGATAAAAACAGCATCGGAAAATACACAAGGGTTGTCACAGCATTTACAGACTTTACTGTCCTGCACAAACTCGCCATAAGTAAGCCAATACTAAACATAGAGCACAGAGTCAGAAACCATGCACCAATAAATGCCAGAATGTTTCCTCTCATCTCATACCCTAGAAAAGCAACTGACACCAGTGATACAGATACGGCAGATATCATAGCCGTTCCCGCACAACAAAGCATATCACTTCCTAAAATCCACACAGGACTGCATGGTGTCGAAAAAAAATGCTTTAATATCTTCTTATCCCGATAATCTGCTATTGTCAATGGAATTCCCATAAATGCTGACGCACATATTCCTACTGCAATTAATGAAGCAAAAGAACTCTCCAGATAGGTATAACCCTCTCCTGCCATTTTACTACCGGCAATCATAGTAATCAATATCATAATTCCCACCGGCATTGCTATACCAAACAACAACATATCACCAGAACGAAAAGCTAATTTCTGTTCAATCAGATAAAGTTTCCAAAAACGTTTCATTGTGCAACCTCCTCTCCCATATACCAAAGATAAGCTTCTTCCAGATTATCGTAAGGACTGTTATCTATTACCTCTTTTACCGTTCCCTCAATCACCTTTTTCCCATCTTTCATCAGGAAAATCCGGTCACACAGACTCTCTGCCTCCTCCATATAATGAGTCGTCAGAAAGATGGTGGTTCCGTTATTCTTTAGTTCTTTTAATCGTCTCCATACATCTCGCCTGGCTGCCGTATCCAATCCGGTCGTCAGCTCATCTAAAAATACGATTTCCGGCTTGTTGATTAGCGCCATTGCGACAGATAATCTCTGTTTTTCTCCACCGGAAAGCTTGTTTACCTGTGATTTTTCAAATTTCTCCAAAGAAAAGAATTGTAGCAATGTATGGTAATCCTCCGGATTCTCATACAATGCAGACATTTGTTTGCAGACTTCATCCACACGGATATTGTTTTGATAATTAGATGACTGTAACTGCACGCCAACCCGTTCAAATACTGCCTTCCGATTGTTCCGGGGTTCCATCCCAAAAATCGTTCCAGTTCCCTTATCCGCTTTCTTCAAACCGAGCAGTAAATCAATCGTCGTACTTTTTCCTGCTCCATTGTGTCCCAGAAGTCCAAATACTTCCCCTTTCTCCACCTGAAAAGAAAGTCCATTTACCACAGTTCTTCCGTGAAATGACTTTGTTAAATTGTTTACTTCAATACACGTTTTCATACATAGCCTCCTTTTTGTTTGTAAGACTATGCTATAACCTCCCCCTAAGGGATGAGTCAAGAGTTTGTATAAAATAATTGTCCTAACTTTTTCACCAATACCACTACACGTTTATTCTATGCATGCGAAAATGTTGGAAAATACAATTTTTCCTGCTCAATACTTTCTAATTTGCTTCCCCGGCAAAACAGACGATAATCTTCCCCACCATCAAATAAAGTAGCTTCAAATAAATCAGCTTCATCCTGTCGAGGTGTGAACCCTAACTTCAACTTCTTATATTCAAAATTAATTTCATAAATTATCTTCTCTAATGAAACACTTTTTTGACTAATCACACTATGTAGTTCCATTGTTTCGCCATCCTGCTCCATCACTACAAAGCAGTCCATCTCTTTTGAATAGTATACATTTTCTAAATCAGATGTGTAAAACATTTGGAGTCCATACTTATTTTCCTGCTCAAAAGCTCCATTTGCTACACTGTTTCTTACCGCCTCGCAATATTTTCTCTTTGCCCCTACATCTGAAGCATGCAGTTTCACAAACCCATTACTATGTACTTTCTCCGGAATCCTCCTTTGCATATCTAACCTTACATCATCTCGCAAGGTATACCGATACTGCATTCTTTCTTCAAATCCCATCTTTCTATAAAAATCTAAAGCACTCAAATCTCCAAAAAGATAGATTCCATCACATTTTCCCTCATACGTTTCCATAACATGTTCCATCAACTTCTTGGCAAAACCTTGTTCTCTATGGTCTACCGCAGTCATCACTGTACCAAGTTGGATATAATTCCTTTTTTCTCCATTCTGCACAAAATGCATAAGATTTACAGATACATTCGATAATATTTTTCCATCCTCTTCCAAAGAATATGGAATATAATCGCCTTCAAAATATCCATTTGTAACCCAGCTTTCAAAATTAAAACCAAATGTAGCCTCCGTCAATTCATTTAACTCATGACGTAGAATGGTATCATTCATATAATCTTTTACTAATCTCATATGTTCCTCCTCAGCCAGTCGCCTAATTCCCCTTTTCCTGCATTAGTTTTTCTATCTCGTCCTCTGAAAGGAAGCCTTCCGATGAAATCTTTTCACCAATCTTATAGGATGCCACATAAGTCGCCTTACACAAACTTTCTATCGGAGAATTTCCCTTCTCATAAAAATGAAGAAACGTTGAAAATAACGCATCTCCTGCACCAGATGTTGAAACAACCGGTCTTGTGGTTACCGCAGGAATCAAAGTAAATTTTTCTGTGACTGCTTCAAATAAAAGCGCACCTTTACTTCCACATCCCATTACTATAATTTCATTATGATAAAGCCGATAAATCTCTTTTATTAATTCCTCCGGACTTGTCTGAACACCTTCATCAGACAAGAATACGATATCAGCGGCCTTTAAAAAATCTCTATTATAATCATCCTCTGGATTAGAAAATACATGCACATCTGTGGCAATTCGTTTTCCTTTCTTTTTTGCAATCTCACAAATAGGACGGTTAAAATTTGAGTTACATGCAATGATTAAATCCGCTTCCTCTATCTGCTTCTCCAATTTAGATAAGTCAACCTTGATTTCCTGATAATCTTTCAGATCACAATAGATTTCTCTTTTTCCTGTATTGTCATACAAAATGATGCTTTGTGGAGTACTACTTAAAATTGGATATACATAATCCGTACAAAATCCTTGCTTTTCAAGCTGCTGCCTGATAACATCTCCCCAAAGATCATTTCCAACCATAGAAACAAAAATGACATCGTCTTCTAGTTTCATGAAATTACGAATCAAATTGTATCCAACTCCCGAAATTCCAGAAGCAATTTTGTGAAACGGATAATCGATTGGAAAATATTCAATCGGAAATTGATTGATTGGGCATGATGACTCTATGTTAATCAACCCGGAAACCATAATTTTCATAAATCTCTACCTCTCTTCTTTATCAAAAATCATTCTTATCGTTATTTTCTTTTTTGAAAGATACCCACAAATGTCACAATTGCTTATATGGTCTATCCATAAGTGGTTTTGTACATCCCCAGCTCTTTGCTACCTTCTTAAACGAACGTTTGGCAAATGTCTTAAACATCATTTGAAGAAGTATCTGTGTCCACTTAGAAAACACCTCCGGTCCAGTAAAGGCCCTTGCTTCCTCGTTGTCAAATCCAGATTTTTCTGCGAATAACCGCCCTATTTCTTCATACGGTTTTAACATCTTCGCAAGATTATCACCCTCCATAACGCGAATGCCAAAGTTATCCCCTTTCACTAGCGTACCACCATAGGTACATCCTAAAAAAACAGGCAATTTTTCTAAAAACTTCTCCCCACACCGCAGCTGACATCCCTCTGCAAATCCCCCTTGCAGAATAAATGAAATTTTAGTACCCGCTTCCTTCTTCACGTCAAGTGTTTCCAGAAATTCCAATAAAATGCCCGGTATATTCTCAACATAAAGTGGAATTGCAATCAAAATCTCTGTATTCCGTGCAAATGCAGTTTGTGCCTTCTCCCATTCAGTACGATTCGAAATGCAATATAATTCATAAGTATTGCCGCCTTCACAAAAACCTTTGACAAAAGAATTTATAATCTTATCGGTGTTACTATATTTCTGAACACGTGGACTTCCGTTTATGATTACTAAATGCATGTTCCACCTCCTGTATTTCCTCCATCGAATAGGCACCTAACGAACTACTTCCAAAATTCAGTGCAACCCTTTCAGCCCAGTGATTTAAATACTCTTTGTCACCTTTCCCCTGATAAATAACACCAAAATCCGGTGTCTTTTTATACCTAATCACATGTCTCATCTCCCCGTTTTTTATATGTAAATTCATAGTTGCGATAGGCATCATTCTGTCAACAATGTTTTTTCCCTTATAAGATTAGGGTGTCAAAAGACACGTTAATTAATATATGATTTTGTTTGTACCTTGA
>JBJELY010000146.1:0-5786 GCA_051879395.1 Roseburia sp. | reverse complement strand
TATTATGGTAATGCTTGTGTTATACATTATCCCGCCACAAATAGATAATTTTTCTGCATATCTGGTGGGAGTTGTAGCTGCATTTGCTGTAATGTGTATCGAGGACAGAAGAAATATATATCAGAAAATATTTCTGGCAATCACATTCTTTGCAATTCGCTGGCTGGCAGTTGCTATGGCTGCAAAATTAGATGATCTCATTATGAAGACTTTGGTACTACGGGATACGATAGTTGACAGAGTATGGTTACAATACGGATTGTATGTTGGAACTAGGGTTTTAGACCTTGTATTCTGTATTGTTTTTATATCAGGTGCGGTATGGTTGATCAATAAAGCATTTGTGTATAAAAAAGATGAAATGAGTATGAAAGAAATGGTAATGCTTATTATGCCTTCTCTTGTAGGAGTTACTGGGTATGGAATTTTGCAATACTATATGACCATCTATGAAAATGATACAGGGAAAAGACTGATTGATATATATGGATTTTATGGAGCTTTAAGTTTTTTACATTATCTCATTTCAATTATAGCAATTCTTGTTATGATTGTTATGTTCCAAAATTGGAAAGCAACGCAGGAAGAACAGTTAGGACAGAAACTTGTATTAAATCAGATAAGTGATATGAAAAAGCATATCGAGGGAGTGGAAAAGTTATATCAGGATATTCGTTCCATGCGTCATGATATGGGAAATCATATTCAGACGCTAGAGCACTTGGTAGCTTTTGATAATAGGGATGATGCTAGAGAATATCTGGAACGATTGAAAAAAGAATGGGATGAGGTATCTCCTATAATAAAGACAGGTAGTCCGGTAATAGATGTCATTATAATGGAAAAGATGAGAGAAGCTGAAGAAAAACATATTCAGTTTACAGCAGATTTTTATTATCCAGAAAATACTAAAATGAATGCGTTTGACTTAAGTGTGATAATGAATAACGCTCTGAATAATTGTATTGAAAATGCAAATGGAAACGAACCATATATAAATGTTTCTTCGTTCAGAAAAAATAGTATATTTATGATAATAGTAAAGAACAGCTTTCAAGGTCAGCTTACATATAATAATAGTGATCTGCCGGAAACGACGAAGTCTGGGAAAGAGCATGGTATCGGTCTGAATAACATTCGCCGGGTTGCCAAAATGTATATGGGAGATATATCTTTTGAGCAGATGGAAAATGAAGTTATTTTAAGTATTATGTTACAAGTTGGATAGATAAATTAGGCACTATGTATTTTATGAAAAACTTAGTGCCTTTTTTGTTGTGGCAACAAGGAAAATCCAACATACTTGCATAGTTGCATTTGTGCTGTTTGCAGTAATATTTGAGGGTATTGCGACAGTCTGAAAACAATTTAAGGACTGCTTCACAACAAAAAAGGGGCGGTTCACAACATCTGACTTTTTTTCAAATGTAAAGGTGCCGAAAGAATAAATAAGAAGTCGTGTAATGCAAATTTTTAAGAAACGGATTTCTAATTTTTATTTCAAGGAGGACTAACATTATGACAATTAATGGAGTAAATGGAGTAAACACACAGGCGGGGCAGTCAGGAATGAACCAGGCAACCGACTCATACAGCAAGAATATACAGAACCAGATTGCTAATGCACAGAAGCAGCTACAGGAGCTTTCTTCAGATCAGGAAATGACATTAGAAGAAAAAATGAAGAAAAGACAGGAAATTCAGCAGGAGATTTCGAACCTGAATCAGCAGTTGAGACAGCATCAGATTGAGCAGCGTAAGGAAAAACAGCAGAAATCTACTTCTATGGATGATATGCTTGGCGGAAATAGTAGGGTGCAGAAAAAATCCGGCAAAGCAGGTACAGGAATGTCCTGTGCAAGTATGCAGGCGATTATTTCAGCAGATACTTCTATAAAACAGGTGCAGGTACAGTCACAGGTTAAGAGCGGTCTGGAAGGAAGAGCAGGGGTATTAAAAGCAGAGATTAAGCAGGATGCAGGTGGAAATACAGAAGCGAAGGAGGCAGAACTTGCCGATATCGAGGATAAAGTGAATAATGTCACGTCTGCGCAGATGAGTGCTTTATCTGATATTAACAATAAGCTTGAAGATGCTGCAAAAGAGGATAGCAAGGCTGACAAAACGGAAGAAAAGAAAAAGGATGAGGAAGTTACAAAAACAGATGATATCAGTACAGATGCAGCAGAAGATACAGCGGCAACTTGGGAAGAAGAAATTGCATCAGGAGACTCCACCGGACTTCCGGCAGATTATACCCATGTAGATATTAAACTTTAGAAAAGGAGGATATGATTATGGCAACAATCAGTGATTATATGTCAAGTTCTTATTATGACAATACCAATAATTACAGCAATGCAAAGTCTAACTCCAACTTATTTTTGTCGGGTTTAAGTGTATCTTCAGACAACAGCAGTTTTAGCCTTTCAGATTATGCCACAATCAAAAATGGCAGCTATGGAAAACTTCTGAAGGCATATTATGCACAGCAGAAAGCTGACCAAACTGCATCAGGTGATACCACACAGAAACTGACACTTATGCAGAGTAGTGCAAATTCGCTTTCTCAGTCAGTTCAGAATTTAATGAAGGATTCTCTTTGGGAGAAAAAGACAAAAACGGAAAAAGATGAAACAACTGGAGAAGAAAAAGAAGTTACCGACTATGATTGGGATGCGATTGTGAAAGCAGTAAATTCCTTTGTTGAGAGTTACAATGATACGGTTGAGAACGCTGCAGAATCGAATACGAAAAACGTATTACGAAATGCGGCATGGATGGTAAGTACAACAAATGCAAATTCAAATCTGCTTGCAAAGATTGGAATTTCGATTGGAAGTGGAAACAAGTTGGAAGTTGATGAAGATACATTAAGAAATGCGGATATTAGTACCTTAAAAACCTTGTTTACCGGATACAATTCGTATGTGAGCCAGATTAATCAAAAGGCAAACAGCATCAGTAATGCAGCAGCTAGTGCTGGTGGTATATATACGAGTAACGGAACATATTCGAGCACTTTATCATCTTTAGTGTCTTCTAAAGTGGATGCAAAAAGTTAGGAGCTGATTTTATGAATATACAGTTACGGAGCAGTAATCTGTTTGTAGGGAGCAATAGTATTTTTCAAAATCGTGGATTAAAAAGCACACAGGAAAAAATGCGAAGGCAGGCAGAACGTGATAATCAGATTGCTTTTCTGGAAAATCAGAGAAACAATTTGAAAAATATGAAATGCGACAGCTTGGAGAAAATCAGCAGAAAACTGGATTTGTTCCATTCTTATGAAGATCAGATTGAAGCAGCAAAGGAAGAATATAATCAAGCACAGATGTTCCATGTGATGGATGAGGCGAAAGAGCGTGGCGAACAGATTGCGAAAGCCGCAGAAAAGTATGCACCAAAGACACCAGAAGAAAGAAAAGACGAAGTCTTGGAAGAATTGGTGGAAGAAGCACTCGGAACAGACGAAAGCAAAGGCGAGTTGAACGAAAGTATGGAAGAACTTGCAGAACTGTCAGAGGAATTGTCAGAAGGAGTTAGCGATGAACTTGCAGAAATTCCAGAAAATCTTCCGCAGGAGGAAATGTCGGAGCATATATCAGAAGAGTTGACAGAGAAGGTAACAGATTCCAACATGAAAAATACAATTAGTTCTCTTGAAACAGAGAGTGTAAGGGAGCTTAACATGCTTTATAAGAAAGTGGATATAAGGATTTAAAAAGAATTCCATCACAGAAGAAATTAAACATGAAAAAGATGCTATGTACTATTTTATGATAAATTTAATTACGGACTATGATAGCTATGAACCGGATGATACCCCCTTCTTTGCTGTAGAATATACAAATTCGGTGAATGTAAATGCGACCATTGACAATACATTTGATCAGGATTGGTCGAAAGTAACCTTCTCAAGTGCTGGAACATATATTGTGTCATTATCAAATATTTCTTCGGGAAATACTTATAATGTATATGTTTATGATTCTTCCATGAATTTTGTTGCAGGAATGTCATGTAGTGGGAATAGTGTAGGTACAGTTCAGCTGTCAGCAGGTGTATATTATGTATGTGTGGCGAGTGCTTCGGGATATAATGCTTCTGTGAGTTATAATTTGAAGATCATGAAAAGAAATTCATCTTCGTCTAATATGATGTATACCAAAACAGGTCAAGTCGTAGAATTGACAACAAATGCTCTGTATATAAATGGAGCAAAAGTTGACATGAATTGGTCAATACATTACTCAATCAATTATACGAGGAACCAGGATGTCACAACGAGTAATGATACATCTTTTTATTTAAGTTATTTGAAAAATGGGACATATAGTGGGCCGCAAAGTGTATCATCGAGTGACTGCATTGCGGTTTATATGGATAATTTTGTATATACATATTTTTGCAGATATTCTGGCAGTACAGATTATGATTATGTTTATCAGCCGTTTGAAGACGGAGAGTATGTGCTGTTTTATGTAGATGCAGTCTCTGGAAAAGTTATAGATACAGAATTGAATTATTACTATTTGGTTTTAGGAATGAATCAAACATTTACTGAATTTCAATAGGAGGTGTCAACATGAAAATTACGGATAGCAACAACCTTTACACTATATCTGGTCAGACAAGATATAGCGTAGACACAAGCAAAGCCGCAGGACAGATTGCAGAAGCAGATAACATGCAGGTAACTACTGCCGGGAATTTTGTTGTGGAAAAAGGGCAGTATGCTACGCTGTATGGTGCGGTGACGGAATCAAAATACGGATATGCCGCAGAGTTGGACAGCGTATCCAGAGATTACGCTGCGGCAATGTTTAATAGGGATTATTCCGGCGCAGCCAGCCAGAATATGGTGTCTGCGATGGAGGAAAAGTATCAGCTTTTAAAAGAAGAGATCGAGGGCAGCTATGAAGGAGAAGAACGGGAAGAACGTCTGGCAGAGTTGGACAGCAGTTTTGATTTTATAATGAAAGCCAACGTAACCGATGCGACGGACCTTGCATTAAAATCAACCGGAGCAATCAATAAACTGAAAAGCACTTTTGCAAATGCCTATCAAAATGCGGTACAGACCAAAAGTAGCGAGTATGTGCAAATTGCCTATGGAGATTTGTCCGCTTGGGGAGACGAGACAGAACAGATTAGTCAGCAGCTGAATAATTATAAAGAATTGTTTGAACAGTTCAGAGAAACCCTGCAGAATATACATACTCAGAATGGCGCAACCCAATATGCAGATTCCCTTCTGAAAAGTATCAGTTCCGGTCTGGTGGGAGTGCAGGAGAAAAATACCATTGCTGGAGAGCGGATCAGCACTTCGGACAATAAGAGAATACAGGAACTGTGGACGTTAATTGAAAAAAAGGCAGAGAGTTATATGCCGAATACGTATGGTACGGATGAAGAAAAATATTCAGCATTCCTCAAAAATTACAGCCAGATCGGAAATGTAGATAGTCGATTGGAAGAAATATTAAAAGAGATTGAAAACGGGGAATAAAGTCTGGATATAATGAGGCATGGCGATCGGCAGCACAAGCGAGTCAGAGTAGTTATGAGGTAATAGATGGCTATACGGTTAGTGAGGAAAAACTAAAAGAACATTTAAATGTGTTAGCATAGATTTTAAGGAAATTATTATATCTAGGAGGTGCTATTATGGCAATTTCAAACATAAGTAGTTACACAGGTGCTTACGAGAGTTTATATGCTTCTAAACAGACGAAAACAAGTGAAACAGATGGGACTCTTGCGACAAATTCTACCAGTCAGAC
>JBJELY010000145.1:0-1562 GCA_051879395.1 Roseburia sp. | reverse complement strand
TCAAAAAAGGACTTGACAAATAGGGAATTTCGTGCGGCCATTTTGCTAACCGCAGTTAGCAAAATGGCCTTTGTAGTTAGAAGTGTGTACCAGCACACAAAACTACAAGGAGGATTTCCTATGACACCTGAGGCAGTACAAAACGCATTGAAAGATTCTATTGACGCAATTACCAGCTGTAAATGGCTCTTTTCCCGCAATCCGGAAAAAGACCATACCAGGAATCGAAAAATACCATTTGAAAAGACGGTATCTTCCATCCTTGCGTTTCGCGGAGGAACACTGAATCATGAAATACTGGATTTGTTTGACTTGGACCCCTCAACCCCTACTTCCTCTGCCTTTATTCAGCAACGAGCGAAAATAATTCCGGAGGCATTTGAAACCCTCTTTCATTACTTTACCAATAAGGTCAGTGAACACAAGTTATATAAAAATCTCAGACTTTTGGCTGTTGACGGTTCAGATTTACAGATTACAGCCAATCCCGATGATCCAGATTCCTTCTTCCCAGGTGTAAACGGCCAGAAAGCATATAATTTGCTGCACATCAACGCTATGTACGATTTACTCCAGCACATATATATGGATGCTATTCTCCAGAAAAGAAGAAACGCTGATGAATCTGGTGCTTTGATCGATATGGTAGATCGTTCGGATATTGAGAATGCCTTGCTGCTTGCCGACAGAGGATATGAGTCCTACAACAATCTTGCTCACATTCAAGAAAAAGGATGGTTTTTCCTGATACGAATCAAAGACAACACTACCGGAATTACTTCCGGCTTAACTTTGCCGGATTGTTCAGACTTCGACATTCCATTTCATTTATTGCTCACACGAAAGCAAACAAATGATGTGAAAGAATTATTGAAAGACAAAAATCACTATAAACTTCTGGCTTCCACGCAGCGGTTTGACTACCTACCCGTAAAGTCACGCAAGCACGATCCAGCAGTGTTCTATCCTCTTTCCTTTAGAATTGTTCGTTTCCCTATTTCCGATTCCATCTGCGAAACGATTATTACAAATCTCGATGCGGAATTATTTCCAGCTGCCGAAATTAAGAAACTCTATGCCATGCGCTGGGGCATTGAAACTTCATTCCGTGAGCTCAAATATACCCTCGCTTTGCTTCACTTACATGCAAAAAAGGTGGATTTCGTTTACCAAGAAATCTTTGCGAAACTAACAATGTATAACTTCTGCGAATTGATTACCCAGTCCGTAGTCATTCTGCAGGGACAGAGAAAGCATAACTACAAAGTCAATTTCTCTGATGCGGTACACATTTGTTTCGCGTTCTTTCTTGGAAAAGTCCGTCCACCTAATGTTGAAGCCCTGCTCAAGAAGTATATTTCGCCCATTCGCCCCGGTCGAAAAGATACTCGTAAGCAAACGCAGAAGCCTGCTGTCAGCTTCACATATAGAGTAGCATAATTCTTTCGCTTTGAATAGTCTTTTTTTAAGCGGATTTTCCGATCCGCTTTATTGTCATGCTCTTTTCTCACAAAAACAGCACACAGCTTGCTTTCGCTTCGCTGTGTGCTGTCATTGCAGGG
>JBJELY010000144.1:0-1571 GCA_051879395.1 Roseburia sp. | reverse complement strand
TATGAGCTATATTGAAGAATCTCTAAAAGCCTTGAGACAACTCGGGCTGAAAGGGGCCAGCAGTCCGCTGGAACCTTTGCTGAGTTTTGGCAAGGGCGAGTTATTTGTTTTGAACTATCTATACTTTCGAAACGAAGCAATTACGCCCTCTGAACTCAGCAAAGCACTTGGAAGTACAACTGCGAGAGTTTCTGCCATACTAAAGGCACTTGAAAAGAAACAGGAAATTGTGCGTGAAGTAGATCACAGCAACCGCAACCACGTTTGGGTAACATTAACGGATATTGGAAGAAGTAGGGCAGAAAAAGTCACAAAGGCATTAGATAAAGCGATGACGGCAGTATTCCAAGAGATGGGGGAAGAAGATACAGCGATGTTTTTGAATTTGACAAACCGTTTTCTGGATACTCTTCAAAAAAATCCTATTGATCTATGAATATGCAGGAGGAATGAAATTATGTTCAATCATTATCAGGATCCTTATCACAAAAGAGTGGCAAAAGCCGGATTTGTCGAGAAGACTGCAGAAATTGGAAACATTCATTTTAACTACGCAGAGGGTCCAAAGAACGGCCCCACACTGTTGCTTTTACACGCACAGCACATGGACTGGTTTAGCTATAGCCGCGTGCTGCCTGAGTTGTCGCAGTCCTTCCATATTTTTGCTGTTGATTATCACGGACACGGCAAAACCATTGCGCCCGTGGCATCGATGAATGCAAACCAAATAGGAAATGATCTTACGCAGCTGATCAAAACTGTCATTAAGGAACCTGTTTTTATATCGGGAAATTCGTCTGGTGGTGTTTTGACAGCATGGCTCGCAGCCAATGAGCCGGATTGGGTGAAAGCGATTATTCTGGAAGACCCCGCCTTACTTTCCAGCGAATGTCCTAGATTGTACAGTACGATTGCAGATAAATCATTCTCTATGTGTTCTGAATTTCTGTGTCAGGGAGATCAAGACTTCTTGCTTTATTGGATAGGGCAGTGCAGAGATTTTTTCAAAAAATATGTTGGATTTGACATCGCACCGATCCTCACTGCATCTATCCAACACTATCGAAAATACAATCCGGACAAACCTGTGGAAATTTTTTATCTGCCAAGCATCGTTCGATTGATGATACGCGGAATGAGCTGCTATGATCCGCATTTTGGCGCCGCATTTCATGAGAATACATGGAATGCTGGCTTTGATCATGCAGAAACACTGACTCGAATTCAATGCCCTGCCCTATTGCTCCACGCCAAAACCGAAATAATGGAAGACGGCACGCTAAATGGCGCTATGAGCCAGGAAGAAGCTGACCGCATCGTTACATTAATCCCAAACTGTAAATACTTGAAAGTTGACTCGCTACACGTTATACATATAGATAAATCTCTGATGTATATTCAGATTTTGAAAGATTTTTTTAATGGCAATTATGCATGAAAACGTCAAATTGCGTTTAACTTTCCAGCCATAATATACGGCTACCCGCTTCGTTATGAAAAGAGCATAAAAGAAAAGCCGCTCTGTAATCTTGCAAAAATACAAGACTACAGAGCGGTAGACATTTATGGAA
>JBJELY010000143.1:0-24880 GCA_051879395.1 Roseburia sp. | reverse complement strand
CCACTCATTTCATACAACAAAAAAACACCCCATCTGATTCTAAGGAACAAATTTCTATTTCAATAGAAATCATATCCTTGAGTCAAATGAAGCGTCTCTCTTTTGGCATTTATCTATTTAAGCAACTGCGTATTTTTCAACAACAGATTCAAAACCTTCATTATTACCAAAGTACTTTATGGTAATATCTTCCTTGTTTGCAATGCCAACCATTCCTAAAATTGATTTTGCATCAATCACTGCTCTTTTATAAAAAACGTCAATATCAAAATCACATTTTCCGGCAGCTCTAACAAAATCCATTACTTCTTCTGTGTCAGATAATCTGATTCTCTTTTCGATCATAATTGGTCACAATCCTTTCAAAAAAAACTCTTTTTCTCAATTACCGAAGGGCATTATTGCACCATTTTCCATTTTTGTCAATTTTTCTTCATTATTTCAAATGGCGAATTTCTGCGCAATTTGACCGAAATCGGGCAAAAATTTTGGTACTTATTTTCTATCGGAAACCAGATTTTATATAAAAGTTTCCATTGTATATTTATGCTTGTGCATTTTGTCATAAACGTAACTTATTGCGATATGTTTTTCGTTATTTTACATAAATTTTTCCAAAATTACTTCTATTCAAAACTTGATATATCTTCTGTTTACTTTTATAATATGTACATAAATTACTTCTGTTATTCCAATTAAAATGATGCTATTGAAAAAAATGAAAAGGCGGGAATACTTATGGAATCACAAGAAAATGAACTTCTAAAAACACAGATTCTAGAAGGAAGATTTCTTCCTGTTACAGAAAAACTTTTTTCGATATATGACCAGTACGAATCATCTATAAATCCTCAAAATCCTGATGATTTGGCATTTCTTCTCTGTTATAAAGGCGAAACCTATTTTCGTATTGGTAATTTTGAAGAAGCCTTAAGCAGATTAACTCGCTGCACACGTGCGCCAAAATCTGCTTCATTAGGACATTTAGATGCTATTGCCTACAATTTACTAGGCCTAATATATTCTTTTCTCGGCTATGAAGTAATTGCTTTTGAAAATTTCAAACAATGTGAAAAAGCCTGTTCCATCCACCAGCTCACTGGCGAATTAATTGCCTGTAAACTTAATATTGGCTCTCTTTATCGAGATATGTGTGATTATGAACATGCTCTTTCCTATTATAATGCTGCCTATGAGCTGATTCCAAAGGATTCAAAGAATTATGAAAATATAAAAGTACTTACCCTTTCTGAGCTTGGTCAAACTTATTGTATGAAGGGGAATTTTTCTTCTGCTGATACAATCTATCAGCAATTAAGTTTCTCCTCCAGCCAAAAAACTTTTTATCAAATTGCAGTATACTCTTTTTATCTACGCTATTTTCATCATAAAAACAATCTGTCTCAGTATCAGTCTGCACTTAAGGCTATTTTAGATCAAGCAGCTCTAGAAGATGATTTCTTTGAATTTTTTGAATTCTATTATGACACCTGCCAGTTTCTTTTATCACAAGAGGAACCGGTAGCGTTGCGCAAACTTTTAGATTCTCTGGAAAAAGTATCGCAAAATCCATACTTTTCTTTTCTTCACTATCGTATTGAAGAATTAGAAGTCAAATATGCAAAAAAATACGATTCTTTTGACAATTACCTGGAAATCTGCAGTCATTTTATTGAGATGCAAAAATCTTATCACAACAATCAGATTTCTGTTATTCTCCATAGTATGGAACATGTAGAACTTCTTCACAAAATCAAGCAGGACTCGGCCTTTCTAGAAGAGAAAAGCCGCCTAGATCAAATGACCGGTCTCTTAAATAAATATACAATAGAATTTCTTATCCAGGAGAAACTGAAGGAAAACCCAGAACAACCTATCGCACTTCTTCTTGTGGATATGGACTATTTTAAACAAATCAACGGAAAACTTGGACATCTGACAGGAGATTCTATTATTCGTGACACTGCCTCCATTATCAAACATTTTTTCCCGGAAAATGCATTATGTGGACGTGTAGGAGGAGATGAATTTTTAATTTGTATATCAGACTTTCCTGACACCACATCCGTTCTTTTACAAGCAGAACTTCTACGTCAGGAAATCTGCCGCCAAACTGCCAAACGCCATCTTCCTCTTCCTACAGATGCCAGTATTGGTATTGCCTTCTCCTCGACGAATCGTTCTAATTATGCCACCCTGTTTCATGAGGCGGATAATGCCCTTTACCGTGCAAAAAAATCAGGTCGAAACAAAGTAGTTACCTCAGAATAGCTGGATTGTTTTAGTTTTAGTTTATCTGTCCTATGCCATTTTTTTCTTTTTTCGATACTCATTCGGTAGTATTCCATACTTTTTTCGAAACAAATTTGAAAAGGCTTTACAGTTTGGGAAGCCATGATTTAATGCAATCTTCCCAATCTGTAACTCCGTATTCTCTAACTCTTTCACTGCATATTCAAAACGAATGCTCTGAAGATAATCCTTATAATTTATTTTTGCATACTTTTGAAACATTCGAGACAGGTATGCCGGTGAATATCCGAATAGTTCTGAAAGTTTTTCTAATGAAATATCATCTGTGTAATGTTCCTTTAAATATCCCATAATCATACTCAGACGCATTAACTGCTTATTGTTCTTTAACAGCTCATCTTGAACTTCTAGTTTTCGATATTTTGTAACTAAAAGATACTCTAACTGATAAAAGTAACTCTGCATCAGAAGTTCATACCCGTTCTTTTTCTCACTGTACTGTTTAAACATCTCTGACAACAATGCAAACACTTGACTGTCATCTGTTTTTTTGTTGTGAGAAAACCAGATAAACTGCTCTTTCGTGAAATATTCCCGAAATACATTTAATGGAATCTGCAATACAATTGTTTCATTTGGCTGTGCTGCATGAACAGAATGTAATTCATTGCTGTTTACAAGAATAAACTCTCCCTCATGAAGACTATATTTTTTTTCATCCATATAAAAATCCAGCCAACCACTTTTTACCGCCAATATCTCAATGGAACGATGCCAATGTTTTTCTTTAATATATTTTCCATTTCCACCTTCAAATAAAAAAAATTTGAATGGTAATCCCTTATTCGGAACAATTACTTCATGCTGATATACATTTTCTTCCATCATTTCTAATATTCTACAAAAATAGGCTCTCCTGTTTTTAATATATTCAGCGTCTGTACGCTCTGTCCTGTGAGTTCCATGCTCCGCTTATCCGGCTGTTGTCCACCAATTGCAATTGTATACGTTCCTGGTCTTGCAATACATTCACCATCCTCTGTTATGTATGCAAAATCTCTTACTGACAAAGATATCTCAACCTGTTTTTCTTCTCCAGGCATAAGTTCTACACAGGAAACTCCTTTTAACTGAAAACCAGGTTCATAAGAAAATGTTTCCTGTCTCTTTATATACACCTGAACTGCTTCCTGAATCAGATAAGAACTCTGATTTTTTACTGTAACGGAAACCGTCACATTTTCCGAAATATCATCCGTCTTCTGTTTTGCCTTGAAGTTATCATAACTAACAGTCCCATAATGCAACCCATAACCAAATGGATATAATACATTTTGATCTGTGTATCGATAGGTGCGGTTTGCCATACTATAATCTGTAAACTCCGGAAGGTTTTCCGTTCCCTGATAAAAAGTAACTGGAAGTTTTCCCACTGGAGAATACTCCCCAAAAAGCATCTCAGCAATCGCTTTTCCGCCACGTGCACCTGGATACCAACAATCTACGATTGCCTTTACATTCGCATCTGCCCACGATAAATCAATTGCACTGCCCGCAAGCAAAAGTACTATAACCGGTTTTCCAACCTCTGCAACTGTTTCTAACAACTCTTGCTGCAGTCCTGGCAGATTCAATCCAAGCTTATCACCACTTGCATATTCATTACCGGCATCTCCTTCTTCTCCCTCTATGGTTGCATCAAGTCCAAGGCACATGATTACGACATCTGCCTGCTCTGCTGCAATGACAGCCTCCTCAAAACGATCTTTCTTCTCTGCCAGAAACTCCACCTTGTCTTTATATAAATCACAGCCCTGTGCATAAAGTACTCTGATTTCTTCTCCGACATACTGTTGTATTCCCTCCAACGGAGTGATATATCGTGATGATGTTCCCACATAATTTCCAACCAACGCGTCTCTTGAATTTGCATTTGGTCCAATCACTGCAATTGTTTTCAGATCCGATTTTCGCAGAGGAAGAAAATCATTCTCATTTTTTAACAAAACCATACTTCTTCTGGCAGCCTCTACGGAAAGTTTTATATGTTCGGCACATTCTACCTTTTCATAAGAAATATCCTCATACGGAGAAGGATACTCTTTCATCATCCCAAGACGAATTCTTACATCCATGAGTCGTTCCACTGCTTCATTAATTGCGGATTCTGTAACAAGCCCAAGTTCAAATGCCTTCTGTAAATGTAAAAAAGCATTTCCACAATTCAAATCACAGCCATTGTTTACAGCCATCGCAGCCGACTCCTCCACCGTGTCTGTCACATGATGATGAAGATGAAAGTCATTAATTGCCCAACAGTCTGATACCACATGTCCCTGAAAGCCAAATTCATCTCTTAAGATATCTTTCAGCAGTGCTTTACTTCCACATGCCGGCTCACCATTCACACGGTTATAAGCCCCCATGACAGCTTCCACCCCTGCATCTTTTATACAACGTTTAAATGCATATAAATAGGTATCATATAAATCATGCTTTGACACTTCTGCATCAAATTCATGTCGGATTGCTTCCGGTCCACTATGTACGGCATAGTGTTTTGCGCACGCTGCTGACTTCAAATGCTCCTTGTCCGGCCCCTGAAGTCCCCTGATATATGCACAGCCAAGTTCTCCCGTCAAGTATGGGTCTTCTCCATATGTCTCATGTCCTCTTCCCCATCGCGGATCTCTGAAGATATTCACATTTGGTGCCCAAAACGTAAGTCCTTTATAGATACCGTGATCTCCTCTTCTTGAAAACTCGTTAAATTTTGCCCTTCCTTCTGTTGAAACAACATCTCCTATTTTTTCAATCAGATTCTTATCAAACGTTGCCGCCAGACCAATCGCCTGTGGAAAAACTGTTGCAACACCAGCTCTCGCCACTCCGTGCAATGCCTCATTCCACCAATTATAGGCAGGAATTCCAAGTCGTTCAATTGCAGGCGATTCATATAGCATCTGACTCATTTTTTCTTCCAAGGTCATCTGCTCTGTTAATTGCTTTGCATATTCTCTCGTCTTAGTGCTCATATCTATCCTCTTTTCCTTACTACTATATCCTTATATTTCTTTTTCCATGCATATGCCATTACAAGAATACCCGCACCCAAAAGGATTATTTCTCCTGCAACCGATGTATCATCTGCTGTCTTTGGACTTTCCTTTGACATTTCATTTGTTACAGAAGTATTTGTCTTTGTGTCCCCTAGTTTAGTTGAATTATTATTACTTACAATTTTTTCTGGACTGTTCTCTGTTTTGCTATTCTCTATCCTTTGATCTTCATATGCAATTGCAAAAAGAGAAAATTTATCAGACCAAAAAGTCAGCGTTCCGTCCTCTTTATTATATTCACCATGTAACAATTCAACTTCCTGCTGTCCCTCTGTATTCTCATGAACTCTTACAACTTTATAAGTACGCTCAATTTCTGCAGCATTCTGCTTTAAGTTTTCCGGCAATCTTATGCTCACAGCTACTTCACCATTCGTCTGCGTAACACTAACAGGATCATATTCCCCTATCTGCTTTATCAGATTTATATCAAGATACATCCCTACTTTTGCATTAGGACTGAACTCTTCTCTGATTTTGTCTGATATTTTCTTTCTCACGGTTTCTTCAACTGTGTCTTCAGCCGGCTCCTTCACTGTAAATTTTATATCCTTTTTCTTGCCCTCAGCTATCAATTTCTTCTCTTCTTCTGTCAATGGTATCTTATCTTGGTCTTCTTCTTTTATCGTCACCTCGTACTGACTCTTGTTTTCTTCTTGATTTTCCCCTGGAATTGGAGTTGTTTGGGATTCTTCTTCCTCCGCTTCTTTTATAAGTTTTACACTTCCAAATACATCTGGTCTCGACCAGCCCATACCGGTCTCATCGTTCCAGCTTAAAGTACCAACTCTCTTTCCACTGTCATCCGCATCATTAATCTGAAATTCCAATCCTATCTCCATATTTTCATAAGGAACCATATCAGTCCAGCGAAATGCAGCTTCAATCACATATCCGTCTTCCTGCTGTACTGCTGCCGATTTTATGTTTTCTTCCAAACATTTTTTTCCATTAAAAGACTGTTTATTTACATAACTGATTCGATACTGTTTATCATCGTCCTCATAAGATGCACTTTTGTGATTATTTTCATCAATAAATACTTCCAGGGAATCCTGCTGATATTCATCTCCACTTGCGTTGTTTAACACTGCATCCTTCACTTTTGCATATACATAAAGATTTTCTTCATCCCAAAGTACCTCTGCAACTGCTGACACATGTGCTCCGAGATTAATTGTAAGAGGAATCTCTACTGCTTTATCCCACACAGTATCCCTCTCTCCATCGATTGAAGCGGTTCCATAAGGTATCTCCTCCTCGGCAGGTTTCATAACTGCCTGTGCGTAATATTTGCTACTTGTTTCCTGCGAATTGGTCAGATCATTGAAACTGGCTATTTTATCTGCATTTGTAACCACAACATCCATTCCTATCACTTTTGCAACAGAAAGTCCTTCTAATGGAATGAATACTTCCGCCACATAACCGTTCTCTGTCTCTCTCGCATCTTTACGCTTAACGGTTGCCTTAAGCGGAACAAGATCTCTCGCTTCGTTATTAACATCCACATAAACAGTTACTGCATCATTCTCCTCTTTTTCAGCATCGTTCACCTTTATCTGAACCATTATTCCATCTTTGTCCCACACAGGGATAAACACTACTTCTGTTCCATTTTGTGAAAAACAGTATTCTTTTCCACTAACAGTACTTCCCTTTTTCTCTGTAACGGTTATTTTCTGAATTGACGGTTTCAACTTTGATGCATCCACATATGCCCAGTAAGCTGGCTTCGCTTTATAGTATCCATCGAAAAGAAGCGGACACTGTTTCTTGGCTCCGTCTGCACCTCCTCCGACACCTGACTGTGAATGAAGCCATGAATTTGGTTCTATCACTCCCCACACTGTCAATCCTGTTACGTTTTCCATACCATCAGCATTTAGTTCTTTCATGACATCAAAAAGTTTTTTATGGCAATATGCTATTTTCGTATATTCACTTTCCTTTGTCGCATCTGTCCCATCATAAGAACTGCTGGACTGAAAATCCAGTTCAGTAAGCTGAACTTTTCCAGCTGCCTTTATATATTTTTCTGCTGCTGTTTTAAATTGTTCTGCCGAGAAGCCGTCTACGCTGTAATGTGCCTGCATACCAAATGCATCCAGTCTCGTTCCTTCTGCACTCTTTACGTCTTTTATAAGTTTTACAATTCCTTCACACTTGGTATTATCGATTTCGCCAAAATCATTATAGTATAGTTCCACGTCCGCTGGTGCATATTTATTGGCATATTTAAATGCATTAATAATAAATTCATTGCTCTGATATACATGCCACCAGCTTGAATTATTTCCATGGCGAATTTCATTTAAGCTTTCTGCTTCACTGACCTTGTCTGTTCTATAATCATTTCCGATTACAGCTTCATTCACAACATCCCAACCATAAAATAATCCATCATATTTTCCCTGTGCAGCATCTCCAAAATAATGTTCAAATACACTTGAAATAAACCATTCCAAGCGTCGGTTCATGGTATCTTTATCTACATACGGCTGACTAATATCATAATTTTCATGAAAAAACCACTCCTGTGTCTGCGAATGCCATACGAGTACATGTCCTCGAATTCTTATTTTTTGATCCGGATGCTGTTGATTCCATGTTAATATTTTTTCTGCCATTGCATCCGCACGAGAAAAATCAAGGCTCTCTCCTTGTTCATTCACAACAGGGACTAACAACTCCTGCCCATCAAATATAATCGTTTTTGTATTTACAGAATGATCAAGCTGATAATTGAATAACGCATCCGGTTTCAGTTCATTGCCAAACGTAACAGCATTAAAATGCTTTTCCACAAGAGACATAAGTGTTTCATCCCCTATCTCGCTGGACATAATTGCTGTTCCTGCAATTGTATTTTCACCAAGTGCGGATGTAATAGAGTCCTTCCAATCTGGAATATCCAATTCAATCGATGGTGCACCTTTCATTTCAAATGTAACACTGTTCAAACATACAGATGCATCTACTGGATTTTCATCTGTAATCATAATCCCAATTCCATCTGCTGTTTGTCCACTTGGAACAAACGTATATTCCGTCTGACCACTCAAACCATATTTTGTATTACTGTCAAGTTCCTGCTCCCCACTCCAAAGTTTAAGAGTAATCGGAATCGTCTGGTCCTCTACTTGAAACGTAACAGAACTACACTCTGCAAGATTTATTGTTTCCGGTAATCTCCATACAATCTGGTCATATTGATTTTCAAATATCATCTTCCACTGATTATTTTCAAATAAATAGTTCGCATTTGACCACACCACACTAAGCTGCTCTGCTGTAAATGTCTTTCCTGCTGCATCCTCATTGACCGTCTCTGCATATACTTCTACTGTCCCATAATTTTCTGGAATCAATGTTCCTATTCCGGAAAAAAGCATTGTTGCGCAAAGTGCAATGCACGTCCCAAGTTTCCATTTTTTCATTCCCCAATTACCTCTCCTTTTTATTTTTTTCGCATCACTAATAAATTCTATATTTTCCGGACAATGCCAGCATGGCAAACATATATAAAAAATTATCATAATACCTTCTGTCTCCTGTCCTAAGAGGCGTATTCCACAATTTATCAATACACGCCTTTTTATATGGACCGTCTGCCGCAAGCGATGCCTGTGCATTAACTGCAATAATTGCAACTGGATGAAGTGCTTTTTCCTCCAGTTTTGTTCCATCAGTTAAAAATACTCCATCCCAATTATCTTTTTGTTCTTCACAATAGAATTTTTGCAACTTATTTGCGTTTTCTACCTGCCATGGGTCTGCATCAAACCACACATGATCCAATGCAATATTGGCAATTGTGCGATACGCATCACTATAATACCAGTCATGTCTCCCAAAAATCTCCTGATGTCCCGTATGCGGTGTGCCATCATAATCTGCATATTCTGCGGATAATCCCGTTCTCTCATGACATGCCTCATGAAGATATTTTCTGCTTGCACGAGCCGCTTCTTTCCAGAAAGCAGAATCCTTTTTATCTGCATAAATTGAAAATAGTTCATAAAAATGAGGCAGATGATAAGATGGATCACTGAAATCACAGCAAGTAATAAATTTTATCAACCGGTTCGTTGGTTCCCACATAGGTTCTCCCGGATGTCCCATCTCCCCTTTATGAATACACTCTCTTAGAATGGCTTTTGCCTCTTCGCTATAATTTAATATTCCTGTTCCATCTCCCCAACGTCTGGATGCAAAAAATAATGCCATTGCAAAATATTCTTCCCCATCCGGTGCTGGTCCATCTGCATTTCTTGTTCCATCTACTCCACAGGACCATGCAAAATAGTTTTTACATGGTCCACTTTCTATGTACATATAGGTCCGAACCCATTTCCACAGACGATCAAACTCCTCTTTTCGATTCATCTGCACACAAACCATCATTCCATAAGACATTCCTTCTGTCCGGACATCATGATTCCCAGTATCTTCCACATATGCCATGCCATTTTCACATTCATGATAAAATGCCTCACCGTCTTTTCCATAAAAAATACTCTGAAACGTATCTTCTACTCTTTTTTCTATCGCTTCCTCAGAATATCCACATTCCTTAAAGACGTTTCGATATTGTCCTGTCTCAAATGCTCCTGCCATAGTTCTTCTCTCTCCCTTTTATTCTTTTACACCACCAAGGGTAAGCCCTGTAACAAAGTACTTCTGTAAGAAAGGATAGATACAGATAATCGGAAGCATTGTAACAATTGTCGCTGCCGCACGCACAGAAGTAGGTGTTACTGTGCCAATTGCATTTTTCATTGCTTCTGCCGTTGTTCCCTGATTCGTTACAGAGGAAAGCAGTTTCATCAACTCATACTGAAGTGTTGTAAGATTATCGCTCATACGGTTATATAACATTGCATCAAACCAAGAATTCCACTGTCCAACTGCAACGAATAATGCAACTGTTGCATACACCGGTTTACAAAGTGGCGAATATATTTTCAAAAATATAGTGGTATATCCTGCACCATCTAACTGCGCCGATTCTTCTAAACTATCTGGAATACCATTCATATAAGTACGGATAACCAACATATTAAATGCACTCACCATACCCGGAATTACATATACCCAGAAACTATTAGTAAGTCCTAATCCCTTATATAAAAGGAATGTTGGTATCAAACCTCCGTTCACATACATTGTAATAACCCAAAACAAAGACACTTCTTTTTTAAATAGAAATCTTTTTCTGCTTACAATAAATGCCAAAATTGCATTTGCTGCTAATGCAAGTATAGTACCTATAATTGTTCTTGCCACTGTAATATATGCCCCGGTAATCAGATTATCTTTATGAAGTACAGTAAGATAATTTTTCCAGGTAAACTTTCTTGGCCATAAATAAATTCCACCGCGAAGCGCGTCTGTACCATCATTTAATGAAATTGCCAGCGTATTTAACACTGGATAAAGTGTTATAATAACAAAAAGAACCATAATGATTCCATTCACAATTGGAAAAATCTCAATTTTTTTCTTTTTTCTCTTTTTTTCTGTATCTGCCATGATTCATCCCCTCCTTAGAACAATCTCTCTTCACCATTATGTTTCGCAATCTGATTTGCGATTACAATCAATATAATGCTTACAAGACTCTTGAAGATACCTGCTGCAGTACCAATTGCATAATCTCCCTGGCTAATTCCCCATTTCAATACATAAATATCAATTGTCTGGGATACTTTCTGTACAAGCCCATTTCCTAAAAGATACTGAATTTCAAAACCTGCATTTAAAACGTTACCAACATTCATGAGAAGTAGAATAATAATTGTCGGTTTTATTCCCGGAAGTGTAACATACTTAATCTTATTCCATCTTCCTGCACCATCGATGGCTGCCGCCTCATATAAAGACGGATCTATTGATGTAATTGCTGCCAGATAAATAATGGCGTTCCATCCTGTTTCTTTCCACACATTTGCAAATGCCACAATCGGCCAGAAATATCCGGGATGTGCAAAAAAGTTAATCGGTTGACTAATAATATGCAGATTTACAAGTACTTCATTTACAATTCCCGTACCAGAAAGCATATCATGTAAAATACCAGTTACAATAATCCATGATAGGAAGTGAGGCAGATAAGAAATGGTCTGAACTATTTTTTTCCCACCCCTGCTTTTTATTTCATTTAGTAAAATTGCAAAAGCAATCGCTGTTATAAATGTCACGGCAAGGTTTATTATACCCATTGCTAATGTATTTCGGATTACACGGATAAACGTCGCATCCGAGAATAACATTTTGAACTTCTGTAATCCCACAAATTTCGAATGAAAGATACCAAGTTGTGGTTTATAATCCTGAAATGCCATTGCCCATCCGGCTAATGGAAGATAATAAAATATTATTCCATAAATAAGTATTATCGCTGTCCAAAATAACAGCACCTTTTGTCTCTTGATTTCTTTCCATGTAATTTTTGTCCTGGGTTCTTTAATTTTTTGTTTCGATTTTTTTCTCGTTAACGACATAGTTTCACTCCTTAAAAAAATGGGCAGATGAAATTTTCCCGCATCTGCCCGTTTTTAAATTTCATTTTTTATTTTTATTTAAACTGCGCTGCCTGTTCCATTCTTCGGTCTAATTCATCCTGTAATTCACTGAGGAAATCTTCTGGCTTACATTCGTTATATGCTTCCATATAATTTTCCCATGCAGCATCAAAGTCATCTGCCATAACAACCTGTGGTAACTGCTCATGTTTTACTTCACCGATTTTTGTCCATGCCACACCACCCGGTGTACTTGTAGTAAAGCTATTAGAGAAGGACCACATTGGATACCATTCACCTGGTGCCTCATTTGTCCCAATCATTTCTACATATGTCTCTACACCATATGCCTCAAATGTCTTTTTCACATCATCATTCAAACCATCAAAAAATTCTTTTGCCTGCCCGTCTGGCTTGTTTGCATTAATTCCATCATCACTTGTTCCATTATACTGTGGGAAATAGGAATAAGAACATGCATGGGAAGCTTTGTAATCTGTATCAGATGCTTGTGTTCTCTGTTCCTCAGTTCTATAAAATTCACCATTTTCATCAACCTGGTAATCAACACCTTCTACACCCCAGAATCGAAGATTGTGGATATCCTGATCAAGAAGATCATTTACGAATTTTAATGCCCCCGGTACGTCTTCACAACTTACAGTAATTGCAAGACCACTTCCTGAATTAAAAGCTCCGCCTGAGTTATGCCACTGATTTTCTACACTCTCGTCAATTGTAATTGGAAGTGGAACATAGTCACATCCCTGTTCATCTAATCCAGCCTGTTTTATCGCATCACCAGCTGTGTATGCAAAATCCCACCACTGATCAATCATGCCAAGAACACGTCCGGTAGAAAGTTTCGAAATATATTCATCATAAGTCTGTGTAAATGACTCTGGATCTACAATTCCTTTCTGATATTCTTCATTTAATTTTTTAAAATATTTTACTGCAGTATCTGATGTATTATAATCAAGTACTTTTAATGTTTCAGGGTCTACCATACAGCTTCCGTCATTTGGATATCCATCCAGGAACTGTGGTGCATTTTCCAGACAGAAGTATCTCCAGTCTTCACAAAGAATGGTATATGGAATATTCTCTGTTCCGTCTTCCATAGTAGGATTTGCTTCATTATAGGCCTCAATCAAATCAAAGTACTGGTCCATTGTTCTTACTTCCGGATAACCAGCCCACTCCAAAACTCTTGTCTGAATCCAAAATGCCTCATCGTTGTGAGTACAAACCTTCTCATCATTTTTAATACAGCTAAACTGTGGAATCCAGTAAATATGTCCGTCTTCCTGACGAAGCTGCTCCCATTCTAAATCAGTAAATAAATTTTTAATGTTTGGATAATCATCCAAATAATCATCTAACGCAACAAGTGCTCCTGCATCATATAACTGCTTTGTTCCTGTCTGTCCCTCGATAAAATCTGGATACTCTCCTCCGGCAATCATGGTACCAATTGCTTCGTCCGCTGTCTGTCCAGTCAGCCATGTCTCTTTTACCTTGGCTCCTGTCTTCTCTGCAATAATCTGCTGAACTTCATTATCATCATTAATTTCTGAACCAGCTACACCGAAAAATGCCGTAAATTCTTTTACTCCACTTCCTTCTGTATCTCCAACAGAAGCGCCAGCTGATTGTGATTTGTCGCCACATCCGGCAAACATCGTTGCAATCATCGTTGATACAAGCAACATACTTACAATTCTTTTTCTTTTCATTTTGTAATTACCTCCCTTTCGATAAATCTATTTTACCTTTTTAAGCTGTACATACAATCAGACTAAGTATAGTAAAAAGCAGGGCAAATTATAGAAAACTATAATTTGCCCTGCTTCTTATTCTCCCTGTATCATTTTCTTCCGAAATCTTGCCGGAGTACAGCCATGCACCTGAATAAACCGGTTCACAAAATAATCCAAATCATGATAGCCAACATCCTCTGCAATCTGCGCAATTTTTTTATCTGTGTGGATAAGAAAATTTGCCGCCTGTTCCATTCTATAATTATTCAGATAGTCTTTAAATGATTTCCCATATTTCTTTCTGAATAACTGCCCTAAATATGCACTATTTACATAATATTTTTCACTCAGACTCCTCAAAGTAATATTAGATGCAAAATTATCTTTTATTTCCTTTTCCACCATACCGAGAACCCCACGCGACACATTTTTTCGAAGCTGTGACAGATACTCCGCATACTCGCATGCAAAACGTGCAAGATGTGCTTTGCTTCCCCTTTTTACACCCGTTTCGAAACTGCTTTCACTAATAAGTCTTAATATCTCCTCCTGATTCACATCATCATCCTGTTCGCTGGCAAGATGTATCAATTGAAACAGGAGATAGTTGATATTTAACGTCATCGTTTCTCCACAAATTCCCATCTTCCCCATTTCTTCATAAAAACTTTCCACCGCGTTCCGAATTCCAACATGATTGTTCTGTTCAATCATCTTCAACAACCCATCAAGACTTTGTTTACACAAAACAATTCCATCCGGCGACACCTGAACCTCTTCCTCGTAATAATAAATACTCTTCTTGGCACGAAATCCCTGAAAAGAACGGAGCATACATGTATTCCCATAGGATCTGGCAATATTGCTTATATCCTGTACTTTTTTCCCGACGAGCATCACAATAGGCTTTTGTATATTGGCATTCAGATACTTTAAAAAATTTTCCAGATATTCTTTTTCTTTCATATTATTTTTTTCTGCTACATAATCAAAAAAAAGTAATCCGATGTCATAAATTTTTTCATTAACTGACACATCAAACACACACAAATTGGCATCTTCCTTCAAGTAATCCATGCAAATATTGTAGAGTTTTCTTTGTATAACTCTCATCTCCCTGTCAGCCGTTCCCTCTTCATCAAAAATATCTTCCATCTGAATTTCAACATAACGGACTCCTTTTCCACATCGCATGTGCTCACGTACATATTCCAAATTTAAATTATCAAACTTTCCCTGCACCAATGCAATAATATGCCTCGCAAGATATGCCTGCTCCATTTCCCGTTTCTTTTCACAATCTAATTTTTCTCTGCTCCTTAAAGTAAAAACTTTGTTTAATACTTTAAGCAAAATCTCCCCATCAACGGGTTTTAAAATATAATCCGTGCAATCATTCTGCAACGCCTGCTGCGCAAAGCCGAACTCTGCATACCCACTTAAAATAACAAAATATGCATCTGATAAATTTTCTTTTCTTATTCTCTCTAAAAGTTCAAGTCCTGTCATCTGGGGCATCTTAATATCTGCAATAATAAGATCTACCTCTTCCTCCTGTAAAAAATTTAATGCTTCTACCCCATTTGCTGCTGTTCCTGCAATCTCAAATCCTTCTCTCTCCCAATCTACGAGAAGTTTTAATCCTTCCAAAATAAACGGTTCATCATCCACCAATAAAACTTTTAGCATTTCCCCTAATCCTCCTATACAAATTGTAATGGTATGTGTATTACAATGGTCGTTCCGATTCCCTCTTCCCCCTCTAGCTGGAATTCGACCCTATTGTCTGTAATCAGCTTAAGACGTACACAAGCATTAATAATCCCCACTCTTCCATTACTTTTTAACATTTCTATATTAGCATTCTGCATATTCTTCTCTAATTCTAGAAGTTTCCCCTCTTCCATTCCACTTCCTGTATCCTCAACTTCAATACAAAGCTTATCATCCTTTCTATTGATACGAACAAATATCCATCCAGGCGCAGACTTGCTCTCAATTCCATGTACACAGGCATTTTCTACGAATGTAACAATTGTCAGCTTTGGAATTTTATATTTACTACACTCTTGATTCACATCAATACTGTAATTTAATCTATCTCCAAAACGATACTTCTGAAGGGCAAGATAGGCTTTTACAAATTCAATCTCTTCTGCAATACTTACGGAATCATTTCCCCATTCTACATATTGTCTCTCCATAACAGCAAGCTTTGCTACCATATCTGCTGTCTCATTTTCTTTCTTTAAAATACTGTGCATGCGAATACTCTCAAGAACATTAAACAAAAAATGGGGATTAATCTGACTATGCAGAGCTAAAAGTTCTGCATTTTTCCTCCCGACTAACATCTCCTGTTCTTTAATTCGATTCTTATATACGGTCTGAATCAGCTCATTTGTCCGTTTCACCATTCTGTTATAATTTTGAATCATGCTGCTAATTTCATCTTTTCCACCCTCATAATGCATCGGAATCAGATGATCACTATCTACAGATTTAAAAACTCTGCTGAGCTCTGTAATTCTTTTTGTAAAGGAACGATTAAAAATCTGTACAAAACAAAATGGAAATAGCGCATTTACCAAGACAAGGAGTAAAATAATTGGAAATTCATTTTTTATACTTCTCCAAAATCCATCCTCTGTCTTTTTTACATATATCTCAAGTTCTGTTCCATAAAGACCAAACGTATGAACATATGCATCTCTCTCTATCTCCTCAATTTTTTGAAAATCACTTCCATAACTCCCATGCTTTCCATTTGAAAGAACAATTTTATTTCCCTCACAAATTATCACCTCATTATCATAGTTCATATTTTTAAGAGTTCGCACCATACTGCTATAATCAAATTCAATCTTTAAATACTTCTCCAATTCGTTATCAAAAAAATCAAGTTTCTGAAGATAAATGATTCTTCGTTCTTTCGTCATTCTTGAACTACTATCATCATACACAAAAAATATACCTTTACTTTTTCCCTCCTCATTGAGAAGTTTATACGCCTCCGTTTCACTAATATGTTCTATCGTATTTACTCTCCCACCATTGACAATCGTATCATTATCTGTATACAGTGTAAAAACCATATTATTCATTCCGAGTGCGTTTTCAAGCAATGTACCGCCTAAAAAAGACTGATATGAAGATACATAATCTGCTGAATCAGCATATTCTTTCGATAAAAAATCATCAAAATTTCTATTGGTATAAATACTGTTTGCAATTTCTCCTACATTGCCCACCATACTACTCAGACTATATTCCACTGCACTTGCAATATTAGCCATCTCATGTTCTTTTCTCTCTCTGTCAAATTTAGTTATCGTATAAAATACAACGCTATCGGTAATAATCAGCGGGATCAAAACACATACAATATAGAAAACATAAAATTTTTTCTTTATTTTAAAATCATCCATGCATCTTTCGAGCTTATGTAACAATTTTCCCATGAAAAATCTCCTTTTTCACAAACCTAAAGAGAGCAGACATCTCTATTGCCTGCTCTCTTTTATGCAATTATTATACGTTAACTTTTATCTTCCTGCAATGAATTTTTATACTGCATTTTGTATAAACCACCCAAAGTCTGCATAATTAGAACTCTCAATGCCATTCGAAGATGCATACATTCCAATTGTACAGCCGACAAATCCTCCTGCTTCCTCTGTCGTATATGGAATGAGACTGATATCTTGTGCACAAACTTTTTTCTCATTTCCTGTCTGAACCCATACTTTCGCAACCTGTGTATCGCACTGCAAACGAATTTTCGTAAAACGTATGTCATCCTTTAACGGCGTAGTTGAAATTATGTTGTCTTTCCCATGAATACATGAAGTAACAACCAAACATTTCTCACTGCCTTTTTTCATGATTTCCATACGGAGATGATTTTCATGATTCTGATACAATACCATACCCGCTACTTCTTTTTCCTGCTTCGGCTCAAACTCAACACCCGTCTCGGCATAAAATTGATAACTTTTCTGTCTCACTCCAAAATATGCACAATTATTTTTTTCCGCAATGCTCTCTTTTCTGTTATAGAGTCGTAACATACCGACATGCTCTGTAAGAGAATAGGTCTCCTCATTAATTTCCTCTATGCTTACAAGCCTTGGGTCTAATTTTTTATCCCAGAATTGGATATAGTCAGAATCACCTACTTCTTCCGCAAACCGATATTCCTTCATTGGAATCTCCACTTGCGTTTCTAAATGTCCAACTCCTTCTGCAATTACCGGCCATCCATTTTCCCATGTCACTTTTGCAAGAAAAGTCTCTCTTCCCATGCTACTATGTCTTTCACATGGTCTTGAGGCAAGCATGACAACATACCAGTTTCCCTGTCCATCATCCACCAGATCTCCATGTCCTGCATACACAACCGGGTAATTCATTCCAAGATTTCGATGTGTAAAAATCGGATTCCTCGGACATCCTTCAAACCATTGAAATAATTTTTTGCTTCTTGCAATACTGATACTGTGCTCTGGACCGGTTCCACCTTCTGCATGCATTAGATAATAGTATCCGTTTATTTTATAAAGATGTGGTCCTTCCGGCCAGATAACATCCTTTACTGCCCCTTTCCAGATTGCCATACTTTCACCGACAAGTTTCATTGTCTTTAAATCAAGTTCCTGCACCCAGATTTCCCAATCTCCATTATAGCGGACTCCCTCCGGATTTGGTCTTGTACCGCAATAATAGCATTTTCCATCATCATCAAAAAAGAGACTTGGATCTATGCCTTGTGCCTCCGTTCCAAGATAGTATGGGTCCGACCACGGGCCTGCAGGATTGTCTGCAGTCACAATAAAGTTACCTCCATAGCTTACATTTGTAGTTATCATGTAAAATACTCCATCATGATAACGGATAGTCGGAGCATAAATTCCCTCTGAAATTTCACTTCCCTTTACTGGAAGCTGCTCCTTACGCTCCAAAATATTTCCAATCTGTTCCCAATGTGCAAGATCTCTACTATGGAAAATAGGAACTCCCGGTCCATATACAAAACTGGAATTTACAATATAATAATCATCCCCTGCTCTACAGATGGATGGATCTGGATAAAACCCACATAAAATAGGATTTTTTGCTGTTACCATGTCATCCTCCTCTTTCCGTTATGCCACATAACCAAAACCTAAAATGGTAAATTTTTTCTCTGTATCTTTCTCATCCATTTCAATTCGAATCTCATGCTTCATAGATTCCTTTTCCCGAAATAGCAAAACTGCATTGCAATGCTGCCAGTTATTGATATGTGGATCGGCTGTCAGACAGTATCCCCCATCTACAAACACTTTTGCTTTTCCAACATCCACTTCACCGGAATCTTTAAACACCAGGAAAAGTGACTTGCAGTTTATCGTTAATTGAAACCATGTCTCTTTGCTCTTTGTACCATCATACATCCAGTTGTATGGAAATTCCGGTGTCATGATAAGTTCTGTATCCATCTCAACACTCTGCAACTCCGTATCGGTACCGGTAAATCCACCAGCATCTATCTCTGCATTAATTTTATTCTCTTTCCGATCCAATAATATTACCTGCTCAAAATCTGCTCCGATTGCCGGATTTTTTAAAAGATTTTGTCCTAAAATCTCCTCTTCAGTCATTCCCATACTAAAGGTATCAATTCTTGCATGTTCTGCCGTATCACACCGTTCAAACATATACTGTAGACAATCTGCCATGATTGTATGTCCAATATTATCCGGGTGGAACATATCATAAAAAAACTGATTCTTAGAAATTACTCTTCCCTCTTCCTTTTTGAAAAAGAACTGAGGCGTAACCGCATTCCTAATACTCACCATCGGTAAATCATAAAGCTTTCCAACCGGACTTAATCTTTCCTGAAGATTCCAGTCATTTGCAAACACAGAAAAAAGGAGTACAACTGCCGGCTTCCACGGCAATTTTAACACTTTTCGCACAAGACTTTCATAACAATTACCTTTCGTCTCATCCCCTTCATCATTTACTGCAAATTCAATTACTACAATATCCGGCTGTTCGCCATTTCGAAGCACATCTCTGTCAAAACGAATCATTCCAAGTTCGGAAGGTGTTCCTCCCACCCCGGCTTTTATAAATTTCACATTATCTCTGGCAGCAAATCTTTTTTGAAAAAGCTGAAATGATTTATAAGCATAACACTCTGTGTTGATTGGTGTTGCACCCGCTCCCTGGGTAATCGAACCGCCAATATAAGCAAGCGTTACTTCTTTTCCTGCTCTCGATTTTTCAATGGCTTTTCGAATACGATATGTATTTCCCAAATTCATTAAAGAACGACTAATCATATTACAGTATGCCTCTGATTTTGTATTCACTGCTTCCTCTTTTATCTCAGGTGGCGCATCATATCCGTCATTTAGAAAAAACCTTACGCTGACCCGTCCCATCTGCTCCGGTGTTTTAAAAATGATTTTAATCTGGCCCGGAATATGATCATCTTCTGTCCATGTGTAGTCGGCCAGATATATTTTCTGCTCCATCCCATCACATTTCAATTCTGTTCTTAAATTCGTTCCACCACCATACAAATCTTTTTTGCCATACATCTGAAACACAAATTCCACTGGTTCTTTTGGATTCTCTGTTTCCACTGACACACCAATACTATGAATAAGTTTTGCAAAACCTTCTACTGTCTCTAATAATTTCAATTCGTGCTCATCTGTAATATTTCCTGTAATCTGCGCACTGCTTATAAGCCGTCCATCACTCTCATATATAAATTGAATTCCTGTACCGTCATCCTGTTTTGTCCCAAAAATTTCTTTATCTTTTATGATATAAAAATATGGTCTGGCCTTTTCTGGATCTTTCGGTGCTGCTGGTCCACTCATGCAAACTCTCCTCCCTGTCATTTTTTTTCATTATAGCAGACCATTATTTATTTTTAACCCGATAAAGTATATAATAGCACCGCATTTATTACATATTTTTATCTTCTTTAACGCAATGAAAAGTCTACAAAACGATGACGATAACTCGTCCAGTCTTCCTCTGTGTTCCGTTCCAAAATGTTCAATTTCCTAATTCTCTCATTAAGTCCATACTCATTCAGCACATTTTCCAGCTGTTTCGTCTGCACATCTGCATCTGCCATAATAAGAAACAACCCTTTTGTTTTTCCCAAGGCTAGCAAATTGTCTGCTATATTAGGAATCTTTCCCTGATGTAAAAAACAAGCTGCTGTTTCTGATGGAAGTGCCTTTAGAAGTATTGCATTGTGTTTTTCTAAATCGGAATCCTCATATTGTGCTGGCGTGTATACATAAATTGTATGTACGATATCTTTATCAGCTTCATAACTATAATGAATACTAATCTGTCCATGCTTCACATCTGCCAACTCCTGTAATGCAAACTGTGTATCCGACATTTCCAAATAATTTACCGCCTCATAACTGCTATACCCCACAGGTGCATCCGGATTGACTACTGCCGTTCCATTCACAAAAAAGCGAACATCATGAAATCCTGGTTCAATATCTTCTAACATAAGCGTCCAATATCCCTCATGTTTTTTTGATTTTTTTAATTGTTGCCTTTTGCCTTTGGAAATTTCCACCTCCATCCGTAACGCTCCAGGTGCATAAAAGTTTATATGAACCCTTCCCTGTTCCATCACCGAAATTCCATGTACAATATCCGGATATACTCCTGCCGGTCTTCCCTCTTTATCTGTTTCAAATTGAACCTGTCGATAAACAGGATCAAAGAAAAGCATCCCTTCCTCTCCCGTTTGTTTCACAAGTTGCTCTCTTCCTACCTTCATTGCCGTATAGTTTGTAATGTCCTCTGTTTCCTCCCTACTCCAACGGAATAAAAGCTTTACAAAGTCATAAAGACTTTTTCTCCAAACATGCCATTCATGATAGCCTTCATAAACACGGGTCACACACAACTTTCCTGCTCTTTTGAAGATTTGTTCCATTTTATCCATACCAGCTCTGATTCCTTTTTCTTCACTGCCACAGGATAAAAATACCACTTCTAACTCTCTCGGGCTTTCACAAATACGTTCGACCTCATGAATCGCTACCCCTGAAAATACTCCAACTGCAGAGAATAAATCCATATGACGCGCCACACTGTCTGTTGCCTGCGCAGACCCCATTGACAGTCCTGCCAAAGCCCTGTTATTCTTTCCTTTTCTCACTCTAAAATGTTCTTCTATGTAAGGGATAATGTTTTGAATAAGTTCTTTATCAAAATCTCCCGGATAAAATACCGGTTTTTCATCTTTATAAAATGCATAACCACAACTTGCAACGACAATCATTTTTTCGCACTTTTTTTCTGCAATTAAATTATCCATTATAAAGTTCATTTTTCCTTGCCAGATCCAACCTGTCTCATTTTCTCCGACACCATGTTGTAAATATAAAACCGGATACTTCTCATCTTTATTCTGCTCATATCCATATGGAGTATATACATAACATTCCTTTAAATGGCCGCTTACCTCTGATATATATTTACATATTCTTACAGTTCCATGAGGAACATCTTTTACATAATAAAAGTCTACTCCATTTTCTGGCATCTCAAATGTGTTAATTGCGGCAAAACACCCATAAGATATTCCTGCATCCGGATTACAGATACGTACCCCATCTACATACCAAAAGTAGTAATGCATAGCCCAGTGCAGCCCTTGTACATTTTTCAAAAATCCACCTTCACCATCTGGTTCAAGTTCTATTTTATCAGAAGAAAAATATCCTCCAATTCCTGCAACATGCACTGTTTTCGCTTCTGGTGCATACATATAAAAAGTTACACTTCCATCTTTTTCTAACGTAACAGACTTCTTTTTTTTCGTATTTTCCCCTCTTGCAATAGGATAAAGTCCCAATGCTCCATTTATAGTTTTACTCATAAAAACCCTCTCAACTCCTTTTTCTATTTATTATAAAGGAATTAAGAGGGTGCTTCTATCCATTTTTTATCATTTGATTGACAAAAATTTGTCTTTTTTATCCTGTCCAACTCTTTTATATACTTCCGTTTGCAAAACCTCATAATAAAACTGCAGATCACACTCATTATACTCATCCATATAAGAATCCCATGCTGCTTCAAAATCATCTGCCATAATTACCTGTGGAAGCCATTTGTGTTTCACTTCATCTATTTTATCCCTTATCTGCCCTGCCTCTGAATTTGAAGATAAAGAGGTGGTGAAAGAATACATAGGATACCATGCTCCCGGAGCCTCATTTTTTCCAAGCATATCCACATAATTTGTAACTCCATATGCTAAAAAGCACTCCTGCACATCTGACGGCTGATTTTTAAAGAATTCCGTTGCCTGATACTCCATAGAAAAGGCATTTTTTCCATCGGGCAGCATTCCCTCAATTCTTGGAAAATATGAGTAAGGGCAAAAATGATTTTCTGCTATTTCATGATTTCCACGTCTCTTTCCTTGTTCCTCACTCATATAAAACATCCCGTTTTCATCTATCGAATAGTCTACATTTTCTTCTCCCCAAAAACGCAGCTTTATAATCTCTGGTTCCATTAAATCACTTATAAACTGCATTGCTCCATTTATATCTTTACAGGAAACAGTAATTGCCAATCCTGTTGAACTGTCAAGTTCCGCTGAACGCGTAACATGCCATTGATTTTCCGTTCCTTCTTCCCATGTAATCGGCAATGGAACATAATCACACCCCATATCTCTCAATCCATTTTGATCGTATACTGTCTGTGTTGCATAATAAAATTGCCACCACTGATCTGTCATTCCACAGACTGCTCCCGTTGAAATCTTTTTCAAATAATCTTCATAGGTTCCTGTAAAGGATTCTGCATCTAATATTCCTTTATGAAATTCTTCATTTAACTTTTTATAATAAGCCATTGCCGTATCGGTTGTATTATAATCTATCACCTGCAATGTATCAGGGTCTACAATACAACTTCCATCATTCGGATAACCATCTAAAAATTGGGGAACATTTTCCAAACAAAAATATCTCCAGTCATCGCACAAAATAGTAAATGGAATATTCGGTGTTCCATCTTCCATTTCAGGATTAGCCTCCACATAACGTTCTATCAAATCAAAATATTCATTTACCGTATGAATCTTTGGATATCCCGCCCACTTTAAAACTCTCGTCTGTATCCAGAATGCCTCTCCCGAATGTGTTACTTCTACATCCTCTCCATGCGTAACACCAAATTGCGGAATCCAGTATATATGTCCGTCAGACTGGCGAAAACGATTCCATTGTTCTTCCGTTAAATAATTTTTTATATTGGGATATTCATCCCAATATTCATCAATGGGTATTAATGCACCTGCCTCATATAGACTTATCTCTCCTGATATAAAATCAGGATACTGTCCTTTTACTATATAGGAATTCAAAGCACTCTCTTTCGTCTGTCCTACAAGCCACATCTCTTCACAATCAGCGCCTATCCGTTGCGCAATTTCTCTTCGAATCTCATTATTTGAATCAAGTGTGTCTCCCTCAACTGCAAAAAAAGCGGTAAAATGCTTTATTTGCTGCATTGATACTACATCTATATTAGCAGAATATATTAATCCGCACATAAAAGACAACATTATAATTACTGATAAAACTCTTTTTTTCCATACCGCTTTCATTCTCGCATCGTAACCCAAAGGTTACATCCTCCCCCTCTAAAATGCTTTATACAGTATAATAACATGTACAAATAGAAATGTACACTACAAAACACATATAAAAAAACACCGGAAACTATTTCTTCATTTCCGGTGTTTCACTCTAGCAGGGGATGAGAGAATCGAACTCCCACCAAAAGTTTTGGAGACTCCTATCATACCATTTGACCAATCCCCTGTATCTATAAAAATGACGTATCTCTACGTCATTCCTATCTTACTTTATTTCTCTTTCTTTTGCAAGCTCTTTCTTGCCTTTTGTATCTTCAAAACTTCATACAGATTACATCTCACAACCACTACTCTGAAAGCCGGTCATCTCGATTCCGCTTCGCTTCATCTCGATGATTCTGCTACGCAAAACTCTGTCTGTAACCAGTTCCATATCCGCAGATAAATCTGCTCCATGTCACTGTTTCCATCCAACCGTCTTTCCAAGCGAATCTATTCGCTTTGCTTTTGGTCAAGCCCTCGATCGATTAGTAACAGTCAGCTACATGTGTTACCACA
>JBJELY010000142.1:0-1578 GCA_051879395.1 Roseburia sp. | reverse complement strand
TGCATTTTTGATGCCGCAGGTGTCAAAAGTGCTTTTGCGTTACTTTCGGCGAAAGTAACAAAGCCTGCGCCGTATCCGGCGCTAATATAACAGATAAAAGGAAGGAGAGAATTGCCTATGGAAAGAACGATTAGTGGGATGGTAGGAAAAGGTTCCGTTAATCACAACACCCGAGCATTTACAGCAAAAAATGTGGATAGTGATAGAAGTGGTGCTAATGTTCATTTTTGTAATGAAGATATAAAGAAGGTTTATCATAAATTGTTTGATGAAGCACTTGAACGATATAATGCAAAGCAAAAACGTAAGGATCGAGTGATTGATGATTATTATGAAAAAATCAGACAAGGCAAGCAGGAAAAACTTTTTCATGAAGTGATTTTTCAGATTGGAAATAAAGACGATATGAATGCCAAAAGTGAAGAAGGGCTTCTTGCTAAAAAGATATTAACAGAGTTTATGGACGAATTTCAAGCACGAAATCCTAACTTGTATGTGTTTTCTGCTCACTTGCATATGGATGAGGAAACACCACATTTACACATTGATTTTGTGCCATATATTACAGGTAGCAAGCGAGGATTGGATACAAGAGTATCGTTAAAATCTGCGTTGGCTGCAGAGGGCTTCACAGGTGGCACAAGAGGTGCTACAGAGTGGAATCAATGGATTGCAGCGGAGAAGCAGGCATTGGCTATGGTAATGGAGCGATACGGTGTTAAATGGCTTCAAAAGGGAACACATGAAAAGCATTTGTCGGTACTGGACTTTGAAAAGCAGGAGAGAGCGAAGGAAGTAGCGGAATTAGACAGTCAAAAGCAGGAAAAGACCACAGAGGTTGATAAATTGAATCAGGCAGTATCCTCTATGAAGCAGGAACTAATGACCACTACAATTAAGCAGGTAAGAGCTGAGGAGGCTGTTGAAAAGGCAAGAGCGGAAGGTGCTACGATTCAGAGGGATAACGAAACATTAAGTACAAGCAATCAACAATTGCGAGTGGAAAATACAAGCCTTGAAATAAAAAAGGTGGAACTACGGACGGATAATCGTCACTTGGAACAGCAACAATGGCAATTGCGGACAGATAATAGCGAGTTGGAGATGAAACAGAGTGTTTTACAGTCCGAGAACCAGCGATTGGAACAAGAACAGAATAAATTGCAAGAGGATAATGAAAAGCTGGAGCAAAAGCAAACTATGCTACAATCGGATAATCAGGCATTAAAACAAATGCAGGATAGGCTACAGAAAGATAATGCCCAGCTTGAAATACAACAGGAGAAATTGAAAAGTAGCATTGATCAGATGGTGCAGTCAGAGAAGTTGTTGCAGCGTGACGTCCGAAAGTATGATGAAGAACCTGAATGGCAACTTCCAGAGCCGGGAGCATTTGCAAGTGCAAAGTCATTTCGGGATAAAGTAGCTTTGCCTCTTGTGAACAAATTGAAAGAACTGGTAAAAAGTTTGACAATCCAATGTGTTAGATTAAAAGAGGAAGTGCTTCAACTGCGAGATAAAGTTAAGCATCTCACAAGTGATGTGGAATTCTATAAAGGCAAGATTAGAGATATGTCT
>JBJELY010000141.1:0-81696 GCA_051879395.1 Roseburia sp. | reverse complement strand
AATCCTTTTCCTTCTAAGTCTTTTCCAGCTTCGATATATTTACGTGTAGCATCTGCGAAAGATAACTGACACTCTGTGTTAACGTTAATCTTAGATACACCAAGGTCGATTGCTTTCTTAATCATATCTTCAGGAATACCTGTACCACCGTGAAGTACTAATGGCATTGTTCCTGTCTTCTCCTGAACTGCTGCTAATGTATCAAAGCTAAGTCCAGCCCAGTTTTCAGGATATTTTCCGTGGATGTTACCGATACCAGCTGCAAGCATATCTACGCCAAGATCAGCGATTTTCTTACATTCATCTGGATCTGCACATTCACCTGCACCAATAACACCGTCTTCTTCTCCACCGATTGAACCAACTTCAGCTTCGATAGACATTCCGTTCTTATGAGCAAGTGCAACTAACTCTGTAGTTTTAGCTACGTTCTCTTCGATTGGGTAATGAGAACCATCAAACATGATAGAAGAGAATCCTGCTTCTACACATTTTAAACATCCTTCATATGAACCATGGTCTAAGTGTAATGCAACAGGTACTGTGATGTTTAATTCTTCAATCATAGCTTTTACCATAGCTGCAACTGTTTTGTAACCTGTCATGTATTTTCCAGCACCTTCAGATACACCTAAGATAACCGGTGATTTGCATTCTTCTGCTGTTAAAAGAATGGATTTTGTCCACTCCAGGTTGTTGATGTTGAACTGACCAACTGCATAGTGGCCTGCTTTTGCTTTGTCTAACATTTCTTTTGCAGATACTAACATTTTATAATCCTCCATTTGTTAAATATTTTCATGCATTATGTAAATAATACATCTACCAAAAAATTTGTTTCCACTAAAGTGAAACCCATAACACGAATTTATTATATACTACTTTTTCACAAAAATAAAGTTAAAAAAATAACAATCTCTTTTTCTACTATTTTTCTAGTAATTTTTCTGGTTCCTTCTGTGCAACTTTTGCCTCAACATGCTCTACTTTTAATTCTAATGCACGATGAAGATTGCGGACTGTAACCTCCTGATGGTCACCACCAAATTCCCCGTCTAATGTCCATGGGATTTCCGTCTTACAGGTAAAATGTACCCTGTCTGTCTTAAACGAATAAATCAAATCCGTATCATCAATAAGATTGGTCAAGCAACCTAAAATCTCGTTTAACTCAATTGGATTCTTCGGCTTTTTAATTAAAGTAACTTCAAAGACTCCATCATCGAGTAAGACATCTTTTCCTGTCATCCCTTTAAATCCACCTACTGAAATCGAATTCGTAATCATTCCATAGATAAATTCATCCTGTAAACGCACATTATCATACTCTACCTGCATCAAATAAGCAGGAATGTCATGAAGACACTTTGCACCTTCCAAAATATACGCCGCATGTCCCAAAATATTCTTCAGGTTCTGCGGTGTTTTATAGGATACTTCTGTAAAAAGTCCAAATGCTGCTACATAAACAAAAGAATCTCCATTAAAATCTCCGATATCACAGGCGAAGTTATTTTCTCCGACGGCAACTGCTGCTGCTTTAACCATGTCCTTTGGAATACCAAGAGAATTAGCGAAATCATTCGTACTACCTGCAGGAATATATCCAAGCGGTACTTTTTCTTCTCGCTTCATCATACCGGTAACCGCCTCATCTAATGTACCGTCTCCTCCACTGCAGACAACAAGATCATATTCTCCTGCTTCAGTCTCCACTTTGTGCATGGCATCTTCCTTTGCCTGAGTCGGATAAATCGTCACTTCATAATCAGCCTTTACCATGGTGTCCACAATATCCAATAACTGATTTTTTATCTGTGCTTTTCCTGAAAAAGGATTAAATACAAATAACAATTTCTTCTTTTTCATCACCATCTCATCCTTACTTCTCTTTTTGTCTTAAAACAGAAGGACTCTGCTTTCTCTTCCGTCTACTATTTGTCAGTCAAAAATTTTTCAATCGCTTCAATTGCTGCTTCTTCATCGGAACCATTTGCATCAATTGTAACCTCTGTTCCAGAAATAAGTCGAAGGCTCATCATTCCCATAATGCTTTTTGCATTCACTCTTTTTTCTTCCATTTCCAGATAAATCTCGCTGTCAAATGAATTTGCTGTCTGAACTAAATGTGCAATCGGTCTTGCTTCTAAATCGTTTGCCATCTGAATTGTTACACTCTTTTTCATACTTCTTTTTCCTTTCCCTTGTTCAAACCTGCGTCTTTGTACATCTCCCGTTTGTCCAAAAACAATTTACTTTATTGACCTCGCAGCTCTTCTGCGATTGCAGAAAGCTTTCGCAAGCGATGGTTCACACCTGACTTTCCTACGGGTGGATTCAGATAAGTTCCTAATTCCTTTAATGCTGCTTCCGGATATTCCAGACGAAGCAACGCCATTTCCCGCAAATTTTCCGGCAGACTTTCTAACCCTACCGTATCTCTGATATATTCAATATCCTGTACCTGCTTGACCGCCGCATTGACCGTCTTGCTGATATTGGCAGTTTCACAATTAACCTTTCGGTTCACAGAGTTGCGCATCTCTTTTAAAATCCTGACATTTTCTAACTCCATCAGTGCTACATGCGCTTCCATGACGTTTAAAATGTCAACAATCTGAGAACCTTCTTTTAAATATACAACATAATATTTTTTCCGTAAGACAATTTTGGCATCCATATCAAAACTGTTTATCATTTCCCGAAGCTGCTCTGCCTGTGATTCACTTTTACACACAATCTCAAAATGATAGGATTTATTGGGATCACTGATAGAACCGCCTGCCAAAAAAGCTCCCCGAATAAAAGCTCTCCTGCAACACAACTGCTGTACTAAGATTCCATCCACTGTTCTTCTGATATCCGGCTTTTCCTTCTTCATATCCCACATTTTAACAGTTTCCAGAACTCTTTTCCATTCTTTTTCCCCTAGTGCAATGCTTGGTTCCAGAGAAAAAAGATGCCTCATTAAAACAATATATTTTTCCATTAAGCCAAGATTTTCTGTATCCAGGCTCAAATAGAATCCCTCTTCATCTACATCCAGCTCTCCATCGAAAGCTATCAATGCTGCCAGCTCGGCCACCTGACAATGTCTGCTTTTGCCAATCTGTTTTGCCAGTTCCTGTTTTACTTCACTTGAAAATGACATGTTTTACCACACACCTTTTTCTTATTTTCCTCTTAAAGCGTCTTTTCCAATATCACGGTGTTCTATTTTTAGTCCGTACTCTTTGTTTTTCTCCAGACGCTTATACAATTCATTGGCAAGCGTAACAGAACGGTGTTTTCCTCCCGTACAGCCAATTCCAATGACTAGCTGGTTCTTTCCTTCTATAATATAATTTGGAATCAGGAAATTAATCATGTCTTCCAATTTATCTAAAAACTCATGCGCCTCTTTAAACTGAAGTACATAGTCCTGAATCTCTTTCTCATTTCCGGTTTTTGCGCGCAATCCCTCCACATAATATGGATTTGGCAAAAATCGAACATCAAATACCAAGTCACAATCTGCCGGTATTCCATATTTGAAACCAAAGGACAAAATTGTTACAAATAAATTCTTATAATCCTGGTTCCATACAAATATTTTTTCCAGTTCTGCTTTCAACTCTCTTGTCAAAAGCTGACTCGTATCGATAATATAGTCTGCTCTTTCTTTTAAAAAGGCAAGCCGCTCACGTTCCATTGTAATTCCTTTGTCTACACGCTCGCTTCCTGCTAAAGGATGATTTCTTCTTGTTTCTTTGTACCGTTTTACCAAAACGGAATCGTCAGCATCTAAAAATAAAATCTCACAAGTATCTCCATTTGCTTCGATTCGGTCTAAAACTGTTTGTAGTTCATCCAACGACTGCCCACTTCGGATGTCAATTCCAATTGCAACCTTCTGCAACTCTGAGCTTTTCATATCAGAAAGTTCTACAAATTTCTCTACCAAAGGAATTGGAAGATTGTCCACACAATAGAATCCAATATCTTCCAATATTTTAAATGCTGTACTTTTTCCTGCTCCGGACATTCCGGTCAAAATAACAAATTTCATTTCTCGTCTTTTCCTCTAAAACTCGCCTATCATTTTCACTTCCGGCTCTAATGTTACGCCAAACTGCTCTTTTACTTTTTTCGATACATCCGCAATCAACTGCTTTACATCTGCCGCTGTCGCGTCACCAGTGTTAATCACAAATCCTGCATGTTTTTCAGAGACTTGTGCGCCTCCTACTCGATAGCCTTTCAATCCTGCATCCATAATCAGTTTTCCTGCAAAATACCCTTCCGGACGTTTGAATGTACTTCCTGCACTCGGATATTCTAACGGCTGCTTTGCGATACGCTGCTCCCGTAATTCCGCCATCCGTTCCTTTATTTTTGTTTTCTCACTGCGCTCTAATTTCAGTGTTACTTCCAAAACAAGATATTTTTTCTCTAGAATACAACTATGTCTATAGGATAGCTCCAGTTCTTCTACCGACAGTTCCTGCTCCTCTCCGTCTTCATCCAGAACTGTTACAGATTCTATGATATCTTTCATTTCACCGCCATAGGCTCCGGCATTCATAACAACTGCCCCGCCTATACTTCCCGGAATTCCGGCTGCGAACTCCATTCCAGCCAGTTCCCTTTCTGCTGCTTCATTTGCGGCTTTTGATAATAATGTTCCTGCACCGACTATCATTCTGCTTCCAATAAACTCAATCTCTTCCGCCGGCTTTGCTAATTCAATGACCAAACCGCGGATTCCTTTATCTCCAACCAGCAGATTACTTCCGTTTCCGATTACGGTATAGGAAATGCCATATTGCTTACATGATTTCACAATCATCGGAAGTTGTACTAAATCCGGGCTGACAAAAACTTCTGCCGGGCCACCGATTCGAAAAGTCGTATGCTTTTTTAATGGTTCTTCCATTAGAAGATGCTCTTCGCCCATAATTGTTTTCAGGGCTTCTAAAAACTGCTGATTCATATTCTAATCCTTACCTTTTCCTGCATATACACTGTTGCTTTTACATGTGATATGGAAGCAGCACAACTGCACTGCTTCCATTTTCTTTTTTCTAAGCTTCCTTTAAGAATACCTGATATCCTAAGAATGCTTCATATAAATCTACTTTACTGATAATTTCCCAAGGAGCATGCATATTTAATACTGCTACTCCGCTATCAATGACATTCATTCCGTAGTTTGCAAGGATGTATGCGATAGTTCCGCCGCCTCCCTGATCTACTTTTCCAAGCTCTGCTGTCTGGAAATAAACATTGTTATTGTCCATGATATTACGAAGCTTTCCAATATATTCTGCGTTTGCATCATTAGATCCGGATTTTCCTCTTGCTCCTGTATATTTATTGAATACAAGACCTCTTCCAAAATATGCTGCATTACGTTTTTCCATAACAGAAGGATAATTTGGATCAAAAGCTGCAGATACGTCAGAAGATAACACTTTTGAATTACGAAGTGCTCTTCTTACAGCAAGACCGGAATAATTTCCTGTTGCATTCAACAATTCTGCAACGCAGTCTTCAAAGAAGTGGGATTCCATACCAGATGCTCCGACACTTCCGATTTCTTCCTTATCCACTAATAAGCAGACACTTGTATATTCTGGATTCTCAACTTTTAATGTTGCCATAAAGGATGGGTAGGCACAAACTCTGTCATCATGACCATATCCCATAATCATACTTCTGTCTAATCCATAGTCTTTTGCTTCTCCAGCTGGTACAACTTCGATTTCAGCAGATAAGAAGTCTTCTTCCTCAAAACCATATTCTTTCTCTAAGATACGTAAAATATTACCTTTTACTTTCTCTTTCACTTCTTCTTTTTCATCTGCGTCTACCGGAATACTTCCAACTAAAACATCTAAGTTTTCACCTTCTACAACCTTTGCACCTTTTTTGTCTAACTGGTCAGCAGCAAGATGAATTAATAAATCACTAACGCCTAAAACAGGATCTCCTGGTTTATCTCCGATGTTAACCTGAATTACGGAACCGTCTTTCTTTGCAACAACACCATGAAGTGCAAGTGGAAGTGTTACCCACTGATATTTTTTCACACCACCATAATAGTGAGTATCTAACAATGCCATGTCAGTATCTTCATATAATGGATTCTGTTTTAAATCCAGACGAGGGGAATCAATATGAGCACCCAAGATGTTCATTCCTGCTTCTAATCCCTTTTTACCAATGATGAAAAGAGCAAGTCCCTTTCCCATATTGTTTGCAAATACTTTATCTCCTGCCTTTAAGCTGATGTTCTTCTCAATGACTTCCTTTAAATCAACAAATCCTGCTGCTTTTGCTTCTGCAACAAGTGTTGTAACACATTCACGTTCTGTTTTGCAGTTGGAAATAAATTTTCTGTAATCCTCTGCAAATTTAAATACTTCGTCTCTTTTGCTTCCTACTGGGTATTTCTCCCATGCATTTTTTCTTTCCATTTGTTTCTAAAACCTCATTTTCCATTATTTATATTGCAATTGTACCCTTTGGGTACAAAACAATTTCTTTTCCTGACTTATTCTTCGTCAGTATCTTTTGTAAGATTTGCCTGCACACGACGATATAATTCCTGTGCTGCATTATATCCCATTTTCTTTTGTCTGTGGTTAACCGCTGCTGCTTCACAAATAACAGCCAGGTTACGTCCAGGACGAATTGGAAGAGAATGACATACCACTTTATTTCCAAGGAATTCTGTGTACTCCTCTTCCAGACCTAATCTGTCATAATCATTATCTTTTTTCCAATCCTCTAACTTAATAACAAGATCAATCTGCTGTTTTTCTTTGACACACTCTACTCCGAACAAACTCTTTACATCAATGATTCCGATTCCTCGTAATTCAATGAAATACCGTGTAATATCCGGGGAAGTACCCATTAAGGTTCTTTCATTAATCTTGCGAATTTCAACTACATCATCCGTTACAAGTCTGTGTCCTCTACGCACCAATTCAAGGGCTGCTTCACTTTTACCAATACCACTCTCGCCCATAATCAGAAGACCTTCCCCATAGACATCAACCAATACTCCGTGAATGGTGATGCATGGTGCCAGCTGCTCACTCAATACATAGATGAGTTCTGCCATGAATTCTGATGTGCTGCGTTTTGTTCCCAGAATTGGAACGTTGCTTTCTAATGCAACTTTTAAAAACAACTCGTCCGGCTGTAAGTCCCTACAAAAAATAATACATGGTATATCATATGCCATAAAGGCACGATATATCTCTTCTTTTCGTTTATCATCCAACTGCTGCAGATAGGTGTATTCAACATTTCCGATAATCTGTGCACGGGACTGTTCAAAATGTTCAAAATAACCACTCAGCTGCAATGCCGGACGGTTCACATCACTTAATAAAATCCGGTGTCCCTTCATTTCCATATCCGGCAGATAATTTTTCAAATCCATAATCTGAATAATTTTTGATACTGCTACACCACTCATACGCATATTCTCCATTTCGTAATTTTTTGAAACTCCAACCCTCTTACGCCATCATACCACAGAAATTACCAATCTTCAACTCTTGCCCTTGAAAAGAAACACGCTATGAAACCGGATTTTCTTTCTTTCGGAAAAACTCATAGACCGCCTGTGCAGCCTGCTCATTCATAGATGGGGTATCTGCCAAATCCTCTACCTGCGCCTCTTTTATTGCATCTAACGATTGATATTTTTTCATCAATGCTTTTCTTCTGGACGGACCGATACCCGGTATATCGTCCAAAATAGAATGTACCTGCTCTTTGCTTCTTAAAGAACGATGATATTCAATTGCAAAGCGGTGAGCTTCATCCTGAATTCTGGTAATCAATTTGAATCCTTCCGATTGACGATCAATTGGTATCTCTACATTGTTAAAATAAAGACCTCTTGTTCTATGGTTATCATCTTTCACCATACCACAGACAGGAATATGCAGTTTCAATTCATCTAACACTTTCAGTGCAATATTTACCTGACCACGTCCACCATCCATCATGATCAGATCCGGAAACCGGGTAAAACTGCCATATTCTTTTGACAGCTCTTTTTCCTCTAGTTCTTCCTGTTCGCGCATTCCATGGGTAAATCTTCGTGTCAACACTTCATGCATGGATGCATAGTCATCCGGTCCTGTAATTGTCTTTAATTTGAACTTACGGTAATCACTCCGTTTTGGTTTTCCTTTTTCATAAACGACCATGGAACCAACGGTTTCAAAACCATTAATATTGGAAATATCAAACGCTTCCACGCGAGAAAGATGCTCCATTCCCAAAAGCTTTTCAATTTCTTTCATGGCTCCAATGGTTCTTCCTTCTTCCCGGCGCAGTTTTTCCCGATCCTGACTTAAGACCAGTTTGGCATTCTTCTGTGCCAGCTCTACTAATTTTTCCTTCATTCCCTTCTGTGGAACGCGGATTGTCACTTTACTGCCACGCTTTTCAGAAAGCCACTCTGCAATCACTTCCCGCTCTGCTATATCCATTTGAAGCATAATCTCCTTTGGTAAAAAAGGCGTTCCGGAATAAAATTGTTTTATAAATGTAGTTAATATTTGTTCTTTCGTATCTTCACTTCCGACTTTTACATAGAAATGATCTCTTCCGATTAATTTTCCATCCCGGATAAAAAAGACCTGTACCACTGCATCTCGCTCATCTGCAGCCAATGCAATAATATCTTTATCCTCACCATCCGTATGCGTAATTTTCTGTTTTTGTGCCACCTGTTTAACACTACTTAATAAATCCCGATATTCTGCAGCCTTTTCAAATTCCATCTGTTCGGAAGCTTCTAGCATCTTTTCTTCGAGTTCTTTCATAATCGGTCCATAATTTCCATTCAAAAAATCAAGTGCTTTTTCTACCTGAATCCGATAATCTTCCTTGGAAATATAGCCCTGACACGGTCCCATACACTGTTTAATGTGATAATTCAGACAAGGTCTGTCTTTTCCAATATCACGAGGCAATGTACGGTTACAGGTTCTTAAGTGATAAAGCTTGTTTATCATTTCTATCGTATCTTTCACAGCGCCCGCACTCGTATATGGTCCAAAATAACGGGATTTATCTTTTTTCTGCTGACGTGAAAAAAGAACCCTCGGAAATTCTTCTCCAAGCGTTACTCTAATATACGGATAGGTCTTGTCATCGCGAAGCATTGTGTTATATTTCGGACGATGTTCTTTGATCAAATTACACTCTAACACAAGTGCTTCTAATTCCGAATCCGTTACAATATATTCAAATCGGGCAATCTGTTTGACCATCTGCGCCTTTTTGATTCCCTCATTATGGCTTGCCTGAAAATACTGATGTACACGCTTTGTCAGGCTAACCGCTTTACCAATATAAATAATGGCATCTTTTTCGTCATGCATAATATAAACTCCCGGTTGATCCGGGAGTTTTTTTAATTCTTCTTCAATATTAAATGTCGTCATCTTCGAACATATCCTCTGTCAGTCCATCGATTTCTTCACTGACTTGATTTTCCTCTTCCACACTTTCCTGCTTTTCTTCCTCTGGATCAGGAAGACCCTTGATTTCACGGAAAATCTTCATAAATTCTTTTCCAGTAATTGTCTCATGCTCATAGAGATAATCTGAAATCTTATCTAATGCCTCACGATTCTCAATCAAAAGTCTGGTTGCCTCATCGTAAGCATTATTGATAATCGTAAGAACTTCTCCGTCAATCTGTGCTGCAGTCTCTTCGCCACAAATCAATCCTGCACGATTATCCAGATACTGATTTTCTACTGTTGCCAGACACATCATTCCAAATTTATCAGACATACCATACTGCGTTACCATCGCGCGGGCGATTGCAGTTGCATTTTCAATATCATTTGCTGCACCACTTGTCGCAGAGTTAAATACCAGCATCTCTGCCGCACGTCCTGCCATATACGTTGTAATCTTTGCAAGCAATTCATCTTTTGTCTGTAAGAATTTTTCTTCTTCCGGCGTCTGTAAGGTATAACCAAGTGCACCCATGGTTCTAGGTACAATTGTAATCTTTTGTACTGGTTCTGTATTCTTCTGTAATGCTGTTACAATCGCATGACCTACTTCGTGATAAGATACAATTTTCCGTTCTTTGTCACTCATGATACGGTCTTTCTTCTCTTTTCCTCCGACTGCAACTAGTTCAAATGCTTCAAATAAGTCACTCTGGTTCACAAACTTACGCTGATTCTTAACAGCATTGATTGCCGCTTCATTAATCATATTGGCAAGATCAGAACCTACCAAACCTGCTGTTGCCAATGCCAATGCATCTAAATCAACAGTCTCATCCATCAAAACATCTTTGGAATGTACTTTTAATGTTTCCAATCTTCCTTTTAAATCCGGTTTATCTACAATAATACGACGGTCAAAACGTCCCGGACGAAGCAATGCTTTATCCAATACTTCCGGACGGTTTGTTGCTGCTAAAATCAAAAGTCCCTTTGAACTGTCAAATCCATCCATTTCAGCCAATAACTGGTTCAAAGTCTGTTCTCTTTCATCGTTGCCGCCATATCTGGAATCACGACTCTTACCAATCGCATCAATCTCATCAATGAAAATAATACATGGTGCCTGTTTCTGCGCTTCCTTGAACAAATCACGTACACGGGAAGCACCAACACCTACGAACATCTCTACAAAATCAGAACCTGCCAGTGAGAAAAATGGTACTTTTGCTTCGCCGGCAACTGCTTTTGCCAGAAGTGTCTTACCTGTTCCCGGAGGTCCTACTAAAAGCGCTCCTTTTGGCAATTTTGCACCGATATCACGATATTTCTTTGGATTATGCAGGAAATCTACTACTTCCTGTAAAGACTCTTTTGCTTCATCCTGTCCGGCAACATCTTTAAATGTAACACCGGTCTGTTTTTCCACATAGACTTTTGCATTACTCTTTCCAACGCCCATGGTTCCACTACCCATTTTTCGCATCAAGAAGAAAAGTAATACCCATACAATTACAAGTGGAATTAAATAGGAAAGAATACTAATCATCCAGCTAGAAGTATTGTCCGGAATCACTCCATATACTTCCACTCCATATTCTTCCAAGGTAGCATATAAATTAGGATTACTAACAATTCCACAGTAATATGTTTTCTCAGCTGCTGACGTGTAGAAATTATTCTGTGCCTTTGTCTCCTCTTTTTTCGGTGTAATATCAATCTGATAACTTCCAATCTCAACGGATTCTACTTCTCCGTCCTTCACCATCTGGATAAATTCAGTATAAGAAATCTCCTCCGTGCTCATCTGGGAATAACGATTAGAAATCAGGCTCATAATAAAGAGCGCTATCAATGAAATGAGAATAAATCCCATCAGCATCTGTCCATTACGATTGCCTTTATTATGATCACCGTTCTTATTGTTATTGTTATTGTTGTTATTATTATTTATTTCATTATTTGGTCCTTGGTTGTCCATAAACTTTTATCCTTTCCATGCCTCTGTTCCTCAACTTTTCAAAAGTCGATTCCATTCTCATATGTTTACATATCAGAATCTACTTTATTATATTGAAAATATCTGGTAAAAGCAACATTTTCTTCGTGAACTTTTTGTTTCCTTTCTTAATATTTTCTAAATAGGCGATTACGAAACTCTACATTTTTGTCTCGGAAAAATCAACTGTGGAAAAAAAAAACGAAAGAATTGGGATACTGTTGCGAAAAGAGAAAAAGAGTTTCGCAATCGCCTATATTTTCTAAAAATTAAGAAGTTGAACAAATTTCAAAATGCAAATGGGACGGTAACTGTGCAAAAGTTCAAAAATAAAAAGTTTTTTCGATTTTGCTGGATTTCTTGGAAATCTTGTACTATAATATTTTAGTTATGATTAAAAATATGAATTTTTACTATCTATTTTGAGGAGGATAACCCTATGCCTGTAAAATACGTCTTTGTCACCGGTGGTGTTGTTTCCGGTCTTGGAAAAGGTATCACGGCTGCATCTTTAGGAAGATTATTAAAAGCACGTGGATACAAAGTCACCATGCAGAAATTTGACCCATACATTAATATCGACCCTGGTACCATGAACCCAATCCAGCACGGAGAGGTATTCGTAACAGATGATGGTGCCGAAACAGACCTTGACTTAGGACATTATGAACGTTTCATTGATGAAAGTTTAACAAAGAACTCCAACGTCACAACCGGTAAAGTATACTGGTCTGTCTTACAGAAAGAACGTCGTGGCGATTATGGCGGTGGAACTGTTCAGGTTATTCCACACATTACAAACGAAATTAAGAGCCGCTTCTATCGTAACTTTACGTCAGAAGATACTCATATTGCCATTATCGAAGTCGGTGGAACTGTTGGTGATATCGAAAGCCAGCCATTCTTAGAATCCATCCGTCAGTTCCAGCATGAAGTCGGACGTGAAAATGCAATTCTAATTCACGTTACCTTAATCCCTTACATTAAGGCATCCGGCGAATTAAAAACAAAACCTACCCAGGCAAGCGTAAAAGAACTTCAGGGAATGGGAATCCAGCCTGACATCATTGTCTGCCGTTCCGAACAGCCACTTGATCAAGGATTAAAAGATAAAATCGCATTGTTCTGTAATGTTCCAAGCGACCATGTACTTCAGAACTTAGATGTGGAATATTTGTATGAAGCACCTCTTGCTATGGAAAAAGAAAACCTTGCAAAAGTTGCATGTGAATCTCTCCATTTAGATTGCCCAGAACCTGATTTAAAAGACTGGGAAGCTATGGTAGATGCACTCCGTCATCCAAATAAAGAAGTTAAAATCGCACTTGTAGGTAAATACATTGCCTTACATGATGCTTATATTTCTGTTGTAGAAGCATTAAAACATGGTGGTATTGCAGAACGCGCTACCGTTGACATCAAATGGGTTGATTCCGAAGAACTGACTCCTGATACCGTTGATGAATTATTAGGAGATGTTTCCGGTATCTTAGTTCCAGGTGGATTCGGTGTCCGTGGTGTGGAAGGAAAAATCCTCGCTGCGAAATATGCCCGTGAAAATAAAATTCCATACCTTGGATTATGTCTAGGTATGCAGGTAGCTATCATTGAATTTGCAAGAAATGTTTGTGGTTTCCGTGATGCACACAGTGTGGAGTTAGATCCAAATACAACTCATCCTGTTATTGCATTAATGCCTGATCAGAATGGTGTAGAAGATATCGGTGGAACTTTAAGACTTGGTTCTTATCCATGTATCTTAGATAAATCTTCTAAAGCTTATGAAGTATATGGCACAGAAAATATTGAAGAACGCCACCGTCATCGTTATGAAGTAAACAACGACTTCCGTACTACTTTGACAGAGCATGGCATGAAATTATGTGGTACTTCCCCAGATGGCCGTATTGTAGAGATGGTAGAGCTTCCAGATCATCCTTGGTATATTGCAACACAGGCACATCCGGAATTAAAATCCCGTCCAAACAGACCACATCCATTATTCCATGGATTTGTAGAAGCAGCTACAAAATGTAAACGTTAAAAAATATCGTTGTCCACAAGAGTGGCACTTTTAAAAGCAGGATTACACATCCTGCTTTTTTTCTTTCAATTCCTCACAGAGTGAGCGATATTCTTTTTCAAAAATGCTGCCCTTGTTCCACACGAATGTAAAATCATGTTCTACCACAAAATCTTTCAGCGGAATTTCCCGTAGTTCTCCTTTTTGAATCCCTTCCTTTACCGCAGTCTCATAAACAAATGTAATTCCACATCCCTGCTTCACCAATTCTAAAATTGCCGGCAAGCTGTTTATTTCAATTTGATTCTTAAAATCGCTTAGCTGAAGACCATGCGCTTTCAAATTATGTTCCAGAATCTCTCTTGTTCCAGATCCTTCTTCCCGAACCAGAAGGCGCTCTCCCAATAAATCCCGCAAGACAAACTTCTTTTTTCGTTGTTTTTCCGATTCCATTTCAAGTTTTCCCCATACATAGTTTTTACCACACACCGCAATATAGCGCTCTGTGGAATAAACTACGCTGTCATAGGCCTCCTTGGAAAAATACCCCTCCACAATTGCAAAATTAATTTCCTGATGTTTCAATTTTTCTAAAAGGTCATTCGTATTCGATACCGTCATCTGCAGTTTCATCTGCGGGTGATTTTTCAAGAAAGATGCAAGTGGTCTTAACAATACATACTCCCCAATGGTCTTCGTCGCACCGACATGATAAGTTTTCTCCTCCATGGCAATTTCTTTTATCTGCTGTCGAATTCTTTCTTCATCACTTTTTTGTGTTGTAGCTGTCTGCAACAGAAATTCTCCTGCTTTCGTAAGACGCAGCTTCTTTTTCTCATAAGAAAAAAGCGGCTGTCCATATTCTTTTTCCAGAAAACGAATGTGCTGGGATACCGCCGGCTGCGTCAAGTTCAACTCCTTTGCTGCTGCAGTAAAATTCATATGGCGGCAAACCGCCAGAAAAGTATCCATTCGAAAATCAAGCATGCTTCCATTCCTCCTTTTGCCTTCCTTCATAACAGGCGATTACGAAACCCTTTTTACTTCTTTCATAATAATATGATATTTTTACTTTTGCTTCTGCAGTTGAATTTGACTTGACAAAAATGTATTGATTTTCGAAATTGCTTTTTATATTTGATGGCTGATGTACGTCCATCCTTCGACATATTTGCCAAGTTTGTCTTGGAAAATTCAACTGCAGAAGCAAAAGCAAAAATGTAATGCTGTTGTAAAAGAAGTAAAAAGAGTTTCGCAATCCCCCATTCTTTCATGAATAAAATTGATAGCTTTCACAAAATACTATTCTATCATAAGCTTTTCGCTTCTACGCTTTTTCGTTAAAACACTACCTTTCTATCTGCATTTTATTATAACGTAAATTTATTGTAAAATAAATATTTATAATTTTACATTATTTATTTTTGTCGGTATGATAACTTACGGATAGGAAAATTTTTACAGAAAGGATTGGTTATGAATATGAATTTTATAAAGAAAAATGGAAAAGGAATTCTGCTTTGTCTTGCGGTCGCAGTTCCTTCCTGGTTTTTAGGAAAACAATTTCCGATTATTGGAGGAGCAGTGATTGCTATTTTGCTCGGCATGATTCTCTCACAGTTCATCAAAGATAAATCAACTTTTGAAAGTGGCATCAAATTTTCTTCTAAAAAAGTACTGCAGTGGGCCGTTATCTTACTGGGGTTTGGTATGAATCTAATGGTCATCGTTGACACAGGAAAACAATCACTCCCAATTATTGTATGTACCATTTCAACTTCGCTTGTGATTGCCTTTGTTTTATGCAAAGTGATGCACATTCCTAGTAAAATCTCCACACTCGTCGGAGTTGGTTCTTCCATCTGTGGAGGCTCCGCTATCGCTGCTACTGCCCCTGTCATCGACGCAGATGACGAGGAAGTAGCACAGGCTATCTCTGTTATTTTCTTTTACAATGTACTGGCAGCCTTATTTTTCCCAACTTTCGGAAAACTTTTAGGCTTTGATACAACTTCCGGGGAAGCTTTTGGAATTTTCGTAGGAACAGCCATTAATGATACTTCTTCCGTAACTGCCGCCGCTTCTACCTGGGACAGTATGTGGGGACTTGGCTCTGCCACTTTAGACACCGCTGTAACAGTAAAATTAACTCGTACTCTTGCCATTATTCCAATTACTCTTGTACTTGCTTTTGTACGTACCCGCAAAGAAAAGAAGAATGGAACAACCGGAAGCCATGTCAGCTTCAAACAGATTTTTCCATTCTTCATTCTTTACTTTATTGCTGCTTCCATTATCACAACAGTATTAGTCTCCATGGGTGTAGATATTCATGTTTTCTCCCCAATTAAGACTCTAAGTAAGTTTTTCATCGTGCTTGCCATGGGTGCCATTGGTCTCAATACCGATATCGTAAAATTAATCAGAACCGGTGGAAAACCACTTATTATGGGATTCTGCTGCTGGGTTGGTATTACAATTGTAAGTCTTTTATTGCAGCAAGTCCTGAGCATCTGGTAAACAAAGTTTTTATAAAAACATCTCTTTTAACTTATCATAGTTGGCTGCTGTCATAAGTGCTGTTTCTTCCACGCCTTTGAATTTTACCGTGTAGGTCCAACGTCCATATGGCTCAATCTGTACGATTTTCCCGATATTGATGAGGTAGGATTTATGGGATCTCATAAATTCTGCCGGATTCAATTTTGCCTCAATATCTCCTAAGGCTGCACTGGTTTTATAGCAGCCTTCCGAGGTCACAATGCTTGTCGCATTCTCCACTCGTTCTATTAAGATAATATCTTTCATATCTACTAACGTGACCTGCTCTTTTCCTTTTACCAAAAGCTTATCCTTATAATGTTCAATCCGTGGCGGCTCTGTTGTTTGAGCCACCTCCTGCATATTTCCCTTAATCCGATTCAGTGTCTTTTCCACACGCTCGATATTAAAAGGCTTTACCAGATAATCAAATGCATAAATTTCAAAAGCATTTGCCATGTATTCACTGTGGGCAGTGGCAAAAATAATTTTGATTTTCGGGCTGATATCGGTCAGCATTTTTGCACATTCCAGACCGCTTTCCCCATTTAAATCAATATCTACAAACGCCACATCTGCCCGTTCTTCTGTAAATTTTTTTACTGCTTCCAGTACACTTTCTGCTTCTGCTACTACTGTAAAACCTTCCTGCTTTTCAATGATTTTCCGTAGCAGCTTCCGAATTTCCGGTTCATCCTCGATCAACATTACTTTTATCATTTTTTACTTTCTGCGTAAGCCTGCAGCCCTTCTCCAATATCTTTTTTCATATCTGTATCTGCTAATACATTCTGCAATTTATAATAGTCCATAACACCTATGTTGCCATCCCGAAGTGCCTGTGCCATAGCCTTTGGAATCTCTGCTTCTGCTTCCACAACAGCAGCTCTCATTTCCTGTTCTAGCGCAACTGCCATAGCCCGACGCTCTTCCGCTCTTGCCTGTGCAATTTTGTTATCAGCTTCTGCCTGAAGGCTCTGTAAATTAGCACCAATATTTCTTCCGATATCAATGTCTGCAATGTCAATAGAGATAATTTCAAAAGCAGTACCGGAATCTAATCCTTTTTCCAACACTAACTTCGAAATATCATCCGGATTTTCCAATACTTCTTTATGTGTTTCGGAAGAACCTACTGTTGTGACAATTCCTTCGCCAATTCTTGCAAGCACCGTAGATTCGCCGGCACCACCAATTAATCTTTCAATATTTGTGCGAACTGTCACTCTTGCTTTTACTAAAAGTTCAATTCCATCCTGTGCAACAGCTGCAATAACAGGTGTTTCAATTACCTTAGGGGTAACACTCATTTTTACTGCTTCAAATACATTACGTCCTGCAAGATCAATGGCAGATGCCCGTTCAAATGTCATATCAATTCCGGCGCGTTCTGCTGCAATCATAGCATTTACGACATTATCTACATTTCCGCCTGCAAGATGATGTGCTTCTAACTGATTGACTTTCACATCAATTCCAGCCTTTGTTGCTTTAATCAAAGGAAAAACAATTTTCGCCGGAGACACACGACGTAAACGCATTCCGATCAGATTAAAAATACCAACCTTCGCACCTGCCGCAACTGCTGAAATCCAAAGTCCCACTGGAACGAAAATAAAAAACAAAACTACTAGTAAACATACAATTCCTAAAATAATAATTTTTCCTGCCATATTTTTTCCTCCGTTTCCCCTGTTTCCCACTACATCAAACTGATGTACACATTACATACTCTCTATTTTTCTGATATTTCTTTTACCAAAAGAGAATTTCCCTTTACACTGACAATTTTAATCCGGCTTCCCCGGTCGATATACCCTCCACCAGACCGAACATCCAACTCAATTCCATCAAAATTTCCGGTTCCCTGCGGACGCAGGTCTGTAGACGCAATTCCTTCTTTTTCCAAGAGATATTCTAAATCCGTATCATTTAAAAATTCAGGTTCTGATTTTACATCTTCCCTTAAAATAATAGGTGACTTCAACTTCTTTGAATGAAGTAATGCCAGTATTATGGTTAACATAATTCCTAATATTACAATGACAATCACCGTTAACACAATTCCCTGTTCCACTGTTTTTGCCGTCATAATCACGCCTGCCACAAGACAGATGATTCCTGCAACTCCAGGGAATCCAAATCCCGGAACAATCATTTCAATTCCCACTAACACAAATCCGGCAATTAACAAAATAATTCCAATCAACGCAATTATTTCCATGCTTTCTCCTTTCCAATTCTCTCTTTTTCTGAGAATTTTCTACTTCATGTTTTGTTTTAAAAAACGGACTGTAAAAACGGTTTCTTCTTCCTCTGAAGTAAGTGTAATAGTTCCTCCGTTCTTTTTCAGCACCTCCGATACAATATAAAGTCCCATCCCATGGTCGCTTCCCTGCTTCGTTGTAACTCCTTTTTTAAAGATTGTACTCTGCATCTCCTCCGGAATCATCGGTCCGTTATTTTGAATGGAAAAAATATAAGATTCCATATCTTCTGTTACATCTAACATAAGCTTCTTTCCAGTTTCTTTTTGCATCAAGGCTGTCATCGCATTATCTAAGAGATTCGAAAGCACCTTACAAAGTTCCCATGCTTCTACGTGAAGTTGCTTTAAATCTGACTTCACTTCAACATAGAAATCAATTCCTTTACTTTCTGCCTCTCCCATTTTTGCCTTTAGCAGTGCATTTACTGCTGGAATCGAAGTCTTTAAAGCTTTTCCCGTTTTCATCATATCCTGATAAACAGGTTCTAAATAATCATGCAGTTCCCCATATTCCTCTAACTCCATCATGCCATATACTACCTGAAGGTGATTCAGGTAATCATGACGCTGGGCCCGCAAAGTTCCATTCAATTCTTCTAAATGCTTATAACTTTCCTGAATATCTTCATATTTTTGATGAAGTCTTTGGTAGAGACTTAATAGTACCAAAATGCAAATCATCAGCAGCACAACCGCTACCAGGCAAAAATACAAACTAATCTTCATGTGCCACCTCCGTTTCTTTGTTCTGTTATTTTTGATTTATAAATCATGACTTTACTTTATCATATCCTGTTACATTTCCAAGTCATACTCTTTCAATTATACAATTTTCGATTTGAAATGTCATTCTGCATAAAGTAATAACAATTACCACTACATTTATCATCAAATATATTTTTCTTCATTTTATCTATATAAGCTTCTTCCGATTCTGAATCTTCCAAAATTGTAATTGCCTTTTTCAAACTCCGAATATCTGAAATGGTATCTTCTATGTAATTTCCACGACTGACTAATTTCAAATGCGTCACACCTGCTTCCCGCATTTTCCAAAGAGCACAAAGGCCACATCCGGTGGCTCCAGGCATATAACCTTCCTGTTCAAGGACATCTTCTGTTGCTTCTTTCTCCTTCATCTTCTGTACTTGCGCCCAGTTCTCTTTCTGCATTTGTTTTTTCTCCTGCTTCAGATTCTGCTCGGCATGGTGGTCTACTTTTCCTAATCGATACGGAAGATGACAGATATGTGCCAGCTCATCACAATGTAGTGAATTGCAATATGCCCCATTAAAATGACACATCTCATTTAAAGCAAATGCTTCATATTCCAACTCATTCTCCGGGTGCAGTTCTCTTTCTTTTTGAATGATTTTTTTCATATCCGAAAGTGTATTTTTTCGATGAAAAATAATGCGTTTTGCACCGAGTTTTCGCATCTCCTCTATCATATAGTGGTTGACCTCCCCGAGTTCACCACTGATATGTAGTTGTACTTCCCCCATATCTATTTTTTCCTCCCGATTCAAATAAACAAGAAGCGCCGGATCTGCTACGATAAATGAGACAAATCCCTCCTGCATACACTGTTTTATGATTTTTGCAATTTGTGGATACTGCTCTGGTGTATAAGCAAGTGAATTTAAGGTAATGGTGACAGGAACATGATGTTTTTCTATCATACTGTGTAAAATCTGCAATTCACTTTTCGAACCAATCTGTACGTTGTAATAAAAAACCTCTCTGCGGTTTAACGGATGAAGGTTTCCCTGCTGCATCGCCCACGTTTCCGGCACATAGCCGCAGAAAAGTTCATCTGCTCCCGCTTCCACATATGCTTCATATTCATCAATCGAACCGATTCCTGCAACGATTTTCATACTCTGTTCTCCAATCTTTTCGCTTATATAGCCAATTATGAAATTCTTTTGGCTTATTTTGTAAAGGTAGTTATATTTTTGCTTCACACTTCCCTTTCTTTTTATCCAAGACAGAAATGCAGATTTTAGAGCTTGCTTTTTCCATATTTTTCGATAGCTGCTATTCGTCCAAAATTCGAGCAATCGAGCCCGTTTGTTCGCCTGCAAAAGCAGGCCTTTCACGAGATTTGTGTGCTTCTTAGCGGATATGTGAATCATAGATGATGCTGCGGACAACTGTTTGAGCGTTAGTACACCATTTTTATCATAACGTAGTACGCGAGTTTTGGAAGCAGCATCTAATAAAAATATGATGAACATATCCGCTTAGAAGCACTAAAATGTCATGTAGGTCTGTTTTGCAGACGGACAAACGGACTCAATTGTCGAATGATGGACGGATATCAGCTTGAATATGGAAAAAGCAAACTCTAAATTCTACACATTTCTGCCAAGTCAAAAAAGAAAGGGAAGTGTAAAGCAAGAACATATACTATATAAAAAATAAGCCAAAAAAATTTCACAATCGGCTATTTATGCTCATAACATTCCTACCACAATGCGGTCGACGCCCTGCTCTAAGAAGCCCTGAAAATAATCTGCATCCCAGAAGATATTTTCATCATAGCCAAATAAGGAATTATATCTTCCTACCATGTGCAAATGATCTGGATATAAGAAGGCCTGCTCCCTGCAATAATGCGGGCAATGTTTTACCACGCTCTGACGTCCTCTTGCTCCATTTTTACAAGCCGCATACAACGTACAATGCTCTGCTGTATTCATCTGGTAAAAAGGAAGATGCAGACATGCTTTCTCGGCACTCACCTCATACGGATAACCACAAGCTTCATAGGAAATCCGCTCAAACCCGTATTGTTCTTTTAAATACCGCTGATAAAAAGGCGCATCAATTGCACTCTGCTCCAGCTCCTCCTTATGTTCCTCGAATCCATTTTTATAAGGAAGACGAACATCTTTTCTCCTTTTTTGCAGTAAAATTCCAAGTGTCAGGCGAAAACAAGTATATCCCATCTCTCGAATCATAGATGCCATTCCCCAGTCATTGATGACCAGCTCCAGCGTTGTTTTTTTCTTTTCGCACCAGAAAGCTAATTTTTGAAGGCACTCCTTAGTTGATGAGATTTTACTTTCTGCCATATAAGAAAATACGATTACAGCTGTAATTTTGTCTTTTTCTGCTTTTTCAAGAAGCTCAAGTAACTCCTTTTCCGGAAAAAGAAAAGGACAGAACTGATTTCCCAGATAAAGTATCGTTGCTTTTTTCTTCGCAAACGGATGCTCCTCTAGTCCCTGTTCCATCCAAAATTTTTTCACAAATTGTTCTACATCTTGTTCTAAATAATTTACATAATGTTCCGGTTGCTCCAGACTAAGTGCCAATTCAAAACTGCCTGTTTGCACACATTTTTCCATAGCAGTGTTTAACACACTAAGAGGTTCTGTTTTCCCCTGAAAAAGCCATAGCTTCTTCTGCTGTGCAAAATCTGCCGAAAAAATGGTATCCTTTTCAGCCGGATAACCAGTCAGCTCTTCAGATAAAACAGCATCACTTTCTTCTAATTTCAACTGGATATACCTTGTATATTCCTCCATCACCATACGAGCGCACTTCTGAAAAAACGTATTCTCTGTCGTCACACGGCAAACCGTATAAAACTCCGTACGTTCTTCTTCCTCGCAAGAGAAATCTCTCAGTTCTACCTTCTGATAGCGACTTTCTGCAAAACAATAAAATTGCAGATAAATTGTCATGTCAGTCTCCGCCGAAACAGAAAACGGCATTTCCAAATCCGACACTGCTGTCATCGTTAGATTCGAAAACTGTTTTGCCGGAAGGCGGAAGGTAAACCCTTCCTCCGACAAATCAAGAATACGAATTTCTGCCTCTACCTGTTGTACTTTTATTTTTCCACTCAAAATTGCATATGGAATCAATATCAATCCCCGCCTTTTCTACTTTCTTTTCTCACCGATTCCCAGAACACAAGATAAAAGATAACTCCTTTTAGAATGGAAGTTGCGGACAATGCCCACCAGATTCCTTCCACGCCAAGACTCGTTGCAGAAAGAATAATTGCAAGCGGAATTCTCGCTCCTGTTAATACAATACTAATGATGCTGCAAAGTCTGGTTTTTCCAAGACCGGACAGCGCCCCTACTGTCATCAGTTCTACACTCATAAACGCTTCACTGAATCCTACAATAACAAGATAACCTTCTGCAATTTCAAGGGCAAGCTTTTCATGGAAAAAGACTGAAGCAATCGCCCCCGGAAAGAACACAAATGCTGCGGTCACAAGAAGTCCCCAGATACCTACACTCCAAAAAGACATACGGTATCCTTTTTTCACACGTTCCATATGTCCTGCACCGTAATTTTGTGCCACAAACGCATTAAGAGCTGCAGCAAATCCATCTGCCGTATTCCAGGAAATCGATTCAATCTGTCCACCTACACGCTGTGTTGCAATTGCTTCCGCTCCAAATCCGGAAACCATACGAGTCAGTACCATGGAAATCACACAATAAGCCGTTCCTTGTAATGCAGTTGGTCCTCCCATACGAAAAATCTGTTCTAAAACAAAACCATTTGGCTTTTCCAACAAGCAAACTTCTTTTAATATATTTTCCTCTTCTTTCGCGCGGGCAATCCCAATCAACATAACCACCATTACAATAAACTGTGCGATTACTGTTGCAAGAGCCGCACCAACTACTGCCATTCTTGGAAAAGGCCCTATTCCAAGAATCAGTACCGGATCTAAGATCATATTGGCAAGCATGCCAAACAAATTTGCCAGAAACGGTGTCTTCGAATCTCCCTGCGCTGTATAAAGCCCAGTCAAAGTAATATTTAAAAAAGAAAAAAGAATCAGTCCACACGTAATTTTCGTATAAGAAATGGCTGCGCTTAGTGACTCTGCATCTTCCAGCTGAAAAAATCCCACCAGCTGATTTACAAATACAAGACAAATTACGGAAAATATAAGCGCAAATACAAACGACATCTGCACAGCTGCCTGCGCATATTTTTTCGCTTCTTTCTTTTCGCCTCTACCAAAACACTGCGCTACATAGACTTGTCCACCCATGCGTGGCAGGGACGCTATTCCCTGCGAAAACCAGACAAACATTCCACCAACACCGACACCTGCTACCGCCTTTGCTCCCAAAAGCCCAATCCATGCCATATCCGTAATGCTATAAACTGTCCCCAAAAAAGAGGATGCCATAATTGGCAGTGCCAACCCCATTAACGTCTTAAAAATTGATCCTTCCGTCAATGAAATTGTCTTACTTTCTTTCATACTTCAAATGCTTCCTTTATACTATCATAATGTAAGAAAATTCCTTCTTCTGCAAAAGCTTTGATTTCCTCTTTTGTTGCAAGCATATAACCATCTGTTTCTGCTTCCTGCAGATGTAAATCTTCTTCGGTAAAATCCCCCTCAAAACGATAGATGTCTACAAAATAGTTGTCGCCTTCTCCCGGGTTCTCTCTTTTATAGGAAAAAAGGTATCCGCCATCCCAGTTTGCCACGTCTAATCCTGTTTCTTCTTTTATCTCACGTAAAACTGCGTCCTTTGAATCTTCTCCTGCTATCGCTGCACCGCCGGATACTTCCCACCAGCCCGGTGCCCAGGCTTTTGTCATGACACGTTTTGTAATCAAAAATTTTCCGTCTTTTCGCATAATAACGCCAAGTACGGTCAAATGATATTCTCCTTCTTTTAAACACCAGTCATTCCGTTTCATGGTACGTCCGGTCCGTTCTTTTTTTTCATTGTAAATATCCCAAAGTTCCATTTTCACACTTTCCTCCCTATTTTTTCTGCTTTACAATCACTCTATATTTGTAGGAGAAGTCTCTGCTTCGACCTGTTGATTTTTCGTAATCTCTTCTTCCTTCGAAGATTCTACCCTTGAATAAAATAGAACGCCTCCCAAAATAATGATACTGCCTATAATCTGCAAAAATCCCGGTATTTCATCAAACAAAAAAACTGCAAATATCGCTGCAACAACCGGTTCACACAACTTTGTAACCGATACAAATGCCGGGGAAAAATATTTCAAACACCAGCTGAAAATACTATGTCCCAACAACGTAGAAAATACAGCCAGCAAAAATCCAACTACAACTCCACTTGTTCCATATCCGGTAAGTGGCTGACGCTGCAGCAAAGTTATTATGACAAGTGTAATTGCCGAAAAAATATAAACCAAATAAGTATAAGTCATTGTTGACGTATTACTTCTGACACTTCTTCCAAATAATGTATAGGCGGCTTCTACCATTGCTGCAAGCAGCGCAAGAATATCTCCGTAAAGCTGCATTTTTCCAAGCCCAAAATCCGCTCCTGCAATCAAAAAACTTCCCAGCAATGTAAGAATAATGGCTAATATCTCTTTTCCATTCATTTTACCATGCATGAAAATGCAAAAACCTATTGCAACCCAAACCACTTCTCCACATACAATCGTAGTTGAGCTTGCCACCGTGGTAAATTTCAAAGATTCAAACCATAATGCCAGATGAAGTGCCAGACAGATTCCGCTGAGTGCACAATAAACCAGCGTTTTCTTTTCTACTTGGCGCATTTCCTCCCTATATTTCTTAGAACCCAACATAACCGGGCTCATTAAAAGAACCGTCCAAAGCAGACGATAAGCTGCAGTTACGACAGACGGTGCAGTAGAATATCTTACAAATATCGCAGATAATGAAATTCCAATGACGCCCACGATAATTGCAATCATTGGATGTTTTTCTATGTACTTCATTTCTTTCCTTCCTATGCCCACTGGGCAGTGACATATCTTTCGACATTATAACCCAATTCCCAATATTTTGGTAGTGGAAATATATTTCTTTGAAAAAAGCTTGCATAACTGCCCCTATTAAAAGTATAATAATTCAATGTAATCATGCATAAGTTTTAGTAAATTTTCGGAGGAAGTAATTTTGGTTCAACGGAAATACATGCGTACCCGGGAGCTAAAACCCGGTATGAAACTTGACCAGACTATCGTTGACCGCCTCGGGCGTAATCTTGTAACGCGTGGCGCTCCTTTAGACAAATATATGATAGACGGGCTCTTAAAATTAAATATTATGAGTGTCTACGTCCAAAATGGCGAATATGAACCTTTGGATGAAGAACTCATTCCATTAGAAATTCGAAAGAAAATAGATTCCTTACGTACCGTAGACCGTTCTAAGGTAACTCTTTCTCACAGTGTAAAAAAACGTGTTACAGAAGGAATTCAATTCATTTACAATAACGTAGAATCTGCAGATATGGTAAATGCTGCTAACACAATTACAAATGATCTTTTATCTGCCATTGACTCTAATGATGCCATTGCAATTGATATCAGCGCTTTAAAAACAAGTGATGAATATACCTTCAAGCACAGCGTCGATGTTGCAACAATTTCTATGATTGTTGCCAAACAGCAGGGTTTATCACGAAATCAAATTCGGGAAATTGGTCTTGCCGGTCTTCTTCACGATATCGGAAAAACAAAAGTTCCACCCGAAATTTTGAACAAACCGGAAAAACTCACGCCGGAAGAATTTGATATCATGAAGCAGCATCCTGTCTTCGGATATGAAATGATGAAAAACCGTCCGGATTCCTCTCCTGCAATCTCACTTGGAATCTTACAGCATCATGAAAAAATGAACGGAAATGGGTATCCTCTTGGTTGCACCGGAGAAAAAATTTCTCCTTATGCCAGAATTCTCACCGTTGCTGATATTTACGATGCACTGGTAACAGAACGCGCTTACAAGGCTGCATACTCGCAACGTGACGCGGTAGAACTTATTATGTCTATGACAGATGAACTTGATATGACGGCATTAAAAAGCTTTTTAGAAAGCATGATTCTCTACCCTGTAGACACCATTGTAGAGCTGAGTAACGGAGAAAAAGCCAAGGTTGTAGAAAACAACCCTCATTATATTTTACGTCCAACTGTAGTTGGAATTACTAGTGGCACTGTCTATAATCTAAGCGAGGATCTTTCTTGTGCCAATATCATTATTATGTAAAAAACCCGTCTACCAGATTTTCTTCTGATAAACGGGTTTTTCGTTATCTTACTTTTGATAAAAATTCTTTTAAACGTTCATTTTTCGGATGTTCAAAAAATTCTTCCGGTGTACTGTCTTCTTGTATGTTTTTTTCATCAATGAAAAGTACACGGTTTGCAACCTCTCTTGCAAATCCCATTTCATGTGTAACTACAATCATCGTCATTCCTTCTTCTGCCAGCTCTTTCATGATAGCAAGTACCTCTCCTACCATTTCCGGATCAAGTGCTGAGGTTGGTTCATCAAATAAAATGACATCCGGATTCATCGCCATTGTTCTGGCTATGGCAATACGCTGTTTCTGACCACCGGACAAGTTATTTGGATAGGCATCTGCTTTTTCTGCAAGTCCGACACGTTCCAATAATTCCATTGCCTTTTTCTCTGCCTCTTCCTTACTCATTCCTTTTAATCTGACCGGTGCTAACATAATATTTTCTTTAACCGTCATATTCGGGAATAAATTGAATTGCTGAAATACCATTCCAATTTTCTGACGTACCTGGTTGATATTCGTCTTTTTATCCAAAATATCCGTTCCTTCAAAAATAACAGCTCCGGACTCTGGTCTTTCCAATAAATTCAGGGAACGCAAAAAGGTTGATTTTCCACATCCGGAAGGTCCGACAATCGCAATGACCTCACCTTTGCAGATATTGATATTAATATGGTCTAAGACCAAATGATCGTGATAAGATTTACACAAATCCTTCACTTCTATTAAAACTTCTCTATCTTGCATCTTTTTTCAATCTCCTTTCCAGACGACTGACTCCGGCTGTCATAATCATAACAATCACCAGATATACCAGCGCCACTGCACAAAGCGGAAGCATTGCTTCATATGTATTACTACGAATAATATCTCCTGCCTTCGTCAAATCCATCAATCCGATATAACCTACAACGGAACTTTCTTTTAACAAGGCAATAAATTCATTTCCCATTGCCGGAAGTGCATTTTTAATTGCTTGAGGCATAATGATATGTAACATCGTCTGGTTGTAGGTAAAACCAAGGCTTCGTCCTGCCTCAAACTGTCCAACTTCAATCGACATAATTCCGGCACGCACCGCTTCTGCAACATAAGCTGCAGAATTTAATCCGAATGCAATCACTGCTGTCAAAAGTGGATCTGCCTTAATAGATGAAAAAATAACATAATACATAATTAATAACTGTACTACAACTGGTGTTCCTCTAAAAATCGTCAGATAGATTTTTACAAGTGTATTTAAAACTCTGATTCCAATGTGTTTTTCTTCGTTTCTATCATGTGCAGTACGAATCACCGCAAATAAGAATCCAAAAAGAATTCCAATGCAGCCTGCACAAATAGTAATGATAATTGTGTTCAGCAATCCCTTTGGAATGTACTGCCATCTATCCTTCTCAATGAAGACCTGATACAGTTTTTCCTGTAAGGATGTTTTTGCCGATTCTCCACCTTCATTTACAATAATAACCTGTTTTGCTGTCGTATAGGAGTCTGTAAAATCAATATTTTTCAAACGGTCTTCCGTCACAGTCAGACCTGCTACTCCGATATCTGCTTTTCCAGACTGCACTGCAAGGATAATGGAATCAAACTCCATATCATTCACCACAAGTTCCATTCCAAGTTCATCTGCAATTGCCTGTGCCATATCTACATCAATTCCGGTTGCCACACCATTTTCATAATATTCATATGGTGGGAATGCTACATTGGTTGCCATTGTAAGTGTACCATTTTCTCTGGTTACATCTTCCGGTGATTCATAAGGTGTTTTTCCTTTTGTATCATCACCAATGTAATTCTGAATAATATCTTCTAATGTACCATTTTCCCGTAACGTTGCCAGTGCTTCGTTAATCTTCTCTTTTAATTCCGTATTTTCCTTAGCAACACAGATTGCATAATCCTCTAATGCAAATTCCTCGTCTAAAATTGCAAGTTCTATATTTTTCTCCGTAAAGGCAATTGCCGGTTGCTCGTCGATAATGACACAATCTACTTTCCCCTGTTTCAATGCCTGCACTGCATCGGCACCTTTATTAAAACGGGTCACAACTGTTCCTGCCTCATCTCCCTCATAATCAGATGCATAAACATCCCCGGTTGTACCAATCTGTACACCGATGTTTTTTCCTTCTAAATCATCTACGCAAGTAATTGTATTTTCCTGAGCCTTTTCTTCCTTCTGCCCACAGGCAGTTAATGTCAGCATTCCAACCAATGCCAGCATTCCGAGCAAAAGATATTTTTTCGTTTTTCTTCTTTTTCCCATGTTTCTTCCTCTCATTTTCTTCCTGTTTCATTTGTACTTTATGCAGAGTGTCAAGTTTCCTTCTTCCTCCGTATTAGCACACTCTTCTTAACAGAGTTGTAATTATACTGCATTTTTTCTCATTTTTCTACTACTTTTTTGAATAAATATAAAATCTCCTGTCATTTTCTATTCTTTTGTCGTCTCTAAATTGTTTGTTTTTTCAGATTTTTCTGTTTATTTAACATTTTTGTAAAATATTTTAAACCTGCATTGACAATGTGAGTGGTTTCATCTATTCTTTTCTTGTGCATTTTAACATCAACTTATTATAAGGAGGACATCATGTCAACAAAAAGAAATGCAAAAAAAATTTTATCTACGTTCCTGGCATTTATTTTCTGCCTGATGACGATTTTTTCAGGAAATACAGAAACCCTTCATGCGGCTTCTACTTCCTGGAACTTCAAGAACAGCAGTTTCAAAAGCCTTGGAACTATCTCATCTACCATTACTGTAGATGACCTAACTTTGACTGCCACAAGTTCCAAAACCATGACAGTCAAAGCGGATTCCCAGACGGTAGACAGTACAGAATATCCATATTGTCTTGCTCTGGGCGGCTCCGGCAGCACCAGCTACCGCAATGTAAAAATCCCCGTTACAGGAGCCACTACACTTAAAGTTGTTTTAAAAAGTTCCGGAAGCAGTGCACGCTCTCTCGTCGTTGCTGATAGCAATGGCAACCAGCTTACAACCTTAACCGCTGGTACTTCTGCTTCTCTTGAAACCTATAGTTATACCGGTTCTGCCGGCTATCTGTATCTTTACTCAGCAGGCAGTGGCATCAATCTCTACAAGATTCAGATTGATGAACAGTCCTCTTCCAGTTCCAGTAGCTCAGATAGTTCCAGCAGTTCTACAACCGTCAGCTCTTACGCTACCATAAGCGATGGCTGGTACTATATTAAAAATATCAACAGCCAGAAATACTTACAGGTTGCTGATAACAATGGCTATGATGGTGCCAATGTAGAGCAGGGTACCGGATCTGGTGTTGCAGGTCAGAAATGGTATCTGACCAATCAGGGAAGTGGCTATTTTACCCTCAAAAATGGAACCGGCTATATGTTAGATGTCTACAATGGAGTAAATAGTGACGGAACAAATATCCAGCTCTGGTCTTCTAACGGACTTGATCCACAGAAATTTAAAGCGGTGCAAAACAGTAACGGTTACTATGGTATTCTTACCAAGGCAAGTGCTGATACCAAAGCACTGGATGTTTATAATTTCAGCACCTCGGATGGTGGTAATATCTGCCAGTGGACCTACTATGAAAACAGTTGCCAGCTTTGGGTGTTTGAATCCACTTCAGCTCCTGGCTCCAGCAGTTCCTCTGGAAGTTCTGGCAGTTCTGGCAGTTCTGGCAGTTCCACGGATACTTCTGACGGAACTGTTGTCACAAATTACTCTGCTTTAGTATCTGCTATCAGTGCAGCAGAAAAAGCAGGTGGTGGAAAAATTTATGTAAAAGGAACTTCTATTGATTGTACCGGACAGATTGCTCTTTCCGCTTCTAATGCAAACGTATCCATTATTGGTGTGCAAAACAGCGATGGAAGCTACCCTGTTTTAGATTTCTCCAGCTTCCGTTCCTCATACATCGGAACCTCAACTTCTGATTCTGCTGTTGGTATCCGCATTACAGGGAGTTACTACAACCTGAAAAATCTGATTGTCCAAAAAGCACCTGACAACGGAATTCAAATTAAAGGAAGCTCTGCCGGAAACAACACCGTAACAGACTGTATCGTCCGTTACAACAATGATGCCGGCTTACAGATTACAAGTGGTGCTTACAGTAATACGATTCGCTTTGTTTACAGCTATCGCAACTGCGATGTCTACACACTTGGTGGAAATGCAGACGGTTTTGCACCAAAGCTTGCTGCTGGAACAGGCAATACTTTCTACGGCTGCTATGCATGGGAAAACTCTGATGATGGTTGGGATTCTTACGATAAAACAGATGGTCTGACCTATAACTTAAGTTATGAGGAATGTGCTGTTTGGAACAATGGCGATCCGACTATCTTCACTGGCGAATATGACTTTAATAATGGCGGTGAACTTGATACCGATTTATTATTGGTAGAACTGATTATGGCGCAGGATTCTTCTTTTGCAACCAATTATGCAAAAGGAACCTTCTCTCTTCCTTCCGGAAAATTCATTAAAACTTCCGATGGAACCATTAGTCTTTCTACCTGGACAGGAAGCAGTTACGACGGAAATCCAAACGGATTTAAGTTTGGCTCTGTCAACAGTACAAGCTCCTGTGTCAGAACCGTAAAGAACTGTTTGTCTTTCGGACATTCCAGCAAGGGATTTGACAACAACAACAGTGCCTGCACCGCTTACTTTACAAACTGTATTTCTTTTGATAATGGATATAATTACTACATTGCTCCATTTACCATTAAGACATTCAGTAACGTGCAGGGATTCTCCGGTTCTTCCAGTGACAAGCTTCCTAGCGGTTACAGTGTGACAACCCCAAGTTCCAGCTCACAGTCCAGCATTCGAAGCACTGTCAATTCTACAGTTTCTACAATTGAGACAAATTGCAAAAACAACATGATTAAAGAAGTGTACTTTGATATTTATGACTAAACGACAAATTATATAGCAGTGCATAAAAGCTTCACATCGCAAAAAAGCCAGACGTTTCTGATATGTCTTCTGTCTACTTGATAAGAGGAGCATATCATCTTACGTCTGGCTTTTTTTATCATCCGACCGGAACCATTTATCTAACATTTTATCTTTTGCGTAATATTCTCAAAATAATTATTCCCAATATTTCTGAATTGCGTTCTCCTGCAATCCTTCCCCAATCACAATGATAATTTCCTGTCCTTCCCTAATTGGATTGACATGAATTTCATGCTGCGTTGCATTCACTTCTACCCAATGTTCTTCGTCTATTTTCAAGAATCCTTTGATACGAAAGACCAAACCACAGTTTCCATCTTTCATCAATCTGCTTATCGTATCCCGTAACTTTTCTTCTGGCATTTGAACATTCATAAAATATAACGTATCAAATGCATTTCTCTGTTCAAAATCCAGTTTCTTATAATAACTTTCTGGAACAAACCCACTCGTTAGTACTTCCTTGAAGTCTTCCTCTGTGAACCGGTTCCAGTCTTTTACCATGATTTCTTTTCCTATTACCCGCTTACACTGTGCTTTTTCCAATGCCCGATTGAGATGTTCTATGGTTCGGGTGCATTCTTCTTCCGTTGCTTCTTCACTTCTGCTAAGTAAAATTTTGCCGGCATTTGCGCACTGCGATGCTAACAAATACTCAGATTCCTCTGAAAGATTTTCTTCCAGCTTTGCATTTACTATCGTAATTACATTCCCAATTTCATACCAGCGATCCAGCGGTTCCTCGTGAAGTACATCAAAGAATTCATCTACCTCATAAATTCCGGATGGTTCCACAATCACCCTGTCGTAACCACACATTCCCATCGCAATCAACTTTGTTTTAAACCGTCTTCTATGACAGTCTACATCACATCCACCGGAAATCATCTCAAGCTCACAGTTTTCTCCCTCCAAGTCCTGAAGTAGCATCATGTCTACATTCACTGCGCCAAAGTCATTTTCCAGAATACCAATGTTGTGCCCACTGTCAATCAGGTACTTGGCGTATTTTTTGATAAATGTTGTCTTTCCTGACCCTAAGAAGCCTGTGACCAAATCTATTTTTACCATACTTTTTCTGTTCCTCTCTTTTCTCCAACATGTCTGACGACATTATACCATATGCTCCCTTCAGATTCCTAGGGCGTTTCGGGTGACAAAAATATTCTTACAACTTATAGCTGATAACGGCATTATGCAAGCCATTTGGGCGTAGATGAGAAAAATATCTTCCTACCTCCCAAAATCTATCCTATTTTCCCATTTATTTAGTATTATGCAAACCAAATGGACGTAGGCAAAAAAATCAAATCTCTACATTCCAAAAATCACAAACTTTTAGAATGTAATAATCTACTTTTTTCACCTACGTCCATTTAGTTTACATAATCTCATCTTTTTTTATAAAATTACATTCTTTTAGGATGTATGAAAATTATTTTTTCACCCATACCCATTTAGTTTACATAATCCAAAGATAATCTCAAATGAATTTCTAATAAAATATGAAAAAAGAGAGGAAAGCCCCCAAACGGGGGGCTTTCCCAAATTATAGTAAAAACACATCTCCTGTTAACGCTGGAAGAATCTCCGGTAATTTCAAACTACTTTCTTTTCCCTGCAGTTTTCGGACTTTTTCCAGAAACTCCTGCTCTATCTGATAATCCTTATCAGAATTATTCAATATCACCAGAATTCTTTCTTCTTTATTCTCGCGTAAGAAAGCATAAATTCCATTTTCATCCTTGCAGTATACACTGCGGTAAGAACCATTTTGAATAGCACTATGTTCTCTTCGGAATGAAATCCATTTTTGAAAAAACGATATCGCATTTTCTTCTTTTCCCCATGGCATTGCGCTCCGATATTCCGGTTCTGTCACACCCTCCACATAATATTCATCGCCGTAAAAAACAGATGGAATTCCATACCCCATAAACAAATAAAAAAATGCTAATTCCATTCTTTTTCGTTCCCCCTGACAGGAACTTAAAAATCTCGGTATATCATGTGAATCCAAAAAGTTCATCTGTGCGAGGCTAACTATAGCCGGATAACGATAAATCATCTTTTGAATCTGAGCATCAAACTCCGAAACCGTCAGTTTTCTTTGTCCAAAAAAATCTCTGCATAAATAAGAAAAACGATAGTTCATTGTAGAATCAAACTGATCTCCCTGTAGCCATACGCCTGCATCTTCCCAGATTTCTCCAATTAAAAACGCATCCTGTTTTACCGAACGAACTGCTTTCCGAAAGTGTCTCCAAAAATCATGATTGATTTCATTTGCAACATCCAGACGCCATCCATCAATATCCGCCTCCGTTATCCAGTAGGTTCCAACTTCAATAAAATAGTTTTCCACTTCCGGATTTCCGGTATTTAATTTTGGCATTTCTTTTACATATGCAAACGCCTCATAACTAGGAGGATCTTCATATCGTATTGGTTCCGGCATGTCATAAAACCAATCATAATAAGGCGATTTCTTCCCTTTCTCCAAGACATCCCCAAATGCAAAAAAATCTGGCCCACAGTGATTAAACACACCATCTAGCAAAACGCGAATCCCTCTTCTATGGCATGCTCTCACCAGATTTTTTAAGTCGTTTTTGTTTCCCAGACATGGGTCCACCTGAAAATAATCAATGGTATCATACTTATGATAAGAATTGGCAGCAAAGATAGGGTTTAGATAAATACAATTCACCCCAAGCTCTTCCAAATAATCCAGATTTTCCTCTACACCCTTTAGTGTCCCCCCCAGATTACTTCTCGTACAACATATTTTCTCTTCTTTTGAAGTTACACCCTTCTCTTTTATTTCCTGCATCTGAGCCTCTTGCTTTATGCCACGTTTTACACTGGCAAAACTATCCGGAAAAATATGATACATCACTACATTTTTTGCCCACTCCGGCACAGCAATCTGATCTTCTCTGCGCAGATACGGAAACTGGAAATATTCTGTCCTGCTGCAAGTCATTTCTTCGCAAAAATTGCGTTCACAATAAAACCACGTTTCCTTCCCATCACTTACTTTAAAATAGTAGCAAACTCTTGTGTAATGATCTTTCATTTCCGTTTCAAAATAGTCGAATAAATCATCCGTTGCCGCTTTTTTCATTTCTAACTGTTTTGTTCGTATTGGTTCCACCGGGTCCACCCTATCACCATAAAAAAGAATACAACTGTCTAAATCGTTTTTTGCAGCTCTCAACCGAATGATAAGTTTATTTTCTTTCTCTTGATATGCAAACTGAGAAAGTGGTATATGTAAAATCGCCTCTTTTTTCATTTCTTTTTAACCTTTCACTGCTCCGCCTGTAATACCTTCTACATAAAATTTTTGCATCAGAATAAACAAAATAGAAATCGGGATTGCCACGATAATTCCTCCTGCACAAAAGACAGAAAAATAATTCCCCACCAATGTTCTCTGCACTAAATTAAAAAGCCCCATTGCTACCGTCCAGTCTGCCGGATTTTTAGAACGAATCATTAATTTCGCCATTACAAAATCCATCCATGGCATTAAAAAGGAATTAATCACCGTATATACAATCATTGGCTTCGAAAGTGGAATTACAATTCTTGTAAAAATTGTAAGTTGGGATGCACCTTCTAATTTTGCAGATTCCCGCAAAGATGCCGGAATCGTGTCAAAAAAACCTTTACATATTAAATATCCCAAACCGGAACTAGCCGAATATACCACAATCAACCCCAATAAGCTGTTTGACAGACCAATTAATTTCATTACAAAATAAATTGCTATCATGGAAAGTACACCCGGAAACATTCCAAGAATAATTGAAAAACTCATCAAAGGTTTCCTTGCCGGGAACCGCATACAGCTCATGGCATATGCTACCATCAACACAAAAAGTGTAGAAATTACACAACAACATACCCCAATAATCATCGAATTTTGAAACCATGCTGGGAAATTAGCAACTGTATCCGGGCGAAAAAATAGCTGCTCATAATTATCAAGCGACCACTCTGTCGGAAAAAAATGCATCGTATTGATTCCCTTGTAAGCACTTAATGAAGTTACAAAAAGCCAGACAATCGGAATCAGCCAGATAAAGGCAAGAATCGCCAGTCTGATATGTTTTCCAATCGCACTTAGTTTCTTTTTCATCACTGGAATTCCTCCTCTCTGTTTCCTTCAATCAACCTTCTAAACCCTATCAGCGTTAAAACTGCACAAATAAGAAATACGCAGATTCCGATTACCGATGCCATTTTATAGTTCGAATAATCATTGGTTAAGGTAAATAACCATGTTACCAGAAGGTCGACTTCTTTTGCATTGGAATTTGCATAACTCATATTTGCAGTTACATAATCACTTGTCAAAAGATAAATAACATTAAAATTATTAATATTCGAAATCAGCGCCGTAATCAGACTAGGACCTGTTACAAAAAGCATGTACGGCATTGTAATTTTCCAAAAAATCTGAAATTCATTTGCTCCATCAATTTTTGCACTTTCTAACTGCTCATCCGGTATATTTAATAAAATCCCGGTTGCACTTAACATCTGATATGGAATTCCAACCCAAAGGTTAATCAGCAAAATCATGACATGCGCCCATCCCGGTTTCGAGAGAAATGGAATATAGGAAAGTCCCTCACTCACCAACCCGATTTCCTTCAAAAAAACAGTTAATCCAATTTTATTGCAGGCACTATTAACGATTCCATAATCACCAAACATTTTACCTACAAGAAGCAATGTTACAAACTGCGGAATCGCTATCGTAATTACGAATAAAGTACGCCACATTTTTTTCCAACGTACCGCTTTGTCATTAATCCATTTGGCCAATAAAATACCACCAAAATAAGTAGAAAAGGTAGCCACCACTGCCCATATCAGCGTCCACGCCAGTACACGCACAAATACATATCCAAAAGTAACTGTAGTTGTAGATGTAAACAACATTTTAAAATTATCCACCCCCACCCATGTGAATAAATAGGTAGGTGGCTGATGATCCATATCATAATTTGTAAACGCAATACAAATCATAAATAAAATTGGAATAATATTCACAAGAAGTACACCAATAGCCGGGAACGTCAAAAGCGTAACATGAAATTTTTCATTCACCAGTTCCCTGCAATCTTCCCTAAAATTATTAATATGTTCTCCTTTTTCTTTTGCAAGCTGGAGGCGGTATACTACCTTCATATTTTCCATATATAAAAGAACAAATGCCAGAATAACAAGAATTCCGATAATGCCAAACAATAAAATTAGAAGTGAATTATCATATTCATTTACTGTTTTCGTCAATGACGCCAAATCCAGAATTTCCTCTCTCTGCACTGTTCCAAGTGTATTCAATTTCCTAATATATTGCCAGGAACACCTTCCTGTAAAACAGAAAAATGCTGCCTGAATCAAACATAACAAAGTCCCTTTTGCAAATTGACCCCTTCCATAATAGCCTGCTCCCATAAGCAGTAATGACAAACGAGTCCAGATATCCCCGTATCGGATTGCAGCCAAAAAATCTGTGCCATATTTTTTTAACGCATGAATTCCTTTTTTCATACCAAAGCCTCTCTCAACTTACAAGTATCTTTTTTGGCAGTTCATATGCCTGACACATATGAACTGCCAAAATATCCTATTCCCCAGCCGGTTGTGTAATACCTTCTACCGCATCATCTAACAATGCCTGCACATCTGTATAATTTCCATCTACCAATGCCTGACCTAATGCTGCTGCCGGATCCCAATAATTATTTCCAACTCTCTGTAAATCTGCATATTCTGCCTGCTCACTTAATGCTGCCAACGCTGGTGCAGAAGCAATTTCTTCAGATGCTGCTGCATTTAAGTTCGAAGGACCTTCTCCTGTTGCAATTCCAATTGCTTTCTGGCTCTGTTCATTTGTAATATATTCTGCTAATAACATTGCCCATCCGGTATTTTTCGAATAAGAATTCACTCCAACAAATTTATATCCTGCAAATGAGCCCATCTGAACCTGTTCTCCATTTACCGTAAAGGTCGGTAATTTTGCTGCTGCATATCCATCTCCATATGCCTCCATAAAACCGGTCGTTGCCCATGTTCCATTTACATCCGCAATCATTTCTCCATTCAAAGCAAATGCCTGCGCATCTTCATTGACACAATTCACCATTGCACTACTTTTACAAATTTCAGAAACAGCTGTTGCAACATCTGCCCCTGTATATTTGGTATCTGTTGCATTCCAGTTACAGGTATTAGAGCCGTCCTCATTCCGGTACATATCTAAGCCTGCCCCTGAAAAGAATCCATATAAGTACCATGCACCGGAAACTTCCATGCCGACTGTTTTTCCCTGTGCTTCTGCTGCTGCAAGAAGATTATCCCAGGAAGAAACATCCTCCTCTGTCAAATACTCTTTATTATAAAATAGAAAATAGCCATTCGACGCCGTTAATGGATAGGCATATAATGTTCCATCTACTGAAGCCGCCTCCACAGTTGCTGCTGCATTTGCTTCAGACGGGTCATAAGTAAACGTAGCATCGATACTCTGTAATGCTCCTGCATTTACCAAATCAATCAGCTGATCATCTGCAAAAACAAAGACATCTGCTGCCGTCTCCACATCTGCAAGCACATCATCCTTACAATTTGCCTCCGATTCAGCCCCTATCGTAATATTAAACTCTACCTCAGAATACTCTTCCTTAAATTCTTCCACTAACTGTGCCATAACATTTTGATATTCCTCTGTCTCTGCACACCATAGTGTTAAATCTACTGGTCCATCTGTTGATGCAATCAAATTTTGTATTGCATCTGCAGAAGCCGTCCCATCTGCATTTTCTCCTGCTGGTATCTCGCTTTCTTTCTGCTGATTCCCCTCTTTTTGCACTTCGCCTTCCTCTCCGTTTGCACCACATCCTGCTGCTAAGGATACCGCCATTGTCATTACCAATAAAGCTGCCAAACTCTTTTTCTTCATTTCTACCTCCTCGGAAACCGTTTTCCTTTCCCATTCGTATTTTTTGCAGTTTTTTGTTCTGCTGATATCTTTATGTTATCGTTTTATTCCTATAAAAACAACATTTTTTCATATTGTTGATTGACTTTTGTTAGGAAACCGCTATACTAAAAACATATATTTGTCACTTTTTCTAGGAGGTCTTTATGTCAGTTACAATTACAGACGTTGCCAATGAAGCCGGCGTATCTAAGTCCACTGTCTCTAAAGTACTTAACAACTGGAGTACCATTTCTCCGGAAACCGCCGCCAAAGTCAATGCCGCAATCCAAAAACTACATTACATTCCAAATTCCAGGGCTGTCAGCTTTGCCAGACAATCCACCCAAAACATTGTTTATCTTACAAACCTAGGCAAAGATACTGCCTATCAGAATCCGCATATGTTTGATATTATGTGCGGAGTCCACCACACATTAACCGCACATAATTATACGCTTACTCTTGTCGATACTTCTGAAGAAACGTTTCCAGGTGAACGTGCCATGGCAGAAATCCAAAGACGCTCCGCCGATGGTCTAATCATCCACGGTTCTGCTGTCAATGAGGATCTTGCCCATTTGATTGCAAAAGAAAATATTCCGCATATTGTAATTGGACATCCTGAATATGATGACCGTCTATGCTGGATTGACACGAACCATGCACTTGCTGGAGAATACGCTGCCGCCCATATGGTTCTCTGCGGCTACACCGATGTTCTTTTCATTGCCGGAAGGAAAAGCGATGCCATTTCGAATCAACGTCTGAAAGGCTTTTTAAAAGGAATGCTAAATCATAATCAGCACATTTCCAAAGAACAAATCGGATATACCAATGCAACACGTCTGGGAGCTTACGAAACCACGCTAAAATTATTGCGAAAAGCAAATACTCCGCTTCCACAAGCGATTGTTTGCGAAAACAGTTCTCTTGCATTAGGTGTAACAAAAGCCTTACAGGAGCTTTCCTTATCCGTTCCCAACGATATTGCCCTTCTTACGTTTGATAGATATCCGTATTCCAGCATCATCGACCCAGCTCTTACCATTGTCGATATCAATGTATACGACATGGGTGTTCAAGCCGGAAATATGATGCTTCGAAAATTAGAATACCCGGATCTTCTAATTCAAAGCTATACCACATTGCCAATTTTAATCCAAGGAAAAAGCACCATACCAAAAGAGGAATCTTAATTCCTTTGTTGGCATGGTGCCTATCAGAAAGAGAGTATGAAATGTTTTATTTTGCTGCTGCTCTGGATCTTACATCAAATGCAACGGCAATAATGAAGATAATTCCTTTTACAACATACTGATAGGAGATGTCAACTCCCATCAAATTCATACCATTTGTAAGCGACATAATGATCAAAGTACCAATGATGGTGTTTGTAACTTTTCCAATACCACCACTTACTGCTACACCACCAATGTAGGAAGATGCAATGGCATCCATTTCAAATGCAGTACCTGCAGTCGGAGTTGCGGACTGTAATCTGGATGTAAATAAAATACCTGCTACCGATGCTAAAAGTCCCATGGAGCAGAATGCAAACATCATAACACGTTTTACGTTGATTCCGGATAATTCTGCCGCCTGCGCATTTCCACCGATTCCGTAGATAGCACGACCAAGCTTTGTTTTATTTAACATAAAATTGTAAATCAATAAAATTACACCTACAATAACGGCTGTCCAAGGCAGTCCATTATAGCTTGCCAACAGCGCTACCACTACCATAACAATAGCTGCAATAAAGACTAACTCTAAAACAAAAATCGGTGTAGAACATACCTTAAAATTATATTTTTTCTTATTCTGTCTGCTGCGGATTAGAGATATACATACCAGTATCACACCAATTATTCCAATTAAAATTGTAATCAGATGATTGGAAGTCGGGTCTGGAATACAACCATTGGAAAGTGCATTAAATCCCTTGTTTGGAATAATAATAGTTCCTGTCTTCTGTAAGGAAAGAGATAATAATCCACGGAAAATAAACATACCTGCCAAAGTTGTAACAAATGCCGGTACTTTAAATTTCGTAATGATAAATCCTTGATAAGCTCCAATACACAAACCTAAGATCATAACAATTGGAATTGCCAGCCATTCGGACAGCCCATATCTTGTCATCAGGATTGCTACAATGGCTCCTGAAAATCCTGCCACGAATCCGACAGACAAGTCAATCTGTACTAAAATCAAAATAATTGTCATTCCAATTGCCAGCACTGCCACGTATCCTGCTTGATTGACAAGGTTCGTAATATTTTGCGCTGTCATAAAAGCTCCATTTGTTTTGAAATTAAAAAATATCATAATTGCAACAAGTGCAATATACATCATATAACCTCTGACATTATTTTTTAACAGACTTCCAATCTCTTTTCCAAGACCAACTTCTCCGGAAGTCTTTGTCTGATTCTTTTCACTCATGTTCTGTCCTCCTACGATTTTACAGCTAATGCCATTATCTTTTCTTCTGTTGCCTCTTCAGCAGAAAACTCCCCGGTAATTGTTCCTTCTGACATCACGTAAAGTCTGTCACTCATTCCAAGTACTTCCGGAAGTTCTGAGGATATCATAATAATACTCATTCCTTCTTCTACCAGGCGATTCATCAATGTATAAATCTCCAATTTTGCCCCAACATCAATTCCTCGTGTCGGTTCATCCAAAATCAATACATTTGGTTCCACAAACATCCATTTTGCCAGCTGTACCTTCTGTTGGTTTCCACCACTTAAATTTCCAACCTTTTGTTCTATGGACGGAGCTTTAATATTAATAGATTCTTTGTAGTTATTTGCGATTTGAATTTCTTTATTGGCATCAATAGATAGTCCTTTTGTTAATGCGTCTAAATTTGCAATGGAAATATTGTAACGGATATCCTGTATCAGAATCAGTCCATTTCCTTTCCTGTCTTCTGTTACATAGGCAAGCCCATCTTTGATGGCAGCACTTGGCGTATGATAACGTTTCTCCTGTCCTTTCATATACAGACTGCCTCCTGTAATCCGATACTTTTTGGTATTTCCAAAAATACTGAGTGCCAATTCTGTTCTGCCTGCTCCCATCAGCCCCTGTAATCCAACAATTTCACCTTTATGTACTTTCATGTTAACCTTGTGGAGAATCTCCCGGTTATTTCTTGCAGGATCTTCTACGGTCCAGTCTTTTAATTCAAATACAACTTCACCAATACTTTTCTTTTCACGTTTCGGATAGATATTATCAATTTTGCGTCCCACCATATGCTGTATAATTTCTTCTTCCGTAATCTGCCTCTCATGCGCATCCATGGAGCAAATTGTACTTCCATCACGAAGCACAGTTACCGTATCTGCAATTGCTGTAATCTCCTTTAATTTATGTGAAATCATGATGCTCGTCACACCTTGTGATTTTAATTCGCGAAGTAATTCTAAAAGATTCTGGCTATCATCTTCATTTAAAGAAGATGTCGGTTCATCTAAAATCAACAGCTTTACATTTTTGCTGAGTGCTTTTGCAATTTCAATCAACTGCTGCTGACCTACTCCCAGATCTTTGACCTTTGTAGACGGATCAATATGTCCTAATCCAACCTTTTCCAATTCCTTTTTTGCCCTGATAATTGTTTCATTCCAATCAACTACCTTATTTTTTATAATCTCGTGCCCGAAAAATATATTTTCATATACCGTCAATTCCGGTATCAATGCTAATTCCTGATAAATAATGGCAATGCCGACCCTCTCACTATCTGCAATTCCCTTGAATTTCTGCACTTCACCATTGTATACAATATCTCCGGAATAGGTTTCATATGGATATACTCCGGAAAGCACCTTCATCAAAGTTGACTTTCCTGCTCCATTTTCCCCTACCAGACAATGAATTTCTCCACGCTTTACCGAAAAATTAACATTGTCTAACGCTTTTACGCCGGGAAATACCTTTTCAATTTTTTTCATTTCCAGAATATAGTCACCCACGGATTTATCCCTCCTCTATTCCCACGATGATTGCAGGACATGTTTTTGGCATGCCCTGCAAAATATTTCTATTCCAGTCCGGTAAATTCGGATGCATCATAATATCCGGAATCCACTAGTGCTTCTTTTACATTATCTTTTGTCACAACTACAATATCCGTTTGTTTTGCTGGTACATCAACAACACCATTGTTATAAGTTGTTGTTGTTTCTACCTCTTCCCCATTTAAAATTGCCAGTGCCATCGCTACAGAGTCTGCTGCTAAAGTACGGGTATCTTTGAATACTGTCATAGACTGTTTTCCATCGATAATGTACTGTACAGATGCTTTCTCACTATCCTGACCTGTTACAATGTAGCTTGTAATTCCTGCATCTGCTGCAAATGCATCTGCAATTGCACGTCCGGTTCCATCATTTGGTGCAAGAATTGCAACGTCACCTTTTAAGCTGTCATCTGCTGCTGTAAGATTTGCTTCTGCTAATTTTTTTGCAGTATCAAAATCCCAGTTAGTTGTCGTCTGTCCGATAATTGCCGCTTCATCATCACGTGTCAATTCTCCGCTTCCTACAAAACTCTCTGCCTGCTCTGAATTGGCAATGACAAACGTTCCATCTTCAATCTTTGGTTCTAACACACTCCATGCACCCTCGAAGAAAATAAATGCATTATTGTCTGTTGCTGCTCCGGTATAAAGATAAAGTGGAATACCGCTTCCCTCTGTGTTATCAATTAAATACTGTCCCTGTGCTACACCTACAGAAAAACTGTCAAATGTTGTATAGTAATCAACTGCTTCTGTATCTGTAATCAGACGGTCGTAGGAAATAACCTTTACCCCTGCTTCTTTTGCTTCCTCAACTGCCGCTGCTGCCGCGGTAGCATCCTGTGGACAAATAATCAATACTTCAATTCCTTTTGAAATTAAAGTTTCTACATTTGTTTTTTCTGTTGCAGAGGAACCTTGGCTAAACAAAACCTGATTTGTAAAACCCGCATCTCCTAAAATCTTTTCAAATTGTGCCTGATCTTGTAACCATCTTGGTTCATCTTTCGTTGGAAGTACAATCCCCACCTGTACGCTTCCATCTTCAGCTGCGTTATTGGTTTCCCCACTTTCTGTTTTTGTTGTCTCATCCGTAGTACCACATCCAAACAATGTAGTTGCTGCTAGCCCCATCGTAAGTAACATACTTAAAAATCTTTTCTTCATAAAAAAACCTCTCCTTTGCATATAGTTTTTTTGTTCCTTGCAAAAATAACTATATCCCAAAGAAGAGGATGTTTATTTGTCTTTTTCTATTAAATTTTACTTTTTCCGGACACCGACTTACGATTTTTTGCTATGTTTTTTTGTGTTCAAAAAAAAAGAAGCTACTGAAGTACATTTAAATAGACATCTTCCTTTAAATGAAAACCGCTGTCTATAATGACTTCATCCATATTATCCTTTGTCACCGGTTCCGGGGAAAGTCCAACATAAGGAATGGCTCCATATCCATTTTCTACAGTATCCTTCACCGTTTCTGTGATGTCTCTTCCTTCTATCATTTCCACAGTTAACTCTGCTGCCATCTTTGCCATCTGTCCTACCGGTTTGTATATAGTAGATGTCTGTGTTCCTTCTACAATACGCTGACAAGCATCTAGATCAGCATCCTGTCCTGTTACCACGACCTGTCCTGCTCGTCTGTTTTCCGAAAGGATTTGCACCACAGCTCCGGCAAGATTATCATTTCCACACATGATTGCATCTGCCTCTTCAAAAATATCCGGATTTTCTTTTACATAAGTTTCAATATTTTCGGAACGCCATCCACTTGCATAATAAGTGTCTAAAATTTCAAACTCATAGGAGCCTGCCTGATCTATAAATCCCCTTTCCACCATCGCCACATTTTTATCGGTTTCCGGTCCACATATCATCAATACTTTCCGACCACTCTCTTCCTTCAGTCCTTCTTCTATGGCATCCGCCATATAAGTTCCCACCTGGTAATTATCAAATGTGATATACAAATCAACATAAGTATCTTCTATTAAACGGTCATAGGCAATGATTTTTATTTTCTTCTCATGTGCTGTTTCAAGCAAATCCAAAATAGCATCTGCATCCACCGCTACAATTACAATCGCCTCTACTCCAATATCGATAAAATGCTGAATCTGCTCCCGCTGTTTTTCCACATTTCCATTTGCATTCTGCACCTCCACCTTTTTTCCAAGCTCCGTCGCAGTATAGGTAAAAACATCACGGTCTTTTAACCATCTTTCAACTACAAATGTATCAAAGCAGAGTCCTATGGAAACCTCTTCCTCCTGCTCTTTCTGATTTTCCTGCATTTTTTCCGTCCCCGCACATGCTGTAAGAAAAATAGTTGCTGCAATCAGCAATGCTACAATTCTTTTCATACCTGTAACCCCTCCCGGTATTCTGAAGGTGTAACGCCAACCTTCTTTTTAAAAATATAGCTGAAGTAATTTGGATTTGCATAACCAATATCCATGCAGATTTCCTTCATGCTTTTTGTATTGTCCTGAATCATTTCTTTTGCTTTTTGTAGCTTATAATCCGTCACATAATCAATGAAATTCGCGCCTGTTTTTTCTTTAAAAAGTTTGCTGAAGTAATAAGGACTGATGTCTAAATACCTGGATATTACATCTAGTGAAATATCTTTGTAGTTTTCTGAAATATATTTTTTCGCACGATCAATCAAATCATGGGCTGATTCCTTTTTCTTTGCCTTCACATTTTCTGCAGCACAATCAATCTTTTGCAAGAACCAGCTTTGGAGTTCTTCCATTCTCTCTGCCTCTAGCACTTCTTTTAAATAGGTGTGGCGATCTAAAAAACGATAAGTCATACCACCGCTCTGATAGGCGATTTTTTCTGACCACAGAACAAACTCTAACGCCTTTAATCGGATGTCTTCCGTGTTTCCCTCACAGTTTTGTTCCATCCATTCAAAAAAGCGGACAGCTTCTTCTTTTGCCCCCGTCCTGTCTCCATTTTCAACTGCTGCAAACAATTTTCGCTCTACCTCGATTGGATAATTTCCCTCGTATTGGCATCCAATCGGTAAATCCTTTACATGAGCAACGGTTGCCTTGCTGGTGCGCAAAGCTTCTAACGCTTCATGATAAGACGCTGACATATCTTCCAAAGACAGGATACTTCCCATTCCAATTCGAAACTCTCCACCGATATTTTGTTTTAACATTCTTGCCATTTCACGCATTTTATCAATAGATGCAATTCGTGTCTCATATTCTTCCCCTTCTTTTTTAGCCGGCACCAGTACAATGACGTTATTTCCCATCATGGCACCCACCACACCGTTCGTATATTCTTTTACGATTCCACGCAATTTTTCATAAGACTGCTGTGTCTTGACTGCTGTTCCAATACTATTAGTCAGTTTTCCACTTTGTACCGATTCTCCGAAGCGAATTACCATAATGTAGCCGCTTTTTTCCTGGATTCCTAATAGTCTGCAATAATTTTCAATCTCTTCCGAAAAATCCTCTTGAAAAAGAATCGAATAAATCATTCCTGTTTCAATGACAGGAAGTACCGTTTCTAATTTTTCCTGGATTTCTAATTCGTCGGCTCTTCGCTTCTGATTCTCTTTTACCTGCGCAATGCCTCTGTCTAATACTTCTAATACTTTATCCTTATTAATCGGTTTATTCAGATAATCCAGCACCCCGATAGAAATTGCATCCTTTGCATAATCAAACTTTTCATAGGCACTGACAATAATAAATAAGACATCCTGATTGGTCTTACGGATTTCCTGCATTGCTTTTACTCCATTAATTCCCGGCATCTGGATATCCATAAATGCAATATCCGGACGATATCGCTCCGCAAGTTCAATCACCTGTCTTCCTGTCTTTGCACTTTCAATCATATAAGGCTCTTCTAAATGATGCTCTATAATGTACTTTAGCGCTTCAATTACAATTCCCTCATCATCCGCAATCATGATTTTCAGCATTTTAATCTTCTCCCCCTCCATTATATGGCAGATATAACATGACCTCCGTTCCAACATTTTCCCCAAGACTTTGAATGGTCATAACTTCGTCCGTATTGTAATATAGTTTCAAACGGTTCCATACATTCGTCATTCCAACTCCATTCGAATCGGAGGACTCGGATTTGACATTTTTTCCTTCCATAATCTCTTTGATTTTTTCTTCGGAAATTCCAATTCCATTATCCCGGACGCAGATGCAGACCAGCTCATCCATCGCCGAAACTTCAATCTCAATCTTCTTTTCCCGCATGATATCGCGAATGCCATAATTGACACTGTTTTCCACAATCGGCTGTAGAATCATTCCCGGCATCCGAAGATCCGTCAGACTCTCATCCACATTTTTTTCATAATGGATTTCTCCGGCAAATCTCACATTTAAGATATAGATATAGTGGTCAATTAACTCCAATTCTTCTGCCAATGTCACCTCGTCCTGCTTCTTTAGATTATAACGGAAAAACTCTGCCAGATTCTGCGTATATTCATAGCTTCGCGGTGCATTTTCCATCATGGAAAGCTGTGCACCTGCATTCAGGCAATTGAATAAAAAATGCGGATGAATCTGTGCCTGCAAATATTTTAACTGGGCATCTTTCCTTTCATTTTCCATTTCATGCTCTTTTTCTAACAGCATATTTTCCAAACGCATGCTTTCTTTCACTTCTTCTAAATAAGTCATTCTTCTTACTACAATCGATATTACGAGCAGAACCACCACGATAACACCTATCATAATAACTAGGTTCATCCACTCCGTATAATGCAGGGTTTCAAGCAATGTATGATACTGCTTTGCATTGTTTTTAAACTGTGCATTATTCAGACTATAAACATAGGTCTGTATGTAAGAATAGAGTTCTTCCGCTTCCTCATAATCTTCTTTGTATTTTTCTACATTCCTGGCACGTTTTGCCTCCACTGTTTCATTTGCTACGTCCAAATAAGTCTCCGACAAATTCCGGATATTCTTTTCCATTAATTTGCTCTGACTATTGGTTGCCTCTTCCTCTAATTCCTGAATAACCGCCTCATAATCCTCGACAGCGCTATAATATGCTTCCATAGAATCCGATGTTTTGTCATCTAAATATACGGTCATATATTCCTGCACTGCTTCGAGTTTTTCCTGCAATTCGTTTAAACTTACATTGCTGCCATAAACGCTGTCAATTTTTCTTACGTTGTCATCTGCATTTTTCCAAACAATCAGGTTTACGAGTAAAATGGTAATACCGCACGTAATAATCAGTAAATTTACTTTTTTCCAAATAGATAATCCCTCTTTATTCATCTGCCCACTCCTTTACATTTTCAGAAGAAATGGTTTCAATCTCTACCGGAATATAATCGCTGACATATCCTGTCTCCATATAAGTTTCCAATGCCTGAACACAACTTTCTCCTAGCTTTTCGCTATCAAAAGATAAAGTCGCTGTCATTACGCCACTTTCAATTGCCTGGATACTCTTGTTGGAACTATAGAATCCAATAATTTCGGATTCTCCTACCTGATTATAATCAACTACCAGTCTCGAAAAAATATCGGTGGTCTGCTCATCAAAACATACCACAATATCCGACATCTCTTCTTCAGACAGCAATCGTTCCCGAACACTTTCTTCCATACTGTAGGAAGCCGCATCATCTACAATCAAAGTCTCCACTTGGTAATCCGTCCCATCAACCGCATATAACGTCTCCTTTAGTCCTGCAAAAATAAGCTTTTCACTCGAATCATTTTCACTTGAACGGATAACTGCCAAAACAGATTCGTCCGATTCACTTCTGATTTTTACAATATAATTTCCATATTCTTGTCCCAAATTATAGGAACTCATACCTACAAACGACGTTCTATAACTTCCATAGCAGTCTGCCCACATTGCAATCACCGGTATCCCAGCTTCTTCCGCCTGGTTGACCAGCTTATTCATCTCGCTACTATCATCCCCTTGTATCATAATGCCATCTACTTTTGCAGCAATTGCCATATTCATTAATTCACTCTTTGAATATTTTTCTACAAGGTCACTTCCAAACCATTCGACACAAATATCATGTTCCTCTCCATAGGCTTTTGCTCCCTGATAAACAGATTCCCACATTTCACCGGTATCTTCTGTATCACAAATAAAGGCATAGTGTTTGCCATAAGTGATTAAAGTAACCACTTCTTCCCCATTGCCTGTATTCTGTCTGAAAAAATGACAGAATATGCCAATGAGTCCCAGCAACACTATGCCTATTAAAATTCCTATGATAACACTTTTCTTTTTCCCAATCTCCATTGTAAACAACCCTTTCCCCACTCCGCATAATAGTATCATACTATATTTGCAAGCGTCAAGAAATGCTGTTTTTTTGTCTTCTTTTGGAAAATCACAATTTTTCGTAGGTGATAGATTGGAACTATTTTAGAAGTTTCCCCCGTTCCAGCCCCAGTTTGTTACGGCTTCATATTTGATATAAATATGATCTGCCGCAATTCCCAGCACATCGCCAAATATTTTTGTAATTTCAGCTGTCAATGCTTCGAATGCAGATGGATTCTCCTGTCCAAAAACTTTTACCTCAATGAATGCTGTCGGTTGGCTGTTGTCTCCGCGAAAATATAAATGATAGTTATCTTCAAATCCTGTCATTAACCAGGACTCACTTTTTCCCGGAATCAAAGCGATTGCCTGACCTAATCTTGTTTTTAATTCTTTTTCCTGTGCCTCGCTGATTGCTACGCTTACTTTTGAATCAATAAATGGCATATTATCGTCCTCCTGAATTTTTTGATATATGTTCACACAATCTTTATTTTGCCATATATTATACAGAATATCAAATCTAGAAAGCGTCAATTCATGCAAAATTTTGTAACATTATCCATAGAAACACATTTATTTTTTGCCCGCATCATGAAGGAGCATTCCCTCTTTCTTGAAGCCGGTTTTCCATGTAAAGACAAAAACTGGATACAGCAGGCGGATTGGTTCCGTAATCAATTTGAAGAACTGCTTCGTGATGTACTGCGTATTGCAAACGGCAGAGTCAACTGTGATATTTTAAAATCCGATGAGCTTGTCACCTCTTTTACCCTTCCTGCAGAGCAGCGGACTTCTTTCTTAAGCGGAATTCCAATTGACACCCGCATCACAAGAGCAGAACACCATTTACACGCCGCCAATTCCTGCAGCGAACATTCCGAATTATTCCGCTTAATTCACAGGCTCAACCGACGTGCTCTCCGTCTGCTGAATGGTCTGATTTCTTTTAAGGAAAATATCCTGCGCGCCGTGAGAAACCAGCAGCTTTTTACAACGAACTATCCATTGCTAATTGAACACATTTTACGAGAAGCTAGACTATATCGAAATATTATCGAAGATTTAAACAATGACCGTTGTCATAATTATCAAGATTTGCAGGCAACGGAAAATTTCTGGAATCAGATTATGATGGAACACGCCTTGTTCATTCGCGGTCTGTTAGACCCATGTGAAGACGATTTGATTCAGACTGCTGATGACTTTGCCCGCAATTATCACAAACTTTTAGAACTTGCAAAAAGTCAGGATTCCATCGCTACCAGAGAACTTCGCCGTAGGTCATTAGAACAGACTTTACAATACCGTGAATTCAAAGAAACCGGTACAAAAGGTATCTTAAATGGTCAGATTGCCTCCATCATTCTGCCACTGCTTGCCGATCACGTACTCCGGGAAGCAAACCACTATATTCGTCTGCTTTCTTGTGGCGATTCCGATTCCAAAGAGCCTTGTGAGACATCTATTTGACAAAATCTTGCATGACATCATAACTTTCTGCCACCTGGCACCCAGCTTTTGCCCAGCCAAAAGGACTTGCATCATTTTTCAATGAAGCAAGTCCTTTTCGAAATCTACTTATAAATTTTCTTTTTCTGCTGATGTGAGGCAATTTTTACATAGATACTCCTTGGCAAAAATCTTCCGAACGTCATCGCCGCTTTCATCTGTAATGTCGGAATAATAACGACTTTCTTGCGATACATCTGCTTTAACGCATAGGAAGCGCAATATCCCGGCGTGATTCCTTTTAACGCAAATTCTACATTTGCCACATTATTAAATTCTGTATCCACAGGTCCCGGGCAAAGACAGCCTATGTAGACATTGCTTCCTTTTTCCTTCAATTCCTGCGCGATTCCCTGCGTCAGGCTTGTCACGTAAGATTTGGTCGCATAGTAGGTTGCCATATACGGACCTGCCTCCATCAGTCCTGCCGAAGAAGCCACATTAAGCAGATAGCCTGCATTCTGTTTTTCCATTTTTCTTAGGACTAATTTTGTAAGTAAATGAACCGCTTTGACATTCACCTGAATCATGTTCAGCTCTTTTTCCAAATCCCCTTCTAAGAAAGCACCGCAATCACCGAATCCCGCATTATTGATAAAGACTTCGATTTCTTTGTCCTTGATTTCTTCGAAAAGGCGATAGCACTCCTCCTCTTTCCCGAGGTCTGCTGTAATAATGTCGCAAGGAGTCCCCAGTTTCTTTTTCAATTTTTCCAAACGCTCCTGCCTTCTGGCAACCAAAATCAAATGGTAGTCTTTTTTGACAAGTCTTTTCGCAAATTCCACACCAATTCCAGAACTTGCACCCGTAATCACTGCATATTTTTCCATCTTTTTCCCCTTTCCTCTCACTCGTCTTTCTCAATTATAATTTCTTTTAACACTTAAATCCTATCAATTAGTTTTTTGCTTTCCCAGCTTTCGATACACCGTCAGCCACATCGTGAAAAAGCACGCCAGTCCACCAATAGCATTTGAAATTGGCTCCGCCAGAAAGACTCCCCTGACACCAAGCCCAAGCCTCGGTAACAGAAGCGTCAGTGGTACTACAATCATGACTTTTCGAAACAGCGAAAAAAAGATTGCCTGCTTCGAATGCCCTAATGCAGTAAACGTCGACTGTCCCGTAAACTGAAATGCCATAAAAAAGAAGCCAAAGAAGTACAAATGTAATGCTGTTATTCCCGATGCGATCATTGCCTCATCATTAGTAAAGATAGAGATTAAAAACTCCGGTTCCATAATGATAAAAAACCATGCTGCCACCGTATATAGGATTCCAAGCACTGCCGTAAAGCGGATTCCCTGTTTTACCCTGTCATATTCTTTGGCTCCATAATTATAGCCAAGAACCGGTTGGGAACCACTGGTTAATCCATTGATTGGAAGTGATAAAATATCCCGAACAGAATTAACTACAGTCATAATTCCAACATAAAGATCTCCGCCATAAATTTTTAACGTTGCATTGCAGACCACTTGCACCAAGCAGTTCGTTCCCTGCATGATAAATCCCGCCATGCCAAGTCCCATAATCTCTTTGGCAAGTCCGAAATCCACACGCATATAATTTTTCCGAATATGAAGCAACACTCTTTTTCCCGTTAAAAACTGCAATACCCACACCGCAGACACTACCTGGCTGATTACCGTCGCAAGAGCAGCTCCGGCAACGCCTCCATCTAAGGCAAAAATAAACAACGGATCTAACATTAAATTCAAGGCGGCTCCTATTACCGTTGTCATCATACCGATTTTCGGGAATCCCTGGGCATTAATAAAACCATTTAGCCCTGTAGAAAGCATAATAAACGGCGTCCCGAACAGATAGATTCTTAAATAGGTATCCGCATAAAAATAGGATGCGTCGCTTGCTCCAAATAAGTATAGCACAGGTCTTCGAAACAGATAACATATGACAAACATGACAATAGAACAACCGAGCAAAAGAGAAAATGTGTTTCCCAATATTTTTTCTGCCCGCTCCTCCTGCTTCGCCCCTCTTGCAATGGCAAAAAGAGGAGCTCCACCTGTTCCGAATAAATTAGTGAACGCTGCAATCAGCGACGTAAGCGGAAATACCAATCCGATTCCCGTGAGTGCCATGCTGTTCGTCTCCGGCAAATGCCCGATATAAATACGGTCTACCACGTTATATAATAATTGCACTAACTGTGCCAAAATCAAAGGAATTGCCTGAACTACAATATTTTTCCAGACCTTTCCCTGTGAAAAATCATTCACATTCTGTCATCTCCAAACAATCCACTACTTTAATTCCAACACGATTGGACAGTGATCCGATCCCATGACCTCTGTCAATATCTTTGCATCTGCCAATCTGTCTTTTAAACACTCCGAAACACAGAAATAGTCAATCCGCCATCCTGCGTTCTTCTCTCTTGCCTTAAACCGATACGACCACCAGGAATAGATTCCCTCCTGATCCGGATAAAAATAACGATAAGTATCAATGAATCCTGCGTCAAGCAATTCTGTAAATTTTTGCCGTTCCTCATCGGTAAATCCGGCATTTTTCCGGTTCGTCTTTGGATTCTTCAAATCAATTTCCTGATGAGCGACATTCATATCACCAGTGACAATGACAGGCTTTGTTTCCTCCAGTTTCTTTAAATATGCTCTGAAATCGTCCTCCCACTGCATACGGTAATCCAGACGTTTCAACTCATTCTGGGAATTTGGTGTATACACGGTTACAAAATAAAAATCCTCAAATTCGCAGGTAATCACACGCCCTTCCTGGTCGTGCTCTTCTATTCCGATTCCATAGCTGACCGATAAAGGCTCCTTTTTTGTAAAAACAGCAGTTCCCGAATAACCTTTTTTGACTGCATAATTCCAGTACTGATGATAACCTTCTAAGTCCAGTTCTAACTGTCCTTCCTGCATTTTAGTTTCCTGCAGGCAAAAAATGTCTGCGTCTATTTCTTTAAAAAAATCTAAAAATCCTTTTTGCACACAAGCACGTATTCCATTTACATTCCATGATACAAGTTTCATAGTTTCCTCACTTTTCTTTTAAATTTCTGTTATTTTACCACGAAACGAAACATCTGAAAAGGTAAGTTTTCTACATTATAATATAACTACATTTTTCAAATATTCTTTCTCTTTTACCTGTTTCAATTGTATCAAAAATTCAGGTACATCTTTTTCAAAATACTTTTCTATTCTTTCGTCTCCGTCATATCTGCTCTGAATTAGTGTCTGCAAGCAATCATTTAACTTATTTTGTAATTCTTTTATAGATTTTTCCTGTAATAAATCAAATAGTTTTTGATAATCCCCTTGCACTGCTACAACATCTAACCTTTTTTCAATCATCATATCTCCCAAAATATGTCTGAGCAGAATACTACTAATATTAAAAAATTGTTTTTGATAAGTGGGATGAAACTGCTGTAATACATTACATACATATTCTCCCGGCATTTTTTGTAGAAATAATTGCTCTGTATATATCGCTTCTACATAGGCTGCAATTGCATCAATCCCCTGCAACTCCTGCTCGAAATCAAGCACCGGGTAATCCATTGTAATGATAGTATTCTGCGGTGCAAATATAGGATCATAAAATTTAAAAAATCCAAAAACTGCTTTCGTTACTGTATCCCTCAAATTTTCATTCCCATAATCACAAAAAATGTTGATCAGTTCATTATACTTTTTCTGCGTTTCCTTTGCTTTCTGCATGACAGCTTCTAACCCAAGCTGATACGCTTCGTCAGGGGAAAGCATTTTTTGATTTACCGGCAAGTTCTGCCGTGTATCTTCCAGTTCTCGAATGCAATAAAGCACCGCCTCCATAAGTTGCTGTGCCTTCTCATAACTTACGGATGTACTCTCTGCAGAAGTGTATTTACGGCTTAATTGTGCCACAATTGGCAACAGTTCCTCCATCTTATACGTTATCATCTTCTATCTCTCTCCTTCTCCTGCTCTCCCGCAAAAAACGTTCTCCCCCTACTCGAATGTCTCTGGCAATTTTTTCTAAAACAGTTTCCTCTAAATAGTCCACAGAGCCCTGGCACTCTCCGTTAAACGCTTCCTGCATAAAAGACAGCAACTCTTCATCCGTGAGTGCATCCATGGATTCATTTTTGTATTCGTAAAAAATATCCAAAAGCCTTCCAATCGTCTCCACATAATTGTCCTGATAAAGATAAGAAGAATCACAAAAGGTTTCGATAAGCTGCGTAAGGATTCCCTCCCCAAATTCCACTCGTTTTTTCTCCATAAGGCTATTTTTCCGATCTGCCAAAAGCACTTTTGCTTCCTCCTCTGAAAGCGTCAGTCCAAATGGAGCCGTCCTCTCATTTACTGCCAGCACTTTCGCAAGCTCTTTTTTTTCATCCCATAGTTCCACAAAAAATTTTTCGTTCATTCTAACACCACACCTTCCCTTTCACTCTAAAGGTCTGCCAATTATACAATGACGTCTATCTCATTACAAGACTTGAAAAAATGGCGTTTTTGTGGTAATATAATACATGAAAAGAGACAGGAAAACTTCATTTCCTGTCTCTTTTTTACCTTTGTAAAATATCTATGAGAACTCCCCTTCATGCTTTTTGAAAAAATCATAAAAGAATTTTACGTTCTCTAACTCACTCCACTTTTTTTCTTCGATTTCTTTCTGGTCCATATCATATATTTTTCCCTGCAAAGTCCCTAATAAAAATGGGGAATGGGTGGCTATCAAAAACTGGCAGCTGCAGTAATGTGCTAATGTATTGATTTCTTCTGCCAGCTTCACCTGATTCTGTGGAGACAACGAAACCTCCGGCTCGTCTAAAAGATAACATGCATCCGGCACTAAAATATCCGTCAGCATCTGCATTGCCGTTTCTCCATTCGAATATTTTTCCTGGGCAAATTGTAAAATATCCACAACCGAATTAAGCCCAATATAACTTTGATAGGCCTGCTTTGCTTCCTCTTTTGTACTGCCCTGTCTGGTTTTCTCATAAATATAGCCGCGCTCTAGGGCGTCTTCCTGCTGAATCTTTTTTATCTCAAATAGAACATCTTCACTCTTAATATATCTGCTTTCTTTTGGAATCTTACACGTAACTCCATTTTCGTCTTCGCCATAGTCAAAAGCACACTCATCCAAATATTTATTGATGTAGTTTTGTCCGTAGGCGTACTGCTCGGCTCCTTCTATCCCTAATTTCTGCGCAATCAGGTTCAATAAGGTAGACTTGCCACATCCATTGCTGCCATAAAAAATGGTAATCGGTGCGAACACAAAAGGTTCCACATATTTATTGCAAAATACATTGTACGGATAAATATTGGGGTTTTTAAGTTTAGTATGGGTAAGCGCAAAACTTGATAAATAAATCATTGATTCTCCTTTATTTAAAACCCTTGGCACCGTAATTTATTCACTAAATCTACATAAAATTCACGCACATCAAATCCGTTAAAATTCTCTCGGTTTAAATCTATCATATCGCCATGGGAAATCCCACGGTTTCCATTCACTGTTAAAAACTGATACGAAGCTCCCCATGGGAATGATTTCTCACCGACTAATCCATCATTATTCCCATCAAAATAATTTACAAGCTGATAGGTAAAGTTCAATGGAAATCTTCCGTTAGATGCAACATTTAGCTTAGAACCAACGCTTTGATACAAGACTCCCGGTGCATCCAGCACCACTTCATTTCTTTTTTTGCAGGATTCTGCTGTCAAATCGTAAACGGCTGCCAGAAAATCAGGATTGGTATCACCAAATTTACGCAATGCGGCATTATAGGTTTTTGCCACCGCATTCTGCTGTTTCTCCGGAATTTTTGACAATAAATAGTCTGCAAATTCACAACCTCTGTGCGGTGTATTGATTGTCGTAAGAGATGCCACATATTGATCCATTCCAAGCATTGAAATAGCATAACGGCAGTCGAGCCCTCCTTTGGAGTGTGCAATAATATTTACTTTTTCACAACCGGTTTCTGCCACAATCTGTTTGATTCGTTCTGCAAGTTCTTTTCCACTCTCCTCTACAGACGCCGCAGACTGATGATTTCCATAAAAAATAACCGCACCGTTTTTTTCCAGTTCTTTGGGAATTCTGCCCCAATAGTTCAAATAACGATAGTCACGGAAGAATACCCCATGTACCAACAATAATGGATATTTGGTATGACAAATCTGCTCTTGGCTGCGGCACTCATTAAGGCAGAGTTTTTGTTCTTCTACCTTTACTTCATTTTCTACCTTATGAATCAAAATGCCAAGTACCACCAGATGTACAATTGGAATCATTCCACAAATTGCTCCGATGACACGCCAACGGATTCCAAGCTGAACAGATGTCAGATAAATTCGTATCATACCACTCCAGAAAACAATTGCTTCCACAACAATTGCAAGCAACACATGGAAAATCCAAAGCACCGGTTCTTCAATCAAAGAACCGACACTCAGCTTTCCAAAGAATCCAACCAAAGAAAAAACAACTGTAACTACAGTTGATAATAAAAATAATCTTAATAACTCACATCCATTTGCACATGTCCGAATCCTCTTCGAATGAAGCTGGCAATTGAAAAAGGATGGCATGATATTAATGAAAAGAAACAGCGGTATTACCGCGCATAAATAAAAAGCATTGCCTGCCATCTTTACCAATACTACACTGCTTGCAAGCGCAAAGATGCAACACGCATAAAAAATATGTAACAGGACTTTCCCTATCTTTTTTAACATTTCTTACCTCTCTCCTCACTCGTATATTCTTTGACATATTACACTTCTTTTTTCCTGCTGTCAAAATAAATAAACGAATCAATTGCATCTAAAATATCCGCAAAGTCTTCCCGTGGTGCCAGCTCTAAATACTTTCGCAAAAGCTCTGTTTCCTGCTCCTTGAAGCGGCCATAAAAAATATCGTACAAATTATGCCCGCGCATATATATTTTAAATGTTTCAAAATTTTCTTTTAACTCGGCAATCGAATGGATTTCTTTTCCCAAGACCTCGGTTAGATGCTGTCCGCTGGTAAGCCGGTATAAATATTGCTCCCATTTTGAAAGCAGAATTTCCCAAAATGTCTCCTCACTCTCTACCACGCCAAGCTTTGCCATGACTTTTGGATTCAAAAAATAATTTTCAAAAGAATAGTATTTTAAAATCAACACATTCTGCCGCCGAACTCTTGGCAGTTTATCAATATCCTGTTGGTTCCGTTCACTATAATAACGACAAAGCTGCTGGGCAAGCTCCTCCGGATTTTTTCCATCTCCATCACGAATCATCAAAAACTGATCCCGCAGATACAGCTGATTCATATATTTTAAATTGGCATAGGTTTTGATATTGGTACAACTATTTGTCGTTATAATGGAAATACGTGATAAATCACCATTCTTATTGTAAACTTCTGAATAGTATTTTTCTAAAAGCAGCGGGAATCTTGACTTATCCTGTTTTCCCTCCACAATAAAGACAAAGTCCACATTCAGAAAGTCATTGGCACTATAACCCAAATCATTTAAAATATCATCAATATCCGCATTTTGCCGGGCAATGGAATACCCCTCCCCGTCTAAGACCATCTGACAAATCTGCCCTCTGGTAAAGTTTGCGACCATGTTTGGAGAATGTGTCGTAAAAATCACCTGATTTTTCTTTGACAAACGATAAAGAATCTTACTTGCTGTCTTCTGTAGCGACGGATGAAGAAATAGTTCCGGATATTCTACAATAATAATACTTGGAATTCTTTTTTCATCATCTATGTATGTTTCGAGGAGTGACAACATATAAATACTTTTCATACCATTTCCCAAGTCCTCCACAGAACTTAAACGCTTGGATTCTTCACGCCACGCCTCTACTTTCGTTCCAAACATTTTTTCCATATCACAGGATATCGTATAGCGGATTTCCTCTACGCCTCCATTTTTCCGATAATTTTCATTTACTTTCTGGGAAAATTCACTGAGATTGAGCTGATACATTTTATATTCTAATAATCTGGCAGTCTCGTGTAATTGTAATTCTTCCGGTTTTTTCTGATTAATCAGGCCAATACAACTAAAACAGTGGTTGCAAGTTTTTGCTGAATCAAACATACATGCATTCGAACGAAGTTGCATCAAATCTTCTGACTTTTGAAACAGCAACAAATCTTCCTGAAATGAGAGTAAATTTCGGGTCGTATCTATGAAATGAAGTTTTGGCAGAATTTCCGGAATATATCGATTGTTCTTGTGGTAACCATCTTCATAGCGTATCTGCCCATTGGAATTAATCGAACAGACAAATGACATCCGGCCTTTTGAAAAAGATGGCAGCTTCTCTCCAAAATCGTGTTTCCAGGAATCATAACGTTTATAGGAACTGACGCTTCCGCGCGCATGAAACTGATGCAAATCCTCCTCCGTAATCTCAAGTGTCATGGCAATCTCAATCTTCTGTTTTTTCTCGTTAAAATCTGCTTGCTGGATCTTATAATCCCCAATGACAGCACGAATGGCATCCAACACGACTGTTTTTCCTGTATTATTTTTTCCTACGAGAATCAAAGAATTTTCAATATCATGAATCTCAAGTTCACGAATCGATTTAAAATTTTTGATGTGTAAGGATTTTATCTGCATAGGCTCACTCCTTTGCAATCACGCATGGGTTTCTATAACAATATATTAATCCTTATCGATGAGAGATGCAATTGTTCTGCATAATATGTCCGTAAAAAGAAAAGAGAGGTTACCCTCTCTTTTCTAATGGTTCAATCAGATTGAAATTCTTATACTGGCTGATATCAACTACCCCATCTTCTAAGATGCAAAGAATGCGTTTCTGCTCTGCTGTGTAGTTGTTCAAGTCCTCATAGAACTGTTTCGATGCCAAATCATATAACTGTGTTTTCTTGAGCACAAGTTCCGTCAGGCCATTCTTTTTCTCACCTTCCGGAAGTTTTTCATATAGAATGGTTCCTTTATAAATAGAGACCGCATAGGATTCATCGATGATAGACTCATCTTTTTCATTTTGAATTTTTAATACAAATTTTTCATCTAACTTAATCCCACGTTCTCCATCAAAATTGATTCCAAGATAATCCAAAAGCAATGATGCACTGACATATGGAATCACTTCACGGTTATCCATATAACGTATTCCACGATTTTTTATTTCCGGATCACGCAGTTCTGCTGCTCCGCTCAGATACATATTTCTCCATAAACCGGTTTCTGTCTGATAGCCAAGCTGTTCTAATGCATCTGCGCATAAAAATCTTGCTTTTTCATTATTTGGGTTACTCATTACAATCTGATTGGCAATCGTTGCTACCCACTGATATTCCCCTTTTTCAAAATCTGATTCTGCTTTTTGTAAAATCAACTCTTCTGAGCCGATATATTCCACAAGCTTTTTCGCATACTCGGTTTCTTCCAATGGGAACAAATTGACCGGATTTCCATCATAAAATCCCAAATATCTTTGTACTGCCCCTCTTGCATTGAAGGTGTAGTTTCCGTAATGTGCTCTGGTGTACCATGTTTTTCCAATTTCATCCGGAATATGTATTTTTCTTGCAATATCCCTTAACTTAACTCCTTGATTTGCCAGCAAAAGTGCCTGATCACTTGGGTATTTATATGCCACTGCATTATCCAGCAGATATTTTTTTAAGTTATCCGGACGCTGTTCCATCTTAAAGTGTGCAATTCCATGTCCCTGGAAAATTGCCTGTACCTCATCACCAAATTCTGTATACAAATGATAATATAATTCTCCCCAGAAAGAAGCATCTCTTACTCTTGCGCCACGTGGTGTAATCGTATTATGAATGGTTCCCATGGAATTATCGCCTAAGAATAATACTTTATGTGTATTGCTGTATACGCACATATGCGCCCGTGTCTCTGTATTCGGAGAAGGAATAAAGGTGAGCGTAACTCCATCCAGCTCTATCGTCTCTTCTTTGTCAATCTCCCAGTTCGGAAGAATCATGGAAAGTCTTCCTCGTATTCCTGCATTGAACTGGAGTCCGCATCCATAAGTTCCTTTTTCATCTCTTTGCAGTTCCATTCCGCCCTGATAAGAAAGGCGCCGACTCATGGCTACTCCGGCATAAAGATTGTCATCTACCAGTGATTGTTCATATTCACTTGGTGCAATCACCGGTATCTTTCCATCTTCCAGCCTGCCAACTTCTTCCTGACTGACAAAAGCTTCTGCTCCACCAAAATGGTCCCAATGTGTATGACTGTAAATGACCGCTACAATATGTCCAAGTACTTTTTCACCAATTGCTTTTTCTAATAGCTGTGCCGACGCCTTGGCACTTTCCACGCAATCACCGGCATCTACCACAATCCATCCATGTTCGGAACGGATAAACCCAATCAGCGCAATAGCAGGTCCTGTAACTGCATAATATCCTTCTGCTAACTGATACACACCGACAAATTCACTTTCTCTCGTAATCTGCCAAAGATAAGGATTTACGGTGTCTGTCGCTTCCTGCTCAGAAGGAATTGGATATTTTTCTATATCATAAATTATATTCCCTTCGTCATCATAAATGCTCTTGTCCTTGACCTCTAAAATCAAGTGTTTCTTTGCGTTGGCAACATCCTCCTGCTCCCTTTCAAAACGGGCTGCATCCCATTCCTGTCTCAACTTTTGATTGTATGCTTTGGTCGCTTCCGTTGCCTCTTTTCGTTCTGCGTTATATTGTATGCTCATATGTTACCCCTTTCTGATTTCGCCTCCCCTTCCGCAAAATCAATCCATCGAGAAGAATTCCTGTAATTCATTTTCTAAATTGGTTGTATATCCTTCTACAAGCAAGCTTACTTCTTTTAACTTACCATTAAAATCAAATGGAAGTTTATAATCTTGTGGTGCTACAGATGTACATCTATTTCCCCCAATGGTAGCAATCGGATCTGAATTTGGATTCAAATGTGCTACCACTGTTTCTCCATCTTTTTGACCATTAATATACAATTCTGCCGTTGCAGTAAAATCTGTATGAACCTTCAATCGATATTCTACTCGAAGTTTTCCAAGTGGAAGTTCTTCTTTCGATTCCACGGAATAATACTCATTTCCACCATAGTTGTAAGTAAATTTAAGGCGATTGTTCTTGATATAAAAACTATAACCCGCAAACTGATTTCCAAGTGCAAATATTACACCGCCCTGTTCTTGACTGTCACGCTCTAATTCTGCGCGGACAACATGGGAACGATTGTTTAAAACACTAAAAAATGTTCTTAAGATATCTACCGGTTCTAAAATATTCTTATAAGTCTCAAAACGCTCATTCTTGGCTACATGAGCAATTAAATTTGCTCCCTGTGCCGGATTGCTATACAATGCTCCATTATGCATCGGGAAAACATCCGCCTTAGCAGCTTCGACTAACCACGCTGCTGACAATTCTTTTACTTTTTCCGGATATTGGTCTGCGACATTATGATACTCAGAATAATCCTCTGCTACATGATACAATTCCCAAACATCATCCTCATAGTTACCTCCGGATGCGTTCCGGAAGTGATTGACAATTGCTTTCCATCCATCTTTGTAAATTGCTCTGTTTCCAAGCATTTCATAATACTGTATAGTCTTTTGATCCTTTGCTTTTCCATCTTCAATGCTATACTTAAAGCTGATTCCCTGAAATGGCTTCTGTTTTACGCCCTTGATAAATTCCGGCTTTTCTACACCAATAATATCAAGCATAGTCGGTGTGATATCCGATACATGATGATACTGGTTGCGAATTCCGCCCGGATCTTTAATTAGTTTCGGATAACGGATAATCATAGGATCTTTGACTCCACCACAATAAGTAAACATTTTATACCATGGGAATGGTGTATTTCCGGCATTCGCCCAACCGATTGGATAGTGGTTATAGGAATTCGGTGAACCAATTTCATCATAGTGTTCCAATGCGAATTCCGCAGTAGACTGTCCACCATAATTGTTGACTGTTCCAAGCGAGGAACCTTCACCACTTGCTCCATTATCGGACAAAAATACAACTACTGTGTTATCTAATTCGTCAATCTCGCGAAGGTAATCAAGTAAACGACCAATCTGAGCATCCGTGTGCTCCAGCATTCCCGCAAATACTTCCATGAAGCGAGCTGCTGCTTTCTTTTCATCTGCACTCAAGGAATCCCATGGTTGCACCAACTCGTTACGTGGAGTCAGTTCGGCATCCTGTGGAATAATTCCTAGTTCCTTCTGCCTTGCAAACCATTTTTCACGAATAACATCCCATCCTTCATCGAATTTTCCTTTGTAGTGATCAATGTATTCTTTTGGTGCATGATGTGGTGCATGCATAGCGCCATAAGCTAAGTATAAGAAGAATGGTTTCTCCGGATACACTTCTTTCTGGTGAAAAATATACTTGATTGCTTTATCAGTAATATCTTCCGAAAAATGATAGCCTTCCTCCGGTGTTTTCGGCTGTTCAACCGGTGAATTATCCTGAATCAAACGAGGATGATACTGATCCATCTGTGCCTGTAAGAAACCGTAATATTTATCAAATCCTTTACCCAATGGCCAGTTATCAAACGGTCCTGCTTCTGTCATCTCGGTATGCTGTGTCAAATGCCACTTTCCGGTTGCTAATGTTGTATAGCCATATTCTTTTAGAATCTCCGCAAGTGTCGCACAATCCGAATGGATATGACCAATTCCGTTGTTATGATTTGTTAAAAATTCCATAGTAGCACTCACACCTGCTGTATGATGATTCATACCTGTCAAAAGCGATGCTCGTGTTGCAGAACAAATTGCCGTGGTGTGAAAATTGTTATAGCGCAATCCTTCCTGTGCCAATCGATCAATATTCGGTGTATAAATATTAGAACCATAGCAGCCCAGCTGGGCAAATCCCAAATCATCCAACACAATGTATACAATATTGGGTTGTTTTTCAGAAGTTCTGCCACCTTCCTTGTATACACAATGAGTATCTGCCAATGTGTATCCAATTCTTCCCTCTTTTAGCTCTTTTCTCATAATATCTCCTCGCAATATACCTTTACTCGTTTAACTCTTTTACTGCCTGCTCATAGTAAGAAGAATCGAAAAAGCTGTTGATATCTACTTCATTTTTCAATAAATTATTTGCATTCTGCCAATCATATACAGATTGTACGAATCCATAAAACTCCTCATCTACCTCTGGGTTTAAATAATCCAAAGAGTCATCAATGGTATAGGAAGCCTCTACAACTACTGCACCATTTTCACCATATTTTTCTCCTACTGCATCATAGAACAACTGTGGATTTTCCTGAATATCTTCATAAGTACGAATTAATGCCTTATTAATTGCAACCCCCACTTCAGGTGTTTCCTCAAGAACCTTATTCGATACTGCAAATAAAGTACTGCTGTAAGCTTCTTCCGGTATATCTGCTACTCTATGTCCTACGCCGGAAGCAACAAAGTTTTCAACCGCATAAGATGCTGTCAATAATGCATCTGCATCCCCTGTCTGAACAAGAGAAATGCCGTCTGCTGCATTTGCATTAATTACTTCAATACTATTTTTATCAAGGCCTGCTAATTCTACAATTCTTTCCCAGATATACTGCAATGCAGTTCCTAATTGTACGACAACTTTTTTCCCTTCCAAATCTTTTACGGTCTGAATATCATCTGATGTTGCAAGAATTCCATATAATAACTGTGGATTAGAAACTGCAACTACTGTTGTATCTGCGCCTGAAGATTTACTTGTCAATGCTACAAATTCTGCATAATTTCCCGCCTCAAGAGAACCACTCATCAGTGCGGCATTAATTTCAGGTCCCTGTCCCTGGAAACCGCTTACTTCAAGCGTATAACCGACCTTATTTAATTCTTCTTCCAGATATCCGTTTTTCTGCGCTAATGCTGCAAGATCATTCAACTGATTATTCTGCGCATCTCCGCATCCGATACGAAACGGCTTTAATTCTGTATTTTCTGCTGTTACTCCTTCGGTTGTTTCTTCCTTTGTCGTTGCGGAATTTGATCCTGTATCCTTTTGTCCGCATCCTGCAAGCCCTGCTGTTACTGTGATTACTGTAAGTGCTAATGCTACGATTTTTTTCAATTTCTTGTTCTTCATTTTCATATTCTCCTCTTCTTTATTCTTATTTTGCTTTATTTTCTAACCCTATCCAAGGTGTAAATAAACGAAATACGTGTCCAATAATTTTATCCATTATGACGCCAACCAGTCCAATTACAATCATACATACAATCACCTGATCTGCATACATCATTCCTCGTGCGTAATTCAGCCGATATCCAATTCCCGTTGTGGATGCAATCAACTCAGATGCCACAACTGCCATCCATGAAACACCTAACCCAAGTTTTAAACCAACCAGAATCTGTGGAAGTGCATGTGGCAGATACACCTTTAAAAATGTCTGCCATGGGCTTAGCTTATAAAGTCTTGCCACTTCAATCAGTCCTGCTGGTGTCTGTTCCATTCCGCTTTCCGTATTAACCATAATCGGGAAAAATGCGGCAATCACAATAATAATTACTTTTGATAATTCTTCAATTCCTGCCCACATAATAATCAATGGAATCCATGCAATCACCGGTATCTGGCGAATGACTGTTATCATCGGTACAAACAATTCTCTCATTCGTGGGAACATTCCGATTAAAGAGCCAAGTACAATTCCCAAAATTCCCGAAAATACAAAGCCTTTTAATACTCTCCCCAGACTTACCAGCAAATCCTGCTGCAATTCTCCGGAACGTATCATAGTAACAAATCCCTCTCCTACCATAGGAAGTGTAGGAAGTATTCCTATCGGGATATCACCATACGTTGTTGCAAAATACCAGGCAATCACAATTATGATTGGTATTACCAAAGCCAATACGATTTTCCTCGCCAAATCTTTTTTCATAATTTCACCTCTGTCTTTTTCCCTTTTAAATCACATATTCTATTTCTGCTTCCTGCTCAGAATCTTCAAATAAATAATTATAAATTTTTCTTTTATACAAAGCGAAATCCGGACTATTTCTTTTTCTGCCTCCTGCATCCACCTCGATAATATCTTTAATTTCCCCAGGTCTCGCACTCATAACCACAATCCGGTTTCCTAAGTAAATCGCTTCATCGATATCATGTGTAACCATGACCATCGTTGTTTTTTCCTCTTCCTGAATGCGAAGAATCTCTTTCTGCATTTGGATTCTTGTCAACGCATCTAATGCTCCAAACGGCTCATCCAAAAGAAGAATACTTGGATTGTTTGCAAGTCCTCTCGCAATCGCTGCACGCTGGGACATTCCACCGGATAACTGACTTGGATAACTATTTTCAAAACCTTTTAAGCCAACCATCTCAAGATGTTTTTTCACTCTCTCTTCTCTTTCTTCTTTTGGCAAGTTTTTCAATCCAAAACCTACATTATCCTTTATCTTTAACCACGGAAGTAATCGGTGATCCTGAAATACCATTCCACACATCGGGCCGGGACCTTCTACCTTATGCCCATTTCTTTCTACAATTCCATCCTCGTAATCAACCAAACCACAAATGATTTTAAGCAATGTACTCTTTCCACATCCACTGTGTCCTACAATTGTGACAAATTCTCCTTTTTTAATCTGGAGATTAATATCACGTAAAATTTCCATCGGCTGTTTATCTACGATGAATTGCTTATTCAGATGTTCTACGTTGATAATATAATCGCTCATCTTCTGTGCCCTCCCTGTTTGATGATGAAATGATTGTATTACCTATTATTCCTATTTGCAAACTATGTTTATGAAAACGTTTGCACGCTTATGGCTGCGGTTTCAAAGTTTTTCTGTTTTTTCATACTAAAAGGAGCCACTTTTATAGAAAAAGTGACTCCTTTGTGAAAACGTTTGCACGTTGATTTTATGCAGATTAAAGGCTATTTTGCCTATATGTTTTCCATTTTTTTACCTATATCAGGATTTAGGTGTCAATACGCTGTAATTCATGAATATTTTTATTTCGATAAACCAAATCCATTCTGCGTTCAAATCCAACATGTCCCCAAAATGCATTCCCTAATTCATTTTTCTCAAAAGCAACTAACGCAACCTTATTGATACCTTCCTCATCAAGTGCATTCATTGCAGTTTCTACTAACCTTTGTCCAATCCCCTGCTTTCTATATGGTTCTGCAACAGCTGTATGATGAATAAATCCCCTACGTCCATCATGACCGGATAAGATCACTCCAATCACTTTCCCCTCATCCTCTGCTACAAAACAGGTGTCTGGATTTCTCTTCAAATACTTTTCTATTCCTGCCTTTGAATCATCTAGCTCATTCAGTCCCATTCCAGGTGTATGAATCCATAAGTCATATACCTGCTCATAATCATCAATTGTCATTACTCTTATTTTCATTCTGTCTCCTTCTGCACGTCCCTGCCTATCCAATCACTACATTCCTTATTGTTCCAATCGAGATATACCGCTCTATTAGCACCTGCAAATCCGTTCCAGCCCCAGCCGATGTAATACGTTTTCCCTGAAGGTCCAACAGTTCACTTCCATCTTCCTGCTTTTCTGCTTCATAAGAATCTAAAAAATACTGTGTATTTGCCAACGTTCTCTCATAAAGAATTCCCTTACATTCTGTCTCGCTGCATCCGGGGAAATTCACATTCCAGATTTTTCCCGCCCCTGCCGGCCGCTCCACCAACTCTTTTGCAATTTGAAAAAGATTCGCATCCACTACATCATAAATTCCATTTGCTTCTGTCGAAAAAGCAATCGCCGGAATTCCTTTTAACAGTGCTTCCATTGCAGCTGCTACAGTGCCGGAATAAGAAACTTCAATTCCTGCATTATAACCATTGTTAATTCCCGAAAAAACAACATCCGGTTTTTCCTTCATCAGATATTCCACAGCCACTTTCACACAATCTGCTGGCGTTCCGCCTAAACGATACGCCTTTACGCCAGAAACCGGAAAATCTGCAGCTTTGGCTAATCTTATTTTGTCAGACACTGTAATTTTTTGTGACATGGCGCTACATTGTCCCTCAGGGGCTACGACCCAGACCTCGCCTAATTTTTTTGCCATCTCGGCTAACTTATGTATTCCAATGGCATTTATTCCATCGTCATTTGTAATTAAAATGCGCATACTCTCTCCTTACCAAGTCTCTTATCTTCATACATGTGAACATCCGCTTTTTTTACAACCTCGGTGACGTCCTTTCCTTTTCCAAATGCGAAACCTACTGCACTTGATAGTTTTATCGTATTTCCTATCTTGTTCTCTTCCAAAGTTTCCCTTACAGATTTTACAATGGCCTCTACTTCACCGGAATCCGGATTGTCCATAATCATTAGAAATTCATCTCCACCGATTCTATAAACTCGGCACCTGTCACTTGAATAACTATGTAAAATAAAAGAAAACCTTTCTATTCCTTTATCTCCCATCGCATGTCCATATTTATCATTAATACATTTTAGATTATTCAAATCCCAAAATACTACTGCAATCTGCTCTATCTTTGGATAATATTCTGTTACCATTTCCTCATACTTATTTTTATTAAAAACTCCCGTTTTAATATCAGTTTCCTTTAGATAGGTAAGCCGTGCTATGCGGAATGCATCTTCATTACTACTGACAACCGTATACTGCATAACAATAGAAAAAGCCAAAAGTATCATACTTCTTGGAAGTATTTCAAACACCAAAATAATAAATGCCAGATTGTCATTCACTGGAAGACTCAAGGTACCTCCCGCAACGATATCCATATACCATTTTCTCACATGCTGACTCTCCAAAAACAAGTTCAAGTCACAAATTCCATAATAAAAACTTATAAAAGAGCTTATCGTCATCGTAACCAGATTCACCACATACACAAACCAGATTGTACTACGTTTTCTATATTGAATTGCAAAAAGCAATGGTGCTACATATAACAGGACTGCATGAAAAGACAAAAAAGATGTGATAACCCCAGAAACAACACATATCAGTGCCAGAAAAAAATATTTATACCACGCCTTTGATAAATCACTTTTAAAATACAGATACAATGGTAGTAAAAAAAGTATAAAAGCAGACACAAATGCCATCGTAAGCAATCTTTTATCCACTTTAAAAAAACCTGTCATGGTAAGCAGCCATATAACCCCGATTACCGCTAAAAACCACATAAACCCTTCTAATGTATGCTTATTTGATTTTATTTCCTGATAAACCAATTCCTGTCTATATTGTTCTTTAAAATCTTCCATCTTACAACTTTTCCCTCTCCACCGATTTTATCCAATCTGTATGTTTTTACTTCTAATTATTCTGCGTACAATTTGCAGCATCTATTGCAATTACAAGCAATAGCCCCATCAGTTCATCTGCCGGATTTTGAAAATCAATGACATACGTATCTCCCCAATGAAGCACTTCTTTTGTAATATGAATGACAGAACTACAACCAGCATATACATCATAATCCCATCCAAGAAAGTCCCCCTCTACTCTCCAACCGTTAAAATTAACTTCATATTTCGGTCTAAACAAAGAAAACTTTTTCTCAATCTGTCCTTGCACACTGCCATTTACTTCAATGTCAAAAATAGGAAGCAAAGTTAAAAGCCTTTCTTTAATCAACCCCACTTCGCAATTTGCTCTATCATAAACATGAAGTTGATGTCCCAATGAAAAAAATTCTGCTTTCACAAAATATTTTGGATTCCCACTTTCGTCATAAACATCATAAGTATCACTCCATGAAAATACTCTCTGCTTAATTAATAATCTCATATTTTAACCACACCCTTTCTAATTTTCTCCTTTCTCTTCCTTTCGTTCATTCGAAATATGCCTTAACTCACTTGTATTTATTGTAGCATATTTTCGCAGACTGTATATATCTTTTCTGAAATGAAAAATAAGACCTCTTTGGAATCCCTAAAATAGATTCCAGCAAGGCCTTATCTGTCTTCTATTCTTATAATACTTTATTTCCGTTTGCGGTAAGCTTAAACCTTGTCCCCAACAACTCAGCTGCCCTTCTACACATCATCATTCTCCCTAAAAAAATTTCAAAATACTCATACATCGTACATATTTCTTCATCTATCTGCAAATTTAAGGTAATAAGGTGCTTTTGAGGATTTACTTTCACCGTTGAATTCGTGACTGCATAATTAACACGGTCATGTTTATCGAAACTGGCTTTATCCTTATTTCTTACACGATTCCTTCTCACATCCGTTTTATCCGCTAAAATAAGTGCGGCAGAAATCGCATCAATCGCTCCTCCTGTAGCTTCATCATGATTTCCAATCGCAGATGCAATTATCACTCGATCATTTAAAGGCATCTTTGCTTTTTCTAAAATAGTGTAAGCTAAAATGGCCCCATATTCTCCATGATTCTTCCGATTAATAACATTTCCGATATCATGCATTGCCCCGGCAATCTCTGCAAGTTCAATTTCATGTTCTGAATATCCAAGTTTTGACAAAATCATTCCTGCCCGTTTTGCAACAATTGCACAGTGCTCTTCTGAGTGATCAGTATATCCTAACATTCCAAGATTTTTATTTCCTTTTTTCAGAAATGCCTTTACCTCTTCATTTCGTAATACATCTTTATATTTCAACTTTTTCACCTTCTTCTCCAATATTAGTAAATATCTTACCGTACCCCTTCTGCATTGCTGTAAGCCACTGCATAAAACATCTCCTGAGAATTTAACTTCACCTCATTCATGCTGCGATCCACATAATTTCCCTTTGATGTCAGACTTTTTCCTTTCTCATCATCCTTCATCATAGTTTCAAACATCCAGTCAATGCGTTCTTTCAGTTTTTCATCCAGAATCGGTACCGCAACTTCGACTCGCCGAACTGTATTTCGTGTCATGAAATCAGCAGATGCAATATATACTTTTTCGCGTTCTTTTGTTCCGAACCGGTAAATTCTGGAATGCTCCAGAAAACGTCCTACGATACTCACTACTTTTATATTCTCTGTATAACCTTTTACTTCCGGAATCAGACAGCAGATTCCTCTGACTATCATTTCAATTTTTACTCCTGCTTGAGAAGCTTCTATCAATTTATCAATAATCACCTTATCTGTCAGTGAATTAATTTTTATACCGATATAGCCTTTCTCTCCTTGCTTCACATGAGAAATTTCTTCCTCAATCATATCCAGTATCTTATTTTGTAAACACTTTGGTGCCACCAGCAAAAGATTTGTATTTTCAACAGTTTCTCCCATTAAAAGCGCTGCAAAAACATCTGCTGCTTCTTTTCCAATCTCCTTATTTGCTGTAATCAATGATAAATCTGTATACATCGCAGATGTTTTCTCATTGTAATTTCCTGTTCCTATCTGTGTGATATAGGATACTCCATCCTCTGTTTTTCTGGAAATCAGGCAGAGTTTAGAATGCACCTTATATCCATTCAATCCATAAATCACCCTGCAGCCTGCTTCTTCTAGTTTTCTGGAATATTCAATATTACTTTCTTCATCAAATCGCGCCCGCAATTCCACCAGCACAACCACTTCTTTTCCATTTTCAGCAGCTTCAGCCAACGCGTCCACAATCTGACTTTTATCTGCTAGACGATATAATGTCATCTTTATAGACACAACTGTCTCATCTTTTGCTGCCTCATAAAGCAAGTTGATAAATGACTTGATACTTTCAAACGGATAAGACAATAACACATCTTTTTCCATAATTTGCGATATCAAACTATGTTTTTCGTCTAATTCGGGTGTCATTCTTGGCGTACGCTTCTGATAAAAGAGATTTTCCTGGTCTGTATTTCTTAAATAACTTTGAATTGCAAATACAAAGGACATATCCAGCGGCACTCTAGATAAGAAAACGTGATCTTTTTCTATATGAATATCCTTACACAAAGAGCTGATCATTTTTTTATTGAGTTCTCTGGAAAACTCCATCCTTACCGGATTCATTCTCCTTCTCTGTTTGATTAGATTTTCCATTGCATCTCTATAATCTAAGTCCTCATCATAAATTGTTTCCGTATCAATATCTGCATTTCTTGTAACTCGAAGCAATGATTTCTCCTTTACTTCATAATTTTTAAATAGTTTTGGAAGGAAATGGAGAATCAACTCTTCCGAAAGCATAAAAGTGCCTTTTCTGGTTGGAATATCAATCAAACGCTTAAACACGTTATTGCTACATGGAATAATGGCAGTCCTTGTCTTTCCAGCTTTTGATGCCAGTGATGCTACTGCATAAATATCTTTATTTTTTAAAAATGGGAACGGCTGCTGTTTGCTCACAATGGTTGCTGATAAGTATGGTGCAATCTCATGATCAAAATAAGTTTCCAAAAGTTTTCCTTCTTCCGCCGATAATCTGTTGAAATTTATCAGACGTATCCCTTTTGGTTCCAATTCTCCCATAAGCTGCTCATATATCGCAGCCTTCTTTAAGTCTAATTCTTTCGTGGCTTTCAAAATTGCCTTAACCTGTTCTTCACTGGTCATATTGGTCTTGTTTTCACGTACTTCTTCTGAAGCCTCCATCTGATCCATGAGCGTCCCTACTCTTACTCTGTAAAATTCATCCAGATTTGACTGATAAATGGCTGCAAATGTCAGTCGTTCCGCCAAAGGCACCCTTGGATTTCCCGCTTCATTCAATACTCTTTCATTAAATTTCAACCATGACAGTTCCCTGTTCATCATATATGGAATTTTCGTTGTTTTTTCTGTCTTATTCTCTTCTTTTTTCACTTGCATAATTCCTTTCTCCGAAGTTTTTTCTTCTTTTTTCATTTTTTCCAGGTAATCAATCAGCCATTGTAAAACTCGATTCCGGTTCATATCTTTATTTCCTCCACTTATGAGAAAGTCTTGCCTGTTTATTTGTATGTAAAACATCCCCATAATATAAATATACGATAGTACTGCCTTGTCAAATCTAATAATTGTTTGTGTCAAGTTTATGTAAAAAAAGTGTCGCCGCGCGACACTTCCAAAAACGCTTCGCGTTTTCCCTTGAAAGGATTTACACGACAGCATTTTCTTATATGATAAAAAAGTGTCGCCGCGCGACACTTCCAAAAACGCTTCGCGTTTTCCCTTGAAATAATTTACACGACAGCTTTTTCTTATATGATTAAAAAAACCTTAAAAATCGAGTCTCATCTCAATCTTTAAGGTCATTCTAAAATTCTTTATTCACTTTCCTAAAATCAGGTGTCTATCCCCCTATTTTTCACCTCTGCTCTTATACCCAAATATGCCTATCTTCCCAAGATTATGTAACTTATTCGTTTCGAAATGGCATCTCTACGTTCTCTCCCATTTCTGAGTAGTCCGAATAACCATCATATTTCGCAATTACACTTGTATATTCATTTCTTCCCAAAAAAATCAAATGCCCATAGTAATAGCTTTCATACATCTTTGTCCATGAATCATACTCGTTCTGTAAATAAGTTACAATTGGTGCAGCATGAATGAGATATTCATCATAGGAAATATAGCCACTTATATATCCAAATGCAAACAGCCTGATGCACCTACAGTAATCCCATGCATCCACACCTGCATCACCAATTTCGTTATATGCATAATAGGTTCCTAAATATCGATAAAATTCATCCGGCTCATATAATCTGTAGGTGTAGAAAATGGTATCCTCCGGCAAATTCATGACCTCTTCACTCATTTTTTCCAACGTGCGGGCATACGTGTATTTATCGCCTTTTTTCAGCAAAGAATCCGTCTTTTTTATCAGGCTTTTCCGGTCATTAATCCCCCAGGAACTTGACAGATTATCTTTAATTTTCTGAATCATCTCCTCATCCAGAATATTTTTATACTCTTCAACATCAAATTCCTCAAACTCCTCATCGCTGGCGTCATTTGCATAAAAATATGGATAAAATGACTGTTTTAGCCATGCTTCAAGTTCTTCCTTTTCCATACCGGTTGCTTCCACGGCTGCCGTAGCCTGCTCTTCTGTTGTACCACCTTTTGCAGACCACTCTACCTGCAGTTTCCTTCCGTCGTTTGTATAGATAAATACTTGTCTTTCCCCAAACTGATATAAACCAAAAATAGCACTCGCAATGATTGCAACACAACCAACCACCAAAATCGGATGCCGCTTTATCCATACTTTGAAGGAAGGCCGTTTTTTACTTCTGATTAGTTTAAATTTTACTGGCTCCGTTTCTAACAGATATTCCTCATATGGACTGTACCACAATACTTTTTTCTCGCCAATTCCAGTTCCCCATGCTATGTCCGCTGTATTTACTCTATCTGATGGACGATGGCGTTTTGCACCATATTTATCCTGAAATTCATAGATTAAATGGCGATCTACTTCCGATGACTTAGCACTAAAATTCTTTTCGTCTACCGCCGTCGCATTTACACGATAAAAAGTCGTCTTCACAATTTCAAATTCTTTTCTGCGACGATAACATTCTATCACCAAAATAACAATATTTGATCCAAAAAATAAAATCATTGCAATACATTGGATAATTTTTCCCTGCACATTATTTGCAATAAGTATAATTCCAAGTATGAAAAGCAATATGCAAATTATCTGTCCTACCAACGCCCGTTTTACATTTTTCCTAAGACGATTCTGTATTTTTTCATTTATCTCACCTTCAGCATAAGGCATTTCTTTAAATCCATATTTTCGCATATAAGTGAGTTCCTGTACGTTTTCATCGTCCAAAACATCCTCATCTTCCTCTGTATCTCCCAATTCATCCTCATACTCTTCCAGCATGTATTTTACTTTTTCTTCCCTCGACATCTTGTTAAATGCACGTAACTCATCTTCCGGTGTCACAATTTTTCCAGTCGCAAGATACTTTAAAAAAATCTTATCGCTTCCCTTCGCAACAATCTGTTTTTCATTGCGGATACGGAACGTAAATACACTTTTTCCTGAGCGTTGTAACGCCAGAAGAATCATCTTTTCTCTATCTTCGGTTTCACTATATTTGCATATCAAATTTGAATTTTTGTCAAACAGTCTTATCTGTTTTCTCTTATCAATCGTACAAACTTTTACATCCTGTAACGAAATCGTTTTTTTCTGTCCTATAAAAGGTGTCACGACAAATGTATATCCATCAAATACTGTTTTTTCCCTGTGAACCTTAAAAATAAAAGGAATTGACACTATCATTGGAATAAGAAGCGATAACATAATATTTCCCATGATTTTATCCGCTTTTGAACCATATTCTAAAAAATTTACACTCACAGCTGCGCAAAGATACATGCCTAAAAAACAAATTGCCGGCAGTAATGTGACAATAATCCTTTTCGCCATTGAACTCCGCACTACGATACTATCCATTTCACACACTCCTCAATTAAGATCTTCTCTTTTTCTGTCATAAATTTATACTATATTCTTTCATAGGTCCGTTCAAAGATGCTACGCTCAATGATGTAAATATCATGCATATCATCCTTGCGCACTGCCAGATAATCCCCTTCTTTTCCGAGCATATACTTCTCTTCATCCCATGCAGTAAATACTTTTACACGGTGGTCTAACTTCTTTATGTATAGATACACTTCTCCTGTCGATACACATGCTTTTGCATATGGAATCAGTGATACATTTTCTCCCTCTACCACATGTTTTATGGTTGGCTCATATTCACCTTCAAAAATATATGGTGTCTCCACTCTCTGATAACTGCGCTCAAACTTCTCTTTTTTATTTGGATATACCTCACCCTGGATTCCTATCATAATATAGATATCCTCCTGGATTTCTACATCCAAATCCCCCTCCAACGTTCGAACTGTTATTTCCGTTCCTACCGGAAACATGTTGCATGCTTCTACATATCCTAACAGAAGTTTTTTCTTTTGATACATTTCCATGTCTGTAACATCGATTTCGTAATCTTTGGCATAAATCACTTCTATATCGTCAAAATAATCATCCATACGCCATTTCAAGAAACCATTGATTCCTTCTGTATCCGGATGTATTCCATGACTCTCCTCCACAAAATCCCGCTGCACGGTTACTGACATTTTTTTACAGAATTCTTCGTATGCCCGATCTAACAATTCCATTTGAATAAAACCACCTGCTTTTTCCAAATGTCCTCCGCCAGAACCAATTCCTTCTGTAATAAACTGCGCCAACTCGCTTGCCTTTACTTCCTTGACACAGCTTCGCACAGAAATTTTTACTCCAAACGGCATAACACTATAAACCAGACATGTATCTACAGCATCCACTTCTAGCATCAAGTCACTTATCATACCGAGAATATTTGGATCACAAGGCTTTGCTTCTACAACTGCATATCGATATGTTTCATTATAATCATATCCAATTAATGCCATTCCGGCTATTTCCAGCTCTTTTAAAGACAAATTCGAATTACGGAAACGAACAATATCACTACGCTCAAATACTGCATCATCTCGTAAATCTTTATCGAGAGGATGAGAAATTTCCGCAAAATTATTCGTGTCTGTCAAAAGTCCATAATAAAGTGCTGTTGCCAGTTCCTTATCCTCATTAATGTCTATCCCTTCTGCCTGCAACATTTCACGCACTACAGTCGAACATGCTCCCAAATTGCTTCTTACCTCATTTAGTTCCGGCAACTCTCTACATACCTGATGATGATCAATTACAGCAACCTGTTTTGCCTGAAATAACGTTACATTTCCCTCTCCATACTGGCAGTCCACCGTAACCAGTAACTCCGGTTCTTCCAGATTCTCTATATGTTCAATCGGAATCTTCAATTCCTCTACCATCAAACATAGATTGCTTTTCTGAATCTGATATCTTCCTCCATAAACTAACTTTACTTTTTTCCCTTGCTTTTTTAAATAAGTATATACTCCAAATCCACTTGCAATTGCATCTGCATCCGGATTATCATGGCATTGCACCACAATATTATCATATGCTAATAACTGACTTAATCTCATGTTTTTTTCCTCTTATTAATCCACGTTATATTGTGTCCGCTCCAACTCTGTTAATGTTGTATTTCCGAATTGATTCTCTGCCTCTTCTAACAGCATCTCCAAATCCATGTATGGGAAACGATAAAGCGTATCACTAAATTTACAAAAAACTGCTGACTGTTTCGGTAAATATGCCAATCCATCTTCTATCTCTGCAACCCGTTCATAATCTGCTTTATTTAAAATAACCATTCCCGTCAATGTAACCAATGTGACTGTTTGTGAATCTTCATTCACAATTGCCTGTTCTATCTCATAATATTGGTCAACGGATATATGCGTAAATGCCTGCTCCTTAAGATTATACACGCGGAAATAATGATCATCCCCCTGTAGCATAATTTCTGTGCCATCCTCAGAAAACTGAATAAATCTGTAATTCACACTGGCAAATGGAATTTCTGCCACTGTTTTCACCTGTTCCGTATCTAAAATCCGAAGCATACCATCTGTACAGGTAACTGCAAGCAATTTTCCATCTTCACTAATTGCAAATGCCCTCTGATCCACAGTTCCCTTTGCCACCTCGTAGCCTTCTAGTTCCATTGGTGTAATATCTCCTGTTTCTACCTCTACCGTGCATATACCTTTTTCCCGTGTATTACAATAAATCTTTTTGCCATCCTCGGAAATAACCGCACCATAAATATATTCTTCCATATTCTGTGAAAATAAAATATCCTGTTGCACTAAGTCCACTACCGTAAGAATACTTCCACCATAAACAAGCGCCAAGGTTCCCTCTTCATTCCTGTCGCACTCTGCGGTTACAAACTCTTCTAATGTCTCTATCTTTTCTTCTTTTCCATTTGCTACATCATAAAAAATAACGACTCCATCCGAATCAATATACACAAATTTACTGTCATCTACAAATCCGGCTGCTTTCTGATATCCATCTGTTTCTATTGACAATGTCTGAACCTGTGAATCATCTGCGGTTTTATAAAAATAGATATTTCCAGCTGTCATGCTTTCTGAAATTCCTACTGCATAATAGGTCTCATTCTTTGAGGCATATACATTATTAATGGATTCCTCATAGGTATCGAGTTCACTCATTCCTGCCCCTTCATGATATTTCATGACAGTAAGCGTCGGGGATGCATACGACCGCATCACCAGAACTCCTTTCTTTATATTGATATCCATCAAATATTTTCCCGTTTCAATCGCAGAAGAGGTATAATTCATTCCCGTATTCATATCTACAATATCGATGGTTCCATTACTTTCTGCCAGATATCCCCATCTGTTTTCTCCTGCTATCAAAAAGGTTCTGATTCCTCCCGTAACTTTTACTTCTGCCACGAGTTCCCCTGTACCGGAATTCCAATTATAAGCAGTATTGTCTATCGACATCAATACCTGATTGTATTCATTTCCAGTTCCTTCTTCGTTGTATTTTCTACACTTTATCTGTGCACTTGCTGAATCGATGCCTAACTTTTCATAAGTAAATTCGTTTTTCCACAGAGTCATCTGCTGCATATAATCTATCTTTTCAATAAAACCAATTCCAATATCATTTCCAGTCTCATAATTTGGCATTGGACAACTGGCAACAACTAAATCATCATCCGCCGAAAAAGCAATGTCCATGATATAGGCTTCCGACGTTATAACATCTGTCATGGTTTTAGTTCCGAAATCATAGATGGATACACATCCCATTGTTCCCTCATCTACCAAATGTGCAATAGCAAACTTCTGTTTATCTGCGCTAAATGCCATTGGCTCGGCAAAGGATGCCTCCATTCCGTTTTCCATTCTTCCTATTTCATGTCCATCCGTTATATCATAAAAAACAACTTCGTTGTTAGATGCACAAACTGCGATTCCAGCTTCAGCATCCATATCACAATTAATAAAATATCCGTTTTCTTCTGTGCGCCATTCTTCCTCACCCGAAAAATCTACGGAACGCAATCCGTTTTTATCGCAAATTAAGATATGTTCTCCGCTGACAATTCCTCCAAGCGGATCATTCACATATCCGTTTTCATCCAATTCAGGCGAAATCTTGGCTAGCATTTCACCATTTTCTATATTCCACACATAAATGTAGTCACCCTGATCGATAGAAAGAACTTTGGTTCCTTCTTCATTCATCCAAAACTCACTTACAGGCAAATCATGCTTTAACGCCCGATCCATTCCTATCACATTTCCTGTATCATAACAATTTAATGTTTTACTCAATGCATACTGGGCATTTGCTACGTATGGACGGTCATTTTCCTTATTTGGCAATGCTTCAAGAGCTACTAATGCTGCTGTCTGGCGATCTCCTTCTTCTAAAAGAGTCAACGCCGTATCTGACAGGTATTTTGACTGATTCCTTTGTTTTCCTTCATAATTCTTTTGAATCATGGCTGTATTGTAAGCACTATATACACCAAATGCTACTCCCAGCACTGCTACTGCAGACACTGCACCTATCATTTTTTTCATGCGACGTTCTCTATGACGCTGTCTTAAATCATCATAACTGCAATGAAGTAACGGAGCTGCAAGACGCATAATCTCCGTTTTCATTTTCTTATTGATTTCACTCTTTGTAGCGCCTCTGACATCTGCCGCTAGTGGCTCTACGGAATTTCCTGCCCCATCTGTTAAAAGCTGTTTTGGAAAAGACTGATCCGGCTCTCCTTCAATTAAAACTGCCAGCACATGTTCTCTTCCATGCATTCTGATAAATGTATCAATTTCTTTCTGAACCCAATAAGACTCCGGTGTTCTCGGCGAACAAATTACAATCAAAAATTCAGATTCTGCCAATGCACTTTCAATATTGTCTCCCAAATCACTTCCAATTGGAAGTTCCTCCTGATCTCGGAAAACGCGCTTAATGTTCTTTTTTCCTGACTTTTTCGTCACTGCTCTTGGCACCTTAAAAGTTTCTAATCCCTTATGTACTTTTTTGGCTATATACATGTCTAAATCGGAATGCCGATAGCTAATAAATGCATCATATCTCATCTTTTTCCCTCTTAAGTTTCATTTTTCTTTTATACCGGCCGAATGGCCATAGGTAGCCCATGCGATACCATTTTATTTCTCGGTCTCTATCATATCAAAAATCCCACAAGTTCACAATAAACTTGCGGGATTAATTAAGCTACTTGTATTGAATTATCTTATGTACATCAATGCCAATACTCCATACATCGCAAGTCCAAGACTTGCTGCACAACAACTCGGAGCATCAATGAATATTTTGAGTTTGGTTGCTCTGAATAAAAGTCCTATTAATTGAAAAACCAAAGGATTAAGAATCATACACCACAATGGTAATTCTATTATCCCGAAAGCAATCAGTACCATAACCATAAGTGCAGGAAAAATCACCAGCATAGAATACAGTACAAAGAACGGAACATAGATCTGTCGAAATACTCCTTCAATTACATCCTCAGCCATTTCATAATCAGCTTTCTTCATAATCTTCTGATATATGGTAGGCATCACACAAAGAAATGTATGAATCATAAATCCACCCATCGCTCCACAAAGAAACATGATGGTCATTCCAATTGAAAGTTCAGCTTTTGTACTATGTAGTTGCATCATAAGTGCCACAAATCCACATGTATACATAGGAACAGCAAACATTGCAAGAATATCTGACCATACAAATCTTCCATGAGCCATCACTTCCCATTTACTGTCTATAATCTTCATTTTTCCAAGTTTCTGATTATCGTCCCCTTTTAAATCCAAAAGTAAATCTGCCACTGCGCATAACATTCCACCTATTATACCTATAATTGCTAATACCTTTATCATTCCCATCCTCTCCTTATACTTCAAAAATTGAATCAATCAATAAGTCAACCATTCTCTCAATCGTTCTTTCAAATCCCGATTCATGTAGCAGTTCTTTTTGTTCATAGGAAAAAACAATAATCTTAACCATATTCGCAATCACTGCATAATCAAGATTTTCCTTTACCCCATCCATCATAGAGGTAATGAAATCAATAACACGCTTTTCTTTCTCCAAGTCTACAAAAGGCACTCCCTTTTTTTCGTACATTTTCTTAAGAGCAGCTTCATCTTCTGAAGAAAAACCTTGATACACATTATCTGCATCCAGTACCATTTTTCGAATAATTGCTTTACTCTCTTCCATAGAGTACCTTGTCCTACCTTGTAACCCAGCCTGTAAAGATTCTAATAGTTGTCTCCTATTGTCAGCCAACATATCTTCTACAAATTCTTCTTTTGACGGGTAAAAACTATAAAATGTACTTTTTCCTATTCCAACTGCTTCTGCAAGTTTGCTAATAGACATGTGAATTAGCCCTTGCTCTTTTAACATTGGCATTCCTACTTCTTTCATTTTTTGTTTTATTTCTTTCTTTTCCTCTTCAGAAAATGTTCTGGTTCTCATTTTCCCTCCGTTTACGACCGTTTTTTATTTTTGTTCGTATTTATGTTATACATCTTTATATCTATGTTGTCAATCCCAAAAGCATCCGCAACCGAACAGACTATACTGTCAGAAAAATATAGCAATTTCATGACACTTGATTTTCAGATGTTCTAACGTTCTAACCTGAAATCACAGCATTTACCACCTGTTCCAAGTGTCTGTGTTCTCTTAAACGTGATACCTTGCAAGTTTCCATAAGCATATTCATCATTTTTGCAAAATATAGAAACCAATTCAGGGCATTCATATTTTTGACAATAATCCTGATATGGACACTTTGTAATATTAAACGCTAATTTTTTTGAAGTATCTGTTATAAATTCATTTGCAAACCCCGCTTCCTGTCCAAAGCCTTCTTTTACTCCTTTAGAAAATATTTTCATAAAAATACCTTTGAACCCTGGAATTCTAACAATCTTTGCATATTGTTCCCCAGCAGTTTTTGCTACCTCTGCTGAACCTCTTTGTATGATTTCCATTGCTTCTGCACAGCCAGCAGACATTAAAGACATATATACTGCAATTGTCGGAAAAATGCTTACATAGGTATGCTTTCTAATACCCTCTGTTTGCTCAGGATTTTCAGCTAGTATATCCTGAAAAATTTTTTCAGCATTTTTCCAAACACCTTCAACTTTCTCAGTCTTTAACATCTTTTCCATTTCTTTTCTATAGGAAACAGCATATTTACTTTCAATAAGCTCCATAATATCTCTCCTTATGTCATAAATTTATTTTTACATCTCGGTCAATGTCGATTTGATGCTCTGGTTATAGCACACCATCATAACGTGTACCACGAAATTAAAGGAATAGCAGTCAAAATATGTTTTGATTAAATTATAAAAAACTATTGACTCTAACGTTACGTGATACTATATTCTATTCTCATAGAAGCAGAATAGATATTAGCCGGCATTTCTGTCTTGCTTTTCTATTAATTAAAGGAGCTGATAAGAATGAAAACCATAAGCCAAGTTGCAGAATTAACAGGTATCAGCATACGCACTCTGCAATACT
>JBJELY010000140.1:0-1597 GCA_051879395.1 Roseburia sp. | reverse complement strand
CCAATGTCATTAAGTTAACATTTCCATCGGCACCGAGAAATCGGTGCCATTTTTTATAAAAATAAGCAAAAAATCACAAAAAAGTACTTGACAAAATTGAATTTTTCGCCAAGCGAAGCCTTGAATTAGAATTATTTTTAAGGAGGCTTACTTGTGAAAAATCCTGCAAAACACTACCTGCGGTCTTTGAAACGAGACATTAATAAAATGGCTGAAACACCTGAGTTGTTTGTCAAGCATCCTGGGAAAGACTTTACCCGGAAGAGAAAACTTGACCTTCAGACAACGGTATCTTTCTTCCTTACTTCTGTTGGTAAGAGTCTTTCCAATGAGTTGTTACAGTTTTTCTCCTGCAAATCCTCTTTTCCCACTGTGTCCGCCTTTATTCAGCAAAGGGATAAACTGTCCAAAACAGCCTTTGAAGAACTGTTTCATAGTTTCTCCGATTCCAATATCCCGAATCGGACCTTCAAAGGGTATCGTTTGCTTGCTGTTGACGGTTCCTCCCTCTGCACACCCCCCAATCCTGCGGATGCAGATTCCTATTTTCCCTCCGTTAATGGGAAAAAGCACTTTAACCTTTTGCACATCAACGCTTTGTACGACCTCTGCTCACACACTTATGTGGATGCTATCGCAGAGGGCGGCCAGGTCTTTAACGAACGTACCGCTTTTAACAATCTTGTGGACCGTTCTTACATCAAAAACGCCATCGTGATTGCTGATCGGGGGTATGAAGCTTTCAATACCTTTGCGCATTGTATGGTTAAGGGCTGGTATTTTTTGATCCGCGCCAAAGACGGGTCTTCCGGTGCTGTAATTAACGGCCTTTCTCTTCCCGATTCCGAAGAATATGACGTCCCGATATCTCTTGTTCTTGGCAGATCCCGCTCCAAGGAAGCCCTTACCATCCCGAACTACAAGCCACTTGCCAGCAATACAGTGTTTGATTTCCTTCCTGCATCCTCAAAGGCTTCTAAAGATATTTCCACCTTCGCAATGAATTTTAGGGTCGTTCGCTTGCAGATATCCCCTGGTTGCTTTGAAATTATCATTACCAATCTCCCTGCTGATGTTTTTCAGCCGGAGATTCTCAAAAAACTCTATTCCGAACGGTGGGGTATTGAGACCTCGTTCCGTCATCTCAAAAAGAATATTGGTTTGGAGCTTGTTCACGCAAAAAAGGTGGAGAGCATCTTTCACGAAATATTTGCCAGATTGATTGTCTACAACTTCACCGCATTGATAGCCTACCAAACCTCAATCCGTGAAAAATTGGGGAAATACAGCTATAAACCGTCTTTTACCAATGCTGTGCTAATCTGCCGGCAACTATTTCTGAGAAAAACCTCTCCACTAGAAGCTGAAGCCTGCATTGCTCGCTGCCTAACCCCAATTAGACCAGATCGATCAACACCTCGCGGATCGCCTGCCAAACGTTCCGCTTGCTTCAATAACAGATTAGCATAATTTTTCTTATTTGTACATCTTTTTTTCGCGGGCGTTGAGGCCGCGCTTTTGTCATGCCCTTTTTTATTTGCTGCTGATTTCCTCCTGCCCCCTTGACTCCTTGGGTTGCTTAACTTATTGACATTGG
>JBJELY010000139.1:0-1605 GCA_051879395.1 Roseburia sp. | reverse complement strand
TCCCATATTTGATGGTAATTTTTGTTTGTGATTTCATGTAAATTATCCATATTTCTCCTCATGATGGGAAAGCAGGCCAGATTTATCATGTAAGTGCCCCATATTTCGATAAAGCCCGTATAATGGTGTAAATTGAAAATAAATAAAAAGAGCAATTGTGCTCACCTTCAAGTATAATAAGTTCACCACAAACAAAAATAATACTGGAGGTAAAACACAATGGCTCAACTCAATATTACTTTAAATCAGGATGAAATTCTACAATTACTTTCTAATAATCGCGATGATGCTTTTAAAACTTTGCTTCAAGAAAGTTTAAATAGTATTCTTAAAGCTGAATCAACAGCTCAACTGGGGGCTGAAAAGTACGAACGTTCTGTAGAACGTACAGACAGCCGTAATGGATCTAGAGAACGTCAGTTACATACTAGAGTTGGTACAATTGACCTCGTTGTGCCACGACATCGAAATGTCCCGTTTAAAACACTTATATTTGACAATTATTCACGTAGCGAAGCTGCCCTGATCTCTTCCATGGCAGAAATGGTGATCAACGGTGTTTCTACAAGAAAAGTAAGCAAAGTAGTAGAAACTCTCTGCGGAACAGCATATTCAAAGTCAACGGTATCCGAAGTCTGCAAAGATCTGGATCAAGTCATCGATGTTTTTAGAAACAGACCCATCGAGGGGGTGTACCCTTTTCTCATGGTAGATGCCACTTATTTTAAAGTTAGAGAAAATCATCGCATTGTTTCAAAAGCTTTATTCATTGCTTACGCAACAAATAAGGATGCCCGACATGAGGTGATTGGATTTGAGGTTTATGACAATGAATCCAATGACACCTGGTTGAGATTTTTTACCCTTCTTAAAAAAAGAGGTCTTTCCGGGGTTCGTATGATTACATCTGATGCCCACCAGGGGATTGTCAGTGCAATCAGCAAAGTATTTCCAGAGGTGCCATGGCAACGATGTCAGACTCATTTTTCGAGGAATATACTTGAAAAAGTGCCGGCAAAATATCAGAAGGGTCTTCAGGCAGAACTCTTAGCGATGTACAATACGCAGACCATTGAAGAAGCTCGTAAGATCAAAGATAGCATTCTTGATGAATATACAGATCTGGCTCCTGCATCAATGGAATGCCTCGATAATGGCTTTGAAAGCATAATGACAGTAATGGCTCTACCAGAGAAAATTCGACGCTTTCATCGGACATCCAATCATATAGAGCGTTTGAATCGTGAATTAAAACGACGCTCAAATGTAATCGGGGTATTCCCAAATGTAGAATCTATTATTCGAATAATGGGAAGTGTCCTAATGGAATATCATGATAAAATGGTCTCTGCAGCTAGGTTATATACTATAAAAGTGAATGCAGAAGTTGAACAGTGCGTACCAAAATTAAAAGAAATCGCTATGGAACAGCAAAAACTGCTTGCAGCATAATGTTGTATAAATCAGGCTTTGCCTGCTACCGCATTTCAGATCAACTTTGTTACTACAAATTTGATCTTCCATTTGGTCTATATGCTTGAAGGCAATTTACACACAAATTTGGACTTGACTTTTTCTTCCTTCCTTTTTCCATCACAATCTCAG
>JBJELY010000138.1:0-1616 GCA_051879395.1 Roseburia sp. | reverse complement strand
TCAGAAGAAAGCGTCATTTGATCGCTTGTTAACAAACTGGAGAAACCTACAATAGAATTTAGAGGTGTGCGTATCTCATGACTCATGTTAGCGAGAAAAGCCGATTTCATTCTGTTAGATTCTTCAGCCTTATCCTTAGCTATCATCAACTCCTCACTTTGAGCCTGCAATTCTTCCTTCATTCTGCGCAGTTTAAACATAAAATGGAGTGTGAGCAACTGTGAAAGAATTAATATTACAGCAAGAACACCAGCGCCAATAAACCAATCCTTGTATTCCTCGATAAACGATACTGGAGCGTTCAATAAGTTGCTCTGCGAAGGCAAGCTATCCTTGGACAGTTTGAAACTCTCAATAAGCTGATAATCAAAATTTGAACTATTGGAAACATAAACAAGTCCTTGCGACTCGAAATTTTCCAAATAGGCCATACATATTTCAGATAATCTCTCACCATCAAGGCGGAAATCAGGATAATAGCCACCAATAGCAAGGCCATTCATTCCTATTCCAGAAATGGTGAACACGGGCAATTCAGGATTAGCCTCCCGAATCTGTTTTGTAGAATTGCCCAATGCAAAATTCTCATTACAATCAACTCTCCAAGTTCCCAAGAGAAGAGCCGAATTATTCTTCAACCGCCTGATATTCTTAAGTATTTCATCATACGACGCAATTCTTCCGTCAATAAAATGCATTTTGAATGCGTGCGCACCAGTCAATTTAGTCCTTACCAAAGACTGCATCGCCACTCCGCCTAAGGAATTGTCGGTCAGAAGATAAATATCCGATATTTTTGGATACAGTTTATTTATTATTTGCAAATTCTTATCAATATCAAAATACTTGAGTATTCCACCTACAATATTAAAGTCACGAAAATCAGACCGTATATCCTTAGATACAGGTTTCCAAGTACGAATATCCATCGAATCATTGGGAAGAGAAATAATATTTGCGCTACATGAACCCACAGCTATAGGTATTTTCTTATACATAGGCTCATCCAAAGACAAATATGTAGAAACCGCCTCACGCCCCATAAGTACAATAAGCGCTGGACTATGTCCATTTGCTATATATTTATTGAGAATGCCTTTCATTCTGCCCTTTAATGAAAACAGTTCCTTGAAACCAGTACATTCCATACTTTCAATAATAACTTGACGTGAGGGGTCGATTTCATTGCATCGCTTTACAAAAGGTTCAAGAGTTTCAGCAGTACTTCTTGAGTCTGTATTATATGAGCATATATAGAGAATACTATTGGAAATAGCCGGTTTTAATACATTTCCGTTGTCACCAATATCATTTTGCCCTGTCACGACAACATTTCCTTCAGCAAAAGAGATAGTCGGGAAAATGAAAGCGACAAGTCCCAAAAACACATATATTATGCGAGATAATCCATTCATGATGCAAAAGTACAAAAAAAACATCAATTTCTCAAATTTTTTAGATGTTTTTTTCAGTAATATGGAAATATTTTGTATTTTTGCAATCGTATGGACATAATAATGATAAGACACACACGAGTAGGCGTGCCCAAAGGCACTTGCTACGGATGGTCGGATGTGCCAGTAGCTGACACATTCGAAGCAGAGGCTATGCAAACA
>JBJELY010000137.1:0-25718 GCA_051879395.1 Roseburia sp. | reverse complement strand
CATCCTTTCCACGGATTGCATCTAATACGAAGCAAGCTTTCTGAACAGACACTCTTGCGTAAGATAACTTAGCGGATGGTCTGGTATCTTTTACTTCATTTCTTTCTCTTTTAATCTGACTTCTATGTCCTTTAGCCATGGATGAAACCTCCTTTCAAAATTTCTATCTAACGCCTGATTTCTTTTCGTCTTTTCCATGTCCTCTGTAAGTTCTGGTTGCTACGAACTCACCAAGTTTGTGTCCAACCATATCTTCTGTAACATATACAGGTACATGTTTTCTTCCATCATGAACTGCGATTGTATGACCAACGAACTGAGGGAAGATTGTAGAACGACGTGACCAAGTCTTAATTACGGATTTGTCACCAGATTCATTCATAGCGTTTACTTTTTTCAGTAAGCTTTCATCAGCGAATGGTCCTTTTTTTAATGAACGAGCCATATTTACCTCCTATATTCATCGGCTCCCGTCGGGCTTCAACGCCCCCGGGTGCTTCCAAGTTGTTATAAATTATTTCGTAATATCGTTATCATCGGGAAGAAACCGTTTTTGTTTCTTCCAAACCATCAAATCTTATTTGATGGCTTTACCATCACGACGACGAACGATCAACTTATTAGACTGTTTATTTTTCTTTCTAGTCTTAAGACCAAGTGCAGGTTTGCCCCAAGGTGTACATGGACCTGGACGACCGATTGGTGCTCTACCTTCACCACCACCGTGTGGATGGTCATTAGGGTTCATAACAGAACCACGAACAGTTGGGCGAACACCCATGTGACGTTTACGTCCTGCTTTACCGATGTTAACAAGGTTATGGTCACCATTTCCGATAACACCAACAGTTGCACGGCAGTTTAATGGAACCATACGCATCTCTCCAGATGGAAGTCTTAATGTAGCGTATTTACCTTCTTTTGCCATTAACTGAGCACTCATACCTGCTGAACGAACTAACTGTCCGCCTTTTCCCGGATATAACTCGATGTTGTGTACTAATGTACCTACTGGAATCTTTTCGAGTGGTAAGCAGTTACCAACACGAACTTCTGCATCTGCACCGCTCATAACGATCATTCCATCTGTTAATCCCTGTGGTGCTAAGATGTAAGATTTTTCACCATCTGCGTAGCAGATTAAAGCGATATTTGCTGTTCTGTTTGGATCATATTCGATACCGATAACTTTTGCAGCGATACCATCTTTGCTATTTCTCTTGAAATCAATGATTCTGTATTTTCTTCTGTTTCCACCACCATGGTGTCTTACAGTAATTTTACCCTGATTGTTACGACCAGCGTTCTTCTTTAAAGAAGTTGTTAAGGATTTCTCTGGAGTTGTTTTTGTGATCTCGGAGAAATCAGAGCCAGTCATATTTCTTCTGGAAGGTGTATATGGGTTATATGTCTTAATTCCCATTGTTATTCTCCTTTCGACTGTTTGTTATCGCACCGTCTTAGTGCATATTAGTTGCTATCTAAATTTTAAAGACCTGCGAAGATTTCGATATCTTTGCTGTCAGCTGTTAACTGAACGATAGCTTTTTTTGTTTTAGCAGTTTTACCTGTTACCATTCCACGTCTCTTATTCTTTCCGTCTAAGTTCATTGTGTTTACGCTGGCAACTTTTGTTCCTTCGAACATTTTTTCTACTGCTTCTTTAATCATAGTTTTGTTTGCTTCTGGATGAACTAAGAAAGTATATTTCTTTTCAGCCATTGCAGCCATAGATTTCTCTGTAACTACTGGTTTGAGGATTACATCATAGTACTGTACGTTTGCCATTATGCATACACCTCCTCGATAGTTGCAACAGCAGCTTTTGTAACTACTACTGTGTCATATTTTAATACATCAAATACGTTAAGTTCGTTTGTCTGAGCAGTCTTAACTGTTGGGATGTTGCTTGCAGATTTGATTACGTTAGTATCCATATCATTTAATACAACCAATGCTTTCTCAACTTTTAAGTTGTTCATAACTTCAACGAATTTCTTTGTTTTAATTTCATCTAATTTTAATTCGTCAACAACGATGAATTTGTTGTCAGCCACTTTAGATGTTAATGCAGATTTAAGAGCTGCTCTCTTTTCTTTCTTATTTAATTTGAAAGAATAATCTCTTGGTGTTGGTGCGAATACCATTCCACCACCTGTCCACTGTGGAGCTCTTGTTGAACCCTGTCTTGCATGACCTGTTCCTTTCTGTCTCCATGGTTTTCTACCACCGCCGCGAACTTCAGAACGAGTTTTTGCTTTCTGTGTTCCCTGACGATTATTTGCAAGCTGCTGAAGTACAGCCATGTGTACTAAATGTTCGTTTACTTCTACTCCGAAGATAGCGTCATTTAAGTCCATTTTTCCGACTTCTTTGCCTTCCATATTATAAACAGCTACGTTAGCCATCGTTAAGTTCCTCCTTTCCTATTTAAGCACTATTTTCCTGCTTTTACTGTTTCCTTAACTGTTACTAAACATTTCTTAGCTCCTGGTACAGCACCTTTTACTAAGAGCAGGTTGTTCTCTGCGTCAACTCTTACAACTTCAAGGTTCTGAGTTGTAACTTTTACGCTACCCATATGTCCAGGCATTCCTTTTCCTTTGAATACACGGCTTGGTGAAGAACATGCACCGTTGGAACCCTGATGACGATGGAATTTAGAACCGTGAGCCATAGGTCCTCTGTGCTGACCTAATCTCTTAATAGCGCCCTGGAAACCTTTACCTTTAGAGATTGCAGAAACGTCAATCTTATCTCCTTCAGCGAAGATATCAGCTTTGATTACATCTGCTAATTTGTACTCTTCTGCGTTCTCGAATTTAAATTCTTTTACAAATCTCTTTCCAGATACACCTGCTTTTGCAAAGTGTCCCATCTCGGCTTTGTTAACGCCATGTCTGTTTCTGATTTCTTTCTTACCGTTGGCATCTTTGTTCACAACTTTTTCTTTCTTGTCAACGAAACCAACCTGAACTGCGCTGTATCCGTCGTTTTCTACTGTTTTAACCTGAGTAACGACACATGGACCAGCTTCCAATACAGTAACTGGTACTAAAACACCGTCTGCATTGAAGATCTGAGTCATTCCGACTTTTGTTGCTAAAATAGCTTTCTTCATTCTTATTACCTCCTGTTTTCTCTACAGCGGAACGCTTCATGCCCATCTTGATGGGGTAGCGGAACCGTTCATCCTAGAACAGTCAATATAAGTGGATGTGAATTGCTCACATAGAAGAACGCTTGCGTTCTTCCAAGAATGAAGGCCTCTGCCGCGCATTCTTTGATGAAGGCCTCTGCCGAACATTCTTTGCTTCTATATCAAACCCTTCAGGATATTGTCTTACTTAATCGAAAAACTTATTTGTTTTTCATTTTGATATCAATGAAAACACCTGCTGGCATCTCTAAGCGAGATAAAGCATCCACAGTTTTCTGTGTTGGAGTCATGATATCGATGAGTCTCTTATGAGTTCTCTGTTCGAACTGTTCTCTGGAATCTTTGTATTTGTGAGTAGCTCTTAAGATAGTTACTACTTCTCTCTTTGTAGGAAGTGGTACTGGTCCGCTCACCTGTGATCCATTTTTCTTTACAGTTTCGATGATCTTCTTAGCTGATGCGTCAACTAATTCGTGGTCATAAGCTTTTAATGTGATTCTCATAACCTGACTTGCCATAAAAAAAGTCGCCTCCTTTTCGCACTTAATTAATTCAGTACGACAAGCGGTGACTGTACACATTCCCACGCGTGTCATCCACTTTCAGATTAGCAAAAATCCTCCCGTCGATTGTTGCGTGTTGTTTCTACTTATTGTAGACGTTATTCGTGATACAGTGACTTGTCGCCAGTTTTCTAACTTGACATTCGCTCCACGGAAAACCTGCCAAATTCATAGCAGCAACCTCGCGCTTCTACGCTATCAATGTCACAACATCACTCATTATATAGGATAATCCCTTGATTTGCAAGCATTTTTTTAATTTTTTTCAAAAAAATGGAGATTTTTTCATTTTCATTAATTAGTACTAATTTCACTGTATTTTTTTGTGCAAAATGCAAGAAACCTTGACGCATGCTTTTCTTCCTTATATAATAATGATACTTAACTTCTGCGAAATCCGGTTTTCCAAGGCCAGTAGCAGGAATTGTACCTCATAAATAGAAACTTATATTCTATATTAGAATTAGATAGAAACGGAGATTTTAAAATATGTGGATTGCTGATAATTGGAAAGATTATGAAGTAATAGATTGTTCTAAAGGCGAGAAATTAGAACGCTGGGGAAATTACATTTTGGTTCGTCCAGACCCTCAGGTTATCTGGGATACCCCAAAACAGCAGAAGGGCTGGAAAAAAATGAATGGTCATTACCACAGAAGCGCAAAAGGCGGTGGCGAATGGGAGTTCTTTGATTTACCTGAACAGTGGACCATCAATTATAGAGACTTAACATTCAATTTAAAACCTTTCAGTTTTAAACATACCGGACTCTTCCCAGAACAGGCTGTTAACTGGGACTGGTGCAGCGAAAAAATAAAAAAAGCCGGACGTCCAATTAAGGTTTTAAATCTATTTGCTTATACAGGCGGTGCCACTTTAGCAGCTGCTGCCGCAGGCGCAAGTGTCACACATGTTGACGCATCAAAGGGAATGGTAACCTGGGCAAAAGAAAACGCCGCTTCTTCCGGTTTAATTGACAAACCAATTCGTTGGATTGTAGATGACTGTGTCAAGTTTGTAGAACGCGAGATTCGCCGCGGCAATCACTATGATGCCATCATTATGGACCCACCTTCTTACGGAAGAGGACCAAAGGGTGAAATCTGGAAAATTGAAGAAGCTATTTATCCACTCGTCAAACTCTGTGCAGAGCTTTTGACCGATGAACCACTTTTCTTCTTAATTAATTCTTACACAACAGGGCTTCAGCCGGCAGTTTTAAGTTACATGATGAATACCGCCTTGAAAAAATATCACGGAAAAGTAACAGCTGAAGAAATCGGACTTCCTGTTTCTTCGAACGGACTGGTTCTTCCTTGTGGCGCAAGTGGACGTTTTGAATTATAAGCATAACCAAAAAGACCATACCAAAATCGGAATTCCTGTTTCCTTTTTTAGTATGGTCTTTCCTATTTAAATAATATTGCATAGAAATTTACAACATCTTTTTCTTCTTCAAAATCCACATCGTAACGATACATATTAATAATGTCAGCACACAGATAATCAAAAATCCATGTGGCGTATTCGCAAACGGCATCCACTTTTCATTCACATTCATCCCATAAATTCCGGAAATAACGGTCGGAATAGCCATTACAATTGTAATTGAAGTCAAATACTTCATGACGTTATTCAAACGGTTATCAATAACAGAAGACAACAGCTCTCTGGTACCATTTATAATATCACGGTAGATTGATGTCATCTCGATAGCCTGACGATTTTCAATGATAACGTCATCCAACAGTTCTGTATCTTCCGGGAACTGCTCTAATCTCTTGTAGCGTGTCAACCGGTCCAATACCACTCCATTGGCACGAAGAGAAGTTGCAAAGTAGACAAGTGTAGATTCTAATTCGTGTAATTCAATTAAATCTGCATCTTCTGTATTCTTTCCGACTCTTCCTTCGATTTCTGTCCGTTTTTTATCAATAACACGAAGGTCTGACTGATAAATGGCTGCTGTACGGTAAAGGATCTGATAGATAAAACGCAGTTTCTTTTTTGTGCTGAATTCTCTTACTCTGCCCTTCACAAAGTTCTGTAATACAGGAGTATCTTCTGTACATACTGTCACAACAATATCCTGTGTCAAAATAATGCCAAGCGGAATTGTCGTATACAACTGTTTTTCATGGCGAATTTCCGTTGTCGGAATATCCACAAGAATTAAAGTATAGCCATCCTGTAACTCTATACGGGAACTTTCTTCCTCATCTAATGCGGCCTGAATATCTTCGATATCCACGTCTAAAATCTCTGCTATTTTTCTGCTTTCTTCCACTGTCGGGTCTATCATCTGTACCCATGCACCATCATCTATTTTTTCCAATTCGTGAATTCTCTGATTATCTGTTCTAAAGTATCTGATCATATTCTCACCCTACTTTCCTTTTCTTGTGTCATAAACCTATTTACTTATCCATCATCTTTCATCACTAGATGCGGCAGTTTCACTCATCTGCTCTTTTATGGTCAGACACCCGATAACCAGTCTTGTCACGAATAACAAATTTCATACGCATTTAAATTCAGTTTTCGGCCAAATTTCACACCAGCATTTCGAATTTGTCCACAATAGGCAAACCCAAACGCTTCATGCAGCCGGATACTGGCTTCATTTTCACTTGTAATCAGCGAAATAACGGTGTCTATTTCTTCTTTTTCGCGGGCAAATTTCAAAACTGCTTCCATCAACTGTTTTCCAATATGCTGCCCTCGATAATGTTTGTGTATATAAATCGAAATCTCCACTGTGGGGTCAAATGCTTTTCGGTCACGATAACGCGAAAGGGACGCATAGCCTTTTATCTGACCTGCGTCTTCATATACCAATATCACATAGCGACCCTTATGTTCCTCAAACCATGATTTCCGATTTTCATAATTCTTTTCTTCTGTATCAAAGGTCGCGGTCGTTGTTAAGATTGCATCATTATAAATATCCATTAACGCTTTGATATCTTTTTCTTCCGCTTTCCGAATCATATCATTCTCCCGATGCCCTATTTTTCTATACATAAGCATACTTACAAATAGTATATCATCCATTTTTAAAGTTGTAAAACCATTTTTGTAATCCAAGAACGCGCTTCTCTCTTTTTGCGCTAGTCCGTCCATTCGCTTTTGATAGCATATCCATGTGCCAATGGTCCACTTCCTTTTCCTAAGTCAAGCATCGCAGCAAGTGCGCCAGAAATATAATCCTTTGCTCTTTTTACTGCTTCTTCCAATTCGTATCCTTTTGCCAGATTAGAAGCAATTGCCGAAGACAATGTACAACCTGTTCCATGGGTGTTTGGATTTGCAATTCTTTTTCCAGAAAACCACGTTACCTTTCCGTTCTGATACAAGAGATCATTTGCATCATTGATTTGATGACCACCTTTACACAAAACTGTGCAATGATAAGTTTTTCCAATTTGCTCTGCAGCTTTTACCATATCATCTGTAGTTGTAATTGTCATTCCGGTCAAAACTTCTGCCTCTGGAATATTAGGCGTCAAAAGTGTTGCCAACGGAAAAAGTTCTTTTTCCAATGTTTCAATTGCATCTTCCGATATTAATCGCGCGCCACTCGTTGCCACCATTACCGGATCTACCACAATATTCTTTGCCTGATATTCCCGCAATTTTGCAGCTATCACTTTTATCACTTCCGTATTTGATACCATTCCGACTTTGACCGCATCCGGGAAAATGTCCGTAAATACTGCATCTAACTGCTTTCCCAAAAAATCCGGTGTCACATCCATAATTCCGGTAACACCTGTCGTATTCTGTGCTGTCAAAGCTGTGATTGCGCTCATGGCATAAACACCGTTCGCCATCATTGTTTTCATGTCTGCCTGAATTCCTGCGCCACCACTGGAATCGCTTCCGGCTATTGTTAATGCTGTCTTCATTTTTCCTCCTCGTCGCCAAAATATTTAGGCGAAAACAAAACTCTTTTTTCTTTTATATAGTAAGTTTTTGAACTGTTTCCTTTAATTCACGCGTTGCTTCTTCGATATCCGGCTGTGCAAAAATTGCACTAACTACTGCTACGCCTGCCATGCCTCTTCCTTTTAATTCTTCTACATTCTCTCTTGTAATTCCACCAATAGCAACTGCCGGAATCTGAACAGATGCACAGATTTTCTGCAAATCATCATGTGTAATTTCAATCGCATTCGTCTTCGTTCCCGTATGAAAAACAGCTCCAACTCCAAGGTAATCTGCTCCGTTTGCCTCTGCAAACTGTGCCTGCTCAATTGTCTTTGCAGTAACTCCGATAATTTTATCCGGACCTAGCAACTCACGTACTTTTCCTGCTTCCATATCGCTTTGTCCGACATGTACACCATCCGCATCAATTCTTTTTGCCAGTTCCACGTTATCATTGATAATTAACGGAACTCCATATTTTTTACATAACTTCTGGATTTCTTTTGCTTCCTTTTCAACTTCTGCCTCCGGAAGATCCTTTTCACGAATCTGTAAAATGGTTGCTCCACCTCTTAAAGCTTCTTCTACCTGCTCAAACAACGTTCTTCCTTTTAGCCATGCCCGGTCTGTAATGGCATATAATAATAAATCTGATTTTTTTACATTCATCTTCTTTTCCCCTTTATCTTAAATTGCTCCACACAAGTGCAGCTCCTGATATCATAAGTAAAATAATGATAACCCGCTTTGCGTTCCTTTCGTTCATAAACTTTCCTGCAAACATTCCGATTCCCATTCCCAACAACATTACCGGAAGTAAGCACAACGACATCTTCAGCACATCCGCTGTAATAATTCCATTCATCCAATAGACAAACATTCGAAATGTATTTTCTACCAGAAAAACCATGCAGATGTTTCCTTTAAATTCTTTACTGTTTTCTGTTGTACGGCTGACATAAGCTGCAAGCAGTGCACCAATCCCAAACAGTCCACACAGAACTCCAGATAGAATCCCAATGATGACAAGCATCACTTTGGATTGCTTTTCTTCTTTTTTCAAACAGACTTCATGGTACAGCATATTTGCCGCCAAAAATAAAACTACAAATCCAAATATTATTTTTATCAATCTGGCGTCGCCTATTTTTAAAAAGAAAGCACCTGGTATGGAACCCAAAATCACTAGTGTCACAAGTGGGAGCCAAATCCGCACCCTGACTTCTTTCCGATTCTTCCACACCAGAATAACATTCGATGGATATCCCACAATTAAATCTACTGGAGATATATTTATATTGTTTACCTTTACACTCATAATTGTACTAAAGACAAGTGTACTTGCAAACCCGCTCATTCCTTTTACAATATAAGCTGCCAAAGTTGCGAATATTAAATACCAGTCTAACATCTTTTTTCTCCTCTTTTGTTTTCCGAACCCATTTTAACACGTCTTTTCCATTCTGTGTCCCTTTTACTAAAATTTTCTTAATATCCTATGAAGATTTTACATTTTTCTTTTTTCTCTTACAAAAATATGCTAGAGTTATTTCGAAAACGTTTTCTAATGCAAACGCAGGTTTTCTTTCCTACAAAGGTTATCCTACGTACTATCTTGACAGAATGGAGTTTTTTACATGAAAGAAAAATTTGGAATCAGTGGCAGTACAGTTAAAATGATTGCCATTATCTCGATGTTTATTGACCATTTCGGCGCTGCTGTCGTCGGACGAATTATTTCGTGCTATTCCGCTACGAATTACGGTACCACTCCAGATGGTATCGTTGGTTTATTCTCTATGGATACCTGGCTTACCATTTATCAGGTTATGCGTTCTATTGGGCGCCTTGGCTTCCCAATTTTTTGCTTTTTGCTGGTAGAAGGTTTTTTCCATACCCATGATGTAAAAAAATACGCATTGCGTCTTCTCGCTTTTTGCTTTATCTCAGAAATTCCTTTTGATTTAGCTTTTAATGGTTCTGTTCTGGAATTTGGTTATCAAAATGTTTATTTTACACTCTTTTTAGGACTTCTTACCATGATTGGGCTTAATGCCGTTCAACAAAAAAAAGACTGGCACCCTGTCATACGCGGAGTTTTTTCCATATTGGTTGCCCTCGCTGGTATGATTGCAGCAGAGCTACTCGCTACCGATTATGCTTCCATTGGAGTTTTCTGTATTATGATGCTTTATCTGACCCACTCCCAAAAGCCTCTGCAACTTACGGTCGGATGTATTGAATTCTTATGGGAAATCCCAGCACCTGTGGCTTTTCTTCCAATTGCTTTTTATAACGGAAAAAGAGGATGGAATATAAAATATTTCTTCTATATTTTCTATCCGGCACATTTGTTACTGCTTGTCCTTCTTTGCTATGCACTTGGACTCATGCAGTATTCTGCTATGTAAAATGCCGCTGCACGGCATTTACCAAAAAGACGTTCCCGAATTCGAGAACGTCTTTTTTCATTCAAGTATGTAATTATCCGATAAAATCTTCTACACATCTTCTGTAGGCTGCAACCGGATCTTCGGCCTGTGTAATAGGTCTTCCTACTACGATATAGTCAGAACCGATTTCTTTTGCCTGTGCCGGTGTCATAACACGTTTCTGGTCACCAACATCACCATCTGCAAAGCGAACGCCCGGTGTTATTGTTAAGAATGACTTTCCACAGTTTGCATGAACTGCACCTGCTTCCAGAGGAGAACAAACAATACCGTCTAATCCGGAATCCTTTGCATTTTTGGCATAATGCATTACAGTTTCCTCCATGGTATTTGGAATAAGTAGGTCTTCATGCATGGTTTCTTCACTGGTTGATGTCAGCTGTGTTACTGCAATCAAAATAGGTCTGCTTCCATCCGGTTTTGTCAGTCCCTTAACCGCTGCTTCCATCATTGGTTTCGTACCTGCTGCGTGCACATTCGTCATATCTACGTCTAAGTTTGACAATACAGACATTGCTTTCATGACCGTATTCGGAATATCGTGTAATTTCAAGTCTAAGAAAATTTTATGTCCCATTTCTTTTATGGTACGAACAATTTCCGGTCCTTCTGCATAAAAGAGTTCCATTCCGATTTTTACAAATGGCTTTCTGCTTTCATTCTCGAACTTACTTAAAAATTTCACTACTTCTTCTTTGCTGCTGAAATCGCAGGCGATAATGACGTCTTTTCCCATTTTTTGTTCTCCATTCTTTATTTTTGCTTAAATCTTCGATATTTTAGCATCTTATCCTATTACTGTCAAGGTTGCAGAACCATTTTTTCCAATAGCGTAAAAAGTACCGCCCTTCAAGAAGGATTCTTCATAAAGAGCGGTACCGGAATTTTTCTTATTCTGCTAATTTGAATTTGTCTACTGTTTCTCTTAAGTCTTGTGCAATTTCCTGTAATGTTCTGGTATATTCTGTGATATCAGCCATTGTGTTATTAACCTGTTCTGTAGATGCATTAACCTCTTCTGTCGCTGCTGCCGACTGTTCTGATACAGATGCAATGGATTCCATTTTATTGACAACTAATTCTTTGTTTTCTACCATATTGGCATTCAATTCATTAATATGTTCCATTCCTGCATTCAGCTGTCCGATTTGTTCAATAATCTGATTGAACAGTTCTTCAGTACGTTCTATCGCTTTCTGTTGTTCACTCTGAAGATTTTCATTTTCCTGCATGGTCTCTTCTACCACTTTGGATTTTTCTGTAATCTCCGTAATAATTTTTTTAATTTCATCCGTAGATTCTTTTGATTCATCTGCCAGCTTTCGAATCTCATCCGCTACGACCGCAAATCCTTTTCCCATCTCACCAGCACGTGCCGCCTCGATAGAAGCATTTAGAGACAACAGATTCGTCTGCGACGTAATATCTGCAATTGCATCAGAAATATAGAATATTTTATCAATACTTTCTACCATTTCATTCATAACAGAAAGTGATACTTTTGATTTTTCCACCGTCTTTTCTGATTTTTCAATCAAATCTCTTACACTTTGTAAGCCATCTGCGCTAATCGTATTCGCGTCTTCCGTCATATCATTTATTTCTTTGACATAATCTTTTGTCGCTTCCAGACTTTCATTCAGATTTTCCACTTCCCCACTTGCTTCCTGTGTACTTTCTGCCTGTCTGACTGCTCCTTCTGCCACACTTCCAATAGCTTCCGTTACCTGTCCCATTGTAACTTTCGTGTCCCCTGCAATCTCTGCGATTTTATCAGAAGCAGCCAAAATATTACGTGCTTTCTGCTCTACCTCGCAAATCACATTTGACACATCCACAATCATTTCATTAAAGTTACTCTCTAATTCTCCAAATTCATCTCCACGGGTAATCTGAATTCTCTGTGTAAAGTCTCCATTTGCAACCTTCTCTGTTACTACTTTAATTTTCTTAATTTCACGAATTAATCCATATGCTGTGAAAATTGCAATTACTGCACCAAATATCATCCCAAATACTGCTGCAAAAACCAGTGCTGTACTAATACTTCTTAAGTTATCACTATTTTCCGTATCGCTAATAAAACCAAATAGTTTCCAGCCTGTCACTCGATCCGTCTTCGCATTGATTGCCACTGACATTCCATCTACTTTCATGGTATAGCCAGAGCTTAAATCAATTGTTTCCGCTTCTTCTTGTTCTGCAGGATCTTCGCTTGTTTCCAGTTCTAGTTTTTCTTGTTCCAAAGCATTTAATTCTTTTGAAATAGGTTCCCAAAATTCCAATCCGGTCAGCGTTCCATCCGCAAATGTATTATTATCACTATCAACTACAATATTTCCATCCGAATCAACCAATAAAACAAATCCGGTATTCAATAACTTGATGTTCTGGACATAATCTGTTAATACGGATGCATCGATATCCATTGCAACTACTCCCTGTACAACATCACTGTTCTTTACTTCCTGACACACCGTAATAATCATCTCGCCTGTCTGCGGATCCTCATATGGCTTTGTTATGTAACTAAAAATAGAATTTACTTTTGCTTTTCTTCCCTGGCAATTGATATACCATTCTTCCTGGCTCTTATCTACACCTTCTTCGATTGTATTCTTAGCTTCCTTGCTTCCATCTTCTTTGTATTCTACCCATCCGGTAATTAATTTTCCACTTGCTGTTGCATAATAACTTCTTACCGCACCATTGGTAACTTTACAAGCTGCTACTAATTCATCCTGTACGTTATCGATATACTTCTCATAATTTCCTTCCTCGGCTTCCAGCTTTTTAATACTATCTTTTCTCGTTAACAAATCGACTGGCAGACTAATGGTTTTCTCATAGGTCTGCAGACTGCTCAGTGCACTTGCAAGTGTTTGCTCACTCGTGAGCTGCATATTTTTGTCGAGTACTTTTTCCGTTTTAGAAAACGTAATAACACCACAAATAATTACACTTCCTGCGATTGCGACCAGGAAACTGATAATCATCTTGGCTCCCAGATTAAATTTTTTCTTCATAAGCTCTTTCCACGCCTTTCTTATGTTTCTTCATATTCTAATTATGTCCCAAACCGCAAACTACTCTTTCTACAAAATACCTAAATATATTTTACTCCTTTTTTCTGAAATCGTAAATATGTACTATGCTATTTTCTGATTTTTTCGTTATTTTTAGTAATATATACAGAATTTTTTTATTTAAAACAAAAAAAAGAATCCCTTCTGCAAAAAGGATTCTTCACTCTTAGTCGGCGTGACAGGATTCGAACCTGCGACCTCTTCGTCCCGAACGAAGCGCTCTACCAAGCTGAGCCACACGCCGCTATATCATTGTTACACTTTACTATACGTCTCATAAGTCGTACTTATGTATTCTATCACAGTTGCATTTTTATGTCTAGTAGGATTTTTAAAACCATGCTATAATTTTTTCCAGAACCAACGTTGATTTTACATACAAAAATAGAAAAGGAATTGATTCATCATGAAACAGACTGTTTTAATTACCGGTGCCTCCCGTGGAATCGGACGGGCGCTTGCCATTACTTTTGCAAATGCCGGATATCAGCTTGTGATTACCTGCTCAAAAAGTGAATCCGAGCTTTTAGAACTGGCGCAGACCTTAAAAAAAGAACATTCGATTGATGTCCTTACTAGTGTAGGAGATGTTGCAGACTATGCTTATCTGGAACGTTTATTCCAGCAAATAAAAGAACGTTTTGGCGGAGTAGATATTTTAATCAATAACGCGGGAATTTCCCATATTGGTCTATTAAGTGATATGAGTATAGAAGAATGGAACCGCATCGTTTCTACAAATCTGACTTCTGTTTTTGCAACCAGCAAACTCGCGATTCCCTGGATGCTTTCCAAAAAGTGTGGAACCATCCTCAACATTTCTTCTGTCTGGGGAACCGTCGGAGCCTCCTGTGAGGTTGCTTACTCTGCTTGTAAAGGAGGCGTCAATTCTTTCACCAAAGCGCTGGCAAAAGAACTGGCTCCAAGCAATATTCAAGTTAATGCGATTGCATGCGGTTGTATCGACACTTCTATGAATGCCTGTTTCTCTGAAGAAGAACGGCACCAGCTGGAAGAAGAGATTCCTGCCGGACGTTTTGGCTCTCCGGAAGAAGTATCCAGACTTGCACTCTCCATCGTAACTGGTCCAACTTATCTAACCGGACAGATTATTACATTAGATGGCGGTTGGATCTAAAAAAGGAACAGATTTTACTCTGTTCCTTTTCTTTCTGCAACCAGGATAATCAATGTTCTTGGCGGAATCTGAAGCATCTGTTCGCCCCAAAGGGAAGTATAGTTCTGAAAATTCTTTCCATCTTCATATTCCACATTGGTATTCATCACAACTTTCCATATCATTCCTTCCGGTGCATCCGGCAACTGCATATTCAGACGCTGCCAATAAGCATTCATCGCATAAAAGACGATATCGTCTTCTGTATCATCCTCATTTCTTCCTGCATACATAATTCCAATATTTAAGGTATATTGATTCGTCTCATTCTTCCACGGAAATCCATTATGAATACTGATATCCGGATATCCGCAGGCTGCTTCCTTCGTCTTTTTCCGTAAAACAGGATGTTTTTTTCGGAACGCAATCATAAAACGGAAATAATCATGAATTTCTGAAAACTCTTCCATTCTGCTCCAATCCAGCCAGGAGATAATATTATCCTGACAATATGCATTGTTATTTCCAAACTGGGTATTACAGAATTCGTCTCCACCATAAAACATAGCCGGTCCTCTACTACACATCAAGGTTCCGAATGCATTCTTAATCAGACGGCGCCGAAGATTTTTTACTTCAACCTCATTCGTTTCTCCTTCACAGCCACAATTCCAACTGTTACCATTATTATCTCCGTCCGTATTATTCCAGCCATTCCTTTCATTATGTTTTGTATTATAAGAATATAAATCATACAAGGTAAAACCATCATGGCAAGTCAAAAAATTGACGGATGCAGATGTTCCGCGATGCGTCGGATCATAAATATCAGTTGAACCTGTAATTCTTGCAATTGCCGCTCCTGCAAGACCTTCGTCTCCCTTTAAGAAACGTCGCATATCGTCTCGGTATCTTCCGTTCCATTCTGCCCAACGACTCCACGACGGAAAACTTCCTACCTGATAAAGTCCACCCGCATCCCATGCCTCTGCGATTAATTTTACTTTCCGCAAAACAGGATCATTTGCTAACTCTTCAATAATAGGCGGATATTGCATTGGCGCACCATTCTGGTCTCTCGTCAAAATAGAAGCGAGGTCAAAACGGAATCCATCTACCCGGTACTCTATTACCCATTGCCGTAAACAATCTACAATAAATCGGCGTACTGCAGGATGATTACAATTCATAACATTTCCACAGCCGCTGAAATTATAATATTTTCCATCAGGAGTCAACATATAATAAATATTATTGTCTATTCCCTTGAAAGAAAAACATGGCCCCTGTTCATTTCCTTCTGCTGTATGGTTAAATACTACATCTAAAATAACCTCTATTCCATTCTGTTTCAAATCAAAAATAAGGCTTTTTAGCTCGTCTCCCTCATGATTATGTTCCTGAACAGAATTATAACCCGTATTTGGAGCAAAGAAACAGACTGTATTATATCCCCAATAATTATAGAGACGCTCTCCCTCATACTCCCTGAGTCCTTCCATCTCATCAAACTCAAAAATCGGCATGAGTTCTATCGCATTAATTCCCAAGTCCTTTAAATATGGAATTTTTTCCCGTAATCCTTCAAATGTTCCCTTCGCCTCGACCCCGGAAGATTCATGTTTTGTAAAACCACGCACATGCGTCTCATAGATCACAAGATCTTCAAACGGAAGTTCCAGTTGTGGAACCCCTTCCCAGTCAAAATTATTTTCTACTACTCTGGCTTTGTATACAAAATTCTGATTTCCTTCCGGTTTCTCTCCCCAGTGGCGCTGTCCTGTTACCGCTTTGGCATATGGGTCCAACAAAATATTGTCTTTGTTAAAACGCAGTCCTTTCTCTTCATCATAAGGCCCATCCATCTGATATGCATATTCAAATTCATCCATTTTTAATCCAAAAACAAACATAGAATACGTATTTCCAATGTGATAGTTTTCTGGAAATTTCAATTTTGCATATGGTTCAGCCTCTTTTGGATGAAATAATAGCAAAGTACAGCTAGTCGCTCCAAACGAATGAATTGTAAAACTAACCCCATCTGCAGTCTGAGCTGCACCATCCATTCTGTAAAAACCCGGTCTTACATCAAACCCTTCAATCTTATCTAAAGGTTTCAGACGGCTCCCACGTTCCGGCTTATGATGTTCCATTGTTCCCATGTGACATCCTCCTTTACTTGAAAGATTTTTTTAATAAGTCAGGAAGGAATGAAGATTTCTCCTCGCTGTCGTTCATCTTATCGATTTCTTTTAAAACTATCTTTATGTTACCACATTTATCTTAACCATTCTACAAAATTCTTGGAATGATGCGTAATTGGTTCATTCCACGGAAAAATCAGTCACATCTGGTAGACATAATATCCTATTGAAACGGATAAATAAAACGTTCCACCTATTCCTATTTCTGATAGGCAAAAACTCGTATTTTATCTCTGGAAAATCACATTTTTACTAATTCTTCTATCGACTGCTTCACTTGATATTCGGTAGTGTAATCCTTCACCAACTGGCTTTGTTTTAGCATATGCCGATTAATACAATATTGGCACTCCAGCGGGCATCCCGGTAATCCTACTAATGTAGTTACACCTTATCCATCTGTTTTTAACCGATGCCTGCAAATTGCAAATACTTTCATTTTCAATCTCTCCCCTATTGGAACTATTTTAGGAGTAGCATCTGCTGCTCCTAAAAACCCTTCTCATCTTCTGTCTCTTCTACCGGAAAAGCAATATCTCCCTCTAATATTTCTAACTCCTCAGTTGAAGCCGAAGTATCTTCTTCTAAATATTCTGTTTCCATCCTTACATCGCCCTCTAACTGAGTTTCCGGCAAAAGATTACACCCTGCCATTCCAAGCGTAGCCACTGTCGCAGCTCCTACAACCGCCACTCTTGAAGCAATACCTGCTTTTTCCATATTAGTTTTCAGCAAAGCCGCATTCAGCATCATTTCTTCTTTTTTACACTTTGGACAGGTTCCACTACAATATCCCTCATAGGTACATTCCGTCTGTTTCAAATCAATTCCCAGCTTTTCTGCCATTTCTGCACGCATTTTCTTCAACTCCAGACATGTCTGTTTATGGAGCCTTCCTAATTCTTCTTTCTTTTTCTTCATATCCTGTTCCTCCCTTTTTTAATACCTTTTCTATCCTATATGACGTTCTTTTTCTCTTCTGGTTACTATTTTATAGAAAATTGTTGTCCACGGCATTTTGTTAATTTTATAAATTTTCTAAGAAAAATGAAATACCTATTTGTATTCACGATAAGATAATGTTAAAATAGGTACAGATTCATTTATCTCGAAAAGGAGGGCTTCACAAAATGAACGAAAAAGTATACAAAACAATTGGTTCCTCCGGTGCATGCAACATCGCACTTGGTATCTGCATCCTGATTACAGGTGTCGTATCCGGGATTCTGTTGATTGTAAGCGGTGGAAGATTACTGAAGAGTAAATCAAAAATCTTATTATAAGAACACAACAGAACTTATCAGGTCGCGCTCATCGGGCATGCGCCAGATAGGCAACACAGGAAAAAGCTTTTGAATCAGAAAGAATTTCTTTCTTTTTCAAAAGCTTTTTTCGTTTATCTCTGACAAATCAACTTATGGGCATATTGTTCCCCAAGTCTGATACATTCCTCATAACTTTGTCTACTCAGAAAATCCATCGGATTATGGGCGTCCACACCAATTATCATATCATTTCCAACTTCGGAAGCGATTGTAAGAAAGCGGGAATTAGGATACCATGCTCCATTCCGATAACCATTCTGATTGATTTCAAGCGGAAGGCCTAATTCTTTGGAAACCTCACAAATCTGGCGCATATATCTCCGGTAAACCGCTTCATCCTTCGTGTAATTCCCAATATCAGGATGCGCTACATAAGAAAAATAGCCACTTTTTAATCCATCCAGCACTTGGTTGGCATAACAAGAAAGTTCTTCCTCTGTTGCAAGTCTCCCCACATACCGCTGGTCTTTTTCATTATTCAGATAATGCTGTCCCAAAATCATGTATTCAATCGGGTAAGGCTCTAATGCTTCTATCAATTCCGGAAACTTCTCCGGAAAATATTCTGCCTCAAACCCTAAATATATCTCAATATCATTCTCATATTCTTTTCTTAATGACAAAATAGAATCCATATAATCTTCTATCTCATCAAATCCCATACGGATTCGGGAAACATAGCCATCTTTATAAGGATATGGTACATGATCTGAGAAACCGAGCACTTGGAATCCAGCCTCAATTGCCCGTTCTACATACTCTTTATCCTCACCTGCCGCATGCTTGCATCGCATGGTGTGTGTATGAAAATTTGCCTTTTTATCCTGAAATTGATAAAAATCTAACGTCTTATTTTTTTCCAATTTCTTTTCCTGCCTTTTCTTAACTGTATCTATACTTTCCAAGCTCACTTGTTTTCATACTATCACACCATTTTTTGAAATTCAATCCTCTATTGGTTCGATAATTCCTCTGTTAAGGCTAAAATTTGTGGTGCTAATCGTTCTTTTTCTTTTTCCACAAGTTTTCGATATACCGGATAGGCTGCACCAAGCACAACCATCCCTATAATTCCAATTAAAATTCCAGGAACAAGCAAAAAGTCCGTCCAAACCAGGCTCATACTCATTCCTGTTCCTAAAATCAGCGCTCCCACAATTCCAAGTGCAAGTGAAACGATTGTCCCTTTGCGTCCTACCTGTCTGTCTAACTTTCTAAGCTTTTCCATCTTATCTTCTTCTTTTGGCATGTATTTTCTTCTGATTTTTTCTACTTCTTCCTGCTCTTTCGCAGAATAGGTATATTCAAAAACATCTGTTTTCTGCTCCATTTTATCAACCTTCCTTCTTTAATTTTACTACAAATGTACTTCCTTCTCCCAAGCAACTGCTGACTGAAATTTCTCCGCCGCAGATGTCAATAACTCTTCTTACCAGCGCAAGTCCAAGTCCATTTCCCTGCATGGTGTGGGAAGTATCTCCCTGATAAAATTTTTTAAATATATTTCTTCCGGTTTCCTCATTCATTCCGCATCCGGTATCTTTTACCGATACATAAGCATAATTTTCATCTTCCTGAACGGATATTGATACACTTCCACCTTTTTCCGTAAATTTCAGGGCATTTGAAATCAAATTGTCCCACACAAGAACCAAAAGCTCTTTATCTGCTGAAACCTTAATCTCATCTTCTACGCTTGTCTCAATCTGAATGTCCTTTTCTTCCCACACATGTTCAAACTTAAGCATACACTCGCATACCTGTTCTCCCAAATCATAGCTTTCTACATTCGGAAAAATTTGCTGGTTTTCCAATTTATTTAATTTCAGGATATTCGTCACAAGTGTAGACAATCTATTTGTCTGTTCCGTGATTGCTTTTGCATATTGGATTCGCTCATCTTCTGACAAATCCTTATTTTGAAGCAGCGTCCCATAATTTTGGATAACCGTTAACGGTGTTTTTAACTCATGTGACACATTTGCTACAAAATCGGATCTAAGCGTCTCTACTCCGGACAGTTCTTCTATCATCGTGTTAATCCCACGAATAATTTCGTCAAATTCATTTCCGCTGTCTTCCCCGTACACATAATTGATTTTGGAATGGAAATCTCCTTTTACTACCCGTTCCAAACCATCTTTAATCCGGTTTACCGGTCTTGTAATCATTCTGTGGCGTCGTACTGTATCAATGATACAAAAAATCGTCGTAAGGAAAATGACATTACCCATCGTAAGAGGTGCTGCCTTTTTTAACATCTCTTTGGGAACTTCTATAAAATGCAAAAACAGCAAGAAATTATTTGTAATTACAAATGACATTAGGCAAAAAAACACAATAAATTTTCCAATTGTCTTGCTTTTATTTTTACCCTTCATCGAATCACCACCTTATATCCTAAACCATGTACTGTAACAATTTCAAAGTCGTCACATTCCTTAAATTTTTCTCTGATTTTCGTCATATATACATCCACAACACGTGGTCCTGATTCCGATTCTGCATCCCAAAATTCATCCATCAGAGCAGAACGGGTAAATGTTTTCTTTGGATAGGATAAAAGCTTGTATAAAATATTAAATTCCCGTACCGTAAGCGGAATTTCTTCCTCTCCCACATAAACACTATGTTCTTCAATATCCAGCACGGTTTTCCCGATTTCTAATTTTCGCTCATTCGCAATTTTGGCTCTTCGAAGTAACGCCTCAATTCTAAGCAATAACTCGTTTAGGTCAATTGGCTTGACCATATAATCATCGATTCCTATTTTAAAACCTTTCCGCTTTGACTCAAAATCTTCCCTTGCCGTCATAAAAAGAATGGGAATATCCTGATTCATCTCACGAACTGTCTGGGCAAATTCAAACCCATCAATTTGCGGCATCATAATATCCGAAATAATCAAGTCAAACAGATTTCCATACATTTCATTGTATGCATCATTGACATTCAGGCAGCCGGTTGCTTCAAAACCATTTTTCTCTAAATACAGACATACGGTCTGATTTAATTCCTTGTCATCTTCTACAACAAGTATTTTAAACATATGGTGCTCTCCTTTTCCCTTATTTCGCTTATTATAACACACAAATGTTAAAGTTTTGTTTCTATTCGATCATGCCTTCCTTTTTTAGCCACTGTACTTCATCTTTTATCGTTTCTTCATAGGAACGAGTTGTGTATCCAAGCTCTCTTCGTGCCTTGCTTGAATCAAATACATTATTACGCGCTAAATTGTATACAGAAAATTTTGTCATGACCGGCTTTTTCCCTTTTCGGCTTGCTTCATTTTCCATGATAGAAGCCATCGCATATGCCATTTTAATCGGTAGAAACATTTTAATTGGTTTACAGCCACTTTCTCTTGCTAAAACATGAACAAATTTTTTGAATGAAATCTGGTCGTTTCCTAGAATGTAGCAATTCCCTTTCTGCCCTTTTTCTGCTGCAAGAATAGTTCCTTTAGCCAAATCTCTTACATCACATAAATTAAAAGTTCCGTCGATTCCAGCCGGCATTTTTCCGTTGATGATATCAATTACGGTTTTTGTCGTCTCACTTACCGAAAAATCTTCCGGACCGAGAATGCCGCTTGGATGAACAACACATGCATCTAAATCATCATATTTTACCGCATCTAAGACTGCCTGTGTCGCCATTGCCTTCGATTGACTGTAACAATCCTGCAATTTATCTGCATCAAATTCATATATCTCCCGAATGGCTTTTCCTTTTGCCAACTCCGGAATAGCTCCCGTACTGCTGCAATACACAAGCTTTGTATTTTCCTTATCCTTCAGGCAACAATCAATTACGTTTTTTGTTCCTCCCACATTGACGTCCATTACCTTCTGATTGAATTCCGGATTTACGGTTACAATACTTGCAATATGCAATACAATTTTTTTCGTTTCATTTGCAACATCAAAGAATTTTTCTAAGTCGTTCTGGTTGCATAAATCTCCTTCCACCACCTCGACCTGATCCGGCAAGTATTTTGCAGCTCTGTCATTTGGCAGTACAAATGCCCTGACCTGTTCTCCCTGCTCTACCAACTGTCTGCAAATTGTACTTCCCAAAAAACCTGCTGCACCTGTTACCAAATACATTTTATTTTCCATGATATGAATCTCCTTCCCTTCTTCTTACACTTCTTCTTTTTCTAAAAAGGTTTCTACAAATTTCTTTTCTACTTTTTTGTACGCTCCAACAGTTCCTTTTTCGATTTTCTTATAGGTTCCTACCACGCCATCCTCAATCTTTTTGTAAGTTCCTACTACCTTTTCTTCTACTTTTTTTGGTGCTTTTAATTTGTAATTTGTCATTTTCTTTTTCCTCCATTTTTGAATTGCTTTTTTTCATTTGATGATGCTATTCTATCTTGAAGGTGTTTGGGAATTGCTAATGAAATGTTTCCGAAATATTAAAAAACCCGCATCCCTTGATAACAAGGTTTGCGGGTTAGAATAGTCTCCTACTGCAATTTATGACTTACCAAAATTAATTTTCCTTCAGTTTGAATGAAAAAAAAGCATCTTTGGTCTCCCAGTCTTCTCCTGTGTCAAATGTTTCACCTTCTTCGCACATTCCAGCTTCTGCATATGTCATAACCTGACCGCCTGCTGTGATTACCTGATTTGCAGATGAACCATCTGTAAAATGTACCGTACAAGTAATTTCTACTCCGTCCAAAAGCTCATCATAGACCTTTGCGACCTCTTCATAATTGCTTTCGGTTTCGCCCCAAATAATATCGAAAGCTCCCGGCATTGTCTTCTCTCCACAGATGCTAATCGTTGTCGCATCATTTGTCTGGGCATCATACGATACGGTGTACTCTTTCAAAAATCTACTTTCTGAAATAATATTTCCTTCTTCGTCTTCTATATCACCGATACTTCCAGAATTCATTTCTCCTTCATATTCCGCTGCATCCGTGATAATACTGTCATCAGCCATTTCCGAAATATTGAAAGCTCCCTTATTGATGCTATACGTAATAGATTCTATATCGTCACCTTCACATCGAAAGTCTGTCAAAATAACATAGTTAATTGTCTCTCCATCTTCCCCTCCACAAATCGCCCATGACTGTTTCTCTCCTAAAATAACCGGTACTGCCTTTCCTCCTTCCAATTCTGCAGCATATGCCGTAATTACAAAAGGGTTCCTGTTATCTGCCACATTGTCTCTGCCTGTACCTATAATGTTTCGATAATTTGCTCCTACACCTACTGTTGCAATAAGTGCTGCACATGCAGCTACTCCAATACTTCTCTTTACAATTTTATTCATCTTCTTCGCCCTCACTCTCTTTTTTACACGAATGTCATTTTCTGATATTTCTGGAGCAAGGGCCTGCTTTAAAATCTGATCTAATCTTTCATCTGTCATATCCTATAGCCTCCAATTGTTCTTTCAATAAAATCTTTGCTTTACGAATTCGTGTCTTCACAGTACTGATTGGAATATGCAAGCACTCTGCAATCTCATCTAATTTCATATCGGCAGAATAGCTTAGATATATCGGGATTCGATACTTTTCTGGAAGTTTTGCAACAAGCGCCTGAACTTCTTCTACTTCACTTTGTTCCAACACATGTTGCTCCGGTGTTTTATGATTGTCTTCCGGTTCAAACCACTCATGATCTTCTACATATTCCTCTAGACTGCTAATGGGTAAAATTCGTTTTCTCGCAGAATATTTTTTCTTTTTATTCCGCCAAAGCAAAATCGATATGGATAGCGCATAGCTCCTTACATTCTGCATAGAATCAAGCTTACTTTGCTTTTCCAGCAGCTTTAGCATTGTGTCCTGGTATAGGTCATTTCCACTTTCATCATCTCGAGTCGTCATTCTGCAAAACCTCAAAATATCCTTACCAGAATCTAGGACAAACTGCTCAAACTCATTCTTATTCATAGCCTGTCATCCTTTTTGTATTCTCTTAAACCGGTCCAAGGGATTTGCCCTTACATAACTATATTGTCTTAACTCTCCAAAAAAGTTTTAATTTTTTTCGATTCTCATTTTCATGTCATCAGTTGATGACTCAGTACCCCCTAATAGCAAATGGATAAATTTTCTACTCTTGATTTATACTTCAATATTCTCTTACTGACAACTGATTATTAAAAAAACTTCTATACCTAGCATATACTGCACACTATAGAAGCTTTTACATTATTTTCATCAATTTAGGTCTAAAACTAACATTAGTTTCCTATGAATTCTACCACCATCCCCAAATAGAATTAAGATTTGAAATGAAATCCACGCTGCCATGTAAAATGATACTTGGCCAAATTGATCCTTTGAATATTTTCTCATTACAATATCCAAGCAATAATGCCGCAATTCCTGTATATACAAATTCATAGATATAGAAATCAATTCCAACTTCCAATCCAGACAATAAAACTAATATAACATGCATTAATCCAAAGAATGCAGCTGAAATAATAATTCCCCAACTCACATTAGTTCTATGAATAAATCTCTTACATATAAATCCACGGAACATTAATTCCTCACATATTCCATTTCCGATATAAGATACTAAAAATGCTGGTAATAATGCTGCTGCTCCTTTTCCAGCCCACTCACTTCCTTCAACAGCTGAACTACCTTCCGTTAATGCAGTAATTGTTTTCTCACTTAAAAGAAATTCTGCATCAAAAAAATAATGTGCAACATACAAAACTACAAAAATAATTAGAATCCATATTTTAATATCTGTGTTATAACTTGGTTTGTAGAATCCACTCCAAGTAAAAAAATTTTCTTTTTTTCTATAGCGGATTAGCCAATATAGAAATGGGATAATAGAAAATACAACTATGTTGCCTAAGCATGTTAATAATGCTGATACAGTCATTTGAATCATAAACCTTCTCCTTTTCATAAGTAAACTCATGGTGAATGATATCACTCTTGCATGTGAATGTAAATATCATTTTTCGTTCTTATCATAATGCCAAGTTAACGTAAAAAGGCTCCCGAGGGAAACCTCGAGAGCCTTGATTTTACTAGCGTATAGACACTATCAATTGAAATTATTCAACGATTGTAGCAACACGACCAGAACCTACTGTTCTACCACCTTCACGGATAGCGAATGTAAGACCCTGTTCCATAGCTACTGGGTGAATTAATTCGATAGTCATTTCTACGTTATCACCTGGCATACACATTTCTGTACCAGCTGGTAATTCACAAACACCTGTTACGTCTGTTGTTCTGAAGTAGAACTGTGGACGATAGTTGTTGAAGAATGGAGTATGACGTCCACCTTCGTCTTTTGTTAATACGTAAACCTGAGCTGTAAATTTACGATGACATGTTACAGTACCTGGTTTAGCAAGAACCTGACCACGAACGATCTGGTCACGGTTGATACCACGTAATAAAGCACCGATGTTATCACCAGCCTGAGCTTCGTCTAACATTTTACGGAACATTTCGATACCAGTTACAACTGTTTTCTGTGTTTCTTCTTTAACACCTAAGATTTCAAGTTCGTCGTTAAGGTGTAATGTACCTCTTTCTACTCTACCTGTAGCAACAGTACCACGACCTGTGATTGTGAATACGTCTTCTACTGGCATTAAGAATGGTTTATCTGTATCACGTTCTGGATCTGGAATATATTCGTCAACTGTTGACATTAATTCCATAATCTTGTCGCCCCATTCTCCGTTTGGATCTTCAAGAGCTTTTAAAGCAGAACCTTTGATGATTGGGCAGCCTGTGAATTCATATTCTTCTAACTGCTCTGTGATTTCCATTTCTACTAACTCTAATAATTCAGGATCGTCTACCATATCACATTTGTTCATGAATACAACGATGTAAGGTACACCTACCTGACGAG
>JBJELY010000136.1:0-25874 GCA_051879395.1 Roseburia sp. | reverse complement strand
GTGTTAACTGACTTAATTGCAAGATTCCGGCTTGAGTAAGAAATAGGTACGCTCCTGACAAAAGACCGGTTTATAGGACTTACATTTTGATACACTCCTTTTAACAAGAAAACAGTGCTTGAGAAAAGGAGTGTATTTTTATGAAAGGATACGTAGTAGATGCTGGTTATATGGGATATGTAAACGGGGAATATATGTTATTTGCAGATGAAGAAGATTATCGTGAATATTTCGAAGAGTAATTGAAATTTTGGTGCGTCTGTGGGATAATAGGAAAGTAGGCTTTAAGCTAGGAAAAACTCACGCGCAGGTCTGTTTTTGGAAAGGCTTAAAACAGACTTGCGCGTGAATTTTATATAAAAAGAAAGAAGTGTGATTTACTATGGCAGGAAGAGAAGTTGAAGTTTACGAAGGTGCGCCTGAAATTAAAATCAGACCGTATGAGCATCATGCAAAGTATTATGAAACGGACCAGATGGGAATTATTCACCACTCTAACTATATTAAGTGGATGGAAGAGGCACGAATGGATTTGATGGACCAGATGGGACTTAGTTATAAAGAAATGGAAGCAATGGAAATCATCAGTCCGGTATTGTCGGTATCCTGTGAATACCGAAGTATGGTTCATTTTGATGACGTTGTCGTAATTGAGACGAAGCTTGTAAAATACAATGGAATCAAGATGGAAGTGGAATATATTATGCGGGATAAAGAAACAGGAGAGATTCGTACCACAGGAAGAAGCTCTCACTGCTTTTTGAATCGTTCCGGAAAACCAATTTCCTTAAAACGTTCTTATCCGGAACTTGATACCAAATTTTTTGAATATGCAGAAAATTAATACAATTTATAATAGCGAAAGCGTGGAATACGGACAGAAAGAAAGGTAGAAAATAAAAAATGACAGTAGTAGAAAGATTAGCTGCATTGCGCAGTGAAATGCAAAAAAGAGAAATTACAATGTATGTTGTGCCAACAGCAGATTTTCATGAATCAGAATATGTTGGAGAACACTTTAAAGCAAGAACATTTATGACTGGGTTTACCGGTTCTGCGGGAACAGCAGTCATTACATTAGAGGAAGCTGGACTTTGGACAGACGGACGTTATTTTGTACAGGCAGAAAAACAGCTGCAGGGTAGTACAGTAACTCTATTCCGTATGGGAGAGGAAGGTGTACCAACTGTTTCTGAATTTATTGAGGAAAAATTAGAAAAAGGCGGATGTCTTGGATTTGACGGACGTGTAATTAACAGCCGTCTGGGAGCAGCTTGGAAAGCAATTGCAGAGAAGAAACAGGCTAAGCTTTATGTAGAAGAAGATTTGGTGGATATTATTTGGAAAGACAGACCAGCTCTGTCAAAGAAACCAGTATTTATCTTAGAAGAAAAATATTCAGGAGAGAACACAAAGAGCAAGTTGCAAAGAGTTCGTGAAAAAATGGAAGAGGCAGGAGCAGATACCCACGTCATTACTTGTCTTTATGATATAGCATGGCTTTTAAATGTCAGAGGTGGAGATATTGAACATGTTCCGGTTGTGCTGTCTTATCTGTTGTTGACAAAAGAAAATTGTACCTGGTTTTTACAGGAAGAAGTATTAGATGAAAAAGTACGGGCATATTTAAAAGAAAATGGTATTGAGACGAAACCATATGATGCCATCTATGAAGAGGTAAAAAAATTACCTGCAACTACAAAAATACTTTTAAATAAATCGGGTGTCAATTACCGAATCTTCAGCAATCTTGTAGAGGGAATTGAGATAATTGATCAGGATAACCCAACAGAATTAATGCGCGCCATCAAGAATCAGACAGAGGTGGATAATACACGTTTGGCACATGTGAAGGATGGAGTTGCATTTACAAAGTTCATGTATTGGCTGAAAACAAATATTGGAAAGAAAAAAATAACAGAGATTTCTGCATCGGATTATTTGGCAGATAGAAGACAGGAACAGGAAAATTTCCTGGATTTAAGTTTTAACACGATTTCAGCTTATGGAGCGAATGCAGCAATGATGCATTATTCCGCAACACCGGAATCTGATGCGGAATTGAAACCGGAAGGCTTTTTACTAGTCGATTCTGGCGGACATTATTATGAAGGAACCACCGATATTACAAGAACTATGGCATTAGGACCAATTACAGATGAGATGAAACTTCATTTTACAACTGTATGTCGTTCTAACCTGAATCTGGCAAATGCCAAATTCCTATATGGATGTTCCGGTCTGAATCTTGATATTTTATCAAGAGGACCATTGTGGGATATGGGAATTGACTACAAATGTGGTACAGGACATGGTGTAGGCTATATTTTAAATGTACATGAAGGACCAAATGGATTCCGATGGAAAGTCGTGCCGGAGCGCCATGATAGTGGAAGATTAGAAGAAGGCATGATTACAACAGATGAACCAGGCGTTTATTTAGAAGGAAAATACGGAATTCGTACAGAAAATGAATTAGTCTGCAAAAAAGCAGAGAAGAACGAATACGGACAGTTTATGGAATTTGAAAACATCACCTATGCACCGATTGATTTGGATGCAATCGATCCAGAGGAGATGACAAAGAAAGAACGTCAGTTATTAAATGATTATCACAAAAAAGTCTATGAAACGCTTTCTCCATATATGACAGAGGAAGAGAATGAATGGCTGAAACAATATACAAGAGCTATTTAGAAAGACAAAAAGATAGACCAAAAAGAAAGGCAAGGATTTATGAGCGAAAAGTTAGTATTGATAGATGGACATAGTATTTTAAACAGGGCATTTTTTGGAATCCCTGATTTGACAAATTCGGAAGGACTGCATACGAATGCAGTTTATGGATTTTTAAATATTATGTTTAAAATTTTAGAGGAAGAAAAGCCGGATTATCTGACCGTGGCATTTGATTTATCAGCACCGACTTTTCGCCATAAAATGTTTGCAGAGTATAAAGGCACCAGAAAACCAATGGCAGAGGAATTGAGACAACAGGTGCCATTAATGAAAGAAATGCTTGCAGCAATGGGCGTTACTGTTGTTACGATGGAAGGATACGAAGCAGATGATTTGCTTGGTACCATTGCGAAAAGAAGCGAAGCAGAAGGTGTGGAAGTGTCTGTAGTATCCGGGGACCGCGATTTGTTACAGCTAGCCACAGACCATATTAAAATTAGAATTCCAAAGACAAAGAAGACAGGAACAGAGATTGAAAATTATAATGCTGCGGATGTTGTAGAAAAATACCAGGTAACTCCATTGCAGTTTATCGATGTAAAAGCTTTGATGGGTGATACTGCAGACAATATTCCGGGTGTGCCGGGGATTGGGGAAAAGACAGCGACGAATTTGATTGTGCAGTATGGAAGCATTGAAAACGCTTATGCACATGTGGATGAGGTGAAACCGCCACGTGCCAGTACAAATTTAAAAGAACATTATGATATGGCGCAGATGAGTAAAACGTTAGCGACAATCAACATTGAAGCGCCAATTGAGTATAAACTTGCAGATGCCAGATTGGAACAGATTTCTGACTTGTATACAGAAGATGCTTATCTGATGTGTAAACGTCTGGAATTTAAGAATCTGTTAAGCCGTTTTGAAGTGGAGGCACCAAAGAACCAGGCAGAGCAGTATTTTAAAATGATAACAGATGAGAAAGAAGCGGAGAAGTTTTTCAATAAGGAAAAAGGAAAAACAATCGGTTTTTCGATTATTCCGTATTCAGATGGAAAGAAAAGCACTAGAACTGAAAAGTCTGGTCAGATTAGTATGTTTGATGTCTCAGTAGAACAGGACTTTTTAGGAATGGCAGTTTGTATAGGTGAGGAAGATACTTGCTATTTGAAAGCAGGAGAGAAGCTTTCATCAAAAAAAATAATTGATTTGTTGGCAGAAAGCAGTGCAGAATCTTTTGTTACACTGGATTTAAAACCGCAAGTCGCAGCTTTAGGAATGTTGGACTGTCAGGAGAATGGACAGTTAAAGCAGGGAAGAATTTTTGATGGAGTGATTGCAGCCTATTTGTTAAATCCACTCAAAAATGAATATCCTTATGAAGATATTGCAAAAGATTATGCCAGTCTTTTTCTTCCATCCAAAGCAGATTTGCTTGAGAAAATGACGTTAGAACAGGCAGAGGAAGAAAAGTCGGAAGAATTTTTAAAATGTGTTTGTTATCAGGCATACACAGCATGGAAGACAAAAGAAAAATTAGAACATGAATTAGAAACGTCTGGTATGAAAAAGCTCTATGAGGAAATCGAATTACCGCTCGTTTATACATTGGCAGATATGGAAAAAGAAGGTATTATTTGCGATGCCGGAGCTTTAAAAGAATATGGTGAAAAATTATCCATCCGGATAGAAGAACTCGAAAAGAAAATTTATGAGGAAGCAGGAGAGGAGTTTAACATTAATTCACCAAAACAGTTAGGCGTGATTTTGTTTGAAAAACTTCAGATGCCTTATGGGAAAAAGACAAAAACAGGGTATTCCACAGCCGCAGATGTTTTGGAAAAATTGGCACCGGAATATCCGGTGGTGGCAGATATCTTAGAATACCGTCAGCTGGCAAAATTAAAGTCTACTTATGCAGATGGACTTGCCAATTATATCGAAGAAGATGGAAGAATTCATACGAATTTTAATCAGACGATTACGGTAACGGGACGTTTAAGCAGTACCGAACCGAACTTACAGAATATTCCAATGCGAATAGAATTAGGAAGAATGATTCGTAAGACTTTTTTGCCAAAAGAAGGATACGAATTTATGGATGCTGATTATTCTCAGATTGAACTGCGTGTATTAGCGCATATGTCCGGCGACGAAAAATTGATTGAGGCATACAAAGAAGCGCAGGATATTCATCGGATTACGGCATCACAGGTATTCCATATACCATTCGATGAAGTAACAGATCTTCAGAGACGAAATGCAAAGGCAGTAAACTTTGGAATTGTTTACGGAATTAGTTCTTTTGGATTGAGTCAGGATTTAAGTATCAGTAAAAAAGAAGCACAAGAATATATCGAACGTTATTTTGAAACATATCCTAAGATAAAAGAATTTTTAGACGGACTTGTTGAAGAAGCAAAGGAGACGGGAGTTGTCAAAACAATGTTTGGCAGAATTCGTCCTGTTCCGGAACTTAGTTCGAGCAATTTTATGCAGCGTTCCTTTGGGGAACGTGTAGCAATGAATTCTCCAATTCAAGGTACTGCCGCAGATATTATTAAAATTGCAATGATACGTGTACATGACCGTCTGATGAAAGAAGGATTAAAGTCTCGATTGATTTTGCAGGTACATGATGAACTTTTAATTGAAACTGCCTTAGAGGAAGAAGATAAGGTCGCAAAAATTTTAGAGGAAGAAATGCACCAGGCAGCAGAGTTGAGTGTTACATTAGAGATAGACAGTCATACCGGAAAAGACTGGTATGAAGCAAAATAGAGAAGTACAGCCGGAAAAAGAAAGGAAGAAAAAAGTGAGATTTATTGGAATCACAGGTGGTGTTGGTGCTGGAAAATCAGCAATTCTTGCATATTTTTCCAAAATGGAGAAAACAAAAGTTATGTTAGCAGATGAGATTGCACATGACTTGATGAAACCGGGGACTTCGTGCTATGATAGATTAAAGCAGTGCTTTGTGGAAGAGGACATTTATTTGTCAGATGGAAATTTTGATAAAGAAAAAATGGCACAGGTCATTTTTTCGAATCAGGAGAAGAGGGAACAGTTAAATACCATCGTACATCCAGCAGTAAAAGAATATGTGATTCAGACGGCAAAGCAGGAAAGAGAAAAAGGAAAACTAGACCTTTTGATTTTAGAAGCAGCTCTTTTAATCGAAGAACATTATGATGAAATATGTGAAGAACTCTGGTATATTTATACTAGTGAGGAAAATCGTGAAAAACGTTTGATGGAATCGCGAGGATATTCGAGAGAGAAGGTTCGTCAGATTTTTGACAGTCAGTTAAAAGAAGAAGATTACAGGAAACATTGTAAAGTAGTCATCGATAACAATGGTAGCTATGAGGATGCATGTCATCAGATTGATGAAAAACTGCATCAGCAAAGATAAATCAATTGCAAAAAATAGACCAAGAGGAGATACAGCAGATGAGTGATGGAAAAGAAATGGGAACACAATTGGTTTTTGGACTGGATATTGGGACTAGAAATGTAGTTGGAACAGTAGGATATAAAGATGGGGATGAATTTATTGTAGTAGCCCAGTGTGTAAGGGAACATGAGACGAGAGCCATGTTAGATGGGCAGATTCATGATATCGGACGTGTTGGAAGAACAATTCAGGCAGTCAAAGAAGAGCTGGAGAAACAGGTTGAGCAACCTTTGACAGAGGTTTGTATTGCTGCCGCTGGTCGTGTGTTGAAAACAGTTACAACTTTTGTGGAACATGAATTTGAAGAAGAAAAGGTTGTAGAAGGGGAAGATATCCATACACTTGACCTGCTTGGTATTGAAAAGGCGCAGGATATTTTAAAGGAAAAAAATGATACAAAGTATAAATTCTATTGTGTCGGATATTCTGTTGTAAAATATTATTTGAACGAAGAAGTTTTTTCGAATTTGGAAAGCCATAAGGCCACAAAAATTGGGGAAGATATCATTGTTACTTTCCTGCCGGAGGATGTTGTAGATGGACTTTATGCTGCAGTTGGAATTGCAGGGTTAAGTGTTGCTAATCTAACGTTAGAGCCTATTGCGGCAATTAATGTCGCAATTCCGGAGAATTTCAGACTTTTGAATATTGGACTGGTAGACGTTGGAGCAGGAACTTCCGATATTTCCATTACCAAAGAGGGAAGTATTATCGCATATGGTATGATTCCGTTTGCAGGTGATGAAATTACGGAAATAATTGTACAACATTATCTGGTTGATTTTAAGACTGCGGAACATATCAAGTTGACTTCCGGAACGGAAAAAGAAGTTACATATAAAGATATTATGAGCATTGAACATACAATTCCTTCAGAAGAAGTGTGGAAATTGACAGAGCCGGTTGTCGATAAGATTACAACAGACGTAGCAGCAAAAATTAAAGAATTGAATGGAGAACAAAGCGTTAGTGCCACATTCGTTGTAGGTGGTGGTGGTAAAATTCATGGATTTACCGAAATGCTTGCGAAAAAGCTTGACCTTCCGGAAGAGCGTGTGGCTTTGCGTGGAGAAGAGGTACTTCAGGAAGTTATTTTTGAGCAGGAAGGAATTCAGAAAGATCCATTATTAGTAACACCAATTGGAATCTGCTTGAATTATTATGATCAGAGAAATAACTTTATTATGGTTCGGTTTAATGGAGAACGCATTAAGTTATATGATAACAGTAGACTTACAATTGTAGATGCAGCATTGCAGGCTGGTTTTCCGAATGATGAACTTTTCCCGAAACGTGGAAAAGAGATTAATTTTACGGTAAATGGTGTAACAAGAGTTGTACGTGGAGAACCGGGAGAATCTGCAATTGTCAGTATGAATGATAAAATTGTTAGCATTAATACACCATTAGAGCCAAACAGTGATATTGTAATTGAACCTTCCACCAGCGGTGCAGATGCAAAATGCACAATTGAAGAACTGAATGAATATACAAAAGGAACGATTTCGTTCCAGGTAAATGGAAAAAACATATCTTGTCCGAAGTTTGTAGAAGTAAATGGATGCTTAGAGCCTCCTACATATGAGATTCAGGAAAATGACCGCATAGAAACCAGAAGCTTTTATACGGTAGGGCAGGTTGCAGAGTTTATGGACGTAGAACTCGATATGGATCATGAGATTTTAGTAAATAATCGTACTGCCGGTTTAGATACTTTGGTATATGAGAACTTTTCGATTGAGTGGACTGTGTTGTCTTATGCGACAGCATTAACACAAGAAACAGTACCAGAAGAGGAAAAGTCTGACGAAGCAGGGGGAGAAACAATATCTGAAAAGTCTGACGAAGCAGAAGTAGAAACAATATCTGAGAAATCTGACGAGGCAGAGTCGGAAACAATATCTGAAAAGTCTGGCGAGGCAGAGCCGGAAACAATATCTGAAAAGATTGAGAAAGAAGAGGAGCAGACTGAAGAGCCTCAGATATCATCTGGTGAGATGGGCGAGTTGGAAGAACCACAAGTGGAAATGCATCATGGAAAGCCGATTATCCATATTGAGGTAAACGGGGAAGCATTCACGTTGACGGGAAAGAGTGAATACATTTTTGTAGATGTATTTAATGTATATCCGTTTGATTTAACAGCTTCAAGAGGACGTTCCATTGCGACAAAAGTAAATGGAAAAGATGCGCAGTTTGCGGAAGTGTTACAGGACGGAGATAAAATAGAAATTTACTGGAAAGAGAATTAAGAATATGGAATTATGTAGTATTGCAAGTGGGAGCAGTGGAAATTGTATCTATGCAGGAACAGAAAGTACCCACCTTTTGGTAGATGCTGGAATCAGTGGAAAAAGAATTGAGGCCGGACTCAATTCAATCGAGTTGAAGACAGCAGATATGCAGGGAATTTTAATTACACATGAACATATCGACCATATCAGCGGACTAGGTGTTTTAGCCCGCCGATATGGTATTCCTATGTATGCGACAGCAGGAACAATTGAAGCTGTTTTAAAGACAAAGTCTGTCGGAAAAGTAGAAGAAAGTCTGTTTCATGTGATAGAACCAGAGGTGGATTTTGTGATAGGGGATATTACAATTGAACCGATTTCCATTTCTCATGATGCAGCAGATCCTGTTGCGTATAAAATGCACCAGGGTGATAAAAGTATGGCGATCATTACAGATTTGGGAAAATATGATAAAAATATAGTAGACAAATTGCAGAATTTAGATGTATTATTGTTAGAAGCAAATCATGATGTACAGATGCTTCAGGTTGGTTCTTATCCATACCCTTTAAAACAGCGTATTTTAGGGGAGAGAGGACATCTATCCAATGAAAGCAGTGGACAGCTGTTAGGGCAACTGCTTCATGACCATTTTAAGACAGTTTTTTTAGGGCATTTAAGCAAAGAGAATAATTACGAAGAATTGGCATATGAGACAGTCCGTTTAGAAGTGACAATGGGAGAGAATCCTTATAGTGGGAATGATTTTCCAATGTACGTGGCAAAAAGGGATGAAATTTCGCCAATTGTTCGTTTTTAGATAAATAGGTAAGAGGTAATTCAGAAAGGAAAGGTTTAAAGATGGAAAACACAACAGACAAGACAATTATTACAGTCGTAGGAAGAGATAATGTAGGTATTATCGCTAAGGTATGTACTTATCTTGCAGAAGAGAAAGTTAACGTACTTGATATTACGCAAACCATTGTATCCGGCTATTTTAACATGATGATGGTAGTAAGTATGAATCAGGCAACAAAATCATTTTCAGAATGTCAGAGTGACTTAGATGCAATTGGGGAAGAAATCGGTGTTTCCATCAAATGCCAGCGCGCTGAGATATTTGAAAAAATGCATCGTATCTAAAGAAAGGCTGGTATCACATGATTAACGTATTTGAAGTAAATGAAACCAATAAAATGGTCGAGCAGGAGAATCTTGATGTTCGTACCATTACCATCGGTATTAGTCTTATGGACTGTATCGATTCTGATTTGAATAAATTAAATGACAACATTTATAAAAAGATTACAACGGTAGCAAAAGATCTTGCAGTTACAGCAGAGACGATTGAGAAGAGTTTTGGAATTCCAATTGTTAATAAACGTATCTCAGTAACTCCAATCGCATTAGTTGGTGGCGCTGCTTGTAAGACACCAGAGGATTTTGCAACGATTGCAAAGACGATGGATCGCGCAGCAAGTGCAGTGGGTGTGAACTTGATTGGTGGATATTCTGCTTTGGTATCAAAAGGAATGACAAAAGCAGATGAAATGTTGATTCGTTCCATTCCGCAGGCACTTTCTACTACAGAGAGAGTTTGTAGTTCAGTCAACCTTGCATCGACTAAGACGGGAATCAATATGGATGCAGTTCGTTTGATGGGAGATATTTTATTAGAACTTGCAGAAGTGACAAAAGATCGTGATTCCGTGGACTGTATGAAACTCGTAGTATTTTGTAATGCTCCGGATGATAATCCATTTATGGCAGGAGCTTTCCATGGTGTGACAGAAGCGGATGCAATTATTAATGTAGGTGTAAGCGGACCGGGTGTTGTAAAGACTGCTTTGGAAAAAGTGCGAGGAGAGAATTTTGAGGTCCTTTGTGAGACTATTAAAAAGACAGCGTTTAAGGTAACACGTGTTGGACAGTTGGTAGCACAGGAGGCATCTAAGATGCTTGGCATACCATTTGGTATTGTGGATCTTTCCTTAGCACCAACACCGGCAGTCGGAGATAGTGTTGCAGATATCCTTTGTGAAATCGGTTTGGAATATGCAGGAGCTCCAGGTACGACAGCAGCACTTGCTTTATTAAATGATCAGGTGAAGAAGGGTGGTGTTATGGCATCTTCTTATGTTGGTGGTTTAAGTGGAGCTTTTATTCCGGTCAGCGAAGATCAGGGAATGATTAACGCAGTAGAAGCAGGGGCAATGTCTCTTGAAAAATTAGAAGCAATGACCTGTGTTTGCTCTGTAGGCCTTGATATGATTGCGATTCCGGGAGATACACCGGCAACTACAATTTCTGGTATTATTGCAGATGAAATGGCAATCGGTATGGTGAACCAGAAGACAACAGCAGCACGTTTGATTCCTGTTATTGGAAAAGGAGTTGGCGATACAGTAGAATTTGGTGGATTGTTTGGATATGCACCAATTATGCCTGTAAATAAATATTCTTGTGAAGCTTTTGTAAATCGTGGTGGAAGGATTCCAGCACCAATTCATAGTTTTAAAAATTAAAAAGCAGATAAAGTAGAAAAGAAAGGGGTGCCAAAAGCACCCCATTTTTCCTTTATGGGAAATTCCATGATAGTTCCGATAAAGGAAAATAGGGTTAAAGGGTGAAGAAATGGGTGAATACGAAAGAGTTATTTTGTTTAAAAATGCAGTGGAAACACTGGGTAGTTTTTCTGAGCAGATTGCAATAGAATTGGAACATCAGGGAATTGAAACATATTTTATTGATTATGATAATTTATATCAGACTATGGAAGAATTGCCACGTTTTGCGGAAAAAGGAAAGGTAGCCTTACTGACATTTAACTTTATAGGATTAAGCGGGGAGGAAATTTTCCTAACAGAAGAGGGAAGGTACATTTGGGAAGAGTATGATGCACGTATTTTAAATATTTTGGTGGATCATCCCATGTATTATCATACAAAATTGGAAAAGATATACAGGAATATGCAGGTGTTTTGCATTGACCGGAAGCATGTGGATTATATCAAGCGTTTTTATCAGCATGTCAACGCAGTTTTTTTGCCATCGGCAGGAAATGTAAGGGAAGATATAGATATGCCTTTTTTACGGGGAGTAGGGCAGCGGTCATCTGGTGTTGTATATCGGGATTACGAGGAAATCTGGGATTATGAAATAAAGCTAAAAGAGTTAGAAAAAAGAGAGTGGGATGTCGTTTTCACCGGAAATTACGTACCAACGTATCTTTTTGAAAAAAGCTTAAAAGGGCAGGGAGAGGAGTATCAGAAGTTTTATCAGGGCATGATAGATGATTTGCTTACACGGCCACAGCAAATGATAGATGAAGTATTGGAATATCATATTAAGAGGGAATTAGGAGATGTTTCAGAGAACGATTTGCGAGAAGTTTTAGGAAATCTGATTTTTATCGACCAATGGGTTCGAAGTGAGTTGCGTAGCAGAGTGATTTCGTCATTAATCAACCATGATATTGTAATCTATACTGTTGGAGCTGATTGGGACTTATTTCCATGTAAAAAACCGTGGAATATGAAACGGAGCAGGGGAATGGTCTCTTCTGCTGAATGTGTAGAAATAATTCGAAATGCAAGAATATCTTTAAATGTTATGCCTTGGTTTCGGGATGGGGCACACGACAGGGTATTTACGGCAATGCTGCAAAAGACAGTTTCAGTCACAGATGAGAGTCAGTATCTGAAAGAACATTTCACAGATGGAGAAGATATTGTATTTTATTCATTAGATGAGACAGAGACGCTTGCAGAACGCATTCAGAATTTGCTAGAGTCTCCGAATGAGATGGAAAGAATAGCCCAGAATGGTTATGAGCGTGCATTCCAGGAGGATACCTGGAGAACACGTGCGATGGAGCTGCTAGCATTCTTATAATACAAAAGAACTGATATAAGAACGACTAATAAAACTTAGTAAATAAATTCATATACCTAATAAGGCGGAATCCATTGTAAAATCAAAGCTATCATGCTAGAATGGGTATCGGACAGGCGCAGGCTTTATGTCTGCGCTTTTTTTACATAGGAAGTGCGACACTTTTTACACGAATCGATGGAATAATGGAGGTTAAAGATGAAACAGGAATCATTAAAAAATGAATTAGCAGGAAACAGCTATCCGGGAAGAGGAATTGTGATTGGAAAATCTGCAGACGGAAAATATGCAGTTACCGCTTATTTTATTATGGGAAGAAGTGAAAACAGCCGTAATCGTGTTTTTGTAGAAGATGGAGAGGGAATTCGTACCCAGGCATTTGATCCTTCTAAATTAAGTGATCCAAGTTTGATTATTTATGCACCGGTACGTGTATTAGGAAATAAAACAATTGTAACAAATGGTGATCAGACAGATACCATTTATGAATTAATGGATAAACAGCAGACATTTGAACAGGCATTACGTACAAGAGAATTCGAGCCAGATGCGCCAAATTACACACCTCGTATTTCAGGTATTATGCATATCGAAAATGGAAAATTCAACTATGCAATGTCTATTTTAAAGAGCAATAATGGAAATCCAGATGCTTGCAACCGTTATACATTTGCATATGAGAATCCGGTAGCTGGCGAAGGTCACTTTATTCATACTTATATGGGAGATGGAAATCCACTTCCAAGCTTTGAAGGGGAACCGACCTGGGTAGGTATTGATGGTGATATTGATAGCTTTACCAATATGGTGTGGGAGAATTTAAACGAAGAAAATAAAGTATCTTTATTTGTTCGCTACATCGAGATTGAAACAGGAAAATATGAAACACGTATCGTAAATAAGAACAAATAAAAAGAAAGGACTAGACGGAAGAATGAAAGAATTAGAATTAAAATATGGTTGCAATCCAAACCAGAAACCATCCAAAATCTTTATGGAAGAAGGCGAACTTCCAATCAAAGTATTAAATGGAAAACCAGGTTATATTAATTTCCTGGATGCATTTAATGGATGGCAGTTAGTAAAAGAATTAAAGAAAGCTACAGGACTTCCTGCGGCAACTTCTTTTAAACATGTTTCACCTGCAGGTGCAGCAGTAGGTCTTCCATTGTCAGAAGTAGAAAGAAAAATCTACTGGGTAGATGATATGGATGTAGAATTTACACCATTGGCAAATGCTTATATCCGTGCAAGAGGTGCAGATAGAATGTCTTCTTTTGGTGATTTCATTTCTTTATCTGATGTATGTGATGAAGCAACAGCATTGGTAATTAAACGTGAAGTTTCCGATGGTGTCATCGCTCCGGGATATACAGATGAAGCACTTGCTATTTTGAAAGCAAAGAAAAATGGAAATTATAATGTTATTGAAATTGATCCGAATTATGTTCCGGCTCCAATTGAGAGAAAAGAAGTATTTGGTATTACTTTTGAGCAGGGAAGAAATGAACTTGTGATTGATGAGCATTTCTTCGACAATATCGTAACGGAAAATAAAGAACTTCCGAAAGAAGCAAAAGTAGATTTAGCAATTGCTATGATTACTTTAAAATATACACAGTCAAACTCTGTTTGCTATGTAAAGGGTGGTCAGGCAATCGGAATCGGAGCTGGTCAGCAGTCACGTATTCATTGTACCAGATTGGCTGGTTCTAAGGCTGATAACTGGTGGCTTCGTCAGTCTCCACAGGTATTAAGTCTTCCATTTTTAGACAGTATTAAACGTGCTGACAGAGATAATGCGATTGATTTATATATCGGAGAGGATTATATGGATGTTCTTGCAGATGGTGCATGGGAACATATTTTTAAAGAGAAACCTGCAGTATTTACAGCAGAAGAGAAACGTGCATGGTTAGATAAAAATACAGGAGTATCTCTTGGATCCGATGCGTTTTTCCCATTTGGTGATAATATTGAGCGCGCTCATAGAAGTGGTGTTTCCTATGTGGCTCAGCCAGGTGGTTCTATCCGTGATGATCATGTAATCGAAACATGTAATAAGTATCAAATGACGATGGCATTTACAGGAATTCGTTTATTCCACCACTAATATTTGATTAAAGACAAAAAAGAGGAAATGTTATAAAAGTGTTTATATAATAAAAAACGTATCCGCCTTGACTGGAAGCAGTCAGGGCAGATACGTTTTTTTAATTTCCAATACGTTTTATCATCATTTCAGGATTGGTAGCGTTGGCAATAGCAGTACGTTTGTCAATGATACCTTTGGCATATAGGCGGTAGATACTGGTATCCATTGCAATCATATGCTCATTGTTGGAAGCATAAATCAAACCATCAATCTGATGTGTTTTTCCCTCTCGAATTAAGTTACGGATGGCAGGATTTAAGACCATAATTTCAAAAGCAGGGATAATTTTGCCATCGGTTGTAGGAAGCAGACGCTGGGATACAACAGCCTGTAAGACCATGGAAAGCTGTACGGCAATTTGATGCTGCTGATTGGATGGAAAAGCGTCAATAATACGATCAATGGTATTGGCAGCTCCAACGGTATGTAGAGTAGAAAAAATCAAATGGCCTGTTTCAGCAGCAGTCATGGCAACAGTAATTGTTTCATGATCACGCATTTCTCCAAGCAGGATGACATCGGGACTTTGACGTAGAGAAGCGCGGAGTGCAGTTAGGTAACTTTCCGTGTCAGTAGCGATTTCACGCTGGCTGACAATGCTTTTTTTGTGGCTGTGAAGGAATTCAAGAGGATCCTCCAGAGTAATGATATGTGATTCCTTTTCGGAATTAATCCGGTCAATCATACAGGCAAGTGTTGTGGATTTACCGCCACCGGCTGGACCGGTAACGAGGATAAGTCCTTTATTCAGATCAGCAAGCTCCATGACAGAATCAGGAATTCCAAGTTCACTAGGTTGTGGAAGTGTGAAAGTAATGACACGGATAACAGCAGAATAGGAACCACGCTGTTTATATGTGCTGACACGGAAACGGGAAACTCCTTTTATGGCAAAAGAAAAGTCATCGTCTCCTCTTTCCTGAAAGTGTGTTATATCACGGTCTCCAGCCAGACGATAAATTTCGGTAATGAATTCTTTACATAGTTCAGGAGAGAGTTTCTCATCTCCAAGGTTCTTCATTTTTCCATTCACTTTATAAGTGAGTGGAAGTCCTGCTACGATAAAAATATCGGAGGCACGTTCATTTGTTGCATTGGTAAGTATTTCTTGTATATTCATAAGATTTTCGGGATGCTATGCATCCGCTCCTTTCTGTGAAGTCGTAAATTAAGGATTCTCACCTGTGAAAAGGTGAAGAGTCTGTTCTTCTGTAGATTTTTGTTCTATCGTGTCAGTACGCCAAGAAAGAATTTGGAAGAATACATCATGGTCTTCGATGGGATAAAGTATTTGAAGTATTACTTCCAGATTTTGTGTCTCAGAGACAGAAATGTGAAAGGTAATTGTAGCATCGCCTTCTGAAGTAGAAGACACAGTATAATCAAGTAAAGTCCCGGCATCCTGCTGAGAAACAAGCTCAGGTGTACTCCATGTGTCAGATGTTACCAACTCATAGTACTGCTCTTTTGATTCTGAATTCTGGTAAAGAAGAAGTAAGTTAGAATCAATATCTGCTAGTATTTGCTGGGCAATAGAATCAGCGTTGTAATAAGCAGTTGTTTTTTCTGCAACCTTTTGTGTTAGTTTATAGTCGGAATTGGCTGTCAGAATAGAAAGTGCTGCAAACGTAACGAGACATATCGTTAAAAATATAGTTAGTATGGAGGAAAATCCGATGTTGGCATATCCTCTTTGTTTTTTGAAATTAGTTTTCATCGCTGCCTCCTGTTAGAGTTGAAAGATTCTGTCGGATATAATTACTAGCGGAGAGCGTGTAGATTGCCTCATTGCCATTTAAGGAATAAAAAGAAATTTGAATGGTTGAGGGAGTTTTCTGATCTAGCTCAACAATTGCTTTATAGGTGGCTGCTGACATATGGCATTCTGTAAAGGAATCATCAAAGTAGATTAAGAGTCCGTTGTCTAAATTGGTAGAATCCGGGTATGCCTCTAATAAAGCAGATTTTCCATCTGCGGCACTCTGAAAGGTTTCTGCAATTGAAGTGCAACAAAGGACGGCGTGTTCGAGGCGTCCTGACTTTGCAGAAAGCGAATCTGACTTCGAAAATAGTTGTAAACAGACGGTCAGTAGAATGGAAAAGAGAAAAATGTCTAATATGATTTCCATTAAAAAAATACTTGATTTTGAATGTTGCTGTTTCATAGTGTATAGGCTGCCTTTCTTAATTTGAAGAAAGAAATGTATCTGCATTTAAGGAAGTATATAGGGTTTCTGTTTGCCCATATAAATCAGTAACAGTTAATTTCAATCTTGTGGCGGATGTAAATTCTGCAGAAAAATCAGTTGCGTCTAGAATTGCTTGGCCGTCCGAAAGGGAAAAATCAGTTCCGGATGCAGTATAAAATTCTCGCAGACTACCTTCATAAGTATAGATATAAGTTGTGTATTCTGTTCCATTGACTATGTTTGTAAGAGCAAGTACAGTCTGGCCATCAATAGTAAGAATGTTTACGGCATTAGAACTGTCATTTTGTCGGATTTTTTCTTCGAGATAGGAAGTACACCCTCTTATTTCAAAATTTTCATCCATTCGTGTTACGATATTTTGATACTGCTTTGCTCCAATAAAAACGACAAGAAAAGAAGTTGCCGCAAAAATAACAAAGAGTCCTAGAATGAACAGAGTATCAACAGTATGTTCCTGGCTTCGTTTCAACTGTATCATGAAAAATTACTCCTTTTTTATAATGGTAACATCAGGCCTTAAGTTAGAACCAATATACTGGTAATCAATATAGTAAGAATCAGTATCATAGGTCAGACCATAATGTTCTTCGAGATAGGTGATATCCGGTGGATAGGTCCCTTCTAAGGCATAGCATTGTGTAATGCTTTGCGTGACGGCACGCTCTAAAATTTTAGTTTGTTCCTCTGAATTTGATGTTTTGATGTTCTGGCATAAAAAGATGAATAAAATGAGCACCAAAAGAAAAAAGAAAAAAGGGAGCAAACTGCGAAAAGAAAAGTGTTCTTTTTTACAACCAAAGTAAGCCATGACAAATCTCCTTTCTTTCTGTTATCCGATATTTGTCATAATGCCAATGAGTGGGAGAAGGAAAGAAAGAAGAATAACGCCCACAATCACGGAAAGCAGTATAACAAGAGAAGGCTCTAAAATAGAAATGAACCGGCCTATCTGTAAGTCAATTTCGTCCTCGTATTCTTTTGAAATCTTTTTCATAACTTTATCTATACTTCCTGTTCGAAAACCGATTGTAATAAAAGAAGTATATATTTTTTCGAAAATTCCGGCATCAAGGAGAGAATCTGAAAAACCATGTCCAAGAGAGAGTGCCTCCTGACATTTTTGTATTTTTTCTTCCATAATTGGGTTGTCAACTAAAGAGAGTGCAAGTTCGAGTCCGTAATCGGTATCAAGTCCACTGCCTAATGCAAGTGCCATACAGTTGGCAAAGCGGCTGGCGGCAATTTTCTGGTTGAGTCCTTTTCCATGAAAGAGGATTTTTCCCATACTGGAACGAATCAGAAAAATACCAAGAAAGACCAGAAGGACAATCAAAAGAATAAAAAATCCTAGATACTGGTTTAAGGCAGTGCTGATAGAAATTAAGATGCTGGCAACACCGGTCAGTTCGGTTCCGAGTTCTTCATAAATCTGATGGAAAATAGGAAGAACTTGTGTAATGAGCACTAAGATGACACCGAGCATCATGAGAATCATAATGAGTGGATAGGTAACAGCGTTTTTGATACTGCTTTTGATGCTTGCTTCTCTTTCATAATAAGAGGTCAGAGAGGACAACACATCATCAAGGTTACCGGTCTCTTCGCCAAGAGCAACCATATCGGTCATATATTTTGGAAAAGCACCACAGGAGACGAGAGCAGAGGAAAAGGAAGAACCTTGTTCTAGTGGCTCATAGATTGCCGTAAGTAAAGCTTTTGTATCTTTATCAGAGGCATCCTCCAGAAGAATGGAAATTCCTTCGTAGGTAGGAAGACCTGCGGTTATAATCATGGATAATTGTTCGCAGAATGCAGAAATTTCAGCATTGCTCAATGTAGTTTTTTTCTTGATAAACATGGAGTAGTAATATCCTTTCTTTTATGATAATAGAAATTGTCTAGTATACATATTTGGTCAAGTATTCTCCGGACTCTGCCAGAAAGTCTTTTGGAGAGGAACTAGTGGAAGCAAAAGTGGGATCCATAAGAGACCACTTGGATCCATCAAAGCGGATAATGCCATTAATCCACCCGGCTTCTTTTGTGTAAACGCTAATCCAGGCATGATAGACATCGCCCATGTAACCGATTTCCAGACGGGTTGGAATATTTTGCGTTCGCAGCATGGTTGCCATAATGGCAGCATAGTCAAAACAAATTCCTGTTTTTGCGTCATAGACAGCATCCACATCCGGCAGATATCCGCTTTGGACAGAGGAAGCCTTGTCGTAATCATAGGAAAAATTTTGAATAATATAATTGTATACATTTTCTACGACATCAAGGTCTGTATCGGCATTAGAAGCAAGCTCCATCGCTTTTTGGATGGGCTTGGAATTTTCGTTGAAATTCACATATTGACTGGAATAGAGAAATGGACCAAATTCATTTGTCAGGGTTACATCTAATGTCTGTGAAAAAACAGAGGCATAAGAAGTACCCTCGATATTCTCGTAAACGCCTAAAGAATAAGTTCCATTACCCGCTGTTAACGGAAAGGTTTCATATCCGTCATGCAGATTATAGGTATAAGTGACAGCATCTGGACCAGTCAATTGAAGTTTTACTTTCTTATTACTGCCATGGTACAAAACCATAAAATATCCATCCTCAGTATGAGAGGCATCTAAAGTCACGAGGTCATTTTCGTAAGTGGTAATACCATCTGCTTTTCCGATATAAATAACAGGTGTGTTGTCACGTGAACCGGAAGAGGACGGCGCTTCGGGATCCTCTATATCAGAAGTAGCAGGACTTGAAGAACTAGATGGATTTCTGCTGACTCCTGTCTGAGAAGGAGTCGTGGAAGAAGGATTGGAATCATCTCCGCAGGCACAAAGGAAAAGTGCCAAAATCAGGAGAGGACAAAAGTGAAAAAAAATCCTATGCTTCATAATATATGATAAACTCCATTCTTTTTGATTTAAAGTTTCTACTATATTATAGTAGAAAATGTCAAAAAATGAAATGTAAAAATAGAGAGAAGTTATAGTACTTTTGTAACAAAAAATGGAAAAAGTGAAAAAATAGAGTTAGAAAGAAGAAAAATCAGAATGTGGGATTTGGAAAAAGCGAAAAAGTGCTTGAAAATGGCAGTTGCATATGCTATACTTTAACGAGTTGTGAGTAAAGAATGTGTAGGAGGTGTAGATCGTGGCTATCTTAAAAACGATTTTAACCGTTATTTTTATTTTAATTAGTTTAGCATTAACAGTTATCATCTTGATGCAGGAGGGAAAATCTGCAGGACTTGGCGCAATCAGCGGAGCAGCAGATACATACTGGGGCAAGAACAAAGGTCGTTCCATGGAAGGCATGTTAGTAAAGATTACAAGGGTATTAGTAATTTTATTTGTAGTCATTGCTGCAGTATTGAATATGGGAATCTTTTAAGAGCAAGAGGAGCTGTCGTAAATGCGACAGCTCTTTTTTTGAAAAATCCTCGAAGAGCGTGAGGGACTGTCCCCAGAGAAAATATGTATAAGAAAAGACAAAAAATGATATAATATTAGGAGAGAGAAACAGGAACAGATTGCAGGAGGAACATAAGAGAATGGATTTGGAATTACAATTAGAGAGAAAGAAAATGATATATGATTTCATTTGTGATGAACTTTATGTCCCTATGAAAGCAAAAGAAATGGCAATGGTTCTGGGAGTACCGAAGGGACAGAGGGGAGAATTACAGCAAATTTTAGATATGCTGCTTGCAGAAGGCAAGATTGAAGTTTCCACAAAAGGAAAATATAAGAAGGCAGAAGGAAAATTCTTGACAGGTGTATTTACAGCGCATCCGAGAGGATTTGGCTTTGTGAGCGTGGAAGGTGAGGAAGAAGATATTTTTATTCCAGCAGAAAATGTTCATGGAGCACTACATCAGGATACGGTTCAGGTCTCTGTGGCAGATTCTACCCGTGGAAAAAGAAGAGAAGGAACGGTAACAAAGATTATCAGTCGTGGAATGACACAAATTGTATGTACTTACGAAAAGAGCAAGACATTTGGTTTTGCTGTGCCGGACAATCCAAAGTTTGGAAGGGATATTTTTATTCCGGCAGAACGTTCCAAAGGAGCTGTTAGCGGACATAAAGTTGTAGTTGAATTAACGAGCTATGGCTCGAAGGATAAGAAACCAGAAGGAAAAGTGGTAGAAATTATCGGTCATATCAATGATCCGGGGACGGACATTATGTCAATTGTTAAAGCATATAATTTACCGGTAGAGTTTTCAGAAAAGATTATGAAGCAGGTCGAAAATGTATCCAATGAAGTAAGTCCGGCAGATATGGCAGGACGTATGGATATACGTGACTGGCAGACGGTAACGATTGACGGAGAAGATGCAAAAGATTTGGATGATGCGATAACCCTGACAAAAGAGGGAGAAAACTATAAACTTGGTGTTCATATTGCGGATGTCAGTAACTATGTACAGGAACGCAGTGCATTAGATGTTGAAGCATTAAAAAGAGGAACTTCGGTTTATTTGGTAGACCGTGTCATTCCAATGCTTCCACATAAATTGTCAAATGGAATCTGTTCTTTAAATGCAGGGGAGAATCGTCTGGCACTAAGTTGTATTATGACAATTGATACAAAAGGGAATGTAGTTGATCATACAATAGCAGAAACTGTGATTAAGGTTGACCGTAGAATGAGTTATACCAGCGTGAAAAAGATTCTGGTAGACAGAGATGAAGCAGAGTGCAAAGAATATCAGGAACTAGTTCCAATGTTTGAACTTATGGAGGAGCTTGCAGCAATCCTTCGAAAAAAACGTATGCAGAGAGGCTCAATTGATTTTGATTTTCCAGAGACAAAGATTATTTTAAACGAGCAGGGAAAGCCAATTGAAATCAAACCATACGAACGCAATGTGGCAACGAAAATTATTGAAGATTTTATGCTGATTGCAAATGAAACTGTGGCACAGGATTTCTTTTGGCAGGAAATACCTTTTGTATACAGAACACACGATAATCCTGATCCGGAAAAAATACAGAAGTTGTCGACCTTTATCAATAATTTTGGTTACCATGTAAAAATGACACAGGATGATATTCATCCAAAAGAATTGCAGAAACTTTTAGAAAAAATTGAAGGAACACCGGAAGAAGCGTTAATTAGTCGCCTTACGCTTCGCTCGATGAAGCAGGCAAAATATACAACAATGAGTACTGGGCATTTTGGTCTGGCAACTTCATATTATTGCCATTTTACTTCACCAATCCGCCGTTATCCGGACTTACAGATACATCGGATTATCAAAGAAACACTGCGTGGAAGAATGAATGAAAAGAGAATGGAGCATTATAACGCAATTTTGCCGGAGGTTGCAAGACAGTCAAGTGAAATGGAACGACGTGCAGATGAAGCAGAACGTGAGACTGAGAAACTGAAAAAGGTAGAATATATGTCGTCCCGAATCGGAGAAGTTTTTGAAGGTGTCATCTCTGGTGTCACCGAATGGGGATTTTATGTAGAATTGCCAAATACAATTGAAGGACTCGTTCATGTTACATCACTTGTGGATGACTATTATCATTATCAGGAATCTACTTATGAAATGGTAGGAGAAGTAACAAATCGCCGCTATAAATTAGGTCAGAGTGTAAAAGTCCGGGTAATGGGAACCGATAAGATTATGAGAACTATCGATTTTTGTGTTGTAAAGGATGAAGACGAGTTTGAAAAAGGTTTTGAAGAATAAAAGAAAAAGGAGAAATTAAACCAGAAGCTTATTGCACAAAATGAAATTCTGCGTTATACTGTAACAGCAGTTTGGAGGTAGTGTCATGGCAAAAATAGAAAAAAAGTTAATAGCGAATAATAAGAAAGCTTACCATGACTATTTCCTGGAGGAAAAGTATGAGACTGGGATTGAGCTACATGGCACGGAAGTAAAGTCGTTAAGAATGGGAAAGGCAAGTATAAAAGAAGCATTTGTCCGGATTGAAAATGGTGAAGTCATTCTTTATGGAATGCATATTAGCCCTTATGAAAAAGGAAATATTTTCAATAAAGACCCACTCAGACCGAAAAAGCTTCTGATGCACAAGGCAGAGATTAGAAAACTAGTCGGAAAGATTGCAGAACAGGGCTATACTTTAGTACCGGTGGAAGTATATTTCAAAGGAAGTCTGGTAAAAGTAGAGATAGCATTGGCAAAAGGAAAGAAGCTCTATGATAAGCGTCATGATATTGCAAAGAAGGATATGCGGCGCGAAACAGAGCGTGAATTTAAGGTAAAAAATTTATATTAATAAGTGTGACAGAGAATGTCACAAATCTGGGCTTGTAATGGTTTCGACAGGGATCATGAAGCTGGAGAAGCGAGTCGCATGCAATGCGTCAAATGGCAAAATTAAAATTAAACGCTGAAGATAATTTAGCAATTGCAGCCTAGCTGCAATTTGCTGCCTTAGTTGCAGCAGTCTGACCTAGAGCACTCACACTTTAGGACCCAGGCTTCGACTATGTGAGAAACGACATTAGCAAAGCTTTGAGCTAGTGGGCGTATGATGAAGCTACTAAAACCATCAGGGTGTCCGTTCCCGGGTGGCAGAGGGAATGTCAAAGAACTGACTACACTCGTAGAAGGACAGGGGATTGGTTTTTGGACACGGGTTCGACTCCCGTCAGGTCCACTCTAAAAAGCGCCTATTTAGGCGCTTTTTTACTTATCATGCTGCATTTCGTGTTGCATAGATAAGAACTTCTGGAATTCTTTCTTTGACTCTGGAGTATCTTCTTTTTCGAATAGTGTGGGCCAGCAATCATATCTTCAACAGATTTATTAATTTCAATCAAATCCTTCTGTTCGCAACTGATGGAAATAGCTTTTTGAAGCTTTTCTCCCTCTGCATCAAGGATATGAGAGATAGCTGTTTCTTCCAGTGCAATAGATTGTAGAAGAGCAGAAGCAGCACAGCATTTATCGATGTGTGAGCATTCAATACATGGCATACTCATATGAAAATACTCCTTATTCTTTTTTTATATGGTATGCGGAGTGTAATTAAATTGTTAATTTAACAGAAGGGAGAATATAAACAATTAATAATATTGCACGATTAGGATTGTAATACTAAAATATAAATAAACAATGCATAACATAGTTTTATTGCAATTACATATAATGACCAAATAAAAAGAACGGAGGTATAACAAATGGATGAAAAATACACTTATATTGCAATAGATTTGAAATCATTTTATGCCTCTGTAGAATGTATTGAGAGAAAGCTAAATCCGCTTAACACGAATTTAGTAGTAGCTGATTCCAGCAGAACGGAGAAAACCATTTGTCTTGCTGTTTCACCTTCATTAAAAAAATTTGGTATTCCGGGTAGAGCAAGACTTTTTGAAGTGGTTCAGAGGGTAAAAGAAGTTAATATAGAGCGTATAAGAAAAGCGCCTGAACAGAAATTTACAGGAAAATCATATTTTGAAGACGAATTAAATAGATGTCCGGAATTGGAAATTTCTTATATTACTGCACCACCACGAATGGCACTTTATATGGATTACAGTACCAGAATTTATAATGTCTATTTGAAATATGTTGCACCAGAAGATATGCATGTTTATTCTATAGATGAGGTATTTATGGATGTAACTCATTATCTCAGTACTTATAAGATGACAGCAAAAGAACTGGCAGCAAAAATAATACAAGACGTTTATGAGGAAACGGGTATAACGGCAACGGCAGGTATAGGAACAAATTTGTATTTATGTAAAGTTGCAATGGATATTATGGCGAAACGCGTCATACCAGAAAATGGAATTCGTATAGCTGAACTTGATGAAATGAGTTATCGAAAACTATTATGGAATCATAGACCACTTACAGACTTTTGGCGAGTTGGTCAAGGTTATCGAAAAAAATTAGAAACTGTTGGACTTTATACTATGGGAGATATTGCCAGATGCTCAATAGGAGAGCCAAACAATTTTTATAATGAAGATTTATTGTATAAATTATTTGGTATAAATGCAGAATTGTTGATTGATCATGCTTGGGGATGGGAGCCAACAACCATTGAATTGATAAAGGCTTATAAACCAAGTACAAATAGTGTGAGTTCTGGACAAGTTCTACAGTGTCCTTATGATTTTGAGAAGGGAAAACTCATTGTCCGTGAAATGACAGATTTGCTTGTTTTGGATTTGGTAGAAAAAAGGCTAGTGACAGATCAAATCGTATTAACTGTGGGATATGATATCGATAATTTATTAGATGCAGATAGAATGAAAAAATATAAGGGTGAGTTTACAGTTGACCATTATGGTAGAAAGACACCAAAACATGCGCATGGAACTGCTAATTTAAAAAGCCGGACTTCATCAACAAAGATGATTATAGATGCAATGATGAATTTATATGATAGAATTGTTGATCCTAATTTGTTGGTTAGAAGAATAACTGTAACTGCAAATCGTTTAGTAGATGAAAAGTCTGTTACAGATAATACTAATTATGAACAATTAGACCTTTTTACAGACTATGCAGCATTACAGAAAGAACAAGAAAAGGAAAAAGAAGCCTTATCCAAAGAGCGTAAGCTACAAGAAGCAATGCTTGAAGTAAAGAAGAAATATGGGAAAAATGCTATGCTAAAAGGTATGAATCTTCAGGAGGGTGCAATGACTATAGAGCGAAATAAGCAAATAGGAGGGCATAAGGCATGAATTATAATGACGAACACAAATATGATGATATTATTAATATGCCTCACCATGTGTCTAAAAAGCATCCACAGATGCCTCTATTGGACAGAGCAGCACAGTTTTCACCTTTTGCAGCATTAACAGGACATGGAGATGCTATAACAGAAACAGCCAGACTTACGGAGAAACGTTTAGATTTAGATGAAAATAGTATAGAAATGTTAGATATAAAATTACAATTATTAAAAGAAAAGTTGGCAGAAAAGCCAATTGTTACGCTTTCTTATTTTGTGCCGGATGAAAAGAAAGAGGGCGGTTCTTATTTAACAGCTACAGGTACAGTAAAGAAAATAGATGAGTATGAATATAGAATTATCATGGATGATGGATTTAGCATTTTAATTAACGAGTTAGTTGCAATTGAAGGAAATATTTTTAATACTGTTACTGTCGCCCTGTAGTTCATCATATCTTGAAAATCTACAATACAAGGCGCTTTTTTATTTGTAAATTGTATATTAGTCAATGATGTGATACCTAAATCTAAAAAATAAAAAGATTAATGT
>JBJELY010000135.1:0-1638 GCA_051879395.1 Roseburia sp. | reverse complement strand
ATAAAAAAGTGTCTCCGACACATCAACTCCCCTAGCCCCTCATTCATGAGGGGAATTAGGGGTTTCTTTTTTCTTCTTTTTTCGTCATAATAATCTTATGAACATATTACAACAAATTTTCACCGACTATTACGAAGAAATGATTTACACTTTACATCCACGTGATTCTGTCATTGAAAACGTGGATAAAATGCTTCATTGTGGTGACCCTGCTTTTGGCGGTGCCATGTACGGCTGTCCTAATTGTGGCAAACTTAAATTTGTACCTTTCCGTTGTCACAGCCGTTTCTGTCCCACATGTGGCAATAAATATTCCATGGAACGTACTACCAATATGTCTTTTAAACTTATTGATGTCAGACACCGGCACTGCGTTTTCACCATTGATCAAAACCTACGTAAGTTTTTCTTACAAGACCGTTATTTGTTAAACTGTCTTTTTCACGCTGTCTCCAGTGTTGTTTTACGTATGTTTCACAAACAAAATAAATCAAAAAATTTTACTCCCGGTTTTATTATGGTTCTCCATACTTTTGGCAGGGATTTAAAATGGAACCCTCATATCCACTGTCTCATCACTGAAGGTGGTTACAGCGATGACGGATTTTGGAAAAATATCAACCATTTTAATTACAACTATCTTCGTAATGCATTTCGCACTGCACTACTCAATGAAATGGAAACATTTCTTGGTCCCTCTTTCAAAAAAGTAAAAGCTAAATGCTATACTGATCACAAGCAGGGTTTTTATGTTTATGCCAAAACAAACAAATGTGATCCAAACGTTGTTGCGAAATATATCGGGCGTTATCTTGGTCGTCCTGTCATTGCTACTTCTCGTATTGATAAATACGATGGTGAACAAGTTACTTTTCACTATAACCGACACGAAGACGACAAGTATGTCGTCGAAACGATTCCTGCTATGGAATTTATTCAACGATTAATTCGCCACATTCCGGAAAAACATTTTAAAATGATCCGTTACGGTGGCCTTTATGCACGCCATCGTGACATTGATAAAAAACTCTACCGTGCCATTTCTAAAGAAGCTCATCCTATTTACCGCAGTTTCAATCAGTGGCGCACTGCTATTCTCGGTTCATTTGGCTATGATCCGCTGGAATGCCCGGATTGCAAACATAAAATGGTATTTTTAGAACTCTACTTTAACCACCAGCGTGTTTCCCTCGAAGAAATGTACGAGAAAGCTATGTCCAAGTCTCGTGGAAAGCGATCCTCTTCATAGTTTTCAATTTCTTCTGTTATATGATACAATACCTCTCAAAGGAGGATTGTAAAAATGCAAACAAATATCGAGGAACTACGCAAAAAATACATCGATAATCCTCCAGAAGGTTTAACTTCAAAGAACATTCGCTCTATGAGTGATGAAGAGCTTCTGGATATGGATTATTTCATGAACGAAGAATTGGATGACGATTTTGGAGAAGAAGGTTTCTATATTTTTTAATCTTCTCTAAAATCCTTGGATAACTGCGCCATTTTTTAATTTATCTAACGTATGTTCGGTGAACATACGTTTCTTTTTTCTGTTCAAAAAATCGTAATTTCCTATAAAGTAAAAAAGTGTCTCCGACACATCAACTCCCCTAGCCCCTCATTCATGAGGGGAAT
>JBJELY010000134.1:0-1643 GCA_051879395.1 Roseburia sp. | reverse complement strand
CAGAGGTGAACAGAATGACTAAAAAGGAAAAAATTGATAATTTTATAGAAAAATATAATGGTTATCTTATTACCTCTTTGGTGTGTAATGAAGATATTTCGAAGACCTATGTTGCACAATATATTAAGGAACATGGTATGGAGAAGGTTTCAAGAGGTTTATATATAACGGATGATGTGTGGCCGGATGAGTTGTTCATTTTGCAGCAAAGAAATGGTGCGGTCATTTATTCCGGAGAAACAGCACTATATTTACATGGTTTGACAGATAGGGAGTATTCATCTGTGTGTGTTACTGTGCCACAAGGATATAATGCGAGCCATCTAAAGGATAATGATTTTGATGTTTCGGTGAAATACGCTGCACCGGATTTATATAAAATGGGAATTTGTGAGATTGCATCCAGTAGTGGAAATTTGGTTAAGGTTTACGATAAGGAGCGTTGCATTTGTGATTTGATAATGAATCGTAATAAGTACGAAGTACAAGTATTTCAAACGGCTATCAAGGAATATATGTCCTCGAAGGACAAAAAACTATCACAGCTGATGGTATATGCAGATATGTTGGGAATTCGAGATGAAGTTATGAAGTACGTGGAGGTGTTAGTGTGATTAGTTCATCAAGACAATTAAAAGATAAGGTGAGAAATATTTCGGATGGGAACAGTAATAAAGCAACTACGCTAATTCGAAATTTTATGATGGAAAGATTTCTGGAAAGAGTATCTATATCGTCATATCGAGATAATTTTATTCTTAAGGGTGGAATGTTGGTAGCGTCAATTGTTGGTGTGGATATGCGAGCTACGATGGATATTGATACAACAGTAAAAGCATTACCATTAAATGAGGCTGACGTACAGAGAATAATTGAAGAAATTTGCAACATCCCGTTGGAAGATAATGTTAGCTTTCAAATTAAAAGTACAAGAACTATAATGGAAGAGTTTGATTATCCGGGTATTCGTGTAATGCTGGAAGCTAAATTGGACAGGATGCGCCAACCAATTAAAATCGACATTTCTACAGATGATGTAATCACACCAAAGGCAGTAGAATATGACTATAAATTGATGTTTGAGGATAGAACGATTTCCGTTCTTACATATAACAAAGAAACATTGCTTGCTGAAAAAATGCAGACAATTATAAATAGGGGAATCGCAAATACCAGATTAAGAGATTTTTATGATGTATACAGTATCATGAATTTCTATGGAGAGCAGATAGAAAAGCAGGTTTTATGCGAAGCATTCTCTGCTACCTGTGAAAAGAGGAAGACTATTTTTAATAAGGATGATATAGAAGCTACATTACATTTGGTATCTGATGATTTACATATGGAAGAGCTTTGGAGGCAGTTTCAAAAAAGCAATTTTTATGTAGGGGATCTAGAATGGAAAAGCGTGATTGATTATGTAGAGGATACGATGAAGAAGGATTTGCTGTGAAAACATATTGATGAAATCCAGAGAAGTGATATTGCTAATATAGAGTGGTAATTAGAGAATAATAAAGATAAGTCGGTAGCTTTATAGTTTACCGGCTTTTCTTATTTCCAAAAGTCTATTCCCACGATACAACAAGTCCATTCTTTGGGGAACGACTTAATCCATAGAAAGCCGTAGAATACTATTTGTA
>JBJELY010000133.1:0-1651 GCA_051879395.1 Roseburia sp. | reverse complement strand
CTGGCAGGATATAACAGGAAAAGGAACTACAGTTGAGGAGCGTAAATACTACATCGAACATTTCTTAGGGGCTCATAATATTAAAGTGCTGCATAGAAATTATGCAAATGTTACTCTGACCAACTTTGAGAAATTCACAAAACAGGGCTGGCAGATAATAGTATCACTTCACAATGGTAAAATCTATAGAAACGGGTATGAGGAGTTTGTCGAGAGACATGCAATGCAGGTCACAGGTGTGACTGATGATGGCAAATTCATAGTTTCATCATGGGGAAAGCAGTATTGTTTTGACCCTAAGGAGAATGAATATTTGTACTTTTCAATGCTTAGGTATCTTTCATGACAAATTTCTGTTTAGTGTAATTTCTGTTTAGCTCGTGGGGGCGGGCAACCGCTTTGGAGGAATATAGAGACATGAGTCGAGGCACTCTGGGGGAAGCGGCTATTGTAGTTGTATATATGATTTGAGGGGATAGTAATATATTTTGTGCGTTTATGTCCTCGTGTTAAGAGGCTCTAAATAATTCGACCAGGATATCTATAAGTGACGCTGTCGCTCATATTCGCCGTCCTGGCTCATATTCGCTGAAATTGCCGTCCATGGCAATTTCCCAGCTGATTACATACGAATTATTAAGAGCCTCTAAACACTGCGGATGCACTTACAAAATATATTACTATCCCCTCAAATCATTTTTAAATTGCGAAAGCCGCTTCCCCCAGAGTGCCTCGACTCATGTCTAATAAAGGCTGTGATGCGGTTGCCCTGATTTATGAGCTAAACGTTCTGGAAATTTTTCAAATTTTCCACAATCATTTATTTGATTCAAATGGAAAAAGCAGTTTCAGGGTAAGTTTTTGTCCATTTTTCTTATACTGGGCAGACTAAATAGTGCTTTTTTACAAATGCTACTGCTCGGATTCTTGTAGTGGGCACACTAAACTGCTCTTTTTCCCAAAAGTAACTGCCCTAATTTTCATATCGAGCACACTAAATCCCTCTTTTTCCCAAAAGTAACTGCCCTAATTTTCATATCGAGCACACTAAATCACCTTATTCTTCAAAAATGACTGCTTCAATATTCATAGTGAGCACACTAAATCACTATTTTTTCCAAAATATACTGCCTTAATTACATAGAAAGCAAACAAAATAGAAGTCTTTAGCATTTAACACTGCCAATAAAAAATCGACGAAAGAGAAGGCTTTTCAGAATCCCCCTTTTTCTGTTTAAATTGCATAAATAATTGCTGAAAAAATGATGAATGAAAAATTTCCGAAACGTTTAGCCCATAGATTAGGGCAACCACTCCACAACCTATATTAGACATGAGTTGATACTATTTGTGTGGATGGAACTAAGTGGACTGAAAATGATTTGAGGGTATGCTAATACATTTTGTAAGTGCATCCGCAGTGTTTAGAGGCTCTTAATAATTCGTATGTTATCAGCTGGGAAATTGCCATGGACGGCAATTTCAGTGAATATGAGCCAGGACGGCGAATATGAACGACAGCGTCATTCTTAGAAATCGTTCTCGAATTATTTAGAGCCTCTTAACACGAGGACATAAACGCACAAAATGCATTAGCATACCCTCAAATCATATATACCTAAAACGGTCCATCCACACAAATAGTATCAAC
>JBJELY010000132.1:0-6184 GCA_051879395.1 Roseburia sp. | reverse complement strand
TGGTCAGTTTAAGGCAGAGTTGACGGTACGCCGGACGTTTTGTCCGGAACCAGAGTGAGCTTATTCGTGCAGGAGTATTGCCGGAGGATTACGATTTCGATGCACATAAGGAGCTGGTTCCCATGCAGCCCGGTGACGTGCCGGTGACCTACGCAGACACCAGTGTTCTTGAACGTGATTTCGGATTCAAACCCAGCACAGACTTGCGAACAGGACTTAGAAAGTTTGCCGAGTGGTACAAAAAGTTTTATAATGTTTAGAGAAATAATTCGTATTGAGATACTAATTGACAGATAATAGCTGTTAGATGAATAGGGGAAAATACAATGAATAAGAAAATTGCAGTTGCAGGAACAGGCTATGTTGGTCTTTCCATTTCAACACTTTTAGCACAGCATAATCATGTAATGGCAGTGGATATCATCCCGGAAAAGGTGGAGATGATCAATAACAGGAAGTCTCCGATTCAGGATGAGTATATCGAAAAGTATCTGGCAGAAAAGGAACTGGATTTGACAGCTACAATAGACGGAGAATCCGCTTATAAGGATGCTGAATTTGTGGTTATCGCGGCCCCCACCAATTACGACAGCAAGAAGAATTATTTTAATACCAGTGCGGTGGAATCTGTGATTCAGTTGGTGATGAAAGTCAATCCTGATGCTATCATGGTGATAAAAAGTACCATTCCGGTGGGATATACGGCAGGAATACGAGAGAAAACCGGTAGTGAAAATATTATTTTCAGCCCAGAGTTCCTGCGTGAATCCAAGGCTTTGTATGACAATCTGTACCCGTCTCGTATCATTGTGGGTACAGACATGGAGGATGAGCGTCTGGTAAAAGCAGCGCATACCTTTGCAGAACTGCTGCAGGAAGGTGCCATCAAAGAGGATATTGATACCCTGTTTATGGGCTTTACCGAAGCAGAAGCAGTGAAGCTGTTTGCCAATACATATCTGGCACTGCGCGTATCCTACTTCAACGAGCTGGACACTTATGCGGAAATAAAAGGCTTGGATACCAAGGCGATTATTGAAGGAGTCTGTCTCGATCCTCGTATTGGCAGTCACTATAATAATCCCAGTTTTGGTTATGGTGGATATTGCTTGCCGAAGGACACCAAGCAGCTCCTTGCCAACTACGCGGACGTGCCTCAGAACATGATGTCTGCTATTGTAGAGAGTAATCGTACCAGAAAGGATTATATTGCGGATCGTGTTTTGGAAATCGCTGGAGGTTATGAAGCGAATAGCGAGTATGATGCAAGTAAAGAAGGAGAAGTTGTGGTTGGTGTTTATCGTCTGACCATGAAGTCAAATTCTGATAACTTCCGCCAGTCCTCCATTCAAGGTGTGATGAAGCGAATCAAAGCAAAGGGCGCGACTGTGATCATATATGAGCCTACACTGGAAAATGGCAGTACTTTCTTTGGAAGTGTAGTGGTGAATGATCTGGATGAATTCAAACAGAAGAGTCAGGCAATCATTGCAAATCGTTACGACAGCTGTTTGGATGATGTGGAGAGTAAGGTGTATACCCGGGATCTGTTTCGACGGGACTAGCAAAACTGCATGTTAGCAAACTCGCCAACATGAATTTGGAGGGGGAAATGCGAAGAAATATATCCGGTAGGATTATCATAACAGTATTTACGGCACTTGTAATAATGATGATTTCACATCCGATGACAGTACAGGCAGCCCAGTGGAAACAGGATAGTCATGGTTGGAGATATCGACTGGACAGCGGTAGTTATGCGCAGAATGGCTGGCAATACATTAATGGAACCTGGTACTTTTTTAACAGTAACAGGTATATGGAAACCGGTTGGCTACAGCATAATGGAATCTGGTACTATCTGAACAGTAGTGGAGCTATGGAGACCGGTTGGTTGAATGACAATGGAACATGGTATTATTTGGACAGTAGTGGAGCTATGGAGACCGGTTGGTTGAACGACAATGGAACATGGTATTATCTGGACAGTAGTGGAGCCATGGCCACCGGTTGGTTGAAAGATGGAGAGACTTGGTATTATCTGGACGACAGTGGGGCCATGGTCACCGGTTGGTTGGATGACAATGGAACATGGTATTATCTGGATGACAGTGGGGCCATGGTCACTGGTTGGTTGGATGACAATGGAACATGGTATTATCTGAATGACAGTGGAGACATGGTCACTGGCTGGCTTTATGATGATGAGATTTGGTATTATATGTATCCAGATGGTTCCATGGAGACTGACTTTGTGGATGTGACCGGTCAGTATGCACAGTTAGGACTGAAGTTTGAGAAGGTGACCTTGCAGATTCCGGGACTACAGCAAGATTATGATTTCCTGTGGCTGTCCGATTTGCACATTATTGCCGGTACGGAGGATATTGCCCCGGAGGATATGGATACAGTGGAAGAACGGATAAACGCTTTTCAGACATCCACCGGAGTGCAGTCTGCGCAGCTATGGGAAGAGCTGCCGGCTGTTTTGGATAATTATCATGCAGATGCAATATTTTTTGGTGGAGATATGATAGACCATGCCTCAGAAGAAAATATAGCCTGTTTACAGCAGGGCTTAGCCCAGTTACAGACACCCTATATATATGTTAGAGCCGACCATGATATGAAGCCTTGGTATTGTGAAGAACCGGATTCAGTCCCTGTGGAGGAGAAACAGGCCCAAATCGATGGGAATCCCGTTGTGTCCTGCTTGGAATATGAGGATTTGTGCGTGGTGGGAATCAATAACAGTACAAGCCAGCTATCCTCGGAGGCCCTGAATCAGGTGGAGTCAATCTATGATAAGGGAAAACCCATGATTGTGGTAACCCATGTTCCCCTGGACTCCCAGGTGGACACCACCCTGTCGCAGCAGTCTAAGCAGGTGTGGCAGGGCCGAAACCTGACCTGGGGGAGTGGAGCTGCTTATGAGCCGGATGCCGTCACACAGGAATTTCTGGATATGGTGTATGAAGAGGATACCCACATTAAGGCAGTGCTGTGTGGCCATATGCATTTTTCCTGGGATGGGCAGCTGACAGAAAGCACAAGGGAACATGTATTTTCCCCTGCAGCCGGTGGAACCATAGGTGTGATACACGTCACAGACGGTGATTAATTTTTACCATGGAAATATGAGCGGGGAGAATGGTTTCTTATTTACGTAGTTCACTCAAGTTTATTTTGTATTGAAGAACTCGACTATTTATGATAATATTATACAAAAGTTCCTTGATAGAGATTTGAGCAGGGACAGAACCTTGAAAATTTTATAGAACAGTGACTGTATGAGACGGGGGAGTGCAGATTAACTGGAACATAAAATGGAAACGAAATTAAAAAGTGCTGCAAACGGGATCAACAGTGGGTGTTGGCCCCGTTTTTGCTTTTATATTTATGTCATTATCATGGTAAGGTCTGGAATGCAGAACCCGCATTCTAAAATATGGACTACAAAAAAAGAATATATGAAGGAAGGAGAACATAATGAAAAAAGTAATCTATCTAAATGATTCTATTCATGGATTAATACCTTTGTCAGAATATGAAAAAAGAATTATTTCAAGTGTTGGGTTTAATCGTTTGCATGATGTATATCAAAATTCGACAGTTTATTTAACTTTTCCAACAAATAGAACAAAACGATTTGAACATTCTATAGGAACTATGAAATTATGTTCAGATATGTTTTTTTCATCAGTTTTGAATGCAACTCCCGAGAATTTAAAAATTTTTTATGAGATGTTTAAGGTTGAGTATAAAAAGATAATTGCTGAGATTGCAAAACAACACGAATTTTGTGAACAAAAATTGGGAGGCATTACACCGAATGATATGCCTAAGATAGAATTGGATAAATTCCGTCATTCTTTGATACCACACAATGTTACTGATGAATACCAAATAATACATTTGGTATTAATTCAGGCAATCAGAGTAGCAGCGTTACTACATGATATAGGACATCCTCCATTTAGTCATATTGTAGAATATGCTTTAAAATCGGTGTATAAAGAGGGAAGAAGTTTGGAAAATACTCAGAAGCGGTGGACAGAGTTTATAGATACTATGTCTAAGTATTTTGAGGATAACAAGAAATTACATGAGCAAATGGGAGATGAAATTAGTGATAGTATATTAAGAGGAATTATCTCTAATATTAATGATGAAGATGAAGCATACAATGAAAACTTATATGAAATTCTTGTTTATGAAAGTGTAAAGAAAATATTCGGAGAGATTGCTCCATTTAAAAGCTTACATAGAATTATTGATAGTAGTTTAGATGGAGACAGGCTTGATTATGTTACAAGAGATTCTTTAAATTCAGGAATGGATTCGGGGAAGATTGATTATAATAGAATAATTAATGACATGCAACTTATCGTTGATCAAGGAGAAATATTTTTTTGTGTGCCATTGAAGGCAGTTAATTCTGTAGAGGATTTTATTAAACGAAGATATAATATTTATAAAGATATAATATATCATCACAGGGTAATAAAAACGGATTATTTGTTGGAATATTCAGTAAAAGATTTGGTAAAAAAATATTTGAATACACCGACGGATAGAAATGATACTAATAATAAAATCCTGATTCCGTTTGATATTTCTGGGCTGTGGTTTCCGTTAGGAGAGTCAACAACGGCAGAGAAGGCAAATGCATTATCTCAGTGGAATGACTCTTGGTTAATGACTGTTCTAAAACAGATATATTATACAGAGTATTATAGAAATAAGGATATAAAATCAAATACAGATGAGTATGTTTTAAAACAAAGATTATCAGAACTTTTACGAAATACTAAGTGTTATTATTCCTTAATAAAACGTGGCGAAAATTTTAAAATAATAGATGACGAAGTGAAAAAAGTTTTATTACACAGTAAAGGTGAAATAGATGAATTGGTTTTGAAAATTAATCAATTATCTAATAAACTGGAGAAAGTTGCTTTAACCCAAGGAACTACAATTGATATAAAAGGCACCTTAGATTTTATAGATGAAATATTAAGTAACATATCAAAAACGCCTAAAGGATTTATTTTATCATTTATTTCTAGGAGATATAAAGCAATTAAGATAGGGTCTTTTGAAGATTTTGTCAAAAATGTGGTTGAATCAGAAACACAAAAAATCTTTACAAACATAAAGTGCTATGATACTATAACTGTATTTAAAAACATTTCTATAGGTCTTGATAGTCCTATATATTTTTATGATTATAATGGTTGTGTATGCACTTTAGATGAAATAAGTGGTATTTCAGATATTTTAAGGCTTGATTCGGATTATCTTCCTGTTTTTTACATTTATATCATGCTCGAAAATGGGGAAAACATAGTAAAAGAAAAAAGAGACAGTTATTTACACAGCATAGGGATTGCACTTGGAAATAAACTTAAGGAACAAATTGTCACAGAGTTAAATAAACAAATAAATCAAATGGAGGAGTGACTATGTGCAAAGTGTTAGTGAAGGATTCAAAAAAGGATGTAGACTTTATTATTTATAACCATTTATTTTCTAAGGATTCGTCATATAGATTTACGGTTAGGCAATTAGTTGTTGAATTACGTCAGTATAACTTGGAGGTATCTTCTGAGTATGTTGAGAAAGAGGTGAACGCTTTTGTAAGATCAGGATTGATTAATCAAAATTTTAGATGCTATTCTGTATGTGGACGGTAGTAAGGAACGTCCCACGGATGAAGCAGTAACCTTGAAAATTTTATAGGACAGTGACTGTATGAGACGGGGGAGTGCAGATTAACTGGAACATAAAATGGAAACGAAATTAAAAAGTGCGGCAAACGGGATCAACAGTAGAATGTTGATCTCTTTTTTTATACATAATCATAAAACAGGCGGAACCCACCATACTGGAGGGGGAGCAGCCGGAGGCTTCGCTGTTGGAATTAAAGGAAGATATTACGCTGGATAAAGCTGTTTCTGGGCACAAGATAGGAGCCCTAGTTCACGGGCAGTGGGAGAGTGCGAACTCCGGAAAAAATGAGCTTTCTGTGCTGCGGGAGCTGGATCTTGCCGATGAACTGGCAAACATCCCCATTTTTTCATACGAACACACTTATCCGCGAAAGGAAGAAGGGACGGTAATCCTGGGATGAGTGATGAATTTACACCATATCCTAAGAATCCGTTGATACAGCAATTTTTTG